>NZ_LT707417.1 GCF_900155585.1 Aedoeadaptatus urinae | reverse complement strand
CGGTTGGCTCGCTGGCTTCGGGTATTGCCAACTCCCATGGTGTGACGGGCGGTGTGTACAAGACCCGGGAACGCATTCACCGCAGCATTCTGATCTGCGATTACTAGCAACTCCGACTTCATGCAGGCGAGTTGCAGCCTGCAATCCGAACTGGGATCGGCTTTTTGAGATTCGCTTGAGATCGCTCTGTCGCTGCCCTCTGTACCGACCATTGTAGCACGTGTGTAGCCCAGGACATAAAGGGCATGATGATTTGACGTCATCCCCACCTTCCTCCGATTTATCATCGGCAGTCCCTTTAGAGTTCCCACCGTTACGTGCTGGCAACTAAAAGTAAGGGTTGCGCTCGTTGCGGGACTTAACCCAACATCTCACGACACGAGCTGACGACAACCATGCACCACCTGTATTAGCGTTTCCGAAGAAAAAACTTTATCTCTAAAGCGGACGCTAGTATTTCAAGTCCTGGTAAGGTTCTTCGCGTTGCTTCGAATTAAACCACATGCTCCGCTGCTTGTGCGGGTCCCCGTCAATTCCTTTGAGTTTCATGCTTGCGCACGTACTCCCCAGGCGGAGTGCTTATTGTGTTAACGGCGGCACCGAGGTTTGACCCCCGACACCTAGCACTCATCGTTTACGGCGTGGACTACCAGGGTATCTAATCCTGTTTGCTACCCACGCTTTCGTTCCTCAGCGTCAGTTGAAGTCCAGCAAGTCGCCTTCGCCACCGGTATTCCTCCTAATATCTACGCATTCCACCGCTACACTAGGAATTCCACTTGCCTCTCCTTCACTCAAGCTTGACAGTTTCCGATGCTTACGAAGGTTGAGCCTTCGCCTTTTACATCGGACTTGCCATGCCGCCTGCGAACCCTTTACGCCCAGTAATTCCGGACAACGCTCGCCCCCTACGTATTACCGCGGCTGCTGGCACGTAGTTAGCCGGGGCTTCCTCCTATGGTACCGTCATTATCTTCCCATAGGACAGAGCTTTACGATTCGAAAACCTTCATCGCTCACGCGGCGTCGCTGCATCAGGGTTGCCCCCATTGTGCAAGATTCCCCACTGCTGCCTCCCGTAGGAGTTTGGACCGTGTCTCAGTTCCAATGTGACCGTTCACCCTCTCAGGCCGGTTACTGATCGTCGTCTTGGTGGGCCGTTACCCCGCCAACTAACTAATCAGACGCGAGGCCATCTCTTACCGCATACGCTTTGACTTCATCATCAGGAGATGTCGGAGTCTTATACGGTATTAATCCCGGTTTCCCGAGGCTATCCCGTTGTAAGAGGCAGGTTCCTCACGCGTTACTCACCCGTTCGCCGCTAATCCCAGCCAAATCACCCCGAAGGGATCATTGAATGTTCATCGCTCGACTTGCATGTGTTAGGCGCGCCGCCAGCGTTCGTCCTGAGCCAGGATCAAACTCTCAATAAAAACTTTGAGTTTGCTTAGCTCGGATTCACTGACTGTGTTCCGCTTTAAGCTTTTAGATTGTTATGGTTTAATCTCTTATACCATTTAATTAACTTGGTTCAGTGCTGTCTCTTTCGAAACAGCTTATTTAGTATATCTCGCAGGCCATGCTTTGTCAAGAACTTTTTAATACTTTGTAAAAATTCTTTCCGCACGCCTCGCGCGATAACTTTTATAGTTTACCATCGATATTCTCTTCTTGTCAATCGCTTTTTTCACGTCTTGATTTCAAGACGCGGCGTGACTTTTAGACTCGATGACTAGGCTATTATACTAACTCCCCATTTTTCTGTCAAGGGGATATTTGCGGGAGTTTACCGTCATGTAAAGTTGAAAGCTGCCTATACGAGGCGGCGGCTGTAGTCCTCGTTCTCCTTCATTTTCTTTTCCACATAGGAGCAGTCGGCCTGTACCTTTAGATCGCGCTCGTTTACGTAGGCGATAAATGCGTCGAAGAGTTTCCCGGCTACACCTTGGCCGCGCACGTCCTCCGATGTTTGCGTGTGATAGGCCTGTACGGTTTTGTCGTCTTTCATGCGATAGTCCAGCACTCCCTGGGGATGATCGGCATCGCCGATGTAAAAGCGTCCGTCTGTATGTTTAATTTCCATCATTCGTTCCTTTCTTATTCTTTACCTTCCGTTTACTCTATACCCAACCACGAAAAAAGCTCCCGCCGAAGCGAGAGCTTTCTTTATTCCTCTGCGGATGCCGCGCCGTTATTCTCGGCGGCATTGGATGTGTCGTCAGTTGCTTTCTTTTGTTCCTTGAGCTCTTCGTAGTAGCCGATCTTGCCTTGGGCGAAGCGGCGCACCTGTTCTCTTGCCGAGGCCTGATCCACGACATAATACTCGATCTTGCCGATGCGTTGATTATCGCCGACCAGGGTGTCGGTTTGGATGTCGTCGCGATCCATGTCCAAGCCCATTTTTGCCAGGTAGGCGATTTGCCCATAGGACAGATTGGTTTCAATATTGTCCAGAGCGATGTCGATGAGCTCGGGGATTTTCAGTATCATCATGGGCCGCTTGACTTTGTCGAACAGCTGCATGAGGAAGCGCTGTTGAACCTGGATCCGGTCGATGTCCTGATCCTCGTAGATCTTCCGTATGCGCAGGTAGCGCACGGCGTTGGCGCCGTCCAGCTTCTGCTTGCCTTTTTTAAAGTCGATGTGCAGATTGGGCACGACGTAGGTGTCTTCGTAGCTGTAGTCGAAGGGGATGTCCACGTCGATGCCACCGACGGCATCTACCAGTCGTTCCACGGCGTTGTAGTCCACCGTAGCGTAGTAGTCGATTTTTACGTCGAGGAAATTTTCCACCGTTTCTTCCGCCAGCTTTTCGCCGCCGTAGGCGTAAGCGTGGCCCAGCTTGGTCTTGCCCTCGTGGCCTTCGATGTCCACATAGGTATCACGGGGCAGGGACAAAAGCTGTGCCCGCTTGGTCACGGGATCGATGGTGACGAGCATAATGACGTCGCTTCGGGTGGGGTTTCCCTCCTCGGTCATGTCCGTGGTCGCCGTCTTGTCGATACCGAAAAGCAGTATGTGCAGGGGATCGTCTCCGGTAAAGGGATTGGTCGTGTTTAATTTTTCCAGGCTGTTGTTCGCTTCTTCCAGCGTCGGTTCCTTAGTTCTTTTGGATATCGGTCGATCGACCATTTTATAGCCCAAGGCCAAGGCCCCCGACAGGACGGCAATGACGAGTGCCGCCACAATGATTTTAAGTACTCTCATGAAACACCTCTTTTTATCTCGTACTATCTTACCGAATCGAAGGGCTCTTGGCAATAAAAGTTTCCTTTCGTTCTCTTTGAAATGAAACTTTCCGCTGCCGGAGACAACCTTATATAAGGAAGGGTGCCGAAATTTTTTCAAGGCACATAAAAAGCAAACAGCGTGGCCGTTTGCTTCCTCGGGCCTTCGGGCCCGTTTTATTCGTAGGTATAGGTGTTCGCCCGTTGGATCACGACGTCTTCCAGGGGCTTATCCATGGCGTTTTTTTCCACCTTGGCGATGGCGTGAACCACGTCCATGCCGTCCGCCACTTGACCGAAGACCGTGTGCTTGCCGTCGAGCCAAAAGGCGCCGCCGCATTTCTTGTAGCCGTCGATGACGTCTTGGGTATAGCCGTATTTTTCTCCCGCATCTTCCATTTGGCGGATGATGTCGTCGCCCACCGGCGCGCCTTGCACGATGAAAAATTGGCTGCCGTTGGTGTTCGGACCGGCATTGGCCATGGAAAGGGCGCCGACGAGGTTTCTGTATTCGGGGGTGCATTCGTCTTCGAAGCCCTTGCCCCAAATGCTTTCGCCGCCGCGGCCGGTGCCCGTGGGATCGCCGCCCTGAATCATGAAGTCGTCGATGACGCGGTGAAAGATAATACCGTCGTAGTAGCCGCGATCCACGAGGGTGGTGAAATTTTCCACGGCTTTCGGCGCCGCGTCGGGAAACAGGCGCAGGGTAATGTCGCCGAGGGTGGTGGTGAGCTTCACCATGGTGTCGCCGACCTTCGGCGCTTCCAGTTGCTTTAGCATTTTATTCTCCTTGCTCCGTCAGGACGATGACGCCGTCTTTGGTCACCGCCAGGGTGTGTTCGTATTGGCAGGACAAAGAGCCGTCGCGGGTGCGGGCGGTCCAGCCGTTTTTATCCATGGCAATGGGCCAGTCGCCGGCATTGATCATGGGCTCGATGGTAAAGACCATCCCTTCTTCCAGGCGCACGCCCCGATTGGGCCGGCCGTAGTGAAGGACCTGGGGATCCTCGTGCATATTGGTGCCGATGCCGTGGCCCACGAAATCCCGCACCACGGAAAAGCCGTTGGCTTCGGCGTGGGTTTGGATCACGTGCCCGATGTCGCCGAGACGGGTGCCGGGCTTCACGATGTCGATGGCCTTATACAGGCATTCTTTCGTGACGTCCATAAGCTTTTGCGCTTCGTCAGAGAGCTCGCCCACGGCGTAGCTCCAGGCAGAATCGGCCAGGTAGCCGTCCACATTCACCACCATGTCGATGGTCAAAAGGTCACCGTCTTCAAGCTTGCGCTCGCTGGGAAAGCCGTGGCAAATTTCGTCGTTCACCGACGCGCAGATGCTGTAGGGAAAGCCCTGATAGCCCTTTTGCTCCGGATAGCCGCCGCGGTCGGTGATAAATTTTTCCACAAAGCGGTCCAGCTCCAGGGTGGTGACCCCGGGCTTCACTTCATTTCTGAGGGCGCGGTGCACTTGGATCAAAAGGTCCGCTGCCCTTTGCATTTTTTCGATTTCTTTTTCCGTCTTTATTATAATCAATCCTCTACCTCCCGGACGATTTCTTTTAAATCCACATCCCTCGATGCCCACAATTTCGCGTGGGGATTCATGGCGATGGCCCGCTTCAAATCCTTCAGGGCCTCGTCCTTTTCCCCTAAGCGCATATGGCTGCAGGAGCGATTGTAGTATAGATTCACACTGTTCAGGTGCCTGTCGATTCCTCGGGTTAAGATGGCGATGGCTTTTTTCGGCTCTTTCATGCGCAAGTAAATGGCCGACATATTTAAATAAGTCGGCGCATAGCTTTCGTCGAGGGCCAAGGCCTCTTCGTAGGCGGCCAGGGCCTCTTCGTTTTTAAACATCTTTTGGTAAATGACGCCCAGATTGTAATAGCCGATGCTGTAGGCCGGAGACAAGGCTACGGCTTTGTTCGCCAGGGCCAGGGCTTTTTTATACTCCTTGCGCTCCTCGTAAATGGAAGCCATATCGGACCAGACCACGCCGTTGTCGGGAACCAGTTGCGCACAGCGCTCGAAAAGTTCCAAGGCGCGATCTTTGTAACCCATGGCATCGGATAAGAGGGCCAACTCGTAGCAGGCGCTTTCGTAATCGGGATCGATTTTAATGGCTTTTTCGAAGTGCTCGACAGCCGCCACATCGTCTCCCTCGTCCTGGGCCAAGACGCCTAAGGCGTACTCGGCACCGGCGTATCTGCCCATGGACAGAATTCTCCGGTAATAGGACGCCGCTTTCTTTTCTCTGCCGTCTTGCCAATAAATATCGGCCACGGAAAAGTAAGCGTCCACACGGGCTTCTTTGTTCGGAGCGAATGTCGCCGCCTTCAAATATGCCTTTAACGCCGCTTTATTCTCGCCTCGGCTGAGAAAATCCTCCGCCAGAGTCCGATAGTTGTTCCATTTTGCAGTCATCGTCGCCTCCCGATGGTATTATACCACAGTTAGCTTCGCCCCTTGTATTTCAAAAGACTCATGGCGATGACGACGCAGATCAAGGACACGCCTACATCGGCAAAGACGGCGAGCCAGAGGCTGGCGATGTTAAACATGTTTAAACCTACGACGAGGATTTTTATGAGAAGGGCAAAGGCGATATTGCCGTAGCAAATTTTTCGCGTCTGCTTGGAAAGATCGAAGAGGAAGGGAAGGCGGCCGATGTCGTCGCCTAAGATGACCACGTCGGCGGTTTCGATGGCCATATCCGATCCGCCGGTGCCCATGGCAATGCCCACATCGCTTTTGGCGAGAACCGGGGCGTCGTTGATGCCGTCGCCGACGTAAACCACTTTTTCATTTCGTTCCAAGGCGCGGTTTAATGCCTCTACTTTTTCCCCGGGAAGCAGGCCGCCGACGCTTTCGTCTACGCCCAGCTCCTTGCCTACGGCCTCTACCAATTCCTTTTTGTCGCCGGAGAAGAGATAGGTTTTTAAGAAGGCGGATAATTTTTTCAGCGCCTCCTTCACTCCGGGTTTAATGGAGTCGGAAAAAACGATGCGGCCCAAGAGCTCCCCGTCTTTGACGACATAGACCGACGTCTTGGGAATGTTTGGGAGGGGATTTTCCACGCTCATGGCTTGAAGCATGGCGTCGTTGCCGGCGGCCACGGTCTTGCCGCCGATGGTACAGGTAATGCCTTTACCGGAAAGCTCCCGATAATTCTCAGGCGTTCCCTGGGGCGCGGCTTTTTCCAAAATGGAGCGTGCGATGGGGTGATTGGAGTATTGTTCCGCCGTGGCGGCCAGGGAAAGGAGATCTTCTTCCGTTCCCTTTAACACGTCCACTTGGGCCAAGGTGAACTTGCCGTCGGTAAGGGTACCGGTTTTGTCGAAGGCGATGGCATCGGCTTCGGCCAAGGCTTCCAATGAGGTAGAGCCTTTAATAAACATCCCGTCTTTCGATGCCCGGCCCACGCCGGCAAACATGGAAAGGGGCACGGAAAGCACCAAGGCACAGGGACAGGAAACAATTAAAAAGGCACAGGCTTTGTAGATCCATGTATTCCAGTCGCCGGAAAATGCCAGAGGCGGCAGCACGGCCACGAGAACCGCAAGCCCTACGACCACCGGCGTGTATATGGCGGCGAAGCGGGTGATCCAGGCTTCGGTCTTGCCCTTGTTCAACCTGGCGTCGGCGACCAGTCCCTGAATCTTCGCCATAGTGGATTCTCCCGCCACTTTCGTGACGCGCACTTTAAAGGCGCCATCTATGGCCATGGCCCCGGCCATCATGTCCGCCCCCGCTTTCGCTAAGATAGGCACGGATTCGCCGGTCATGTGTTGATTGGAGATGTGGCCTTCCCCTTCGACGATTTCACCGTCGGCGGCCAAGGTGTCCCCGGCGCGGAGGATGATGATGTCCCCTACGGCCACGTCTTCTGCCGCCACTTCGACGACGGCACCGTCTTTTTCCACGTGGGCCGTCTCTTCATCGCGGGCCAGCAGGCTTTCCACGGAATCCGTGGCGCGGTCCAAGGCGTAGTCCTGCAGGGCTTCGCCGAGACGGTAGAACAAGAGCACGGCCAAAGCTTCCCCGTGTTCGCCGATGTAAAAGGCGGCGACGGATGCCACGCTCATTAAAAGATTTTCGTCGAAGACTTCGCCGTTTTTAATGCCCTTCAAGGCGTTTCTGAAAATATCGAAGCCGGCGGCTGCGAGGATCACGGCCCAGAGCACCGTTTGATAGGATCCCTTATAGACGAACTGCACCAAGAGGGCGGCCATAATGCCGCAGGCAATGGAAATCAGTTCGTTTTTTAAAGAGCCTTCCTCTTCTTCCGCTTCTTGTTTTTTCTCGCCGTGATTTTTTTCCACCACCACGACGCCGTCTTCGATGCTGTCGACAAGCTGTTGGATCTCTTCACCTGAAATCGCCCCTTCCACCACGAGGCGCTTGGAAATAAAATCCAGCTTGGCCTCGGAGACTTGGGGCAATTCGCCGACGCGGGTTTCGATTTTCGCCGCGCAGTTAGCACAGTTTAAATTTTTCAATTCATAAGTGCGCATATATTCTCCTCCATTCATATGATTATTTGCTCATACTTATTGTATGCCCTTATGCCGACGATGTCAACAACAAAAAAAGAAGCGTCCTGCGACGCTCCTTCCGTATTCTGAAATTTTTACAGGGAAATGGTGGCCACCGGTTCCAAACCGTTAACGTCCGCGCCTTCGATTAAGGTCCAGGTTTTTTCCGTGCCCGTATTTTTCAACATGGCTTCGTAGTAATACATGACGACGCCGATGTCTACATAGCTCTTTTGACCCTTGCTCTTGTCCATGTAAAGGGTAATGGTGCCGTCGTCCTTTAAGAGGAAGCGCCAGGGTTGGGCGTTAATGTGGCTGGGTGCGAAGCGAATGGAGGAAAATACGTCAAAGAGACCGTAGTTTTCAAGCTCCGTCAAGGGCGCCGGCGTATCCAAATGATCCTTGAAGACAATTTTGTCTACGCTGAGGCGGGGGCTGACTCTCTCTTCATCGAAGACGTCTTGGTTCAGAGCCTTGCCGAAGCCGATAATGTAGTCGACAAATTCGCCGCCTTCACCGAAAAGGGATTTCTTTAAATCCTTATCCACTTGCACGGTAGTAATCCAGCAGGTGCCGAAATTCTTTTCGATGAGCTCCGTATTCATCATTTCCAAATAATAACCTGTGCGAATCAATTCGGCCTTTTCGTGGCTTTTGGCGCGCAGGGCGATGTAATAGGGCGCTTCGATCATGGTGCCGCCGTAACCGGCTTTGCCTTTCAGTGCTTCGGCAATGGCTTGGCCGTTTTCGTAAAGGGCGAAGCTGACTTCGCTGGCAGCCGATTGTTTTTCCAATTTGGCCAGGGTATCCTTAAGCCAATCCATTTCCATGGCCGACAGCTTCGTCGGTTGGAATTCGCGCACCGTTCTTCTCTTTTGCAGGAAATTTGTCATTACCATATTATCTTCCTCCTCAAATTACAACCAATATGCCAGGTTGTCGTAAACATACATATGTACCACGTAACCGACGATCATGCCGATAATCACACCCGCCAAGACATCGGTGGGATAGTGAACGGCCAAATAGGTTCTGGATACAGCCACCAAAAGCGCCATCACAACAAAGAGCGGAGCCAGTTTCGGAAAATACAGAGAAAATGTCGTCGCCACCGTAAAGGCTGCCGTCGTATGCCCCGAGGGAAAGGAATAATCCCTCAAGTCGATGCCGTAGGTGTTTAAATTTTTACTCACCCAATAGGGCCGGCTTCGACTGATGGCGCGCTTTAAAATTTGTGCGACACCTGTCGAGATCACCAGGGCCACAACCATTTCCGTGGCGGCACTTCCGATCCAACGTTTTCCGAATATCAGCATAAAGACCGACAGAACTACGAGAAACCCGGGTCCCGCAATATTCGTATAGTTGTAAAAAAAGAAATCACAATACTTGTTTTTCAATTTCTTGTTTATACGATCCAGAAAATAATCGTCAAACGCTTTAAACGGATTTTTCATCTTCACCATCCTGTACATACCTACTTTTCTAATTATATACCAAGCTCCTCGTCTTGAAAAGGACAATTCCCCTCGCCTCGTGATATACTCACACGGAGGTGACTATGAAATTAACGGACGAACAACAAAAAGCCGTGGCCCACGACAAGGGGCCGGCCTTGGTCCTCGCCGTGCCCGGCAGCGGCAAGACCACCATGCTCCTGAGCCGCACGAAGCGGCTCATCGACGAGGGCGTGGAGAGAAAAAAGATTCTGACCATTACCTTTTCCAAGGCCTCGGCCCGGGATTTGGCCCTTCGCTACAAAAAACTTTTTCCCGACAGTGCGCCCCCCGCTTTTTCCACTATTCACAGCTTCTGCTACTCGGTGCTGAAAAACGACGAGCGGCGCCGCGGCGTAAGCTACACATTAATCGAATCCAATCGCGCCTTGAGCAAGTGGCGCATCGCCGCCGAGCTGTGGCGGGAAATCATGCACCGCTCTCCCAACGAGGAGCAGGTGGAGACCCTCCTTCGGGAGATCAGCTACGTCAAGAACAAGGTTTTGGACCCGGCGGAATACAATAAAGAGGCGACGACGCCCCTGTTTCTGAAATTTTATAATCGCTACGAAAATTTAAAGCGGGACAGGCAGTGGATCGACTTCGACGATATGATTACCCTGGTGCCTGAGATTTTTAAACAGGATCCGGGACTGCTCCGGGCGGTGCGCGCCACCTACGACTACATTCAGGTGGACGAGGGCCAGGACACCTCCAAGGGCCAGCTCGCCATTATCGAAGCCATAGCAAAGCCCAAGAACAATCTCTTTATCGTCGCCGACGACGACCAATCCATTTACGGCTTTCGCGGCGCGGATTTTCGCGAGCTCCTTCACCTGAAGGATTCATACGGCGATCTAAAGCTCTACTACCTTTCAAAAAATTTCCGTTCCCGGGAAAATATTATTTCTCTCTCGGCAAAATTCATCGAGCAAAATAAAGCCCGCTACAAAAAGACGCCGGTGGCGGTGAAGGGAGCGGGGCCCGAGGTGCGGGCGGTGGAGCTCAACGATCTGGACAAGCAGTACGCCTTTATCGCCTCGGAAATCGAAAAACACGATTTGAAGGACGTGGCCGTCCTCTACAGAAACCACGTCTCCTCCATCGGTCTCGTGGAATTTTTGGAGCGCAATAACATGCCCTTCGCCTCGAAGGAACGAAAGAGCCGCTTCTTCCGCCACTGGGTCCTTCAGGATTTAATGACTATTTACGAATTCAGCCGAAATCCCGGGGACTTGGCATCCTTTTCCACTTTCTATTACAAAATTCGCGGCTATCTGTCGAAAAAGATGATCGAAGAATTGCAGAAAAAAGGCGTGGGCCCATCGGTCTTTGACGCCCTCTTGGATTTAAAGCTCCCCGATTACGCCGTGCGAAATGTGAAGGCCCTGAAGCGGGATTTTCAGCACTTAAAAACCCTGGCCCCCGCCGAGGCCTTCCGCTTTATTCAAAAGGATTTGGAATACGAGGAATACATTGCGGGGCACGCCGCCACCTTCGGCTCCTCCAAGACCACCTCCATGCGCATCCTCTACTACGCCAAGTACATCGCCAAAAAAACCGACGACTACCAACGCTTTATTGGCAGGCTCGAGACGCTGGATCGTCTCATGCAGGGCTCCCGCGCCGGGGAAAAGGGCCTGGTCCTTTCCACCTTGCACGGCGCCAAGGGCTTGGAATTCGACGCCGTCTTTCTTATCGACCTAAATGCCGACGCCATCCCCTCCCTTCCCGGCGCCCATGCCGACGCCGCCGAGGAGGCCCGCCTCTTGGAAGAAGAGCGGCGTCTCTTTTACGTGGGCATGACCCGGGCCAAGGAGCGACTCTATCTCCTCAGGCCCCGCCACGTGGACCGGGAGTCCGTCCTGCCCTCGGAATTTTTCCTCTGGGCGAAGGAGGCCATCGTAAGCGCGCGAAAAAAGCATTAAAAAAGGCCCTCTAGCAAACGTAGAGTGACCCCATAAAGTTGGACTTAATCGAGTAAACATTTCGCCTGTAAGAATGAAAAAAATTGTTAAAGCAGGAGGGTATTCCAAATGAAAAATAAAATACTTGTCATTTCACTCACATTAACAATAATAGCTTGTATCCCAATCCTTTTCGTAGGTACATCTCAATTATATGGATTTTTAGCGGAATTAAATTATTATATACTTAGCCCATTTTGTTTTTCCACTCTCATTTTAATGCCATGGGTTTATAATAATAAGAAATTATATTGGTGGTATGTTCTATTATTTCCATTGGCGTGGAATCTATTTTTTATTTATTATTTTTTCGATGGTAAACCTTCCAGTTATATAAGTATAATTTTCTTTTTTATAGGGGTTCTAGCATCTCTATATTTAAAAAAGGTATTCAAAAAATAGAGAGGGCTATTTTTATTTAACCGTTTTTCAACATGGCCGATTCAAATTCATTGGCACATTCTTCGATGCTGTCCAAGCAATTTTCCAGCACCTGAAGCATTTCCTTCCAGATTATGGTCTTTCGGGCGTCGAATTCGCCGTTAAAATCGAAAAGGGCGCGGGTGGAATTTAAGTACAGGGTATCGCCCTGGCCTTCCAGGGAATTGATGCGGATAATTTTTTCCTTCACGTCGTTGGAGCGCTTAAAGTTGCTGAATTCCAGAACCACTTCCTCCAGCATACTCGTGCTTTGAACGATAAGGTCCACAAATTCCAAGGTCTCGGGAATGAGCTCGTGGACCCGATACATGTACAGGCCCAGCAAAATTTCTTCGATGCGATCCACCACCGTGTCCAGCTTGTCCGTAATCTCGATAATGTCCTCCCGCTCGATAGGCGGCAAAAACTCGATGGCCAAACGGTTCATAATGTCGTGCATGATTTGATCGCAGTCGTTTTCGATGCGCTTCATGGCGTCGGTCTTTTCCCTCAAAGTGGATGCGTCGTAGGCGCCTAACGTGGTCTGCAAGAGATCCGCCGCTTGGGACGCCTTTTGCGCCATATCGCTGAATTTTTTAAAATAATCGAACTTTTTGTCTTTCATGCCTTCTCCTAGAGTACATTAATTAGCAAATAGGTTACGACAAAGCCGATGATGCCGCAGCCGGGAAAGGTCAATATCCACGCCAGGCCCATGTCGCTTACGACGGACCAGTTGACGTTTTTCAAATGCTTCGACGCCCCCACGCCCATAATGGCCGTGGTCTTGGTATGCGTAGTGGAGACGGGAATCCCCGCCAAGGACGCCACAAACAAGCTGACGACGGCGCCGATGTCGGCGGCAAAGCCCTCGTAGGCCTCCAGCTTCACCATGTTCATGCCCACGGATTTAATAATGCGCAGGCCGCCTAAGCTGGTGCCGAAGCCGATGACCAAGGAAATCAAAATCATAAGCCAGGCGGGAATGACGAAATGGCCTCCGCCGCCGGTGCCGGCTGCCAGGCTGAAGGCCAGCATAAAGACCCCCATAAACTTCTGCCCGTCTTGGGCGCCGTGCATAAAGGCCATGGACGCCGCCGAAATAATCTGGCCGTTCTTAAAAAAATTCTTGGACTGACGCCGGTCCGACCCGGCCAACAGCCGCTTGATCACCTTCACCACCGCATAGCCCATGACGAAGCCCAAGACCGTGGAGAGAAAGAGGCCGTAAATGTTTTTCATCCACTCCGCCCCGTTGATTCCGGCCAGGCCCCCGTGAAGGGCGATGGCGGAGCCCGAGAGGCCGGCGATCAAGGCGTGGGATTCCGACGTGGGAATCCCGAAGTACCACGCCGCCGTGGACCAGATCACGATGCTCAGCTGAGCCGAGGCCAAGGCGATCATGGCTTCATGGGTATTGCCGTTAAAATCCACCATATTGTAAATAGTCTCCGCCACATTGGCATTGATGGCGGTCATAATGAAGACGCCGAGAAAATTAAAAAGCGTCGCCATGTAAATGGCTTTTTGCGGTGCGATGCTCCGCGTCGATACGGCGGTGGCAATGGCATTGGGCGCATCGGTCCAGCCGTTGACGAACACCACCGCTAAAACCAGAAAAGTGGTGAAGAAAATGGCGGGGTTCGTCGATATCATGGAGATGAACTCTTGTATGGTAACAGTCATAGCTTCCCTTCGATTTAGTTTTTAAAGCTGTGAATGGGCGCGGGAATAAACCCGCCCCGTGCCGCAAAGGCCGCGCAGTCGTTGCCGTGAACGGGCAGAATCGGCGCCTCGCCTAAGAGACCGCCAAAGGTGGCGTTTTCGCCCACGCCCTTGCCCCACACGGGAATCAGACGCACCGCCGTGGTCTTGTGGTTAATAATGCCGATCATGGCTTCATCGGCGATCATGGCCGACAAAGCTTCCGCCGTGGTGTCTCCGGGAATGGCGATCATGTCCAGCCCCACGGAACAGACACAGGTCATGGCTTCCAATTTATCCAGACACAGGGCCCCCGATGCGGCGGCGGAAATCATGCCCTCGTCTTCCGAGACGGGAATAAAAGCGCCGCTTAAGCCGCCGACATGGGCCGAGGCGTTAATGCCGCCCTTCTTCACCGCGTCGTTTAACATGGCCAAAGCCGCCGTGGTGCCGTGGCCGCCGACGGTGCCCACGCCGATTTCTTCCAAAATCCGCGCCACACTGTCGCCGACGGCAGGCGTCGGTGCGAGAGACAGGTCGATGGAGCCGAAGGGTGTGTCCAATCGCTTGGCGATTTCTCTTCCCACCAGCTCGCCCATGCGGGTAATCTTAAAAGTCATTTGGCTGATGCACTGAGCCACTTCGTCGAAAGGCGCGCCGCGGAATTTTTCCAAGGCCGTCTTCACCACGCCGGGACCGGAAATGCCCACGTGGAGCACGTGATCCCCGAGACCCGTGCCGTGAAAGGCGCCTGCCATAAAGGGATTGTCCTCCACGGCATTGGCAAAGACCACCAGCTTCGCACAGCCGATGGAATCCGCCTCGCGACTTAAATAGGCCGCCTCCTTAATCACCTTGCCCATGGTAGCCACGGCATCCATATTGAGGCCCGATTTCGACGAGCCCACATTCACGGAGGAACAGACCTTTTCCGTGGAAGCCAGGGCTTCGGGAATGGCGGCGATCAACGCCCTTTCACTATCCGTCATGCCCCTGTGAACCAAGGCGGAAAAGCCGCCGATAAAGTCCACGCCGATTTCGATGGCCGCCTTGTCCAAGGCCTTGGCGAGCTTCACGAAATCATCCTTCGTGCCCCGAGGCAAAATTAAAGACGCCGGCGTCACGGAGATGCGCTTGTTCACCACGCTCACTCCGTACTTTGCGGCGACGGCATCGGCCTCCTTCACCAAGTCCCTGCCCAAGTTCGTGATCTTTTCGTAAACACGGTCGCAAACCACATCCACATCATCGGCGATGCAATCCATAAGAGAAATCCCCATGGTCGCCGTCCGTATGTCCAAATTCTCATGCTCCAGCATGTGAATCGTTTCGAGAATCGAAGAATTATCCAAGAGCTTCGTCCTTTCTAAATACGGTGCATGCGGCGGAAAAGCGCCTCATGCTGCATACGAATGTCCAAACCCATGGACTCGCCCAAGGCTTCGTAGTCCTTGACCACACTTTCCAAGGCGAAATCTTCATCCTCGTGTTCCACCACCACGATCATGGTGAAGTAAGAGCTGACAATGGTTTGACTGATGTCCAAAATATTAAAACCGTGTTGCGCCAAAAGCGTCGTGACGCGACAGACAATCCCCACTTGGTCCTTCCCCAGGACACTGACGACTGCTTTCATCCTATCCCTCCTTAATAGAACCATTATATCATAGAGAATCGTAGGTGATTCAGGAGATTTCCGCTGTTCCGTCAACGAAAAAAGCCGCGGCTTATGCTCCTCTTTTTTTGCAGGAAAAAGAACAAAAATTTAAAATAAGAAAAAATAAAACATATGTTCAAAACCCTTCTTTCCTGTTGTATAATAGGCAAAAGGTGAGAAAAATGAACTTATTTGAAAAATTGACAATTTTATCTGATGCCGCCAAGTATGACGTGTCCTGTTCTTCTTCCGGATCCAAACGGGCCAACAAGGGGGGCATGGGCAATGGCCATGTCAGTGGGATTTGCCATTCTTGGAGCGAGGATGGTCGCTGCATTTCTCTTTTAAAGGTCTTGATGACCAACCAATGTGTTTTTGACTGTGCCTATTGCCTAAACCGTCGGTCCAACCATGTGCCCCGGGCAACCTTTAGTCCGGATGAGTTGGTGGACTTGACCCTGGAATTTTACCGGCGCAACTATATTGAGGGGCTCTTTTTATCCTCCGGGATCTATCCCAATATTGACGAGACTTCGGAAAAAATGATCGAGGTGGCCAAAAAACTCCGGGAAAAGGGTTTTTATGGCTACATCCACATGAAAATTATCCCCGGCACCGATGCAAGATTAGTGGCTGAACTGGGGTCTTACATCGACCGGGGCAGCGTTAATATTGAGCTGCCCTCTGCCAAGAGTCTGGCCCTGCTGGCCCCACAAAAAACGCAGAAATCCATTATGAGGCCCATGAGTCAGATTAGCGAGACCCTCCTGGAACAAGAGGAGGCCCGGAAGGGAAAAAAAAAGACCTTTATCCCGGCGGGCCAAACCACCCAAATGATTATCGGGGCTTCGGGGGAAAGTGACCGGAACATTTTAAGCCTTAGCGAGCTCCTTTACCGGAGACAGGGCCTGAAGCGGGTGTATTTTTCAGCCTATGTTCCTGTGAACCAAACCGCCCCGGTTCTTGCGGGGCCTCCTCCCTTGAAGCGGGAGCACCGGCTATACCAGGGGGACTTCCTCCTGCGCTTTTATCAATTCGAGGCCCGGGAGATTTTAACAGACCAAGAGCCTAATTTTGACCTGGACCTGGACCCCAAGGCTTCCTGGGCCCTCCACCATATGGATCTCTTTCCCATGGAAATCAACCGGGCTTCCTATGAGGAGCTCTTGCGAATTCCGGGCATTGGTCCCGGGTATGCCCGAAGGATTTTACAGGCTCGGCGCTACAGTGCCTTGACGACCGACAGCTTTCGCTCTTTAAATATTTCTGTCAAAAGGGCCAAGCACTTTATTTTGGCCCAAGGCAAGGCCCTGCCCGGAGCCGGGAAAAACCTGGAAGACATCCGCAGGGACCTGGTGGGCCGAGACCAAGTGGCTCAGCAACTGAGTTTTCTACCATGATTTTTCAATATGACGGGACCCCTCAGGGCCTTTTAACGGCGGTCTTTGACGGCTATCCCTATCGAAAAAATATCCGCTTTGAAAGGGGCTTTACCCCCTCCTTCCTCCCGGACCTGGTCCAGGTTCAAAGCAACCCGGCCAAAAGCCAAAGGGTTCTAAAGTATTTAAAAGATAGATTTCCGGATTTTTTAAGAAATGAATTTAAGTGGGCCATCTTGGCCGACCGACCTGAAATTGAAAATGACCTGGCCTTAACCATCTACCTCCTTATAGATGATGGTAAGGACATCCTCTACAGCGACCGGCCCCCGGCACGGGCCATTGTAAAAAATGCCAAGACCGTCTCTTCGGAAGTCCATTCCTACAAGGGACTTTTGCGCTTTCGGGAATTGGAAAACGGCGCCCTCTATGGTCCCATTCGACCCAAGGGAAATATCCTCTACCCCCTGGGCCTCCACTTTGAAAACCGACTGCCCCGCGAGACTTTTATGATCCACGACCTGGGCCGGGGGACGGGCCTGATCTACCAGGATGGCCGGCTGTCTTTTGTAGAGGTGGACTCTCTTGAAGAGACCTATTCCGAGGTAGAGGAGACCTACCGGGACCTTTGGAGGGGCTTTACCCGGGCGATATCCATCCAAGATAGGGAAAATAAAAAGCTGCAAAGATCCAATATGCCCAAGAGGTACTGGGAATTTTTAACAGAAATGCAGGATATGATTTAGAGTTTACTAAATAGCCCCCGGCGTAGCCGGGGGTTTTTTAATGCAAAAAAGCCGCGGCTTATGCCACGGCTCTTCTTACAGCTTATTCATTTCCCATTTCGGGTCCCTTAAAAAGGCGCGGCCGATGCCGAAAAGGTCTGCGGCGCCTTCGTCAAGTAGTTTTTCCGCCTCGGCCAGTGTGGTGATGCCGCCGGTCAGGAGCACCGGGGCTTCGGTTTCTTTTTTCACGGCCAGGCTCAGGTCTTTAAACCAGCCCGCTTCCTTGTGCCCCGGCCGACTATAGCCGGTCATGCCGCCGGTCATGTCCAAGAGGCAGGCGCCGGCACGATCGAAGGCCTTGGCAATAGATGCGCCTTCATCGACGGTAATGCCGCCTTCCATGGCCTCCACACCCCCGATTCGCACGGCAAGAGGGAAGTCTCCCAAAGCCTCCTTCATGGCCAGGAATACTTCCAAGGGATACTTGATTCGATCGGCGCCGTATTCGTCGTCGCGGAAATTGGTCAGGGGGGACAAGAATTGATTGAGCAGGTAGCCGTGGGCGGCGTGAAGCTCCACGCCGTCGTAGCCCGCTTCCTTCGCCCGCAGGGCCGCCCGCACAAAGTCGTCCTTGACCCGCTCCATATCCTCTGCAGTCATGGCGCGACACATTTTATCCCAGGGCCGCACCGACGGGCCCATGGGGTCTGCGCCGATTAAATCGCCTCGGGTCTTCATGCCGGCGTGGTTTAATTGCAAAAAGAGGGCAAGGTCCGGCCTTACGCTTTTAATGGCCGCCACTAATTTTTTGTGGCCCTCGATTTTGCTATCGTCCGCCAGGCTCATTTGCTTTTCGCTGGCCCTGCCGTCTTCGGAGACGTAGTTGTGTTCCAAAATAAAGAGACCGAAGTGCTCGTTCGTCGCCATTTTTTTGTAATAGGCAAGGGATTTTTCCCCGATCTCGCCGCCCACCGACGCTTCCGACGCCATAGGCGGCATCACCAATCGGCTACGAAGGTCCACGCCGGCGCGAAGGGTCTCGTGAATTTTTTTCATGGCTCCTCTTCCCCTCTATTCCGTCGGGCCCTTGTAGGCCAGCATGCCCCCGGCTACATTGACGCACTGAAAACCTCGTCCGCTTAAATAGCTGCATGCTCTTTTGCTGCGATTTCCCGATCGGCACACGACGTAAATCGTTTCATTTTTAGGCAGCTCGCCCTCCCGATCACTTAACTCGCCCAAGGGGATGGTGCGGGCGCCGGGAATCTTTCCCGCCGCAACCTCATCGGGCTCCCGCACGTCTAAAATAAATTTCGATGCCGTGTCCTTTAATTCCTTGGCCGGCACCGACGGCACCCGATCCTTGCCTCCGAATAATTTTTTTAAAACCATGGTCGCCTCCTTTATACTAATTTCATTATAGCTTGAATCGAAAATAGTCTCAATTTTCTTTACTGACAAGACAGTCGTGTTGTCATATGCTTTGACTTGTGGTATCCTAAGAAAGATTTATTAACGCACCCGAAAGAAAGGAAGACTGTTTTGAAAAATGAAACTCTTGCACGCTTGAAGAAAGAAAAAGACGCCGTGATCCTCGCCCACTACTACGTCGACGGCGCCGTACAGGACGTGGCCGATTACGTCGGCGACTCCTTTACCCTGGCGAAAATTGCCACAGGCATCGACGCCAAGGTCATCGTCATGGCCGGCGTGGAATTTATGGGAGAAACGGTAAAGATTTTGAATCCGGAAAAAACCGTCTACCTTCCCGACCCCGCAGCCGACTGCCCCATGGCCCACATGGTGGACGTGGATGCCATTAAAGAGATGAGAGCTAAATACGACGATCTCGCCGTGGTTTCCTACGTCAACTCCACCGCCGAAGTAAAGGCCAACTCGGACTACTGCCTCACCTCCTCCAATGCGGCAAAGGTGGTGGCCGCCATCGACGCCAAAAATATTTTCTTTATCCCCGACGGCAACCTGGGACAAAACACGGAAGGCGCCTTCCCCGACAAGCACTTCATTAACAACGCCGGCTGCTGCCCGGTACACGACAGCTTAAACGCAAATATCGTAAATGCTCTGAAGAAGGAACATCCCGATGCAGCCGTGTTCTGCCACCCGGAATGCAAGCCGGAGGTTCTTGAAATTGCCGATTACACGGGAAGCACCAAGGGCATTTTGAGCGCTGTCGGCGATTTGAACAAGGACGAAAATATTATTCTCACGGAAGAGGGCATCGGCTGGGAATTAAATAAACTCTATCCCGACAAGGAATTTATTTTCCCGGACATGATCTGCGACGGCATGAAAATGGTCACCGTGGACAAGATCATTCACGTCCTGGAAACCGGCGACAACGAAGTGATCCTGGATCCGGAATTAATTGAAAAGGCCAAGGTGCCCTTGGACCGCATGCTGGCCATTGCAAGCAAGTAAAGAAAGGAGCTTTATGGGCAAATTGACTATGGCGCCTTTTTTAATGGACGACGCCATTTTGGCCGCCTTAAAAGAGGACGTAAACGAGGAAGACATTTCAACCAACGCCGTGGTGGATGGAGAGCTAAGAGGCTCGGTGAAGCTTTTCGCCAAGGCCGACGGTATCCTTTCCGGCGCACCGGTTTTTGAACGCACCTTCGCCCTCTTCGACGAAAGCACCGCCGTAGAGTGGTATTTCGAAGACGGCGACGCCCTGTCGAAGGGCGACTTGGTCGCCACCATTACCGGCCCCGTTCGCGCCCTCTTGACGGCGGAGCGGGTGGCGCTGAATTTTCTGCAGCGCATGAGCGGCATCGCCACCTACACCAATAAAATGGCAAAGGCTCTGGCGAAAAGCAAGACGAAAATCGTGGACACGCGAAAGACCACGCCGAATTTTCGCATCTTCGCCAAGTACGCCGTCCGCTGCGGCGGCGGCGAAAACCACCGCTTCAATCTCACCGACGGCGTCATGCTCAAGGACAATCACATCGGCGCCGCGGGCTCCGTCGCCGAGGCCGTGAAGCGGGCCAAGGCCTATGCCTCCTTCGTGCGAAAAATCGAGGTGGAGGTGGAGACCATGGCCATGGTAAAAGAGGCCGTGGAGGCCGGCGCGGACATTATTATGCTGGACAATATGAGCGCGGATGAAATAAAAAAGGCCATCGAATTCATCGACGGCCGCGCCCTGGTAGAGCTTTCCGGCAACGTCGATTTAAACAACATTTCCAATTACAAAGACCTAGGCGCCGACATTATTTCCTCAGGCGCCCTCACCCACTCGGCGCCGGTACTGGATTTTTCCATGAAAGGACTGAGGCCCGATGATCCTCGATAAAGAAACGCGGCTCTACGAAATCGAACAGGCCCTGCGCAAATCCGCCGAGCCCGTTTCCGGCGACGCCCTGGCTAAAAGCTTTTCCGTCTCCCGCCAGGTCATCGTCCAGGACATCAGCCTTTTGCGGGCAAAAAACGTGCCCATTCAATCCACCAATCGAGGCTACTACATCGACACGCCGTCGGGCTTTCGCCGCACATTTAAGTGTCGGCACCGGGACGACGAAATCACCGAAGAACTGAATCTTATTGTGGACCTTGGAGCCACGGTAGAGGACGTCTTTGTGGAGCATCGCTACTACGGAAAAATCGCCGCCACGCTTAATATTCAATCGCGTAAAGACGTGAAGCATTTTATGGACGACATTTACCACAGCGTGAGCACGCCTTTAAAAAACATCACCGACGGCTACCACTTCCACACGATTTTCGCCCGAGACGAAGAGACCTTGGACGAAGTGGAGGCGGCTTTAGCCGAAGCGGGCTTCTTAGTGCCCGACGAAACCTTCAAGGAGGAAGCATGAAAAATATTGCCGTCATCGGCTACGGCGCCCTGGGTCACATTCTCGTGGACGCTATTTTAGAAAAGTTAAAGGAAGACTATCGCCTCAAGGGGATTTTCGATCAAGCCCTCGACGAAAAAAGCATTGAAGCAAAGGGCGAGACCATTCCCCTTTACGAAAGCTTCGACGCCCTTTTGGCAGACGACACGGACATCATCGTTGAGATCGCAGGCGTCGGCGCCGTAAAGGAATACGTGGTGCCCCTGCTGGATGCGGGCAAGGACGTGGTCATTACCTCCGTCGGCGCCCTGGCCGATACTGCCTTATACGATGCCATCGAATCGGCGGCGAAAAAAGCGGAACGCAAGGTACACATCACCTCCGGCGCCATCGGCGGCTTCGATTTGATGCGCACCTTCACCCTTATGGGCGGGGTACAATCTGAAATTCAAAGCACGAAAGCGCCGAAGAGCCTAAACGGCGCCCCCTACCTTAAGGGCGAAGAGCTTCCCAAGGACGAAAAGGTCGTGGCCTTCGAAGGAAATGCCACGGAAGCCATTAAGGGCTTTCCGAAAAATACCAATGTCGCCGTAGCTACGGGACTCACCACCGCAGGGGCCGATGCCACCAAGGTGCGCATCGTAAGCGATCCGAACAGTCCCGGCAACACCCACCGCGTCACCGTGGAAAACGAAAAGGCCAAGGCCGTGGTGGAAATCACCTCCAAGCCCGATCCGAAAAATCCGAAATCCAGCGTCACCGCCGCATGGAGCGTGGCGGCTCTGTTGAAAAACCTGGCCGATCCCGTCCAATTCTTCTAAGCAAAAAGGTTCTATGACACAGCCGATGAAGGCACTGCCATAGAACTTTTTTTCCGTTAAAAAAGCACCGCTTCTTTTTTCATTTCGACATGGCCCGCGAAGTATGTAAAAAACCAGGGTCGTAAGCACGAGCAGCCTACGACAAGCAACAAGAGAACGCCTCGCCGGGACATCTTTACATTTTCATTGTTGATCTCAGCCTTTTTACGGTTTAAGATAAAACCATAGGAAAGGAAGGTAAGCATGATTCAATCCCTTACGGAAAAAGCTTTACGAGAAGAACCGCTTACGAGAGATGAGGCTCTCGCTCTTTACGATGAGGACCTGTCCCGGCTGGCCGCCGCAGCCACGACCATTCGAACCCGCTTCTTAGGCGAGAGCTTCGATTTATGTACCATCGTCGACGGAAAAAACGGTCGCTGCACGGAGGACTGCGCCTTTTGCGTTCAGTCGAGACGGAGCCGGGCCTCGGTCCCCGTCTTCGATCTGTTCGACGAGGAGGCCATCCTTCGCGACGCCTTGACGGCCGATGGGGCGGGGGTGTTGCGCTACGGCTTTGTGACCATGGGCCGGCGCCTGTCGAAAACAGAAGTGGCGAAGACGGCCGAAATCTTTCGGAGACTGCACAAGGAAACTCGTCTGCACCTGTGTCTGTCCGGCGGCCTCTTAGATAAAGAAGACCTGACCCTTTTAAAGGACGCGGGTCTCGAGCGACTGCACAACAACCTGGAAACGTCCCGCGCTTTTTTCCCAACCCTGTGCACGACCCACAGCTACGACGAAAAAATAGCGACCATCGCCGCGGCCAAGGACGTGGGCCTCGAGGTTTGCTCCGGCGCCCTCTTCGGCTTAGGCGAAAGTCGCGCAGATCGCATCGATTTAGCCTTGACTTTAAAGGACTTAGCCGTGGATTCCGTTCCCCTCAACATTCTCCATCCCATCGAGGGCACGCCTATGGAGGATCGGCCGCTCCTGCCCGAAGACGAATTCTTAAAAACCGCCGCCCTCTTTCGCTTTCTCCTTCCCAAGGTCTATTTACGCCTCGCCGGCGGCAGAAGGAATCTACGGAAAAACGGCGAAGACGCCCTCGACTGTGGCGTCAATGCGGCTATTACCGGCGACTTTTTAAATACCTGCGGCGCCGCCGTCGCCGACGATAAGGCCATGATACAAGCTAAAGGCTTTCGCCTCCTTTAGACGGCATAGAAAAAAAGGATCCTCACCGACGGAAGAGGATCCTTTTTTCATACCACGCAGTCTGTCTCGGGGCCCCAATGACCCGCCACATCTTTATTCAATGATTTTATCTTCTACGGCTCCTTGGTTCCATACTGTTCCAAACTCTCAAAGTACCCGTCGTACTCTTCCCGCGTCATGGATTTTTCCCGAAGCCGTTCATCCATTTCCGCCTTTTCCTCTGCCGCCGGATCCACGGTGGGATCGATGGAATCGAGGGCCTTGGCATCGATGGTGACATCCTCGTGGAAAAGTCCGAAAAGGGTGTTGTCCCGCAGATCGTACATGCCGTTGGGGCCGGTCACAAATTTATAGTAATCCTCCCGCGTCTTGTATCGATCCGCCCTCGGGCGAGACCATTCCCCTTTACGAAAATTTCGACGCCCTTTTGGCAGGCGACACGGACATCGTCGTTGAAATCGCAGGCGTCGGCGCCGTAAAGGAATACGTGGTGCCCCTTCTCGATGCGGGCAAGGACGTGGTCATTACCTCCGTGGGCGCCTTGGCCGATACCGCCCTATACGATGCCATCGAATCGGCGGCAAAAAAAGTGGGCCGAAAAGTGCACATCACCTCCGGGGCCATCGGCGGCTTTGATTTGATGCGCACCTTCACCCTTATGGGCGGGGTACAATCTGAAATTCAAAGCACGAAAGCGCCGAAAAGCTTAAACGGCGCCCCCTACCTAAATGGCAAAGAGCTTCCCGAGGACGAAAAGGTCGTCGCCTTCGAGGGAAATGCCACAGAAGCCATTAAGGGCTTTCCGAAAAATACCAATGTCGCCGTAGCTACGGGACTCACCACCGCAGGGGCCGATGCCACCAAGGTGCGCATCGTAAGCGATCCGAACAGTCCCGGCAACACCCACCGCGTCACCGTGGAAAACGAAAAGGCCAAGGCCGTGGTGGAAATCACCTCCAAGCCCGATCCGAAAAATCCGAAATCCAGCGTCACCGCCGCATGGAGCGTGGCGGCTCTGTTGAAAAACCTGGCCGATCCCGTCCAATTCTTCTAAGCAAAAAGGTTCTATGACACAGCCGATGAAGGCACTGCCATAGAACTTTTTTTCCGTTAAAAAAGCACCGCTTCTTTTTTCATTTCGACATGGCCCGCGAAGTATGTAAAAAACCAGGGTCGTAAGCACGAGCAGCCTACGACAAGCAACAAGAGAACGCCTCGCCGGGACATCTTTACATTTTCATTGTTGATCTCAGCCTTTTTACGGTTTAAGATAAAACCATAGGAAAGGAAGGTAAGCATGATTCAATCCCTTACGGAAAAAGCTTTACGAGAAGAACCGCTTACGAGAGATGAGGCTCTCGCTCTTTACGATGAGGACCTGTCCCGGCTGGCCGCCGCAGCCACGACCATTCGAACCCGCTTCTTAGGCGAGAGCTTCGATTTATGTACCATCGTCGACGGAAAAAACGGTCGCTGCACGGAGGACTGCGCCTTTTGCGTTCAGTCGAGACGGAGCCGGGCCTCGGTCCCCGTCTTCGATCTGTTCGACGAGGAGGCCATCCTTCGCGACGCCTTGACGGCCGATGGGGCGGGGGTGTTGCGCTACGGCTTTGTGACCATGGGCCGGCGCCTGTCGAAAACAGAAGTGGCGAAGACGGCCGAAATCTTTCGGAGACTGCACAAGGAAACTCGTCTGCACCTGTGTCTGTCCGGCGGCCTCTTAGATAAAGAAGACCTGACCCTTTTAAAGGACGCGGGTCTCGAGCGACTGCACAACAACCTGGAAACGTCCCGCGCTTTTTTCCCAACCCTGTGCACGACCCACAGCTACGACGAAAAAATAGCGACCATCGCCGCGGCCAAGGACGTGGGCCTCGAGGTTTGCTCCGGCGCCCTCTTCGGCTTAGGCGAAAGTCGCGCAGATCGCATCGATTTAGCCTTGACTTTAAAGGACTTAGCCGTGGATTCCGTTCCCCTCAACATTCTCCATCCCATCGAGGGCACGCCTATGGAGGATCGGCCGCTCCTGCCCGAAGACGAATTCTTAAAAACCGCCGCCCTCTTTCGCTTTCTCCTTCCCAAGGTCTATTTACGCCTCGCCGGCGGCAGAAGGAATCTACGGAAAAACGGCGAAGACGCCCTCGACTGTGGCGTCAATGCGGCTATTACCGGCGACTTTTTAAATACCTGCGGCGCCGCCGTCGCCGACGATAAGGCCATGATACAAGCTAAAGGCTTTCGCCTCCTTTAGACGGCATAGAAAAAAAGGATCCTCACCGACGGAAGAGGATCCTTTTTTCATACCACGCAGTCTGTCTCGGGGCCCCAATGACCCGCCACATCTTTATTCAATGATTTTATCTTCTACGGCTCCTTGGTTCCATACTGTTCCAAACTCTCAAAGTACCCGTCGTACTCTTCCCGCGTCATGGATTTTTCCCGAAGCCGTTCATCCATTTCCGCCTTTTCCTCTGCCGCCGGATCCACGGTGGGATCGATGGAATCGAGGGCCTTGGCATCGATGGTGACATCCTCGTGGAAAAGTCCGAAAAGGGTGTTGTCCCGCAGATCGTACATGCCGTTGGGGCCGGTCACAAATTTATAGTAATCCTCCCGCGTCTTGTATCGATCCGCCCTCGGGCGAGACCATTCCCCTTTACGAAAATTTCGACGCCCTTTTGGCAGGCGACACGGACATCGTCGTTGAAATCGCAGGCGTCGGCGCCGTAAAGGAATACGTGGTGCCCCTTCTCGATGCGGGCAAGGACGTGGTCATTACCTCCGTGGGCGCCTTGGCCGATACCGCCCTATACGATGCCATCGAATCGGCGGCAAAAAAAGTGGGCCGAAAAGTGCACATCACCTCCGGGGCCATCGGCGGCTTTGATTTGATGCGCACCTTCACCCTTATGGGCGGGGTACAATCTGAAATTCAAAGCACGAAAGCGCCGAAAAGCTTAAACGGCGCCCCCTACCTAAATGGCAAAGAGCTTCCCGAGGACGAAAAGGTCGTCGCCTTCGAGGGAAATGCCACAGAAGCCATTAAGGGCTTTCCGAAAAATACCAATGTCGCCGTAGCCACGGGACTCACCACCGCAGGGGCCGATGCCACCAAGGTGCGCATCGTAAGCGATCCGAACAGTCCCGGCAACACCCACCGCGTCACCGTGGAAAACGAAAAGGCCAAGGCCGTGGTGGAAATCACCTCCAAGCCCGATCCGAAAAATCCGAAATCCAGCGTCACCGCCGCATGGAGCGTAGCGGCCCTGTTGAAAAATCTGGCCGATCCCGTCCAATACTTCTAAACAAAAGCTGCCGCGAAGGCGGCTTTTTTATTTGGCGAAACAGCGCCCCATGTGTAAAATAGTCTTATGAAAACAGTTTTGATTACCGGCGCGTCTCGAGGCATCGGGGCGGCCATCGCGAGAAAATTAAATCCGGAGTACAAACTCGTCATCAACTACTTCCGCAGTGAAAAGTCTGCCCATGCACTCCTCGAAGAACTTCGCAAAACCAATCCCTATACCATCGCCGTAAAAGCCGATGTAAGCAAAGAAAAAGACGTGGACTATCTCTTTAACACGGCGGAAAAAAACCTCGGCCACGTGGACATACTCATTAACAACGCCGGCATCTCCCACTACGCTCTTCTGCAAGATACGGCCTTTGAAACCTGGCAGAACATCCTCGGCACCAATTTAAACTCCGTCTTCCTCAATTCCAAGCGTGCCCTTCCCCATATGCTTCACAAAAAGGGCGGCGTCATCATAAACATCAGCTCCATATGGGGCGAAGCCGGCGCCGCCATGGAAACCTGCTACTCCGCATCAAAAGGTGCCATCAATTCCCTGACCAAGGCCCTGGCCAAAGAGCTGGCGCCCAGCGGCATTCGCGTCAACGCCGTGGCTCCCGGCATCGTGGACACGGACATGATGCGCAAAGACTTTTCCGAAGAAGAATTGGCCGCCCTTCGCAAAGAAGTGGGCGTCAGCCGCTTTGCCAAGCCCGGAGAAATTGCGAGCCTGGTGAAATACCTGATCTCCGACGAAGCCGCCTATATTACGGGAGACATCATCCCCATCGACGGACACTTTCGTTAGGGCCACGGGCGGATTCGCCGCAGGTATACAAAAAGAAAAGAGCAAGCTGCCGCGATGGCGGCTTTTTTATTGCCGAAAATATTTAATTTTCTTCAAAAGTCCCCGTTTTGTAAAGTAATCCGCCATCGATCTTAGATATTATGACGAAATTCGACGCCCTTTGTTCTTGCTTGGGGTTTTTTGTGCATGATAAAATTTTTCAGAATTACAAAAGAACAGGAGAAATGCTTATGATTAAAAACATTTTCGCCAAGGGCTTGGGCCTTTTAATGTGCCTCAGCCTGGCCGTCGCCATCTTCAGCCCCCGAGCGGCCTTCGCACAAGGAAACACGACCCTGGACAAAAATGCCTTTCACGCAGCCGTACCGAAAGAAAAAGCTAAGGAAATTATCTTCGGCACGAAAGCAGATAATGCACCCCACATCCAAGACCTGAACGGCACTCCCGTGGGCGCCAATGGCAGCGACAAGATCAAAGTCTATGAAAAAAACGGACGCTATTACGTCTTAAGTGAAGACAACTCCAAGATCGCCTTCCCGACAAAATCCAGCTACTTGTTTCAAAACTATGAGAAATTGAAGGATGTCGACTTTGCAGAAGCCGTGGACACCTCCCAAGTTGAAGACCTGAACAATCTCTTCGAAGACTGCACCCAACTGGAGAGCGTCAGCCTCGCTTCCTTCGACACGACCCGATTGAAAAACGCGGACTACCTATTCTACGGCTGCAGCGCACTGAAAGCCGTCGACCTCTATGGCTTCGACGTCACCTCGGTCACCAGCATGATCGGCATGTTTAACGGCTGCTCCTCCCTCCGCACCCTGGATCTCACCAGCTTTAACACCCCCAATTTAGAGTACACAGCCAATATGTTCTACCATTGCAAAAACTTGCGCACGATCTTCGCCACAGGAGGCTTCAGCACCGACAAGATTATATCCGCGAGCAATATGTTTGCCGGCTGCACCTCCCTCGTCGGCGGAAAAGGCACGGCTTTTAACGAAGCTCACGTCAACAAAGAGTACGCACGAATCGACGGCGGCGCGGATCAGCCCGGCTACTTCCGTATGAAGAGCAACAACACCTACACCATTACCTTCGAAACCAATGGCGGCAATCCCATCGGCCCGGTCACGGTCAATGAAGGCTTTCTCTTAACGAGGCCCCAAGATCCCACCAAGGCGGATCATAAATTCGCCGGATGGTACACGGAGGCCGAACTCACCAAGGCATACGACTTCGCCGACGCCGTCGTGGGAGACATGACCCTCTACGCCAAATGGGAAAAGACGACGCCCGAGAAACCGAATCCCGGTAAGCCCAATCCCGGTGAACCCGGCAAGCCCGATGCGCCGAATCCCAAAAAGCCCTCCCATCCCTCATCATCCCCTCGCCTTCAATTGAAACCGACCGAAAGCCAAGAGCAGAAAATCTCTGCGCCGAACACCGTACAGCTTTCCGTTAAATTAAAAATCGGTTCGAAAGATATTCAGCGGAGTGTCCGAGGCGCAAAGACAAATGGCAAAGTCGACGTCGCTCCCTTTATTCACAACAATCGCACCATGCTCCCCATTCGCCACGTGGCGGAAAGCCTGGGCCTGGACGTGCAATGGATAGAGAAGACCCGCACCGTCGTCTTAACGGACAAGACTAACCGTGTGGAAATTCCCGTGGATACGAACAAAATCATCGTCAACGGCAAAACCTATGTAAGCGACACCAAGGCCATGATCAAAAATAACCGCACCTACCTTCCCATCGCCAATGTTGCCCGCGCCCTGGGCCTGGTCGACGGTAAGGAAATTATCTGGAACGCCGAGACGCGAGAAGTGGAAATCACGCGGAACGTAAAACTAAAATAAAAAAGAAGGGTGAATCGGATGATTCGCCCTCCCTTTTTCACTCTTACGCCTCTTCGGAGGCGTTTTTTGTGTCTTGTAACTGCCGTAGATGGAATTCGCGGCCCGCTCGTTTACTTATGCGCTATAGCTCCTTAGGGCTCCTTTGCCCCGTATTGATCCATCTGCTCAAAGTATGCGTCGTATTCTTCCCGAGTCATGGATTTTTCCCGAAGCCGTTCATCCATTTCCGCCTTCTCCTCTGCCGCCGGATCCACGGCGGGATCGATGGAATCAAGGGCCTTTGCATCGAAGGTGACATCTTCGTGGAAAAGCCCGAAAAGGGTGTTGTCCCGCAGATCGTACATGCCGTTGGGACCGGTCACAAATTTATAATAATCCTCCCGCGTCTTGTATCGATCCGCCCTTGGGCGAGCGAGAAACAGGACTTTCTCATTCTCGTCATTATACATCCAATCCGCTTCCGTCGGCTCCGCGTAGATGGTTTGTCTCTCATCGTCGACGACATCACCGCCGGGGATTCGCACGGTCACCGTTCTTCCCTCTTTCATTTCTCCCTTATAGACCTTCTTTACTTTAAAGACGGCGTCTCTGTAAATGGATATGTCACCGCCGCCATAGGGCGATACCTTAAAGGGCTTCGTAAAACCCAGAAAGTCTGCCGCCACGACCAAATCGGAGCTGTTTGCCATTTCATTGAAAGAAAGCTGCGGATAGTCGGTGTCCGTGGTTTTTTCGATTCGTTTATACTGATTTCGCGACGGACTTTCAGCCTCTTCTGCTTTCTGACAAGCGACCGCAAAGAGACAGATCGAAAGAACACATAAAATCGAGATCCCGCGCCTTTTTAAAAGGCGTTTTTTCTTAAATCTAATTTTCATAGAGATCGCCTCTTTTTTACCCGTCTTTCCTTCTCCGGGCCACGCCCTTAATCCCGCCGGGTCGACTCGTTTTTTTCTTCCCGCTCCAAGACCGGATGCTTTTTCAACGCGTCGCTCTTCGCCTTATAGCACACGCGAACAACGGTGTAGCACGCCAAGCTGATTGCGCCGACGGCGACGAGAAAGGCGATAATAAGTTCCATAACGAGCAAAATTCCTACCGGTGCAAAATTCATAATCTCAAGCCTCCTATTCGGACAAAGGAAATCATTTCAAGAATACTTTCTCTGTATATAACATATACCCGGCACTCTGCTTTTGGCAACACTTCCGGCTTTTATTAGAGCAATCGAATAAAAAATCGAGTAAGTCTTTTAACTTTTCTTACTCGATTGCTTCTTTATTTTCTCCTTAACACCGCCTCACACTCAACTTGTTCATCATTGTCCAAACTTATATTCAAGTCATCGTCTATAATTGGGAGCTTGAAAGTAATTGATTTTAGCCATTGTCCGTTAGGTTGTTTAGCTTCATAAACTTGAATTTCAGAAATTAAAGCTGTAATTAACTGCCTACGCTCTACATCATTCATGACTTTATAGAGTTTATCAAAATAGATCAGTACCTTAAATATGTTATCTCCTGTAAGTTTTTCAGCTTCAATAGTCTGTTTCTTTGCTTTCGCATCAATTAATGATGATTCTAATTCATCTATTTTGTCATACATGCGATAAAGTCTGTCGTCTAAATCCTGTTTCCTTCTCTTATAGTGCTTATCTTCAATATCTAAATTATCTATTTCCTCAATTAGCTTAAACTTTGTAGAATGACTCTTCCTCAATTCCTTTTGGTAATTATCTATTTCTTTTTCTATTTCAGAGGTATCCACCTTCATGTTGATTTTTTCTTGCATCATAGAAGCAAATTTCGGATTACTTACAATCTTGACAATCACCTCTGCAACAGCATCATCTAACAATTTTTCTCTAATTTGCTTACTGAATGTACACTTATGACCTCTTATCATCTGCCTATGTTTACAACCATAGTAATAAAAATCTTTATATTTTGTGCCATCTTTCTTTTTCTTGATACACTTGTTTCCAAACATTCCCACTCCACATATCGGGCATTTTACAATTCCAGAAAGCAAGTGCGTGCGTGAATCTTTTCCTTTATTCACATGCTCATATTTCTTTGCTTGAGATTTTAGCTTAACCTGAGCAGCTTGCCAAACTTCATCGGAAACTATAGCTTCATGTATCCCTTCAGATATTAGATATTCATCTTGTTCAACCTGCTTATATTCATTTCTTGTACCATGAATTTTTTCTAAAGTTCTTCTTCCAAATGCTATTTTCCCATTATATACAGGATTCTTTAATATCTTTCTTATAAGACCTGCATCAAACAAAGGATTCTTACCATTCTGTCTTGGGATTTTTCTAATTCCATGATTCTCTAAGTATCTAGATAGCCCGTTGGCTCCTATCGTAGTATTTACTTACTGGTTGAAAATCGTTCTTATGGCAATTGCCTCTTCCTCATTTATAAACAGCTTGCCATCTTCAAGTTTATATCCATACGGAGCAAAGCCACCATTCCATTTTCCTTCCCTTGCTTTTTGAATGCGACCTTCCATTGTTTGAATACGGATAGATACATAAACTTTTCCATGTTCTTCCTCCATCTATGCTTACAATTACATAAATTTTCCTCTCTTTTCCAGTTCAAAATATTCATGCACTCATATCATATAATTTTTTGTAATATCCATTTTGCTTTAATAATTCTTCATGTGTTCCTTGCTCAACAATTTTCCCCTTGTCAAAAACTAAAATATTATCACAATCTTTGATTGTATTTAACTTATGAGCAATCACAATGACAGTTTTGTTTTTTGTTATATGGCTAACCGCTTTCTGTATTAGATTTTCATTTTGAATGTCTAACGCCGAGGTAACTTCATCAAGCAAAACAATTGGTGCATCTTTAATGATTGCTCTCGCTATTGATATTCTCTGTTTTTCGCCTCCTGATAACAGCTTGCCGTTTTCACCTATTGTAGTCATATATCCATTAGGTAAATTTGACACAAAGCTATCGCAATTTGCTAATTTTGCCGCTTTTATTACTTCATCATCCGTTGCATTTTTATTTCCCAGTCGAATGTTATCCATAATTGTTCCATCAAAAAGCAATACATCCTGAAAAACTACAGAATAATATTTTAGCAAGGATTCATCATCCACATTTGAAATATCGGTTCCACCTAAAAATATATTGCCTGAACTTGCTTTATAAAATCCGGCAGCTAACTTCAATACAGTCGATTTACCCGAACCAGAAGAACCTACTAATGCCGTTTTAGATCCAGATTTTACTGTAAATGTAACATTTTTGAGAACATCTTCATCATCATATCCGAATGTTACATTATCAAACTTAATACTCATATCATCAGTTTTCGCAGAAAATGGCTCAACATTGATATGTTCTTTTTTTATATCATCCATTCTTTTAACCAATACATCTGTGGAGAAAATCTCTGTCAAAGAATTCATCAACGCATGAATAGGATCATATATTAAACCAGCAGAAAACAAGAAAATAATATATGTGAATAAATCAATTTCTCCATGCAACAGTAAATAAGCTCCTACCAAAATTACGGTTGCTATACCTAATTTGAGAACCATCTGTGCTGACGCTAAAATAGTTGCAGAAAACAATTCAGATTCTCTTTGTTTCTTTTCAAAAGCATCCAACTGAACTTTTATAGACTTTTTTTGTTTTTCCTCCAAAGAAAACGACTTTATCTCTTTAATCATTTCCAGTGTTGTTTGTATTTGATCAGATGATGCCAACTTCTCACTTTTAAATTTTTCACTGTAACTCTTTTGAAGTTTTCTGGATAATAAAACTACCGCAAAAGCAATCGGTATCACCCAAAATAATGACATTGCCATTTTAAAGTTAAATATTAACATATACAAAAAGATTACTACAGTGGACAAAACCGTCCCATAACACTGAGGAATAACATGAGCTAACGCATGTTCAATTCCTGATGTATCTGTCATTACTACGGTAGTAAGATCCGAAATATCTCTTTTCGCAAAAAACGACAACGGAAGTTTTCTTAAAAATTCCGAAATACTAATTCTTCTATTTGCACTCTCTTGGTAAATATCAATGAATGTTTTTGTGTATTCTATGTACGATAACAAAATCATAAGTAAAATAGCTGTCGCAGATACACCTAAATACATTAAAATAGGCAATTCTACACTATAATTTTTATTTGTGATGATTGAATACATCTGCGATAATACATAAGCACATATTCCAACAGGTAACATTTTAGAAATATTGGATAATGTGTTAAATAATATTCCTTTTTTAATCAGTATTGCTTCAGCATCCGACAAATGATATTTTTCTTTTATTTTATTAAACATCTTATAGCCTCCAATCTGAAGCACCTTGATATTGTTTCCACATATTTGCGTATGCTCCATTACTTTCAACTAAATCATTATGAGTACCTTGCTCAACGATTTTTCCTTTATCCATGACAATTATTTTGTCTGCATCAATTACAGTATTTAATCTATGAGCCACCAAAATTACAGTTTTATTCTTTGAAATTTCTGTAATTGCTTTATTGATATAAAACTCATTTTCAGCATCACAACCTGATGTTGCTTCATCGAAAACAATGATTGGAGAGTCTTTGACAAAAGCTCTTGCCAATGCAATTCTCTGTCTTTCTCCACCAGAAAGGAAAATCCCTTTACTACCATAAACACTATTTATACCATCCGGAAGTTTATCAATAATACTTTGACACTGCGCAACTGTAATAGCTTTATCTACTTCTTCTAAAGATGCATTAGGATTTCCTACTCTTATATTTTCAAGTAAGGTTCCGTTAAATAGTTTGCTGTCTTGGAAAACAAAGGAAATATTTTTCATAAGTTCACTATTTCTTATTTCATTTATATTCTTGCTATCAATCGTTATCGTTCCTGAGTTAACCTTAAAAAATTTCCCTATCAAAGAAAGAATGGTACTTTTTCCGGACCCTGATAAACCAACAAAAGCAACCTTTTGATTTTTTGAAATTTCAAATGATACATGCTCTATAACATTTTTTTCTTGCTCAGGATATGAAAAACAAACATCCGAAAAAACAATTTCTGTATTTTCAGGGAATTCATCACTACCATTTTCTATATATGAATCATCACAGATAATTGTTTCAATTCTATTTAAAGCTTCCTTTGCTTGAATTAAGTTCTCTCCAGTCATCATTAGCCTCATCATTGTTGTGGAAATTAAAGGGCTAAGTAATATGAAAAAAATCAAATCCAAAAATACTGCGATTGGATCGCTTGCTGAATTAAATAAAGCTACAGCTACAGCTATCAAAAACACAAAAAAACTGTTTAACATAACCCCGAAAATAGTTTTAGGCATACGACAAGCTTTTGCGTAGCCTGCCACCAAATCTCTATAACTCATAATCGTATTATGAAATTTTTTGAAACTAAATACAGTTTGCTGAAATACTTTGATAATCGGTATACCGCGAACATACTCAACAGCTTCTTTGTTCATCTGCTCTTGCAATGTCATGATTTTACCCATCATAAATTTATTTTCTCCGCCCATCATCATCTTTATACATATCGCAGAAATGATTAACGGGATAAAGCAAGCAGCACCTAATCTCCAATCAAAAAAGAAAAAACTAATTACAATGATAAGTGGCATAATTGCAGTCGCCGCAAAATCCGGTAATTTATGTGCTAAAAAATCTTCTGTTAAAATGGTGTTTTCATCAATAATTTTTCTAATCTCGCCTGTAGACTTCATTTCAAAAAAGCCTAATGGCATATCTATCACTTTATTGATTGCTTGTGATTTTAAATTTTTAGCAACTCTAAAAGCAGATATATGGGCTAAAGATAATGCCACAAAATACAAAGCAATGCTTAAAACGGATGAAATCACAGCGATTTCTCCATAATGCATAATACTTTTCGTACTTAAGTTTTCGACATATAATCTTATAATTTGATAGATACAAACTAACGGAATGATTGATATTGCAGCGCTCAAAATGGATAGTACACACGACAAAACAGTTAGATATTTGTACTTGCCGGAATACTTTAATAATCCGCTATTAAACATAGTTCTTCACCTCACCTTTTAATATTTCCATTATTTTTTCTTTATCATTCTCCGCAGAAAACTCTTTAAAAGATTGTCCGTCTAAATATAATACTTTGTTGCAAGAACTCATTAGAAACTCATAATCATGTGAAATGATAAGTATGATTTTCTGTTTTTCTTGAAGTTCTGTCATTCTTTCGGAAATAATCCTCATATTATTTCCATCTAATCCACTTGTTGGCTCATCAAACAAATATACATCCCTTTTTAAAAGTTCTGCTGCTGCAATAGTCAATCTCTGTTTCTGACCTCCTGATAAAATTTGAGGATGCAAATCTTTAGCCTCTTCCAAATGAAATTGATGCAAGATTAAATCTATATCTGCCTTTGAATCATTTAGTCTCAACTCATCTTCAAGAGAAGCCTCAAATAAATTACTGTCAGGATTGTTTGACAGATAATATACTCTTCTCTTTCTTTTTGCTTTCTTAATTTTTTCACCATTTATAGACAAATTGCCTTTCTGTTCTTTAAGCAATCCACTCATAATTTTAAATAAAGTGCTTTTACCAACGCCGTTATCTCCTATAATTCCATAAACATTTCCACTCTTAAAAGAATAACTTAGCTCACTTATGATCTTCTCATTCTTGTATGAAAAGCTTATTTTATCTAACTCCATCGAATTTACTTCTTTTATTTTCTTTGTCTTTGGGACAACACATTCTAAAGAATATGCCCTTAGCCCTGCTGTTCTAAAAAAGTCATTACTGCTTGACAGAAGTTCATTTTCCGAAAAAGAATATCTAATCTCACCATCTTCAAGGTAGTAATATTTATCAACAAGATCCTTCAGATAGTAAATTCTATGTTCGGAAATCACCATCGTTTTCCCTTGTGTTTTCAATGAAAGCATCAATTTTCTTAAAGCCTCGACACTTTTCATATCAAGATTGGCTGACGGCTCATCAAAAACATAAATCGGTGGATCAAGAGCATTTATAGAAGCAATTGCGATTTTTTGCCTTTCTCCACTTGAAAGATGAAATAAGCTCTTATCAATTAAATTTTCTCCATTGATTGAGGAAAGTGCTTCTCTAATTCTTCTCGAAATTTTTTCTCGGTCTACGCCATAATTTTCCAATCCAAATACAATTTCATCTTCTACATTTTCTGCAAAAAATTGACTTTTAGGATTTTGAAAAATTGAACCCACTCTTCTTCCTATTTCGTACAATTCTTTTTCACATGGATTCATGCCATCTATTGTAATGTTTCCTTTTAGCTTCCCGCCATAAAACTTATACGCAAGCCCATTGATAATCCTGGTCAGCGTTGTCTTTCCACATCCACTGGCTCCAATGAAGGCTACAACTTCTCCCTTTTTAATTTCTATGTTGATATTTTCAATAATATTTCGGGAGTCCTGATTATATGAAAAACTTACATTTTTAAGTTTGATCATCTCATCATCACTCCTTCCATAAAGTACAAACCTACCGTAAGCAGAACAGTCAATATAACTACAATAGAATCAATTTTTCTAAATTTTATTTCTCTTCTTGATGTATGTTTTCCATTGGCAGAGATCCCTCTTACTTCAGATGCCGCAGCCAATTCCTCGGCAATTTTAGAAGAAGAGAACATCATAGGTACAAACAAATATTCCATTGTAACAAACGGCTTTCTAAAAGAAATTAAGCCTCTTAATTTTAATGAATCAATAATCTCCGAAAATTGACTTCTTACTACCGGAAAAAACCTCATCATAAAAATAAGTGGCAATGCTATATTCCTATGGACTTTCATTTTCTTCATCACAGCCATCAATTCTCCCGGAGGTGTTTTTATAATCGGTATGACAGACAAAATAATAACTAATGTCCTGATAATTATAAAAAGAAACATTTCAGGAAGCATAATTCCAAATCCGTTTCCTTTTGAAACCAATCTCATAATGCTAATGATTGCTATCGCAAACACAATTTTTACGGTAGATTTGCTATATCCTAATACGGCAACATATAGTAATAGGATGACGGTCAGCAAAAAAAATACAGTATCTTTGGACAATACCGAAGCCAAAAATACTGTACTAAAAAATACCGCAACTTTGGAGCGTAAGTCCAAATGCATTACTTTATTATACCTGTCTTTTTAAAGTGTTTTTCTGTCATCTTATTTCCTAAATAGCATCCAATTGCAGCCGCCACCACAGTTAATGCTAAAGAAATAATAACCCACTTCGCATCTGTATAATATTGTGTTTGAATCTGAACCTGTTCCGGAGACACCCCTGTTTTAATAAACGCATCTTTGAAAAACCATATTTCACTCATTCCATGCGCAGCTCTTGTAAGAGATGTAATAATCCAAGCAATCGTAATTCTTTTTATATTCCTATAACTATCAGTGCCTATCATGGATAATTCTGCGATGATACCACCACCTACAAACCAAGGAATCATAAACGGTCCCATAAACACAGTTGCCAAAACTGCTTGTAAGATATTATAAATTAGAGCAACTCCGGGCTTTCCAACTTTCATCGCCATATAAACGAAAAAAGGTCCCAAAATTAACGCTGTAAACACCGCATTGAAAATCATGTTAAAAAATAGAGATGCTCCTGTGATCATCGAAAAAGCTATAAAGACCACAATCATAATTGCAGAAAAGATTCCTATAGTTGCTAAATCTTTTATGGATAATTTTTTTGTGCTTTCCATAAACATTCCTCCTTTTCTATAAGCAATATTTATGTTAGCACTATCTAACTCAAATCGCTTGCTGAATCAGACCAGATGTGCTGTTTTAGATATTTTTTTATATTCCGAAGGAGTCAGATTATACCTTTTTTTGAACGCATTGGAAAATTTAGAATGATCCGTATATCCAACTTGAATTGCAATCCCTGTTATAGACAACGCCGAGTTTTTCAACAAAAGTGCTGCCTCTTCTAATCTCTTTTTTATTATCGTGTCATTGATCGTTTCACCATATATACTCTTATAACAGTTTTTCATTGTAGTAATTTTTATATTGAATGTTTCAGACAGTTTTTCATATGTTATTGTTTCAGTGAAATTCTGCAATACATATTCATTTATCTTTTTCGCAATTTCAATATTATTTTTGGCAAAATATTGTCTATCGCTATAAGACATATTATTTTTAACTGCTGTGAGATATAAGAATAATTCTTGGAATTTTACCTTTAAATATCCGATTACAATATCATCAGGGACTTTATACATTTCAAAAAAAATATGCTCAATCTCTGATGTTGCTCTCTGTATAAAAAGTTTATTTTCATAGCAGAGTTCATTTAAAACAACCTCATAATCAATTTCAAACATTTTTTCCAAAAGATGTAATTCTTCATCAAATTCAGATGGCGTTATACAAAAAGTAACGCCGTGATAATGACTAATGGGGAAAAATGATTCTTTAGAGCTGTTGCTTATTAAGTTAATCGCAAAATCTCCAGCTTCCATGTATGTTACAGTTCCATCTCTTAATACGCATTCAAATCTTCCTTCTCTGCAATGATTGATTTCATATCGTCTCTCATTAAGAGAATTCTTAGGAATACTACTTGTAATTTTTGATGTGTGTATATCGTTATAAAATACTTTCACTCCCTTATAAATCTCATATTCTGTAATCACATATTTACCATTTTCCAAATCACAACACTCGTAAATCCTGCTCCTTGAATTTTCTATTATTTTTTTCTTATTTCTTCCATAAAGATGGTTCATATAATCCATATTATTTACCTTAAAATCTCTTTCCTATCATCATCGTAATTCTCTTCAAGACAAAATATTTTTTCTATTGGACACCCAAATATTAAACTGCACTTATATGCAACTTTTATTGATGGATTAAAATGCCCATTTTCTAAAGAAATTATTGTTCTCGTAGAAACTCCTAATTTAGTTGACAATTCCTTTTGGGTCCACTGCTTATTTTCTCTTAATTGTTTAAGTATATTTTTCATGAACTCCCTCATCATAAAAAAGTGAAGTACGCTTCATGTGCGAAGTATACTTCACTTTTAGAAAAAAGTAAATGCCTGACTACTTAATCAAAATATGATTTTTTTACTATTTATGTATTTATGATATAATATTCTCAATCAATCAAATATAAGCTTAACGCTTGTTACTCTAATTATTCTTTTATAGCAAGCACAGTAAGTGTACGGACACTTACGGAAAATTGACGAAGCAGCCCTTGGGGATCTGCTTCTTTTTTTATCTTGAATTGTCAAGTCAAGTGCAATATATAATGTCGGAACTTTTAATTTAAATTTATTCCAAACATATTCTTTGATTTGAGCATATGTTGCCTCACTTTCAGCACTTGTCAAATCAAGCTCATCCAGCTCAATTTCAATATTTATATGCTTATCGACATCGAGTTTGGACAAAAGCGCTACCGTCTCCACCGCCAACCTATGGGGAAATATGTCGATGGGGATAAGGGGCTCTATATGGAATTGTTCTTTTAAATAGTATTTAATTAAAATGTCTTGTTTTTGTTAATGGGAAAACTCGATAACTCACTTTACCTACGACATTCTTAAAAGGAACGTCGCCAAAAGTCCTACTATCAATGCTTCCTCCGGGCTCCCTATTATCGCCAACGACAAACAGTTCATCATCCGAAATAGTATGAGGCCCGGCCAAATGAATTGCCTCCGTGTACAAACCATCTTCGATGTATGCTTCATTTAGAGGTGTGTCGTTAATATATATCTTGCCTTCTTCTATGCTTATCTTATCACCCGGTAAGCCTATTACTCTTTTAATGTATAATTTTTTACTATATTTAGTTGGAGGAGAGAAAATAATAATGTCTCCCCTCGTGTGTTTATTAGGGTTGATGATATTTTCGTATTTTTTGACAATTAATAAGTCTCGATCTTCAAAGGTAGGATGTATAGAACTTCCGTCAACACGAACAGCCTGAAAAATAAAGGTTCTTATGAATAGGGCCAACAAGAACGCTGCTACTATGCATAAAGCCCACTCTCTTAGATTTCTTGCTATATTCGAATTATTAGTAGTGTAAAACATTTTTTCATTATTCGTCTCCCTACTATGGCTTCGTTTCGCTTTTTAACTGTCACAAAATAGTTCACACATTCGAGTAACCTTTATTTTCTCCTCAACACCGCCACACACTCCACCGCAGCCGTATGGGGGAACATGTCGATGGGGGTGAGGGATTGGATATGAAATTGTTCTTTTAACAGGGCCAGGTCTCGCGCCAAGGTGGATGGATTGCAGCTGACGTAGATCATGGTCTCAGGCGACGCCTCCATGGCGCTTTCGATGACGGCGGGATCGAGCCCGGCCCGCGGCGGATCCACGACGAGGACGTCCACCTTCTCCTCTTCAGCGATGCGGGGCATGATCTTCTCCGCCGTCCCGGCGATGTAGCGCACGTTCGTCACGCCGTTATCCTCCGCCGTCTTTCGTGCGTAGTCTACGGAGGCTTGGGCGTACTCGTTGGCCACGACGGCCGTGGCTTGTTCGCTTAAGGGCAGGGTGATGGTGCCGATGCCGGCGTAAAGTTCCACCACGTTTTTCCCCGGCGCTGCGGCGCCCACCACTTTTTCGATAATGGCCTCGGCGCCCATGGGGTTCACCTGAAAGAAATTGGCGCCGAAGATGCCGTAGTCGTAGCCGGCCAGGGTCTCGATGATCTCTTTCTTTCCGTAGAGGTGTTCCATTTTCCTGCCGTAGTGGAAGCGGGGATTGGTATTTTTCGTGTAGTACAAACTGTCCACCCCAGCTTCCACGGCAAAGGCCACGGCGCCGTGAAGAAGGCTGTCGCTCATATCCTTGGGCCCGGACAAGATGACCATGCTCTCGCCCCGGCGGGTGGTCCGTATGCCCACGAGGGCCACGTCGTCCAGCCACTTTTCCCCCTGCATGGCCGCGAGGATTTCATTGGCCCGATCCGTCTGCATTAAACAGCGCTTCACGGTAATAGCTTCGCCGCCCTTGCCGTAGAGGGTGAGCTTTCTGTCTCTCACGTGAAATTGCATGTGGTTGCGGTAGCCCGTGCTCTCGCCTCGCAGGGTGACGGGATCCACGGTGACGTCCACGTCGCCGATACGGGCCGCAGCATCGGCCACCCGCCGCCGTTTCCAGCTCAGCTCCTCTTTGCGATCCAAGGACAAAAAGGCGCAGCCGTTGCAGTTCGTATAGGGGCAGGGATTTTTTACACGGTAGGGCGATTTTTTCTCGTAGGATGTAATTTCTCCTTCGAAAAAGCGCTTCTTCTTTTTCACGATGGTCACATCCACCACATCGCCGATTTCCCCGCCGTCTAAAAAGACCACGGCGCCGTCGGCCTTGCCCATGCCACGACCCCGATAGTCGTAGTCCGTGACGGCGAGACGCACCTTGTCGAAGACTTCCATTACTTCCGTCTCGTTTCCGTGGGCCCGGGAACGGCTTTCCCTTCTTTGTAGAGCTTGCCTACGGCCCGCTTAAAGGCTTTTTTCGTCATGCCCGTGAGCCGCTTGATCTCCTCGGGATCGGATTTGTCACCGACGGGAAGTTTGCCTCCCATTTCATCCATGAGGCCCAGAAGCACGTCGGAGTCTTGAAGCATTTGCACGTGGGCGAAGTCACGCAGAGAGAGGGTGAGTTTGCCGTCGTCAAGCACATTGGCCACCCGCACCTCCACCGTGTCTCCGGCGCGGTAGATGCCCTTCATCTCTTGCTTGGGAATACGGCCGTCGTAGATGTCGTCCACGGCGACGAGGATGCCGCTCTTGCCTACGTGGTACACCGTACCCCTGACCCGATCCCCTTTCTTGTAGGGGCTGTTTGATTTCAACGCCTCTTTAATTTCCATGGACACGGCCAGGCGTTCGGACTTGTCCACGTACATGGTAAAGAGATAGCTTTCCCCTTCGGCGATGCGCTCCGTGGCTTCGGAGAAGGGGAGCAAAATATCTTTCGGCGCGTTAATGCCGACGAAGTAGCCGATTTTCGACTTGGCCACCACCTTCAGCTTGGCCACTTCCCCCACTTGAATGAAGGGCGCCTCCAACATGCCGACGATCTGTCCGTTGTTTTCCCGGTACAGAAACACATCCCGCACCTCGCCGTCTTTGCCCCGCAATTCGCCGTGAATGGGCACTTCCTTTTCGCCGTCGGTGGCCCAAAGGTATTTGCCCTTTTCAACCAGTTTTAACTCTTGTACTTTTCCTAATTTCATTTCTTCCCTTTCTCCAATAGCCCTCTGGCCATGTGATCGTAAATATCGTGACCCCGCCCCTGTAGGGTGGAGCCCAGCTCGTAAAAGGCGTAGCTGCCTCCCTCGCTCTTTAAGAGGGCGTCCAGGGCGTAGTAGCTGAACGCGTCGTGGCGTCCTAAATTTTCCACGATGACTCGCGCCTGGGTCTTGTGGGACAGATCGGTGTAGCGGGTCAAGTAGATGCCGAATTTTTTAGCCTCGATCACCTCGCTGTCCCGCATAAGCAAAATGGCGAGGCCTAAAAAGGGCCGGTCCATTTGATCCAAGGCGAAGAGCCACTGCTCGAAATGACCCACGGCTTCCAGTGCCCGGTGGGTTTCAAAAAAGCGGTCGATGTGCTCCAGGGCAAAGGCTTCTCTGCCGAAGTATTCCATAATGCCCACGTCCAGTGCCTCGGTGTTCACAGGCGTCGGCGTGATTTCCTTGTTGAGCACGGCCCATTCGTAGCTGCCGTCGTCGCCGATGTCCGCCCGGGGATCGGCGGCGATCTTTTCGTATAAGGTCTTCGGTTTTTTCTTTAATCCAAACATAGCGCCTCCTAAAATTATTTTCCCACAGCCTCTTCTCAAAAGCAAACAATGGGCATGGAAAAAGCTCCGGCCGAAGCCGAAGCCTTACATAAACTGCGCGATGTCATTTAATTTATCTGCAATCCACAGGCGAATGTCCGGGAGATGCTCCACGACGGTTGTGCCGAAAAGCGACAGGCGGCGCACCAGCTCCTGCCCCTGCCCTTGGGGGTCGCTGATGAAGCCGTCGAGAAAGCCCAGCTTGGCGAGCACGGCCAAGAGGATGACGAGAAAAATCAAGCGGCGCACCCGGCGACGGCGACGCTTCCTGCGCTTCTTTTCCTTTTTTCGATCCACGGCGTCCTGAACCATACTTGTCATTTCCATAGACTCCCTCCTTTTTTACCAGTATATCAGATAATATCCAAGGCATGGCAAAGAGGCGGGAAAGCCTCGGCTATTTCGATACGTCGACGAAGCCTTCGCCGTCCACGGCGTCGATTAATTCGTCTACGGCGAATTTCGATACGGCGTAAGCGGAGCCGCAGGCGGGATAGACCACGTCGTAGACCTTTAAGCTTTCGTCCAAGTATACCTTCACGCCCTCGTTCACGCCGAAGGGGGTGACGCCGCCGACTTCGTGGCCGATCTCATCGGCGACCTCCTCGGCGGAAAGCATTTTGGCCTTGATGTGGAAGGCAGCCTTGAACTTTTTATTGTCCACCCGCTTGTCCCCGGCCATGACGATTAGAATCGGTTCCTTCTCGGCATTGCGGAAGGTAAGGGACTTGGCGATCTCCCCCTCCGTCACGCCTAAGACGGCGGCGGCCATAGGCACCGTGGCCGTGGATTCTTCCGTTTCGATAAAGTGATCCGTCAGGCCCTTTTTTTCTAAATAGGCGTAGGCTTTTTCCCTGGACATGGCATCCTCCTATTACTTGTTCTTGTTGGCTTTGTAGCGCTTGTTGGAATCTAAAATAGTCTTTCTGATTCTGAAGGACTTCGGCGTAATTTCGATAAGCTCGTCCTCTTCGATAAACTCGATGGCTTCCTCCAAGCTTAAATCTCGAATAGGCGACAGGCGCAAAGCGTCGTCGCTGCCGGAGGCGCGGACATTGGTTTGCTTCTTCGTCTTGGTAACGCTGACCTCCAGATCCAAGCCCTTGGGAGAGGAGCCCACCACCATGCCGGCGTAGACCTCTTCCCCCGGTTCCACGAAGAGATCCCCACGGTCTTGGGCGTTGTGCAGGCCGTAAGCCGATGCGGTGCCCGTGTCGAAGGAGATGATGGAGCCGGTTTTGCGGCGGGGAATGTCGCCCTTATAGGGGGCGTAGTTTTCGAATTGGGAGTTCATAATGCCGTTGCCCTTGGTATCCGTAATAAATTCCTGACGGTAGCCGATGAGGCCCCGAGCGGGAATGCGAAAGACCAGGCGGGAGTAGCCGCCGTCCGGCTCTTGCATGGTTAAGAGCTCGCCCTTGCGGCGGCCCAGCTTTTCGATAATGGAGCCGATAAATTCCTGATTCACGTCGATGGTGACTTTTTCCATGGGCTCGAGGCGCTTGCCGTCGACGATTTTGTAGAGAACCTCCGGCTTGGAGACTTGGAATTCGTAGCCTTCCCGGCGCAGATTTTCGATTAAGACGGAAAGGTGCAGCTCGCCGCGACCGCTGACCTTAAAGGCGTCGGTGCTGTCCGTGTCTTCCACCTTTAAGCTCACGTCGGTTTCAAGCTCCCGATACAGGCGGGTCCTGAGTTGACGGGAGGTGACGTAGTCCCCTTCTCTGCCCGCAAAGGGCGAGTCGTTGACGGAGAATGTCATGGCCAAGGTGGGCTCGGAGATTTTTACAAATTCCAAGGCCTCGCCCTCGTCGGGATCGGCGATGGTGTCGCCGATGTTAATGTCCTCGATGCCGGTGACGGCGACGATATTGCCGGCGTAGGAAATATCTTTTTCCTCCCGATCCAGACCTTCGAATTCAAACATTTTGTTGATCTTCACCGACTCCCGCTTGTCGGGATCGTTGGCGTTTAACAGCACCATGCTGTCGCCCTTTTTAATGGTGCCGTTTTCGATGCGGCCGATGCCGATACGGCCCACGTATTCGTTGTAGTCGATGGTGGAGATCAAAAGCTGAGCGGGCTTATTCGCATCGCCCGTCGGCGGGTCGATGTGTTTTAAAATCGCTTCGAAGAGAGGCTTCATGCTGTCGCCCTTCACATCGGCAGACTCCGATGCCCAGCCTTCCTTCGCCGAGGCGAAAATAAAGGGGGAATCCAGCACGTCTTCGTCGGCGCCCAGCTCGATAAACAGATCCAACACTTCGTTTTCCACTTCGTCCGGGCGTGCGCCGGGACGGTCCACCTTGTTAATGCAGACGATGACCTCCAGGCCCAGCTCGAAGGCTTTCTTTAAGACGAATTTCGTTTGAGGCATGGGGCCTTCGAAGGCGTCCACCAAGAGGACGACGCCGGAGACCATTTTAAGCACCCGTTCCACTTCGCCGCCGAAATCGGCGTGACCCGGCGTGTCGATAATATTGATCTTCGTATCCCCGTATTGAATCGCGGTATTTTTCGACAGAATGGTAATGCCCCGTTCTTTTTCGATGTCGCCGGAGTCCATGATCCGATCCGCTACCACTTGATTGTCACGGAACACGCCGGATTGCCTGAGCAGGACATCGACCAAGGTGGTCTTCCCGTGGTCGACGTGGGCAATAATGGCTATATTTCGAATATCTCTTTGTTCCATAAACTTCCTTTCTCGGCAAAAGCCGCCATAAAAATAGGATCGGTTTGCCCAATCCTTCAACTAATCTATTATACAGCATTTCTCCCTTTCAAGAAAGGCTATTGCCGCGATTTATACCAAATCCATTAAACAGCGAATCACATTGCCCTTGTACTCCACGGAGCGGCAAATAGATTCCACGATAAACAGCCCCCGCCCGCAGCAGCTGTCGGAGGTGCATGAAAAATCCTTCGACGAATAGTAAAAGCCGTCGCCTTCGTCTCTCACGGCGATGCGCATAAAAGTAGGCTCCATGTCGATGCGCAAGTGGACCCGCTTGTTTCGATTCCACGCGTTTCCGTGATCGGCGCCGTTGACCATGAGCTCGTCGATGATCAGGCGAATATCATATTGTAAATCCCTGTCGGGAATGTACGATGCGATCTCTGCCATGGCTTCTGCGATAAAGCCGCGCAAGGACACCATATCACTGGCAACGGACCCCTGGAAGGTACGTACTTGTCTCATTTCTTTCACCCCTATAGCTTCTTATTACCCAAGAACCGGGCGCGAAAACAAGGGCGCGCAATTTTATCACAGTCATTTTCTTCAAGGGGAAATTTTCATTTCAATCTGTTACTTTTCTCTCGTCCCGGGTATAATATAACCACGTTGACAAGTTAACTATTGAAAGGAGTTCAACACATGGACAAATACGAATGCCAATTATGTGGTTACATCTACGATCCCGCTGAAGGCGATCCGGACAACGGCGTAAAAGCCGGCACCGCTTTTAAAGACCTTCCCGCTGATTGGGAATGCCCCCTCTGTGGCGCAAGCAAAGACGACTTCGAAAAAGTCGAATAATAATTAAATACAAAAGACGCGGCCTGTGCCGCGCCTTTTTTATTGCTTGATTTTATATGAGTCGCTGACGTCCACATCGGGAACGATTTGCAAATCGTATTGGGGATAGAGGCCGTTGATCTCCTCGTACAAAATTTTCAGCGCTTCCTGCGCTTCTACATCGAAGCTCAAAACTACATCCAGATGAATGATCATCCGCTCCTTGTCTACATAAAATCCGTGCATCTGCAGCGCCCAGTCGTGGCTCATGACCGCGTGGTGAATGGCATTTTGCATGCGAGCCGCTTCTTTGTCGGAGGTGTTGTAGGAATAGACGCCGATGCCCGTCATAATGACGCCGGTTTTTTTATAAATTTCAAATTGCAGACGGCGAATCAAAAGGTCCACTTCATCTACTGTCATGGTGTCCGGCAACTCCACATGGGCCGTGCCGTAGTATTTATCAGGTCCGTAATTAAAGAGGAAGAGGTCGTAGGCCCCGTTAACTTCTTCCGCTTCGTTTAACACTTTTTTTACCCGGGCCACCATGGCAGGGTCAGATCGATGGCCGATTAAATCGTCCAATGTATCGGACATCATGTCGAAGCCTGCCTTGATAATGAATGCGGAGAGCAATACGCCTACATAAGCTTCGAGGGACAAGCCTAAAAATCGATTCAAAAGCGCCGATAGCAAGACAGAGGCGGAAAGGATGGCGTCAAAGGAGGCATCAGCTCCCGAAGCGACCAGGGCCCCGGAGTTCACCGCCTCGCCTTTTTTCTTTACATAACGTCCCAAAATCAGCTTTGTCCCAATGGCTACGGCAATGATGATTAAGGACACGATGCTGTAAGAAGATGCACTCGGGTGCAGAATTTTTTTCACCGACTCCACTAAGGAGGTAATCCCGGCGTAGAGCACCAAGGCCGCGACGATCATGGCGCTTAAATACTCAATGCGACCGTAACCCAAGGGGTGTTTCTTATTCGGCGCCTTGGCACCGAGCTTGGCCCCGACAATGGTCACCACGGAAGATAGGGCGTCGGTTAAATTATTTACCGCATCCAAAATAACGGCAATGGAGTGGGATGCCGCACCCACGACGACTTTAAATGCCGCTAATAATACATTGGCCAGTATGCCGACGATACTGGTCTTAACGATGACTTTTTCTCGATCTGCGGTCGCAATAACCAAATTCGAATCGTCGTGTTTCATAAGCACCTCTTTTAATCTTCTTATTGTTTATCTTATTCTATCACGCCTGAATACACAGAAAATCCATTGAGCCTACGCCCAATGGATTCCCTTACGCCTTTTTCTTGTAATAGGCGACCATGTCCTCGATAATATCCCACAGCTCGTCCACGTTTTCTTTCGTCACGGCGCTATAGGGCACGATGAGGTCGTCGTAGGGGACGTGGAGGGCTTTTTTTATAACAGAATAAGCCTTCTGCCTTTGGTTCTTCGACAGCTTGTCCGCCTTGGTGGCGACGACGAGTCCGGCGAAGCCGTTGTCCAAAATCCAGGCGTACATTTCCTTGTCCTTGGCCGAAGGTTCGTGGCGCATATCCACGAGAAGGATGAGCTCCGCCAAATTGTCCCGGCTCTCCAAGTATTCGTTAATGGTCTTCGCCCAGGCATCCTGATCTTTCTTCGACGCCACGGCATAGCCGTAGCCCGGCAGATCCACGAGGCGCAGATCGTCGTTGATGCGGTAAAAATTAATGGTGCGGGTCTTCCCCGGCTTGCCGCTGGTGCGGGCGAGATTTTTTCTTCCCAACATGGCATTGGTAAAGCTGCTCTTGCCCACATTGGAGCGGCCGCAAAAGGCGAACTCGGGCAAGTCCGCCGCCGGATACTGATCCTTTTTCACGGCGACCTTTTCTAATTCACACTGACGTATCTTCACGTACCATCGCCTCTTTCAATACTTCGTCCATATGCTCCACGCCGATGACGCGGAGTTTTTTAATGGAGGGGGAGTCCATGTCCTTCAGATCTCTGAGATTGGCCTTGGGCACGAGAACGGTCTTCACGCCGCCCCGCTGAGCCGCCAAGAGTTTTTCCTTGAGCCCGCCGATGGGCAGCACCCTGCCCCTCAGGGTCACTTCACCGGTCATGGCGACGAAACGACTGACCGGGACTTTCGCTATGGCGGAGTAGAGGGCCGTGGTCATGGCGATCCCAGCCGATGGACCGTCTTTCGGCGTGGCGCCGTCGGGGACGTGGATGTGAATGTCGTGCTTGTCCTTGAAGTCTTCGGGAAGGCCCAGTTTATCTTCCATGCTCCAAATATAGGTGAGAGCCGCCTGGGCCGATTCCTTCATCACATTGCCCAGCTGGCCGGTGAGTTGAATCTTGCCTTTCCCCGGCACGATATTCACCTCGATACCCAGGATCACGCCGCCCACCGCCGTCCACGCCAGGCCGTTGACGTAGCCGATGAGATCTTCCTCTTCCACGACCTGACCCAATGCTTTCTTTTCGCCTAAATATTTATTCAGATTGCGATTGGTAATGTGGGCCTTGGTCTTTTTCGTCTCCAAAAATTCCAGATTCACCTTGCGCACGATTTTCGCCAGTTCCTTGTCCAGCATGCGCACGCCGGCCTCTTGGGTGTAGTTTTCGATAATGGTGTCGATAGCATTATCCGATATGGTCATGTCATCCGCCTTATAGCCCACGTCCTTTAAATGCTTGGGCCACAAGTGGCGCTTGGCGATTTCTTTTTTCTCCTCCGGGGTGTAGCCGCCGATGGAAATAATTTCCATGCGGTCCAATAGAGGAGCGGGAATGGTCTTGGTGGTGTTGGCCGTCGTAATGAAGAATACCTTCGACAGATCGAAGGGGACTTCCATATAGCGGTCGGTAAAGGTATTGTTTTGCGCCGGATCCAAAACTTCCAAGAGCCCGGAGGCCGGGTCGCCTCGGTAGTCGTTGCCCACTTTGTCGATCTCGTCTAAGAGAAAGAGGGGATTGTTTTTCTTCGCCTCTTTCATCAGAGTGATCACCCGACCGGGCATGGCTCCCACATAGGTTCTGCGGTGGCCGCGAATTTCATTTTCGTCGGTCATGCCGCCCAGGCTCATGCGCACATAGGGCTTGTTCAGGGCTTCCGCCACGGAGGCGGCGATGCTGGTCTTGCCCACTCCCGGCGGGCCCACGAGGCAGAGGATGGGGGACTTGGCTTCCGGAGATTTCTTTCTCAGGGCGATAAATTCCAAAATCCGCTCTTTAATATCCTTCAAGCCGTAGTGGCCCTCGTCTAAAATCTTTCGGGCTTCCTTTAAGCTGTGCTCCTCCTCGGCCTCGTCGCACCAGGGCAGATCCAAAATCCAATCCAGATAATTGGTGAGCCCCGCATACTCCGGCGACGCGGCGTTCATGCGCTCCAGCTTTTGCAGCTCCTTTTCCGCCTTGTCCCGCACGTGATCGGGCAGGGCCTTTTCTTCCAAACGGCGACGATACTCCGCCGCCTCCTCTTCTTCCTCGCCGGTGAGTTCCCTTTGAATGGCCTTCATCTGCTCTTTGAGGAAAAATTCCTTTTGGTTTTCGTTAATGGTGTGCTTCACCTTGTCGTCGATGGCGTTTGAAATGCTTAAGAGCTCGTTCTCACGCATCAAAATGCTATGCAGGCGCATGAGCCGTTCTTTCAAATCCAAGGCGTCCAAAATACTTTGTGCGTCTTCCGCCTTCATATTCACATAGCCCGCCACGGTGTCTGCGAAGGCCGCCGGCGTGTCGTAATTGATGACGGAGTCCAAGAGGCCGGGATAGATCTTGTTGTTCTTTTCGATGTACTCGTCCAGATCGTCTTCCGTGAGGCGCAAGAGGGCTTCCATTTCCGCCTCGATATCCTCTTCCTCGTCTTCGTAGCGCTCCACTTCCGCTTCCATCCACTTGCCGGATGTATCCACGGATTGAATCACGCCCCGGGCCACGCCTTTGACCAAGACCCGCACCAAGCCGCCGGGCAAACGCAGGATCTGATTGATCTTGCAGATGGTGCCAGTCTCGTAAAGGTCTTCGGCCTCGGGCTCTTCCAGCTCGGGATCTCTCTGCGTCACCACGAAGAGATAGCCGTCTGAGCCGTCCGCCCGCTCGATGGCCGCCACGGACTGCTTCCGCGCCGCGTCGAAATGGGTGATGACGTGAGGCAGGATCACCAGATCCCTTAGGGCCAAAAGGGGAAAAGTTCCGTTTTCCGTTTTTATTGCCATAGTTTCTCCTTATATAAAAAGGCCCACCTGGGTGAGCCTTTCGCTTATTGATCCGACGAGATCTTTTTCAAGGGCTCGTCTCTTTCCATGATCGGGTCCTCGTCGCCTACGACGCTGGCCTTGGTCACGACGACGCGTTTCACATCGTCCATGGAAGGAATTTCAAACATGGTGTCCATCATAATTTCTTCGATGGTGCCGCGCAGGCCGCGGGCGCCGGATTTCTTCTTAATGGCCTTTTCCGCAATGGCGTCCAAGGCGTCTTCCTCGAAATCCAGTTCCACGCCGTCCATGGCAAAGAGGGCCTTGTACTGTTTCACAATGGCGTTTTTCGGTTCCGTCAAAATGTGAACCAGGGCGTCCTTGTCCAACTCTTCCAAGGTGACGGTGACGGGCAAACGGCCGATAAATTCCGGAATCAAGCCGTACTTCAGCAGGTCTTCCCCTTCCAGTTCTTCCAGAAGATTGACCTTTTCGTGCTTGCTCCGCTTGATTTCCGTGCCGAAGCCGATGCCGCCTTTTCCCAGTCGGGCTTCGATAATCTTATCCAAAGAGTCGAAGGCGCCGCCTAAGATAAAGAGGATGTTGGAGGTGTCCACTTGAATGAATTCCTGATTCGGATGCTTTCTGCCTCCTTGGGGCGGCACATTGGCTTCCGTGCCCTCGATGAGCTTCAGAAGGGCCTGTTGCACCCCTTCGCCGCTCACGTCTCGAGTGATGGAGACATTTTCCGATTTGCGGGCGATCTTGTCGATTTCGTCCACGTAGATAATGCCTTTTTCCGCCGCTTCAATATCGTAATCCGCCGCCTGAATCAGCTTCAGAATAATATTTTCCACGTCTTCGCCGACATAGCCCGCCTCGGTTAAGGAGGTGGCATCGGCGATGGCAAAGGGCACGTCTAAAATGCGGGCCATGGTTTGCGCCAAAAGGGTTTTGCCGCTTCCCGTGGGACCCACCATTAAAATATTGCTCTTTTGAATTTCAACACTGTCGTCGCGCCCGCCGGCTTCCTGGGTGCGAATGCGCTTGTAGTGATTGTAAACGGCTACGGCCAGAGCGCGCTTGGCGTCTTCCTGGCGAATGACGTAGTCGTCCAAAGATGCCTTGATCTCCGCCGGCGTCGGCAGATGATCCATGGCGGGGGCACCCTTCGGCGCCATTTCCTGACGCAAAATATCTTCGCACAAGTGAATGCATTCGTCGCAAATATAAGCGTCGGGCCCCTTGATCAGTTTTTGTACCTGATCCTTGGACTTGCCGCAAAACGAGCAGCGCTGATCTTTTCTTTCGTCTGTCATGATGCTCCTAACTATTTACGTTTGACGATGACATCGTCGATGATGCCGTAAGCTTTCGCCTCTTCCGCCGACATAAAGAAATCCCGGTCCGTGTCTTTTTGAATCTTCTTCAAGGTTTGGCCCGTTCGCTCGGCGATAATGGCGTTTAATTGCTTGCGCGTCTTGATGATTTTTTCCGCGTGAATTTGAATATCCGATGCCTGACCTTGGGCGCCGCCCAAAGGTTGGTGGATCATAATGTCCGCATTGGGCAGGGCGTAGCGCTTGCCCTTTTCACCGGCCAGGAGCAGGAAAGCTCCCATGGATGCGGCGAGTCCCATACAAATGGTGGAGACGTGGGGCTTGATGTATTGCATGGTGTCGTAAATTGCAAAGCCCGCGCTCACCGATCCGCCGGGGGAATTAATATAGATTTGAATGTCCTTGTCCGGATCTTCCGATTCCAAAAACAAAAGTTGGGCGACGACTAAATCCGCCACCTGATCGTTTATCTCGCCGGTTAAAAAGATAATCCGGTCTTTTAAAAGTCGGGAATAGATATCGTAGCTTCTCTCGCCGCGATTGGTTTGTTCCACGACCATGGGTATCAGTGCCATACTTATGCCTCCTTTTTCGAGGCTTCGACAGCCTCTTATGCTTCTTCCTCTTCTTTATTTAAGCCTTCCACTTCTTTCGCACTGTCTACGAGAAGCTCGACGGCTTTTTTGCGTTCCAGATCAGAGGTCATGACTTCTTTGTTGCTTTCCATCATGGTCTTGACCATTTCTTCCAGCTTGTCTTCGTCGCCTTTAAAGTAGCGTTCGGACATTTCTCTGGCGTATGCTTCCAATTCGTCGTCGGAAACTTCGAATTTTTCAGCAGCCACAATGGCTTCGAGAACCAAGGATTTCAATACTTCCCGTTCAGCATCGGGACGCATGGATTCTTTAAAGTCGTCCAGGCTTTGGCCCAGCATTTGCAGGTATTGTTCCAGTTGAATGCCTTGGCTGCGCATGTTGTTGTCCATGTTGCGGATTTGTTCGTCGATGGCGTTTTTAACCATAACCTCCGGCACGTCCACCTTTGCATTGGCAGCTGCGGCTTCGAGAACGCGGTCCATGCGAATGTTTTTCGCATTGGCTTCCACTTCTTCCGCCTTTTGCTTCTTCAGATCTTCCTTGTATTCGTCCACGGTGTCGAATTCGGAAATGTCTTTAATGAATTCGTCGTCCACTTCCGGCAGCTCTTCCACGGCGATGGAATTTAAGGTGATGCTGAAGACGGCGTCTTTGCCCTTTAATTCTTCGCTATGGTAGTCTTCCGGGAAGCTGACTTCGATGTCGAATGCTTCGCCGACTTCGTGACCGACGATGCCTTCTTCAAAGCCGGGGATAAAGCTGCCGCTACCCAGTTCCAGCTCTTGGTCTTCGGCGGTGCCGCCGTCGAATGCCACGCCGTCGACTTTTCCTACAAAGTCGATGTTGACCTTGTCGCCTTCTTCGGCGGCGCGGTCGTCGATATTAATGCGACGGGCGTTTAAGTGGCGTTGCTTGTCGATTTCGTTGTCGATCATTTCGTCGGAAACTTCCGTAGGTACGGCTTCGATTTCCAGGCCCTTGTATTCGCCTAAAACCACTTCCGGCTTCACTTCTACGCTGACCGCGACGACCAAGTCCTTGCTGCGATCGAAGTTTTCTTCGTCCAAGTCGATTTCCGGTTGGTCGATGACGTCGAGTTCCAATTCCTTCAAGGCGTCTTGGTAAATCTTGGGAAGCACTTCGTTTAAAGCGTCCTCAAAGAAAATGCCGTCGCCGTAGAATTGTTCGACGATCTTCTTCGGCGCATGGCCCTTGCGGAAGCCGGGTACGTTGAAGTAGCTTTTGTTGCGTTTATATACCTTCAGCTCCGCTTCCTTGATTTCCTCGTGGGGAACCGTTAAGTCGAAAAACACTTTATTCTTTTCTTGCTTTTTAATCTCTGTCATCCTTATCCCTCCATAATTTATATCTAAAGCATTATACCATAAGGGCATTAAAATCTACAGTTACGGGCAAAAAATCGGGGTGATCCGCCGAATTTCCCGCCCTTTGCCCCCTAAACTCTGCGTTCATAGACAAAATGGCAGGTGGGACATGTGACTTTTACTTTTCCCGCGCCTCGGGGCAGGCGGGCGGTTTGATTGCAGGAAGGGCAATGGACGTAACGGTAGTGCCGCACGTCCTTCAGCCGCCTGAGTCCTCGCTTCGCCGGGCGAATGGCGTTTAAAAAGCTGCCGTTTTCCTTGCGGCGCTTGCCCCGCTCTCTCGAATAGGCGCGATAAATAACCATAAACAGAAGCAGAAGCGCTCCCCCGGACCAGTAGCCGCTGTCGTAGTAGCGGCCCGCCATGCGAAGGAGAAGGGATGCGGCGAACAGAAAGGTGTTCAGCTCGTCCCATCCGTAGCGATTGGCCATGAAGCGCTGCCATGCTTTTTTTATTTCATTCATTTTTGATAGCTGCGAATAATTTCCGCGCTGTCTTTGTATTTCTTTCGCTCGTCGTCGGTTAATTCCAACTCGATGACCTCTTCGATGCCGTCCTTGCCGATGACACAGGGGGTGGAGACGTAGACATCGTCCACGCCGTATTCCCCCTTATGCAGGGCGGAGACTTGCAAGGTCTTCTTTTCGTCGTAGAGGATGGCATCCAAAATGGCGTTCACCGTGTTGGCGATGCCGTATTGGGTGGAGCCTTTGCCAAAGAAGGCGCGGTGGCCGCGATAGACCACGGATTTTTCCACTTCCGCCTCGTCAAAGGCGAGGTCGTGATCCTTTAAATAGCGATCCCAGGGAATATGGTTGATGCGCACTTGGGAGTAGGGCAGGAATTGACTGTCCCCGTGTTCGCCCAACATCATGCTTTCCACATTTTCCGGGCTCACGTCCAGCATGCGAGCGATAATGGTGCGGCTGCGTTCCGTATCCAATGCCGTGCCGCTGCCGATGGTGCGGGATGCATCCATACCGGAAAGCTTCCACACGCGGTAGGCGATGGCGTCGCAGGGATTGGTGACCACAACGAAGATGCCTTTAAAGCCCGCCTCCATGACTTTGGGAATGTAATCGCTGACGTCGGCCTCATTGTTGTCGTATTCCTTGCGCCGTTGGGCGTCTTCGGGAATGCGTCCCGAGCAGACGACGATCATGTCGCTTGCCGCCACGTCCTTCACGTCGCCGGCGATAAAGCGGGTGTTGTGTGGATAGAAGCGGGTGGCGTCTTCCAAGTCGCTGACTACGCCGTCCAGCCTTTTTTCGTTAATGTCGTGCAGAGTAATATGTGAAAATCCGCCGCGCAGAGCCGCCGTATAGGCGACGATTTCGCCTACGTGGCCTGCGCCGATAATGCCTAATTTTGCCATTGGTCTCTCCTCTATTTAATCAATTCTCGCAATGCTTCAAATTCGTCTACGGACAGCGTAATGCCCTTGGACATTTTTTCGTGGTCTTCGCTCCAGGAGCGTAAATCGAATTTGGGTTCGGCACCGTTATAGGAGACGCGATTTAATTCCTTCGTCCAACCGTTGGGCGAGGTGGACAGCACGCCTAAGTGCTCCACGATTTCAAATTTAAACTCGGCCATAAAACCTCCTAACAGAAAAAAGCGCCGTAGGCGCTTTCATCTACTCGACCGCTGTGACTGTATAGCCTGCATCTTCCACTGTCTTCTTTAACAGATCGGCGTCCAGGTCTTTACCTTCGACGACGGCTTCCTGGGGTTCCAGGGTCACCGACGCCTTCACGCCGGCCAGTTCGTTTAACGCTTTGTCGACACGTCCAACGCAATGGTTGCAGCTCATGCCGTCGATTTTCAAAATAATCTTATCCATCTTTTGTGCCTCCTCTTTTTTATTATACCCCTGCGAGCTCTTTTTAACAGCAGGGATTTCCGCAAATTGAATGGACTCTTCCATCGCCTCGTCCGTCTCCCGCACGACGCCTTCCAACTTAAGGAAGTTTAACCGCAGGGCATTGGTCACCACGAAGACGGAGCTGAAGCTCATGGCCAGGGCCGCGATCATGGGGCTTAAGGTCAGGCCGAAGGACTTGTAGAAGATACCGGCGGCCACGGGAATACAGATGACATTGTAGAAAAAGGCCCAGAATAAATTTTCCTTAATGTTTCGGATCGTGGCCTTGGACAGATCCATGGCGCTGACCACGTCCATCAGGTCGCTGTGCATTAAGACCACGTCGGCGCTTTCCATGGCGATGTCCGTACCGGCGCCGATGGCGATGCCCACGTCGCTTCGGGCAAGGGCCGGGGCGTCGTTAATGCCGTCGCCCACCATGGCCACTTTCCCCGTTTCCTGATACTGCCGCACATAGGCTTCCTTTTCATCGGGAAGCACGCCGGCGTGGACACGGTCGATGGCCAAGTCCTCTGCGATGACCTTGGCCGTCTTTTCGTTGTCCCCGGTGAGCATAACCAGTTTTATTCCGGCGGCGCGCAATCTCTTCAAGGCGGCCGCGGAATTGGCCTTCACCAAATCCTTGGCGGCGATAAGGCCGATAAACTCATTTTCCCGCGCGAAAAACAATGGCGTCTTGCCCTGTGCGAGAAGGGCGTCCAAGGGCTCTCTTACAGCCGACAGATCGGCGCCGACGCTTTCCATAAGGGCTTCGTTGCCGCCGTAATAGATGTCGCCGTTTAATGCGGCCTTGAGTCCGCGACCGGGAATAGCCTCGAAGTGCTCCAGGTCAAATTTATTTTCCGTGCCGTATTTTTCTTCGTAGGCGCGAATGACGCCTTCCGCCAGGGGATGTTCCGACGATTTTTCAAGGGCGTAGGCCGTGGCGAAAAGTTCCTCCGGTTTCATCCCCGCCGCCACCACGTCGGTGACGTAGGGCTTGCCTCGAGTAATGGTGCCGGTCTTGTCAAAGATCACCGTCTCCACATGGTGCAGGACCTCCAGGCTTTCGGCACTCTTATAGAGCACGCCCGCCTTGGCCCCCTTTCCCGTGCCCACCATAATGGCCACAGGGGTCGCGAGACCCAGGGCGCAGGGACAACTGATGACGAGAACGGATATGGCGAGCTTCAGTGCGAAGGCGGGCTCCGCACCGAGGGCGAGCCACGTCGCTCCCGTCGCCAGGGCGATAAGGATCACCACGGGGACGAAGACGCCCGCCACCTTGTCGGCGATTTTCGATATAGGCGCCTTCGTGGCGTTGGCATCGTCCACCAGGGCGATGATCTTTGCGATGGTGGTGTCTTGACCCACCCGCTTCGCTTCCATAATCAACCGGCCCTGGCCGTTGGTCGTGGCGGCCATGACTTCGCTCCCAGCCGTTTTTTCCACGGGAATGGGCTCGCCGCTAAGGGCGGATTCGTCTATGGAAGAAATGCCTTCCACGACGACGCCGTCCACGGGCACATTTTCCCCGGGCTTCAGCAAAATTCTGTCGCCGATTTCGATGGCTTCCACGGGAATCTCTCTCTCTTCGCCGTCTTTAATCACCGTGGCCACTTCCGGCGTGAGATCCATGAGGGATCGAATGGCGCCGGAGGTCTTGTGCTTGGCCTTGGCTTCCAAAAATTTTCCCAGGTCGATTAAGACGACGATGGTGGCCGCCGACTCGAAGTAGAGCTCGTGGCCGTAGGCGGCGATGCGCGCCATGTCCCCGTGGCCGAAGCCGTAGGTCAATTGGAAGATGACATAGATGCCGTAGATATAGGCGGCGCCGGATCCCATGGCGACGAGGGCGTCCATATTGGGATGTCTGCGCCACAGAGATTTTCCGCCGTTAATATAGTAGTGGCGATTCAAAAACAGAATCACCGTGGTGAGCATAAATTGTACCAGGGCGAAGGTGAGTAGATTTTCGTGACCTTCCAAGAAAGAAGGCACCGGCGCACCCATCATACCGCCCATGGAAATATAAAAGAGGGGAAGGAGAAAGATCGCCGAGACCACGAGGCGCCTGCGCTTTAATTCCAATTCGTCGGAAAAAGGATCCGCCTCTTTCGGCGCGCTCTTTTTCTCCTCGCCTTCCAAAAAGCCTTTGTAACCCGCCGCTTCTACGGCATGAAGGACCGCGGGTTCGATCCCCGCCTCCCCCGTCACCTTCATAGAGTTGGTAAGAAGGTTCACGGCGACATTTTTTACACCGTCGACCTTCGCCACCTCTCGTTCCACTGCGGCGGAACAGGCGGAGCAGGTCATGCCTTCTACGCGATATTTTCGTTCCATAGAGCCTCTTTTCTAAATCAAAACATGTCCGTTTCTTTATATCTTACTAATTTACTCGGATTGTGTCAACCCGTGACGGATCGAAGGAGCTCGTCGATGTTTTTTTCTTCCTCCGCCGTGAGCTCGACCTCAGTCCAAATTCCGTCCGCCGTCGTAAAGAGATAGAGCTTCGGGAAGGTGCCGGTGATTTTTTCGTAGGCCGTGCCGTAAAGACCCAGCTGCAATCGGTAGGTGGCCATGGCGCCGGTGCGAACGCCTCGCGCTCCGGTCTTGTAATCCACAATGGCCACGCCATCCGGCAATTGCCGCAGCTGATCGTAAAAGCCTTCCAAGACGACGCCGTCGAATTCCGCGCGGAAGGGCACTTCCGTTGCGAGAATCTTGCCGCCGGTAAAGGTGGCATCGTAATTTTCAATGGCGCGGGAGAGTTCATCGGCTACGCCGTAAGATTCTGCTCTCGCCAACAGTTTTTCGCGAAGACCCGCCTCGGGCTTTCGCGCCCGCTGGGCGTAGTGGTGAAATAAAATTCCCAGCTGCAGGTAATCCTTCTCGCCCTTGGGGCCTTCTTTGCCATCGTCAAAAATGGCTCTGCCCTTTAAGAGGCGGCTCGCGGATACCACGGGCTTGGGACGCGCCGGGGTAATTTCTGCGACAGCTTTTTTCTGCGGCAAGGTTTTTTCTTCCGAAGAAGGCTCCGCCGGTCGGACCATGGCTTCTTCAAAGGCCATCTCTTGCAAGTAGGCCTGAAGGCCCGCTTCGCCCTCTTTTGATTTCAACACATAGACGTAGCGCTTCGCTCGGGTCATGGCCACGTAGAGCAGACGCAGATTTTCTTCCTTCGCCTTTTCCGCCGCGGCACTCCGATTCATTTCGAAAATCGCCGGGGCTTCGGGATTTTTTATGCCCACGCCACGCTCGGGACTGTAGTTCCACAGGCTGCGATCTGCGCGCTCCTTCGCGAAGAGATGGCCAAGATACACCCGCTCGTACTCCAGGCCCTTGGCCTTGTGCATGGTGAGGATCTCCACGGCGTGATCGCCGCCCAGTGGCGCCGCTCCCGGATCCGACCGCTCCTCCAGCTCCCGAAGGCGAGAGAGAAAGCCCTCAATATGGGCGCCGCGGCAGTCGTAGTCCTTCGCCATGGCGAGAAGCTGATCCACATTGGCCGCGGCCTGCTCGCCGCCCTGCCTGTAGGCGTAGCCGCGAAAGCCGCTGGCTTCCACGAGGTCCAGCAGAAATTCGTAGGCGGAGAATTGTTCCGCCCTTTCGGCAAAAAATCTCTCCATGGCTTCCATGCGCTCGGCGATTTCTTTTCTGCAGGCTTCCCCCTTCATCATGTGAAGGACGTCTTCCTGATTCGCCCCGACAAAGGGCGTGCGCAGAAAGGCCGGGGAGAGCTCGCCTTTTGTCTTCGCCTCCATGGCAAGGATCAGATCCCGCACTTCCCTCGCCGCAAAGAAGCCTTCGGCACTGCGATTCACATAGCTGATGCCGTAGTCGCGAAAGATCTCCTCGTAAATTTTCATGTACTGCTTCCGCCAGAGCAACAGGGCCCGGGATTCGGCGGGATGCTTTTGAATGTCCTCCACGATCCAAAGGGCTTCTTTTTTTATGGCATCCTCCGCATCGTCCTCCCCGCTAAGGTCCACGCCCTTCAGGGCCCAGTCCCCCTCCCCGTGGCCGGTAATGGGCTCGTAGCCGGGAATTTTTTCCGAAAACAAATGGCCGATGGCCGCCACCAAATCCTTATGGGAGCGGTAATTGTTCACGAGAGCCATGGGCTCCGTGCCCTCCGTGAGCATGTGGCCGCGAAAAGCGTCGCCTACGGCCACGTCGGCGCCGCGGAAGGCGTAGATGGATTGCTTTCTGTCGCCGACGACGAAAAGTTTCCCCTCGCCCCTCAAGGCTTTCAGCATGCGAATCTGCAGGGGGTTCGTGTCCTGAAATTCGTCGACGAGAATGTGGTCGTAGCTGCAGGAAATCTTCCCCGATTCCAAAAGCGCCGTGGCCCGCTCCAAAAGATCGCTGAAGTCCAGGACGCCTATGGCCCACTTTTCACGCCTATAGGCCTCGTCGAGGAGATGAAAGGCGCGGCCGAGCGCCTCGATAAAGGGGCGGTTCTTCTCCTCTTCTCGTAAAAAGAGGCGGTAACGCAATGCTTCGTTTTGTTTTTTTATGTCTTCGTCAATTTTAAGCGACGACCCGTCGGGCATGTCCAAGAGAAATGCACGCTGCGCCTCTTCCGGCGCGGCCTTGATTTTCTCGAGATCCGCCTCGTCCAAATATTTGGCCAGCTTCGATGCCTTACTCTTCATGGCGCCCCGCAGCGTAGGCAGAAAGTCCATGTATTCCCTTAATACGTCATCGTCCCATACCTCTCGCGGGCGAAAGTCCTCGAGGGCGCCGCGAGTGCGCAGGGCTTCATAGCCCCCCAAAAGCTCGTTCTTAAAGTGATTGGCCGTGGTGCCGGCGGTTTCCAAAAAGGAAATAAAATCCTCGTCGGAAAAAATATCCCCCGCCACTTTCTCGTAGCTCTTTTCCAAAAGAGCCCGGGCCTCGCCTTCGTCAAGCTGCTCCATGCCGCCAAGGGTGTCCCCCTCCACGGCATAAATGGAGAGCAGGTAGCGGCAAAAGCCGTCGATGGTCTTGACCACCAGCCGGTCCGTCTCCTCTTCCGTCAAGCTCGCCGCCATGCGGGCGGCCATTTCCTCGGCGGCCCGATTGGTAAAGGTAATGGCGAGGACACTGCCCTCGGTTTCGGACAAAATTTTCTTTACCCGCTCGGTCAATACCTTGGTCTTTCCCGCGCCGGCGCCGGCGGTGAGAAAGACGGAACGGTCGTAGGAATCCACTGCCCGCTGTTGTTGTTTATCCAATAACATCCGCCGCCTCCTTTCTGCACAGATCGCCGTAGGGACAGTATTTGCACGCGTCCTCCTCCGTGGGCTCCGCGGGAAAGGCCCCTTTCTTTATGGACGCGATGACGCGATCCAAGGCGATCTCCGCCTCGTTTAAAAAGATGTCGAAGGCCTCGCCGTCGTACTTTTTCTCCTTGCCCAGGCGGCTGTAATTTCCGGCCCGTGTCGTGTCCCGCACCATGACCGACGCCTTGGCGCCTTCCACGGAGACGTACTCCAGAGACGCCGGGCGATTGCCCATGTCTCGCCGTGCCAGGGCGTAAAGGCTAAGCTGCATCACCTCATAGGCCGCCACCTTGTCGTATTTGGGCACGCCGCCGGACTTGTAGTCGATTAAAATTTCATCGCCGGATTCGTTTCGATCGATGCGATCGATGACGCCGTGAATGGCCACGTCCTTAAAGGGATAGGTGAAGTCGGTCTCGAAGGCCGTGGGGCGAAAGCCTGCATTTCTCTTTTCATCGGCCAGGCGCTCTTCCTCCGCCTGAATGGCGGCGAGGAGGGCGCGGGCCATGTCCCTCTTTTCCCACGCCCAAAGGTATTCGGGCCGCAAGTAACTCATCTTTTCGTCGTAAGCGGCGGCGACGAAGCCGGGCAGATCCTCCAGGCCGCCTGAGAAGTAGCGGGCCAGGGCCTCGTGATAAATGGTGCCCTTGGCCATGGCGGGTCGGCCGTCCTCTTCCTCAGGCGCGCTCTTCAACACCCGCTCGGCGTAGTAGCGGAAGGGGCAGCGCAAATAAGCGTCCACCGCCGAGGGGGACAGGCCCTTTTCCCTGAGTTTGTCGGCGAGAATAGTGGCCGCTTCGGCGGAAAAATCGTCCTCCTCCGTAGCGAGCTCCCACATCTCTTCGCAGACTTCCCCGGCCTTGTCCAGGTCCTCTACAGGAAAATCTTTTTTCAATGCGGAAAAGATAGTTGCCTCTTCCCCGTCTCCCACTTTATAGAGATAAGATTTCTTCGACGAAGCCAATAGATAAGAGAGCCGATCCGTCACCTCTTCCCCCTGAAAGAAATCGGGATAGAGGCCCACGTCCATGGCGGCTCTTGCGACGGAGCGGTTCATCAAGCTGTCCTCTATCTTCGTCGGCATAAAATTCCCGTCCAGGGATGAGACGAAGAGGCGGTCGTAATCGCCGCCGTAGGCTTCGTCTAAGGAGAGAATATCCACGCCGTAGGTCCCTTCCTTTTCCAAATGGGCGCAGAGAATGGACTCAAACTCCCTGACGGAAATTCTGCCGTAGTCCCCGGCACCGTCGGCCAAGGCGTCGGCTAAATTTTTTTGCGCCTCTTCGCCGAAAAATTCCGCCGCCTCCGTGCTCAGGCGGGCAAAATCTTCCCAGCTGCCTTCCTTTTCCCGCCACCATCCGCGGAGCAGCTCTTTATATTTCAGAAGCAGGGCTTTTTTCTCGTCCCTTAAGTAATAGGGCAGAGGCTTTTCGAAAATGTCCGCAAGATCCTTTGCGGGCAGCACCTCCAGCGCCGCCGCAAGAGCCCTGCCGTCCTCCGGCTTTGCCAGGGGACTGCGCAAAAAGGCGCAGGCCGACGCCACATCTTCTCCCCGCCGCCACAAGAGGCGCAGATGACAGAGGGCTTCGTCCCCCATGGTATAGCTGTAGCCCGCCGCGGGAATGCCCATTGAGGCAAGGTGGGCCTTTATCGCCGCCCGGTCCCCTTCCTCATTCATGACCACGCCGATTTTCATGAGGGGATTCTCGGCGAGAGCCGCGGCAATTTCCCCGGCCATGTGACGCAGGGCTCGCTCCCCATCCACGGTTTGAAAGAGGGAAATATCATTCGCTTCCTTTTTCTCGTCGAAGGGAATGACCTCCACCACCCGGGCAGCAGCATCTAATTTTTCAAGGAGCAGGCGGTGGCGCTCCTTGTAATGGGAAAAGCCCACGACGATATACGTCCGCTCCGGGCTCACCTCCGCCGCCATGGCCTCGGCAAAGACGGCGGCATTCGTCACGCAGTCCGCACCCCTTACGGCGTCACTATAGGCGGCTAAAAGGGCTTCTCTGTCCTTGCGCCAGGAATAGGGCAACTCCTCTTCCTGGACGCCCAGGTCATTCACGTCCTCGCACCACTGGAAGAGGCGGCGAATTTTTTCCATATCACGCACCGGGGCAAAGGCCGTGTCCCCTTCCCCCAATGCCTTGCGAAAGGCGTAGGCCGCCCGCCGCTGATTGCGGGGGCGCATCATGGCGAGCTCCTCCATAAGATCGTCGAAGGTAAAAAAGCTCACGCCTAAAAAGCCCACGCCGGCGGCAAGGGCCTCTTTGCTTCTCGCGATCCACTTTCGATTGGGCATAATCAAGGTGGCGGCGTTTAAATCCACATCATCTCTTAAAGCTTCCACGCCGCTTCCCATGGGTTTATAAATAATTTTCACGGCCCCTCCTTTCCTCGCCGGGCACACGACGGTACCGATATCTAAATCCCTTTTGAATCAAAAGTGAAGGCTCTCTCTGATTCGCTGAAATTTTCCCTTGGGCTCGGAAATAAATACCTGTCCCGACACGTCGGGAAATTCGTCACTTTCGGGAAAGACCAGCTTGTAGGCGTGAAGCAGTTGATGGTGCAGATCCCTGAAGGCGTGGGAGGGACTGCCGTACTTTCTGTCGCCGACGACGGGATGGCCGATGGATGCCAGCTGCTGGCGAATCTGATGGGTGCGGCCCGTAATCAGCTCCGCCTCCACCAGGGTGTAATTGCCCGCCGACTTCAGGGGCCGATAGATGCCCAGGGCCTCCTTGCCCTCGTCTCCTTCCACGACGCGGTTCTTGTCTCCCTCTTTCTTCAGGCGATTTTCCACCTTCCGCTCGCCCTCCAAGACCCCTTCCACAATGGTCATGTAATATTTTTCCACCTCCCGATCGCGAATCCACTCGTTGGCCGCACGCAGGCCGGCGGCGGTCTTCGCCCCCAAGATCAAACCGCTGGTGTTTCTGTCCAGGCGATTGCAAATGGATGGGACGAAAGTCTTTTCGCCTCGGGGATTGTAGCTCTTCGTGTGAATCAAATAGGCCAGCATATCGTCCACCATGTTTCGCTCGTAGGCCTTCCCCGTGCCGTGGCTCAATATGCCCACGGGCTTGTCCATAATAATGAAATCCGCCGACTCAAAGACGATGGCGGGGAACTTTCCCTTCGCCGACCTCGGCGCCTTGGAAAACTTCGCCAGAGTCTCGTCGGAAAAATAAATCTCCACCGTGTCGCCGAGGACCAAAACGTCCTCTTGCTTGGCCCTTTTTCCGTTTACCGTGATGTTTTTCTTTCGAATGGATTTATAAAGCAGAGACGCCTTGGCATTGGGAAGCAGTTTTTTTAAATAGCGATCCAAGCGCATGCCGGCGTCGTTTGTGTCAATTTTGTTAGAGATCACGAGAGCCCCTCTTTCTTTCTCTCAGCTGTGATATAATAGGTCATCATAATGATTATATCGAAATCTACAGGAAAGGGAAAACAATGAAATTTAACGGAAAAGCTTCGAAAGTTTTCGTCAACCTTTTGCGCTTTGTCGTCGTCATACTGGTGGTCCTCGTCCTGCTTTTCGTCATTAAGTGGCGGATGAACCATTTATTCTCCATGATGACACCGGAAGAGAGCAAGGACACGACCATTACCGAGGAAATTCAGTCCTCCAAGGAACAAATCGGAAAAATTTCCGACGCCGCCAAGGACGCTTCGGAAAAAACCACCTTACTTAAAATCGAAACCACGGATCCCGATTCCGTCGCCAAGCGCTTAAAGGAAGAGGGCCTCATTAACGACGCCACGGCCTTCAGCAAAATGGCCAAGCGCTCCGGCATGGCACGCTACATTACGGCGGGCAGCTACGAAATCCCCGAAGGCGCCACCGCCGAAACGATTTTGAAAATGCTCACGGAAAACGGACTGCAAAAGGCCACCCGCACCGTCAAAATCGAAATTCCCCAAGGTGCCACCGACGAAGTCATCTGCGATATCGTTTTAAAAGAAGATTTAATCGCCGACCGTCCCACCTTCCTTCAAATGATTCGCGACGCCGGCGCCGTTCCCTATATTAAACCGGGCGGCTACACCATCCACGCCCCCATTACGGCCACGGAGCTTTTGAACACCTTAATGAAACACAGCGATCAGGCAAATCAAAATCCCCCGGCACAACAACAATAGCACGCGAAAAAGCCGCCCCTTGCACTTGCAAAGAGCGGCTCTTTTTATGCCGAAAATTTAATCGTATTGGACGATGCGCTTCGCCACATCCATGGCGGCGACGCAGCCTTCGCCGCAGGCGTTAATGACCTGGCGGAAATTTTTCGCCACAATGTCTCCGGCGGCATAGACGCCGTCCACGGCGGACATTTGGTTTTCGTCCACCTTCACATAGCCCCTGTCCAATTTCAAAAGGCCTTCCAAAAATTTCGTTTGGGGCTTCACGCCGACGTAGATAAAAATGCCCAGAGGCCTGTCGCCTTTTTTCACCGTAAAGGTTTCGTCGGTCTTGTTATTGTAAAGGACCAGGCCGTCGGCCATGGCATCCCCCACGACTTCCTTCAGCTCCGTGTTCCAAAGCACGGAAATATTTTCGTGGGCCAAAGCCTTCTTCCCCAAGAAGCTTTCGGCGCGGAAGCTGTCTCTGCGGTGAACGATGGTCACCTTCGCCCCTAAATTGGCGAGGTAGAGGGCCTCTTCCACGGCGGAATTGCCGCCGCCGATGACATAGACGTCGCCGTTTTGGTAAAAGGCGCCGTCGCAGGTGGCGCAGTAGCTGATGCCACGGGAGACGAATTCCTCTTCACCGGGCACGCCCAGGCGATTGGGCTTGGAGCCCGTGGCCACGATGACATACTTGCCCTCGTAGCTTCCGGCCTCCGTCTTCACGATTTTCTTTTCGCCCTCATCTTCCACGGCGATCACCCGCTCGCGAATGGTGACCGCGCCGAAGGACGCCGCCTGCTTCGCCATGCGCATGGCGATATCCATACCCGTGTCCTCGGTGAGGGCGCCGGGGTAATTTTCCAGAGACATGGTGAGGGCCATTTGCCCGCCGTCCAGCTCCGGCTCGAAGATCACCGTGCTTAAATGGGCGCGGCTCGCGTAAATGGCGGCGGTAAGCCCCGCCGGGCCGCCGCCGATAATCATGAGATCGTACATAATTCCCTCTTATTTCAATAATTCCAAGAGACGGCCCGTGGCTTTCCACTTCACCTGTCTCAGTTCCTCTAAATTTTTCGCACCGACGAGGACCATGACAATCTTCGTCTTTTCGATCAGGTCGTTTAAATAGACCGAGGCGTAATCCACGCCGCCGTGAACGATGTATTTTAAAATTTCACCGCTGATGGCGCACATGTCGGCGCCGAGGATCATGCACTTCACCAGGTCCAGGCCGCTGCGAATGCCGCCGGATGCCGTAATGTGGAGGTCCTTCTTGCCCAGCGCCACGGCCTCGTGAAGGGCGTAGGCCGTGGGAATCCCCCAGCCGTAAAGCTCCGTCATATCCGAATTAAAGTAGCGAAGATTTTCCACCTCGAAGAAATTCGTGCCGCCGTAGCCGGAAATGTCCACGTGGCGAATGCCCAAGTCGTAAAGCTTCTCCACCACGGAAGCGTCCATGCCGAAGCCCACTTCCTTTACCAGAACGGGCACGTCCAGGGCCTCGTTCACGGCGCGGATCCTTTCCGCCGTGCCGCGAAAGTCCCGGTCTCCCTCTTCCATGGCCAGCTCCTGCGCCGGATTCAAATGGATCTGCAAGGCGTCGGCGCGAATAATATCCACGGCCTTCTTTGCCTCGTCCACGGTTAAATTGCCGTTCATGTTCCCGAGGACGATGCCATTCTCGCCGATGATCTCCCGCACCACTTCAAAGCTCTCCACGGCCTCGTCGTCTTCCATGGCGATGGTTTCACTCCCCACGGCCATAGGCAGATCGAAACGCTTGGCAAGCTCCGCCAAGTCGGAATTTATATTTTCCGCAAACTCCGTGCCCCCGGTAATGGCATTGATCATCAGGGGGAAGTGAACCTCCTTGCCCAAATAGGTGGTGGAGGTGTCGATTTCATCTACCGAAAGCTCCGGCAGAGAAATATGGGGCAGATACATATCGTTAAACAGCGGATCGCCGCGGTAATCCGTCTTTAAATAATTTTCTACATGCTCTCTTTTTCTATATTTTCTCATGTGCATCCCAGCCTTTACTTACTATGATAAATCTATCATACCATCAAACGGCCTCCGCCTAAAGAAATTTATAGTATTTATCAGCTGAAATTCCCGACAAAAAAAACCACCCGAAGGCGGCTTTGGATTGGCGGTTTAGAAAAACTGATTCAGAAAATCTTTAGACAATGAAAAAGGCTATGAGTTTGAGTGCTCATAGCCTTTTATTTAATTTTTATAATTTTCTGCCTGTTCTAAAACCATATCAAAAATTTCTTCGCTCCATTGAGGAGGATATCCGTTTTTATAAAGCGGGAAAATGATCGGCTCATCTTATTTGAGCTTGCTCTGCTGAGTGCTTTTCTCAAAGAACTTATTGTTGATGAATACTCCGAAAAATCCGGCTAACAAGCACAGCACAACATTAACGGCAGCAGCTATCAAAATCACTTCATTTGTATAGGCGGCAACCATTTGTGCTGCTTGTTCTGGAGAAAAGGTAGATGACATATATTTTACTAAACCTTCGACGCCTAAAATTTTTGTTAAAAGAATGCTGTGCATCGAATCGGTAAACATGGCAACACTAAAAGCAATGGCGATGCGTTTGCTATTATCGTACTTTCCGATAATCAGCTCGCAGACAATCCCTGCAATCAGAGTAATCGGAATCATGATCCCATAACCTAAAATTGCATATACCAACCCAAGCACAGCCCAAAAGAGAAGCGCTGTGCCACGCTTTTGTACTTTTCGAGCCGCAATCACAAAGGTCGGTCCGATCACAAAAGCGGCAAACCCGGCTGAAATGTAGAGGGCAGCCATGCCTAAAAGTCCCGTCAGCATACTGATTCCAAAGGAGACAACACAGCCAATTACTGCCAATACGGCGATCTGTACAATATTTTTTAGTTTTTCATCATAAAATTCCTTTCTGAACATTTAATTTTCGACAACATCAGGCACAATCATTTTTTGTCGAAGATGTTGTTGTTAGTTCCAAACTTTAATTTGCGAATCTCCAGCTTTCCGCCTTGCTTCTCGATTCGATAAGATCTCGATAAAGACCTCCTTGCAGCATCAATTCATCATGTGTACCGCACTGCTCAATCCCTGCTTTGTTCAGTACCAAAATCCGGTTTGCATTACGGATCGTCTTCAAGCGGTGCGCGATCATGATGACGGTTTTGTTTTGAGTAAGGGCTTCAATAGCTGCTTTCAGCTTGTCTTCGTTTTCCGGATCAACATTTGCAGTAGCTTCATCAAAGATGATAATCGGTGCATCTTTCAGCATTGCCCTGGCAATGGAAATGCGCTGTTTTTCTCCGCCGGAAAGACTTGTTCCACCTTCTCCGATCATGCTCTGATAGCCATCGGGCAAGGCGGAAATAAAGTCATGGCACTGAGCCTTTTTTGCCGCCGCAATCACATCATCGCGGGTGGCATTTGGGCATCCGAATTTAATGTTGTTTTCAATCGTATCGGCAAAAAGATAGACATCTTGGAAGACCATCGAAATATGATTCATGAGATTTTCGAGGGAGTAATCTTTTATGTTCTTTCCTCCAAGGCGAATCTCTCCTGAATTGACATCCCAAAAGCGAGAGATCAAATTGCAAAAAGTTGTTTTCCCTGAACCAGACGGCCCTACGATAGCCGTCATTGATCTTTCGGGGATATAGCAAGACACATTATTTAAGATTGGCTTTTCGCCATAGGCAAAGGAAACATTTTTAAATTCAATATCGTGTTGCTGAAGTGCATCATTGATATGACCTTCCGGCATATCTTGCATTTGATTGACGTAATCATAAGAATCCATCGCGTTGTCAATGGTTCTAAGCATGGCCATAGCACTACCAGAAGCCAATAAACTGTTAAAAATCACAAAACTGGCAACCAGCGTCATGATGGTATAGTCCAAAGCAAGCTCTCCCGAAAAGTAGCATGAAAGTGCTGTGGCAATCATAACCGAAATCGTGATCGCAATGATGATTTTCAGCAGTACCGTGTAAGGTGTAACGGCCTTTTCAAGGCTCAACGTCGATTTTTTTGTTTCTTCAAAACTTTGATCCAACTTGTTGTTATTTTGTCCGCCCAAGTTATAGGACTTGATGATCTGCATACCTTGCAAGGTTGCCAGCACTTCTTTCGTGAGATCGCTTTGTACAACAGAAACTCGATCCGAACTCTTTTTAGATCTTTGCTGCATTAAAGCGGCCGCCGCCAAGAAAATCAAAGACCCAGCGATAGCAATGAGTGCAATTTTCCAATGTAGCATAAAAAGGGACAGGATAAATACCACGGTTACAAGCAGACCGCCGAATACCATAATAAAAAGTGTGGGCACCCAAGTTTCGAGACTGTCCAACTTTGTCGTCGCAATGGCCGTTAAATTTCCTAAGCTAAAATCATTGAAAAAGCCCATTGGCACTTTTTTGATTTTTTCTCCCATAGCGATACGTTTATTTGCGGCTGTAAAATAGCCGGCATGCGTTTGCTTAAGCATGGAATTTTTCTTAGAAATAATGATGCCCAGTAAGGAAAGCAATAAGAATGCGCTGCACATACCAATCGTCTGCCACGTAATTTCCTGCTTTATAATCGCCGCAATGACCAAATAGATGGCCATAAATTGAAAAACGTTAAAAATCGCGCCAAAAAAACTCCAGATCACCGAGGAGCGAATCATTCCTTGCTCACGCTCTGCAAATTTCCATAACTTCTTAAATGTATTAATCATTTTCTTCACCTCGCATGGCCGCACTCCACAATTCTTGGTAAACCGGAGAATCTTTTAATAGTTCATCGTGTGTTCCGTGATTTTCAACATATCCATCATGGATTACAAATATTTGATCCACATCTGCAATAGTTTTCAGTCGATGGGCGATAATAATGAGCGTTTTGCCTTTTACCAATGTGGCGATGGCATCTTGCAAAATAGCTTCATTTTCTGGATCGATATAGGAAGTGGCTTCATCCAAAATGACAATCGGTGCATCTTTGAGCATGGCGCGTGCAATAGAGATGCGTTGGCGCTCACCGCCGGAGAGATGCCCGCCACCTTCTCCGGCAACCGTTTCATAGCCTTGTGAGAGCTTCATAATGAAATCGTGGCAGCCCGATTTTTTAGCGATTTCTATAATTTCCTCATCCGTTGCATTTTTTTTGCCGATGCGAATATTATCTTTGATGGAAATATCAAACAAATAATTGTCTTGAGATACATAAGAAATAGCATCCGAAAGCTGTTCTAAAAGCATATCCTTGAGAGCTATGCCACCAATTGTTATGGTGCCACTATCGGTATCCCAAAATCCGGCGAGGAGCTTTGCAACGGTCGATTTCCCTGAGCCAGAATACCCGACGAGTGCATTGACGCTACCTTCATTGATGTACAGATTGACATCCTTGATAACCTGTTTGTTGTCATCGTAAGAGAAATTCACGTGATCGAAAGTGATGTCATAGCGTGAAATGTTTTGTGTACCGGTTGCGTGGGATAACTCTTTTGAGTTGAGAACTTTTTCAATCTCACCGGCAATGGTTTTGATGCGACCCATATCGTCCTCATAAGACATCACCTGCATGATATTTGAGATTGTGCCAAACGATAAAATAATCAACATCAAAAGATGAGCGCCGCTTAGGCTACCTTGCATACAGAAGAAAAGGCCAAACGGAATGATGGTTAAAATACCCATCGGTGCAAGCGACATGCTCACCGCATAGTCGTTGTTGTTCAAGCCCATCCACTTGCAGTAATAATCTGCTTTGGCATAAACATTATCGCTGTATTTTTTATAGGATGTATCGCCTTGATTAAAAGACTTAATGACTTCGATGCCGTTGATATATTCCACAATTGAGTTGTTCATGTCTTGACCAATTTTGACTGCTTTGGGAAACATTTTAGGCATGCGCTTCATCGGGCCGGCCATAAAAAACATGCCGATCACAAGAGGAACCAGTGCCAAGAGCGAAACGCGCCAATCGAGTACAAACATGTAAACAAGAAGTAAAACCGGGCCAACAATATTAGCGGTCATTTCAGGAATCAGGTGAGCCAGGGTTGTCTCCATGCTGTCAACTTGATTCACGATGACATCTTTTAGCTTTCCTGTGCTTAAATTCAAAATGTTTCCTAACGGCATTTTGAAAAGTTTGTCCATGATATCTCGCCTGATTTCACACAAAGCACCATAGGTCGCCGTATGAGAAATCGTGGTGGAAATACCCATAAAAACTTCTTTTGCGCACAGCAGCGCGAGAATACTGAGGACTCCTTTAGTATAAAAAGCAAAATCTGTATTCCCTGCAATGAGGGCAATGATCATTTTGCTCAAGAGCACATAGGTAAAAAGTCCTGCCAGTACACCCAAAACGGCAAAAAGGACCGAGAAAAAGTAGCCGGTCTTATTTTTGGCGATGTACTTTTTCAATAAGTTCATATCAAAAAACCTCCTTAGTAAATGAATGAAATGCGGAAATTGATGGAAGATTTTAGAGTCCGGAAACTTCCGCTTACTGAGAAGTCGAACGAGTAAAATAACCTTCAAGCATGGATACCAAGTGCTGTCTGTTCTTTAGAAAATTTTCACGCGTATCTAAAATTTCACAGGATAACAAGCTTGCATTGATGAGATTCGTTACAAATTCATAGTCATCATCAGTAAGCAATCCGCAGTCGTACCCATTCATAAAATGCTTAAAGTAAGTAATCGAATCCCTCTTGAGTTTTTCATATAATGCGTTAAGCTGTTCATTTTTCTTAATCTCACCAAGAAACATGACATAGATAGGCGTAAAAGGATTATTCGCCAACATTTTATCGACGACAACTTCAGCCAAGATATGTGGTGTAAGCTTGTTCCCCATATGTTGAACCGTGTTTGTTACCATCGCTTCACGCATCCTGCTTCCTCTGTCCATAATGTCGTAGAGGATTTCTGCCGTATTTTTGTAGTAGTAGTATAATCCGCCGGCTGATAAACCGGATTTTTCACGAACATCATCCATCGTCGTATTGTTAAAGCCCTTAGAAGAAAAGAGTGCCATAGCAGCCTTTTGAATGTCTTCTTTACGCATTTCCGGATCTAATCGTTCTCTGACCATCATTTTCCTCTCCTTGACCATCATTTTCCTCTCCTTGACCATCATTTTCCTCTCCTTGACCATCATTTTCCTCTCCTTACCGAGATTAATCTCGGTAAGGAGAAATTACCATAGACTAACTTATTTGTCAAGAATTTTATGCGGTAATGGCAATTCACCTAATGTTGCATAAAAAAAGAACCCTGCCAGATAGAACAAGATTCTTGTAACGCGTAATGCTTCTTAGTTTAATTTTAGGATGAACATCGCTGTGAGCTTATTGATTTTCGTACCACATACTAAATTTTCGTACCCCTTAGTATTAGGTTCGTACCCTAAGCGGCGATGCCGTTAAAATGTATCGTATATGGTGTTTTGTTCTCATATACAACTCCGTCATATGGTTCGATTAGCTCAGTCAATAGTCTTACAACGCTTGAAGGTGTATAAAATTCACCGTCTTCCTTTGTTCCTGATGCTGCATATATTTGTAAAAAATATTCGTAGACTCTTCCGATCAAATCTTCTTCATGGAATCTATCTCCATTTATCTTATTTATCTCATCGATTAGACTTTTGATTTTACTTGCCGGAGCTCCTAAAGTAGCGTACAAATTTTGAGGCAAAGTTCCTTTTAGGGAAGGATTGTCCTCCTCTATGTCTTTCATTGCTGTATCTATTTTTATAGCTATATCATCTGCCGATGCATTTTTAACTATGTAACTCCATCTGGATGTTTCATTTAGATAATAAACATTGTCAGCATGATAAGTGGCCGGCATCTCTCTTAGCATGAATAAATCAGGATGTTCTTCTTCAATTTGTTTTCTTCTTGTTTCAAACTTATCTCCTGCAAACTTTAAGAAAACTAATCCTATTACAGCGTCTCTATTTTTTTCAGTACTTCCATATCCTCTTAATGATACTCTGCAATTCCATAATACTGATTCTAAGGATAGTTCTTCTGTTTTATCTTTATTTTTTGCCATTTTACATCTCCTTTAATTAATTACCCTGTACTCGATATTCCAAAATCTCCAGTACATCGCATTTAAACTACCTACAAATTTTGCCCCGTACTTCTATGCCTATACTCTCATCCCATCCTACTTTGTCATGACATGTAGAGTTATATTTATGGCATTTTGTAGGTCCGGTTTATTCTTTTTCCATCCTTTGTTTTTCCATAATCTATCATTGGAAAGACATCATCCACCTCAAATGATTCTTCTACTATGTACAGTCCTTCGACAGTATTATGCCAAATTTTATAACTCTATCTTCGCAGGATGAAAGATGGTTTTGAGTTCGGGAGATAAGCATTAAAAAACCGCCCGAAGGCGGCTTTTCTTATTTGTTCTTCACATCCCCGACGTGGGTTTGTTTGAAGCGAATCATTTTTTGTACTTCGCCGATGACCAAGGGGATCAGGGCGGAGACGAGGACGATGGCCCAGTCGGTCATGTTCAGGTCCGTCATGTGGAACAGCTCTTCCAGGAAGGGAATGTAGAGGACCACGAGGACCATGGCCAATGACAGGAACACGGCTTGGTTCAAGCGCTTGTTGGTGAAGAAACCCATTTTAAAGAGGGTATCGTCGATGCTTCTCGAGGAGAAAGAGCGGAACAGTTCGCTGAAGACCAAGGTGGAGAAGGCCATGGTGCGGGAGTAGACGAGCCCGTCGCCGTCCATGCCGTGGGTGGTGAGGGCGTAGTGGTAGACGCCCAGGGTGGCCGCCGTAATGGCCAGGGATTGAATGATCAAGGTGATGGTGACGTTCTTATCCAAAATCGGTTCCTTGGGATCCCGCGGCGGTTCGAACATGGTTTCCTCTTCGCCTTTTTCCACGCCGAGGGCCAATGCCGGGAAGGAGTCCGTGACCAGGTTGAGCCACAGGAGCTGGATGGGCAAGAAGGGCGTGGGCAGGTTCATGATAATGGAGAGGAAGACCACCAGTACTTCACCGATGTTACAGCTCAAGAGGAAGGTGACGAATTTTTTAATATTGGCGTAGATGATTCGCCCTTCTTCCACGGCGTTGACGATGGTGGCGAAGTTGTCGTCGGTTAAGATGACGTCCGCCGTATTTTTTGCCACGTCGGTGCCGGTGATGCCCATGGCGATGCCGATGTCCGCCTTTTTAATGGCGGGGGCGTCGTTGACGCCGTCGCCGGTCATGGCGGCGATCTCGCCGTTTTCCTTCAGGGCCGTGACGATCTGTACTTTATTTTCAGGGGACACGCGGGCGAAGACCCGGGTGGTCTTGACGATTTCTCGAATTTCTTCCGGGGTCTTGTCGTTGAGCTCTTCCCCCATCATGGCCTTATCGCCTTCCCGCAAAATGCCCAGCTCTTCGGCGATGGCCTTGGCGGTGAGAAGGTAGTCCCCGGTAATCATGACGGGAACGATGCCGGCGTTTCGGCATTCTTTAATGGCGGCCTTTACTTCCGGGCGGGCCGGGTCGATCATGCCGGTGAGGCCGACGAAGACCATGTCCCGTTCGTTTTCTTCCGTGGAAGGCGCCTCGGGCATGGCATCGTAATTTCTAAAGGCAAAGGCCAACACGCGGAGCGCCTCTTGGGCAAAGGCGTTGTTTTGTTCCAGTATGGCCTTTCTGTCTCCTTCGGTGAGCTCCACGATCTTTCCGTCTTTAAACAGGTACTTGCAGTTTTTCAACACCACGTCCGGCGCGCCCTTGGTAAAGGACGACACCTTGTTTTCGAAAAAGTTTTCGTGGAAGGTGGACATCATCTTGCGATCGGAGTCGAAGGGAATTTCGCCGATACGGGGGAATTCTCCTTCCAGCTCTTCTTCCTTGATGCCCAGTTTGCCCGCCAGAGTAATGAGTGCGCCTTCCGTAGGGTCGCCTAAAATGCTGTGGGTGCCGCCCTCTTCGATGAGGTCGGCGTCGTTGGTTAAGGTGGCGATGGAAGACAGGGTCTTGAGCCCGTTGACGTCGTCAAAGGTAATGGGCTTGCCGTCCAAAGACAGCTCCCCTTCCGGCGCATAACCCGTGCCGGAGACGTCCATAATCTTGCCGTCGAGATAGACCTTGGTGACGGTCATTTCGTTTTGAGTCAAGGTGCCCGTCTTATCGGAGCAGATATAAGTGGTGGTCCCCAAGGTTTCCACGGCCAAGAGCCGCTTCACGATGGCGTGGCGCTTCGCCATATTGCCCATGCCCATGGAAAGGACGATGGTGACGATGGCGGGCAGGCCTTCGGGAATGGCGGCGACGGCGAGGGACACCGAGGTCATAAACATGCGCAGGGTGTCGTGGCCGTAAAGCTTGCCGACGGCAAAGACCACGGCGCAGACGGCGACGACGAGAATGCCCAAGGTCTTGGACAGACCCGCCAGCTTCTTTTGCAGCGGCGTCTGCTCTTCTTCCATGGTGGAGAGGGTGGTGGCGATTTTGCCGATTTCCGTCTCTTCTCCCGTGGCGGTAACGATGCCCTTGCCTCGACCGTAGGTGACGATGGAGGCGGAGTAGGCGTAATTTTCTCTGTCGCCGATGCCCGCATCTTCTTCCAGTGTGGTGTCGGCGTCCTTTTCAACGGAAACGGATTCGCCGGTTAAAGACGACTCGTCGATTTTTAAATTGGTGCTTTCCACCAGGCGCATGTCCGCCGGCACGATGTCGCCGGTTTCCAAAATCACCAGGTCCCCGGGTACCACGTAGACGGAGTCGATTTCCACGGGACGGCCCCCGCGAATCACCTTCACCGTAGGGGAACTCATTTTCTTTAAGGCGGCAATGGCTTCTTCCGCCTTGCCTTCCTGTACGATACTTAACACGGCATTCACGATGACGATGGCGAGAATAATGATGGAGTCTACCATCTCGCCGACGAAGCCGGAAATGACCGCGGCGATTAAAAGGATAATGATCATGGGGTCGAGGCATTGTTCCGCCAGCTTTTTGGCGAAGGACTTCCCTTCCTCTTCCTGCAGCTCATTGCCCCCGTACTTTTCCAGACGCTTCTCCGCGTCTTCCGGAGCGAGCCCCGTGGTGTCGTTGGCGGACAGTTCCTCCAACACTTCCCGGGCACTCATTTTGTACCAATCCATAAATACCTCCTCATTGTAAAAAAAGACTCCTGTCCCACGGACAAAAGTCTCACAGCCTGTTTAGGATCCTTGGCCGGGCCGAAGCCGGATTGACGACCAAAGAATAATAGTTACTCCCCTTTGTTTCGACAAGTAGTATACCAAAAAGAAGCAGGTGGGGTCAATGGATATAGGGGAAATTAAAGAGGATACAAAGAATGACGAACGTCCTCTATAGATACAGTTTTTCCGTGCAATTCCAATCGGAAAATAATATAATAAATGCAAGATTAAAAAACATTGAAAAGGATATGATGAAATGAAAAGATGGTCTCTTCTGCTTCTGGTCTTCGTACTGTTCATTCCCTCGAAAAGCTTTGCTCAACGGAATGTAAAGATCTTTACATTAGGCGATTATATTTACGGCGACGTGGCACCGACAATCGAAAACGACCGCGTCCTCGTTCCATTACGCCTTATTGGGGAAAGCTTAGACTCAAAAGTTAAGTGGGTCCCCGCAACACAAAAAGTCATTCTCAAACGATTCACCCAAAAAGGAACCGATGCAACTATTGAATTGCAAATCAATCGACGCCAAGCCACTGTAAAAGAAAATGGCATGACCAAGCACATTACATTGGATGTGCCCGCTAAGATTAGTAATGGTCGTACCCTTGTTCCTATTCGATTTATATCCGAGGCTTTCGGCGAAATTGTTAGCTGGGACAATGCCAATTCTACGGTAGTTATCGGCAAGACCTACTATCCGCCTCGTGACCATAAGCTTCTGTCGATTCACTACGAGGGAAAAGAGTTTAAAGTCCACTCTTTTCAAATAGGCGATCGCCGCATGATATCAGTAAAAGATTTTACGAAAGGAATGGGCTGGATCTACAGCATCGATCGTAATAATTACATTTGGGGCGGAGATAATCCTCCCGAAATCGGCGTTCTTGTAACGGAACCCGCAACGAAACGTGAAGTTGTCTTTCACGGACGCGGCATCCAATGTGACGGCATCTATCTGGATCAAGACACGAGCATGGAATATGTTAACAGCAGCCTTACCGTTGACGGCGATTATTACATCCCTCTAAGAGAGCTGGCAGTAGGACTTCATTGGACCGGTGATTTTAAAGAAGAAGATAGCGACGTCTATTTTAACGAAGATCGAGTCAATACGAAGTATAACATTGTCTACCGATTCGACATCGAGTCCTACGATCCCGATCAAGAACCCGTTTTTGATACAAAAACGTCTACTGTTAACAGACTAGAATACATTAACTACCATTACCGGATCATGCCCATGAATAAAACGCCTGCGGAATTTAACCTGCAAATGGAAAGTGCGTCTTATAAAAAACCAAAAGATGAATCCACCCTTTTCCACTTGAATATTTTTCAGCTACGCCCTAAAAATCTTTCGGTTTTATTATCCATGGGTGAGTAAGGTTTTTTCTATCTTCACCAAAAAAGGCGCCACCTTTACGATGGCGTCTCTTTTATTTTTTAGAAACTTCAATTTTTTCCTTAAAGCCCATGTAGGGGCGCAGCACTTCGGGAATGAAGATGCTTCCGTCTTCTCGGTAGTGGTTTTCCAAGAAAGCGATGAGCATACGGGGCGGTGCTACCACGGTGTTGTTCAGGGTGTGAGCCAAATAGAGCTTGCCGTCTTCGCCGCGAATGCGAATGTTTAAGCGGCGGGCTTGGGCGTCGCCTAAATTGGAGCAGCTGCCCACCTCGAAGTATTTTTGTTGACGGGGAGACCAGGCTTCCACGTCGCAGCTCTTGACCTTGAGGTCGGCCAAGTCGCCGGAGCAGCATTCCAAGGTGCGCACGGGAATGTCCATGGTGCGGAAAAATTCCACGGTGTTTTGCCACAGCTCGTTGTAAAAGTCTTTACTGTCTTCGGGCTTGCAGATGATGATCATCTCTTGCTTTTCGAATTGGTGAATCCGATAGACGCCGCGCTCTTCGATGCCGTGGGCGCCCACTTCTTTTCTGAAGCAGGGGGAATAGCTGGTAAGCTTGTGGGGCAGGGTGGCTTCGTCGGTAATGGAGTCGATGTACTTGCCGATCATGGAGTGTTCGCTGGTGCCGATCAGGTACAGGTCTTCTCCTTCGATTTTGTACATCATGTTTTCCATTTCGGCGAAGCTCATGACGCCGCTGACCACGTCGCCGCGAATCATAAAGGGCGGAATGTGATAGATATAGCCCTTGTCGATCATGAAGTCCCGGGCGTAGGAAAGGATGGCGGAGTGCAGACGGGCGATGTCGCCGCGCAGATAGTAAAAGCCGCTACCCGAGGTCTTTCTCGAGCTTTCCAAATCGATGCCGGCCACGGCTTCCATAATGTCCACGTGATAGGGGACCTCGTAATCGGGAACCACGGGCTCGCCGAAGCGTTCCAGTTCCACATTTTCCGTGTCGTCTTTGCCAATGGGCACGGTGTCGTCCATAATTTGCGGAATCACCAACATGATTTCGCGAATGCGATCGGACTTCTTGCCCTCTTCTTCTTCCAATTCCTCGATGCGGTCGTTAATGGCCTTCACCTCGGCCTTCACTTCTTCCGCTTCGTCCTTCTTGCCTTCCTTCATCAGGCCACCGATGGATTTCGACAAGGTGTTGCGCTTGGCGCGAAGGTCGTCGCCTTCGGTCTTTGCCGCGCGATTGGCCACGTCCAGCTCCAATACCTCGTCCACGAGGGCGAGCTTGTCGTCCTGGAATTTCTTTTTAATATTTTCCTTTACAAGTTCGGGATTTTCACGAATCATGCGAATGTCTAACATCTTTACCTCCATAAAAAAAGCCGCCACATCCCCTATGGGACGAGACGGACCCGCGTTGCCACCCAAATTAACCGTTGCCGGTTCACTTCATTGTCGGGCTCAAAGACGGATTCAAAAACTGCTCCCGCCTGCTCGCACCATCCGCAGGCTCTCTGTCGGGTTACATTTTTTACTGCTTCTTATCGTCGCCCTATGCTGTTGGTGGTAGTATACCACAGCTCCGGGAAAAAGGGTAGGCGGGCAAATAAAAAAGAGCCCGCAGGCTCTGATTTTTATTGCAGGCGTTCCACCACGCTCTTTAAATATTTTCCCACCACCACGGAGAAGCGTTCCAGATCTTTGATGCGCACGAAGTCGGTGCCGAAGATGAGTTTTTCCTGATCCAGCTCTTTGTCTTCCCCGGTAAAGACGCCGAGGACGGCTCGCTGCTTCAGCTTGCCCTGCAGCACTTCCGCCGCCGTATCGTACACCGCCGCTTCCCCTTCGTAGTCTGCGACGGCGCCTTTGTTGGCGTCGAGGCCGATGGAGAGCAGGTCGTTGGGCATGCCGTCGGAAAGGACGATGAGCACCTTCGTGTCCGATTCGATGTCCTCCATGGTTTCAAAGACGTAGCGCAGGGCAAAGCCGTCGCGATTGGAGCCGCCGGCCTTGTAGGAAAAGATCTCGCGATTTTCCTTGGGCTCGTCCTTGTAGTCGCGGAAGATGCGAATGATTTGGTAGTGAAAGAGATTGCAAAAGCCCATGACCCGGGTGGGTATGCGAAGCTGGGTGAGGGCTTCGGCGATTAAAAAGCCTTGGATGGCCACTTCCGCCTGACGATCCTGTTGGGAGCCGCTCATATCTAAGAGAATATCCACGGCAAAGGAATTTTCCTGCTCGAAGGAATTTTTCTTGAAGATGCGGTCGTCGCCGAGGATCACGTGGCGCCAGAGCAAACTCGTGTCGATGGCGCCGTTGGCGGCGTGAACCGATTCCTGAGATGAGTCGTCCAGCAGATTTTTTCGAATGATTTCTCTCAGCTCGAAGACGGACCGCTCGTAGATGTGGCGGTCTTTCTCGTAGACGGCTTCCGTTTCCTGCCTTTGGGCGAGGATTTGGTCTTCGAAAAACTTCGCCCCGATGTCATTTTCGAAGCGGCCATTGGTAACGTGAAGGCGCATGCCTTGGTGCATGCCCGTGGCGATGGCGGCTTCGATTTTTTTCGCCTTGGCCGGGGACAGGGCTTCCTTGCCGTAGTGCTTGCGCACTCGGCTCAGGATGCGGGCTTCGTTGTCGGCACGGCCCTTGGATATGGTGGCGTCGGATTCCACCACCTTGGAGGTGTCGCGAATGACGCCGGAAAATTCCGCCGACTCGATGATTTCCGTCTCGCTGTCTTCGATAAGCGCCGCCTGTTTTTCCACGATTTTCCGGTGCTTTTTCTTTGGCTCCGGTTGATCTGCGGGCGGGGGCGGCGCGTCCTTGTCCTCGATCTTTTTTTCCACCTCGAAGGTCAGGGTGGGGTTCACGTGGAAATGCTCCCGCCACAGTCGGGCCAGGTAGTCGTAAAACTCCCCTTCGTTTTTTATTTTATCCCCGGCGATCAATTTGCGCATTAAGGGTTCAAGAAAGGTGCCGGCGCTCATGGGCTTGCCCATGCGGTAGGCGGCGTATTGCATTTCCATTTCCTGAGCCAGATCCCGCTTGTTTAAAAAGTCCAGGGCGCGGAAGCGGCCGGTGTAGGCCCCCTTCGCCATGGCTTTGATGCCGGGTCGTTCGCTGTAAAGGGTATTCTTCGTGTATTGCAAAGCCAGAATCCGCGCCACGGTAGACATATCTTTTCCGTTGGACACATTGGCCGTGTTCTTCGCCACGAAATTCGCCAGGCGATTTTTCGGAAAGGCCCGATCGATGATCCCCGATTCCGCCGCGTCAAAGCCGTCGCCTTCGCCGCCGTAGCGACGCTGGTAATTGCCGCCGACGGTCCAGTACACGTTTTGCCGACGCTTGTCCGTCCAGCTCATCGGAACAGTTCACCCTTCGTCACGTCCTTTGCAAAGAGGGTGTCGATGACATCGTCTACCACTTCCTTTTCGAAGCGGTCGAAGGATTTGTTCACGATCCCCATGTTCAGAGCGTCCTTCACGCCGAGGCCACGCTCCATCATGGTGAGGGCGCCGAAAAGGCCCCGCATGTCCACGGCCTTGGAGGAAATTTCCCCTTCCAGACTTTTGTTTTGCAGATCCGTAAAGAGGCGGGCGAAGAGGAGCATGCCCTCTTCGTTTAAGTTGGTCTCTTCCCGCAAAATCTGTTTCAGCCCTTCCCCCTCAAGGATCGGCATGTCGATAACCATAAAGCGGCTGATGAGGGCTTCGTTCAGCTCGCGGGTGCCCATGTAGCCGTAGTTCATGGTGCCGATAAAGCGGGTGGCGTCGTCTAAGGGAATGCGGTCGTAGCCCGCCACGTCGATCATGCGGCGAAAGTCCAGCGCCGAGTGCACCACGGAAAGGGATTCGTTTTTCGCCATATTGATTTCGTCGAAGATGGCGAAGCCGCCCTTTTCTGCCGCCAAGGTGACGGGACCCTTCTTTAAAACCACTTCCCCGTTACGGAAGGTGTCCACGCCGATTAAGGAGGCACTGTCCACGTTGACGTTTAAGGACATATTCCACATGGGGCGATTAAAAAGCTGGGCCAGGTTTTCGGAAAAGACGTTTTTCCCCGTGGCCTTGGGTCCCGAAAGCAAAATGTGGTAGCCGGAGAGGATGGCGTAAATGGCTTTTTCCCAAATGCTCTTGCCGTAGTAACGGTAAATGGATTCCGGCACCCGGTCCGCCACGGCGGGATCCACGGGATGCTCGCGAACGAAGTCCTCCACTTCTTTTAACAGGGTTTCATCGATGGTTTGCTTGTGTAAAAAATCGACCAGTTCTTCTCTCTTCATGTCTTCCCTTCTCTATATCAATGGTTTTATTTTTAGTCTTGAATAAATTTATACCTTATTTTTCTTTTCGTAAAGCAATTTTTTTATTTGTTCGATCTCGTCAAATTTCATAATGACGGCGAGGAGCACATAGCTCGCCCCCGCCACGGCCATGGCGACCAGTAGGGCCAGGTTCGGGGAAAGAAGGCCGAGGAGGATCTTCTCCGCTCCTTTGGCGATCACACCCATAAGAACGGAGGCCAGGGCGATCTTTGCCATGTTCTTTATGCCGCTGCTAAGCTTCAGTCCCATGGCGGCACGCTTTAAGTGGATCAGCATGCCCACAGCCCCCACCCACAGAGAGACGGAGGTACCGAGAGCGAGGCCCGGCAGGCCGAAGTATTTGCCGAAGAGAAAGCTCAGGGCCACATTGACCACGGCCATGTAGGCGGCGTTGATCAGGGGCACTCGGGCGTCCTTTCGGCTGTAAAAAATCCTGACGCCGATTTCCCGAATGCCGATGGCGAACAGGCCCAGGGCGTAAAATAAGAGCACTTCCCCTGTGGCCCGCACGTCCTCCGCGGAAAAGGCGCCGCTTAAAAATAAAAGCTGCACGATTTCTCTGTGAAAGCACATGACGCCGACGGTGGCGGGCAAGACGAAGGCCGCCATAAGTGACAGGCTATCACGCAAGACCGCGGAGAGCTCCTCGGCGTTTTTACTTTCCACCAGCTTCGCCATGCGAGGGTAGGTGACGGTGACGATGCTGGTCACCACGATGCCCGTGACGAAGCCTTGAATCTTTGTGGCGTAATTGATTACCGCCACGCCGGTGGAGGCGATGGTGGATGCCAACGCCTTGCTGACGATGTTATTTATCTCCAGCACCGAGGTGGAAATCAAAATGGGCAGGACCAGGAGCCACATTTTTTTCATGGCCTCGCTTTTCACGGCGTAGCCGCGGCGCAGGTGAAGGCCGCTTTTTTTCAAATAGGGCAGAAAGATTACGTATTGAACGCAAAAGGCAAAGAGGATGCCCAATGCCAAGAGACCCATATTGCCCGCCCGGCCGAAAAACATGGCGGCGATTAAGACGGAGTTCATGACCACGGAGTGGAACATGGACACGATAAAGTGCTCGTAAATTTGCAGATAGGCTTTAAATATGGAAAAGACGGCGGTTACCGTCATGCTCAGCGCCGTGATGCGACTCATGTAGACGGTCTTTTCGAAGACCGCGCCGTGAAAGCCCGGCGCCATCATATGCACCAGTTGCGGGGCAAAGAGGATGGCGAGAAGGCTTAATACCAATGCCGCTGCCGCCACGACCACGGACAGAGTGGTGGTAAAGCCGTCGGCCTTTTCTCTTCCCTCTCGGTGGGCGAGCTCCGTGTAGACGGGAATAAAGCCCCCGGCGATAAAGCCCGAAAATAAATTGGACAGGACCATAGGCAGGGTGAAGGCGATAAGAAAAATATTCGCCACATCCGATGTACCAAAAAAATGGGCTAGGGCTTTTTCCCTAGCCAATCCAAAAAATTTGGTCCCTATGGTGATGAGCATTAAAAGTAGGGATGTGTGTTGCATGGCCACCTACTTTAAAACACCGAAGCTGTAGCCGTCGGCGCGCAGGGCGTCGATGACGTGAGGCAAGGCGTCGGCGGAAAGCTGTTTTGTTTCCGCATCGTGCATTAGGATGACGATGACCGACGCGTCGTCGTTTTTCGGCATGGATTTCTTTAAAAATTCCGCCAGACCTTCAGGTGTCGTGGGGCGGCGCTTCGCCGGCTCCGCATCCCCTGTCAGGGCGTTCCAGTCGATCCAGGAAATGTCCATGTCCTTTAATTTTTTGTCAGAGGCATCCAGGCCCTTCCAGCTCATGTGCCCGCCGGGGTAGCGCCACACGCCGGAGTGGAAGCTTTTACCCAAAACGTCCTGCAGGGCTTTTTGCGTCTTGGCAGCTTCCCCTTCCACTGCCGCCGCATTGGCGACGCGTCCGGGATAGAGCTTGTGGTAATCGTGGCTGTAGGAGTGCAGAGCGATGGCGTGGCCTTCGGTAAGCTCGCGAAGAAGAATGTCTCGCGTCTTTTCACCCACGTTTCTTCCCACGACAAAGAAAGTGGCGTGGGCCTCTTTTTCTTTCAGAATATCCAACATTTGAGGAGAGATCTTGTGATTGGGGCCGTCGTCGAAGGTTAGGAAGGCGATTTTTTTATCGCCCGTATACTCCCGCTTGCCTTCGATAATATCGGAAATTTCACCGGCATCGTAGGCATAGCTCGACGCACGGGTAATGTGGTTTTGTCCCTTGGCCAGATGAATGTCGATGCGGTCGTTAATAATATTGTTGGTTAAATTGCCTACTTCCTCCGGCGTATAGGCGCGGGCGGGATTTAGGGCGTCCAGATTTTTCAGGACGAACCATTCCACTTGATTGCCGCCGACCTCGTCGCCACTCGAGGCCATGGATTTTAATTTATGAAAGACGCCGCCGAATACGACGATAATGGCGACGAAAAGCACGAGACCCCTGATGCGGGCCCGGCGCTTTCTCTTTTTAATGCGGGCGATCCTTCGCCGCCTTTGTCTTTCCATTTCTTCTCTGTTCATAAATCCTCCTTAAGGACGTATCGTCACACCTTGGGCGATTTTCACGCCGTCGCCGTAGACATAGCCCTTCACAATATTGCCGTTGTATAGCCACAGTACGCGGCGTTCTCTTAATGTATCGTCGATATTGACCATGTCCAACACCCGGTGGGTATCGGAATCTAAATCCTTTAGCTTTATTGTATTTCCCTGACCGAGAGCCAGGTAGCGGTCGTTCATCAGCTTCACGCTGTGGCTCTTGCCGGCGTCATAGGCGAGAGAGCACAGGACCTTTAAATCCTCCGCCGATAAAATGCTCACGAGGCCCAGCTGTCCGTCGTCCAGGACGATATAGGAGTCGCTGAGCTTAAAGCTCACGCCGCTTTTTGCATCCATGCTTCGGGGAAGGCCGCCTTTATCCTGCAGGAACAATTGGCCGTCGGCTTTAAAAAGCACACGACCTCCCTGTACGTCGAAATCCTCCACCCCTCGATTCACGACGCGCTTCAATGTCTTTGTCTTGGGATAAAAGACGTCAATGCCGTCGGCTCTTTGAAAGTAGATGCCGCCCTCGTCGTAGCAGAATTTTTTCGCCTCTCTCATGGCGTAGGGCATGGTAAAAATTTGCCGCGGCCCTTTTTCCAAGGGATAAATATAAATTCTGTGGCCGTCCGTCGCCAGGGCCGACTTGGTTTTCTCGTCGTAATCTCGAGGGCTTTCTAAGGCGAGGTCGCCGACAAAGTCCACGGTCTGTTTTTCGTTCAGATGAAACAGACTCCCCATGCCCCGGGGCACCTTTTCGCCCCAGCCCAAAAGCTCGGTGCCGTTCATGTCGAGGATGGCAGTGGCCATGGTGCCGTCCCGATAGGGATGAATGCTTCCCACCTTCACGGCGCGCTCGGGGACGACCTTCACCTTCTCAGGCGGCGGCACGATTAAAAGGCCGGAGCCGTCGTCGGTTAAATTGGCGGTGTAGCCCATGTGCTCCAAGCAAAAAAACAAAGGCACGTAAAGCACATCGTCTACAAGGGTGGGATAGGCGCGAGCCTCCGTGGAACCGGACTGGCCGATGACAGCCGCCCTGTCCACGGCCATGTAGATGCGATCGATTTGATTAATGGTGATGATCCCTTCATCGGGCAGATAGCTGATGCGCTTTTCCCCCACGAGATGAAGCAGATCTCTGTAGGCCATGGCCCACTGACCGTTCACCTTTTTCAAGGGATAGGTATAATAAAATGGCACCGCCTGATCCTCCGACGGATCAAAACGTACAATTTCGGGAACGGATTCAGGCGAGGTCACCTCCGGCTTTGCCTTTTTCATGTCGCGAAAAAAATGGCTTTCCGGTGGATAGGGCGCCGCCGCCATAAGAAAAACGGCGAGAAAAATGCCTAATGCCCAAAGGGCGCTTCGTCTCTTCATCTCCTCGCCTCCACCTATTATTTTACCACAGCTTTTCGCCTCGAATTTCTAAATTTAGACAATCCTTATCCTCAAAAAAGAGAGATCACATTGTCCTTCCCCAACAGGCCCATGTAGCTGAAGGCCGCTTCGCCGAAGGCGGTGGGAATGAACCGGTATTTGTGACCCGGCTCCAGGGCGATGTCGTAGAGATCCAGCTCCCGACCCATTTCCAAAATGCGCCAACGAATTTTTTCTTCCTTCTTTTCCAAATTTTCTTTCGACAAGAGATAGTCCAAGGCGCCGGGCTCGGTGATTTGCCGCAAGACGTCCTGTACGGGCCACTGCGAAAAGTAGGGATCCGCTGCGCTGAATTTTTTATTTAGCAGGGTGCTGACCCAGAGCACCACTTTTTCCTCGTCGTCCAGCTGCAGGTACTGCTCCATGCGAATGGTGGGAAGCAAAATCCCTCCTTCTACGTGGACCATGCTCTTTAAGAGGGCGAACTTCCTGAAAAATACCAGCTCCGGATAGCTGCTCTCTCGATTAGCCCCACTCGTTTGAATAAGTGTCGGCACATTTTCCCGCACCCGCATCAGGCTCTCGACATTAATGGCGCCGCTTTTCGTTACCTCCAAGTTTTCGTCCAGCAAAATTTCCAGGTAGCGGTCGAATTGGTTGATCCAGCTCGACGGGCGGGTAAGCTCGCCCCGAGCATCGTCTAAGCTCTTTATACGGTAGAGGCCGGTCACCGATTCACTGAGCCTGCGCTTGTAGTCCAAAATTTTTTCGGCGGCGGGCTCCAAGGAGTCGCGACCGGCGTCGTTTTTTTGAATGGTACACCAATATCGCAGCAGCTCGTAGATCCGCGTCATCTGCTCGTCGGTGGCGAAATCTCCTTCCTCCGCCGCCGCTTCCATAAGCTCGTCATAGTGGGTGAAGCGGTTGTTGTCCAAATTCATGCCGTCCACCATAAGCACCATGGATTCCATTTGCTCCAGAATATACATATCGGAGACCACATCGTCGTCGTCTTCGGCGAATTGGGGCGCCAGGGCCAGGATGCCGTCTTCTCTTACGTCTAAATCAAAAACGGTCTCTTCCTCATCCAAGGGGAAGGGTCCGTCGTCTCGGGCGTCCTCCTCCGCCTGCGCGTAGGCGATGGCGAAGAGAAAGAGGACCTCGGGATTTCCGTTTTTTAACGTGGTCTGATAGACCTTCGTGTTCTCACGCATCATGGGCTGGCGCTTGCCCAGGTCCAAGACATTGGCGTAGAAATCCTCCCGCAAATGCTCGGGCACCACATTGGGCTCGTGAAAGAGAAAATAACCCGCATTGGTGCAGAGGATGCGGCCGAGGAAGATGTCTCCCTCCTTTAAGTTCTTCGTGCCCTCACCGGGACAGATGGTGACGGCGGGCTCGGGAAATAAAATGCTTTGTACGTAGATCCCGTCCTCTGATATATAATTCACCCGGTACATGGCCATATAGGAATCGAAGATCCGTTCCAAATAGGGCGCCACGCCGCGCATTTTATGAATATGATGCCACAGCTGAGTCACCAACTGGCCGGTGGTGGCGCGGTTTTCTTCCGTGTCGAACATGAGCCAGGAGGCCAGATCGAAATGGGGAATGGACAGGCGCATGGGCTCGTACATTTCCTCGTCCTTGAACAGCTCGTCCATGGGAATGCTTTGCCGCGCCGAATCCACGATATAGACGATGTCGTCCAGGGCTTTCAGCCAAATCTGTCTGTTAGACATGGGTTACTCCTTCGTCGTAAAGAATTTGAATGGCCTCAAGCTTTTCCAAAACCGCGTGGACGTGAAAATTCACGACGGGATCGGGAATCACTTTGTCCATTCCTTCGAACAGCTCCGTGTAGTGAAACAGGTCCTGTATAAATAATTTATTTTCCATAGTTAATTTGCTTTCCATAATATTCATTTCGGACAAAACCCTTAGAGAGATAAAGGTCTCGGTAAACAGGTCCAATAGCCTGTCCACCCCTTTAAGGTCCAATTCCCGGGCAAAGGGCTCGGAAATCTCTTTCTTAATCAGCTCAAAGGAATCCTGTGTCTGTGTCAATTCCTTTTGCAGGGCGTCCAGCTTCGGCTTTTCGTCGGCGAGAATAATCGACTCGGACAGGCGAAAGATATCCTCGTAGGTGTGCTCCAAAAGAGATTCGAAGCCGGCTTTCGGCGTGGGCCGGGCGATGAGGTAATTGATGGCGACGGAAACGAAGATCCCGAGAAAGGTCCCCATAAGGCGGTTGACGCCGTAGGCTAATTGGGACTGCTGAGAAGAAAAGCTCGCCACGAAAATAATATTCGTGAGATTAATGAAGCGGTTCATTTTAAATTTCAGCAGGGTCAAAATAATTATCACGATGCCCACGCCGGCGATCAATGGGCGCAGGTAGATGTTGTCGGTAATGAGCGCTAAAACATAACCCAGAACCACGCCCATGACGCAGGTAAACATTCTGAGCCGGACGGCCTTATGGGTTTCGTGAACCGACGGTTGCATGGTGGTCATGGCGGCGATGGCCACGAACAGCGGCGTATGAAGGCCTAATATATTCGATAAAAATAATCCGATAACGACGGCGAGGGCCGTCTTAAAGGTGCGCATGCCTACGTGAGGCAAATAATTTTTCAGTGGCGGAATGTCCAATTTTCCTCTCCTTCCAGCACTTATAGCAAAAGTATAGCAAACTGAAAAAAAACTGCAAGGGCGGAGGTCGTTTCAATTCCGCGATTCGGGGTATGATTATAAAAAGTTAGTGAGAGGAGACATGACTATGCGTATTGAATTTTACGGAAAGAACATTGAACTGACGTCGGCTTTGAAAAATCAAGCGGAAAAGAAACTGTCGAAGCTGGACAAGTACTTTACCGAAGAGGTTAAAGCAAAGGCCAACTTTTCTTCCATCAAGGGCAACCACACCACTGAAATCACGGTGTTCTTGCCGGGTAGCATCATTCGTGCGGAAGAAACGACACAGGACATGTACGCCTCTATTGATTTGGCCGTGGACGCACTGGAAAGACAGGTCCGCAAGTACAAGACCCGCCTGAAAAAGCGCCACCAAAATTCCGATACCATTCGCTTCGAAAATTTCGAACAAGCCATTCCCGAAAAGGCAGAAGACGAACAAGGCAAGATTGTTTCCAAGAGAAAGCAATTTAAGCTTCTGCCCATGCACGAAGAGGAAGCCATGCTTCAAATGGAATTGCTGAATCACAATTTCTTCGTCTTCTTGGACGGGAAAGATAACCAACCTGCCCTTCTCTACAAACGGCGCGACGGCAACTTCGGCCGTATCGACTTCGATATTTAATCCTTCCTTTGCAAAAAGAAACCGGACCCTGTGTCCGGTTTTTTATTTCGATTCAATTTCCTTCGGCAGCTCGATAAAGACCTGGAAGTAGTCTCCGTCGATGACCATGCGAAATTCGCCGCCTAAAATTTCCACCAGGTTCTTCGCGATGTAAAGACCCAGGCCGCTGCCCTCCGTGGTGCGGCTCTTGTCGCCGCGAATAAATTGATTGGAAAGCTCCACCGTGGACTGGCTGATCTTGTTCTTCGATTGGTTTTTCATATTGAAGAAGATCTTGTCCCCCACCACCGAGGTGTGGGCGGTGACGGTCGTGCCCTCTTTCGCATACTTGTAGCAATTGCTGAAGAGATTTTGAATGACGCGGCTCAAGACATTGCCGTCGGTGTAAATGGGAATGTCCTCAGCATCGGACTTGTAGGCGAAATTTAAATTTCTCGATTCGTAATCGGCAGCGACGTCGCCGTAAATTTGGCCGATCAGCTCGTTAAAGTCGATGATCACCGGCTCCAGGGTCACATTACCGCTGCCCGTCTTGGAGGCTTCGATTAAATTAATGATCATGCTCTTGAGCCGTTCGGAATTGCGGCCCAAAATGTGGACGTAGCTCTTCGCCTCTTCGTCCATAACGTCTTTTTTGCTTAAAATATCGGCGTAGTTTATGATGCTGGTCAAGGGCGTCTTCAGGTCGTGGCTGATGTTGGTAATGAGCTCGGTCTTCATTTTCTGGGACTTCACCTGAGCCTGTGCCGCCTGATACATACTGTCTTTAATTCGCGTCAGGTCCATGAGGGATTCGTAGGTGGACTCCTTCATCATAGGCGAGAAGGTGGTAATGTTCACATAGCTCTGGGTTTCCGAAATAGCGGCGCGAAGAATGCGGTTTTGAACCACCTCGTCCTCTCCCATGAGCATGAGCCTTAAGACCGGCATCATCAAAATGCCGTAGAGGATGGGAAAGCCCGTGAGCACCATGAGGAAATGAATAATCAGAAAGCTGTTGACGACACAAAAGAAGCCGTAGATGGCTTCTTTTTTTATTTCCTTCGCCAGATTCACGGTGAGCCAGGTCCTCGTCTTCGCCCGCATAAAAAGCTTAATGCACCAAAAGACGATGAGCAGGGCCACCGACGTGAGGGCGTAGAGCAAGGATAGGGACGGATCGTAGACGTGTCCTCCGAAAAGTGACGAGAAAAGATTCACACAGCCCATGACGAACCACAGATCCACCCAAATGATCTCCAGGTAATTGCCCCGGCAGTATTTGTAGGCGCGAGCCTTGAGCCCTTCGAAAAACAGTCGTCCCTTGTCGGACATCAGTCCACGTCCTCGAATTTATAGCCCATGCCGTAGACGGATTTAATGTAGTCGGGCTTTCTCGGATTGATTTCCACCTTGTCCCGCAAATGGGAGATGTGAACGGAGATCACCTTTTTCACGTCGTGGGCCGCTTCCTCCCAGACGATTTCGTAAATTTCGTCGCTGGAAAAAACCCGTCCCTTGTTTTTCATAAGAAGGCGCAAAATTTTGTACTCGTGAGGCGTTAAGCTCGCCACCTCTCCGTCCACCCGCACTTCCTTGGCATTGTCGTCCAAGCTGATGCGTCCCACGGTGTAATTGCCGTCGTCGATTTCCGCCGCGCCCAGGGAGGTGTAGCGGCGTATGCCGGAGTTGACCCGGGCGATGAGCTCGACGGCGTTAAAGGGCTTGATAATGTAATCGTCGGCGCCCATGTTCAGGCCGATGATCTTGTCGGTGATTTCGCTTTTCGCGCTGAGGATAATGATGGGGATATTGCTGGTCTCGCGTATTTTTAAAATGGCGGACATGCCGTCCATATTGGGCATCATTAAATCCATCAGGACCAAATGAATGTCCTCGGTTTTCATAATCTCTAATGCTTCCATGCCGTCGTAAGCGGGAAAGACGCGGTAGCCTTCCGCTTCTAAGTAAATTTTTATTGCGGAGACGATGTCCTTTTCGTCGTCGCAAACCAAAATGTTGTATTGCATAAATCCTCCTCCATCTCGATTCTATTCTATCATAACTATGATATAATCGCTGTAGGAGGGAAGAAGGATTCTATGAATAAGTGGAAAAGGAAACTCAAAGGTTTCGTTACAAAAAAGCCTTTTGCTTTTGTCGACATCTTTTTGTACCACATTTTAAAAAACGATCTGATACAAAAAGCGGCGAGCCTGTCCTACTTTTTCGTCTTGGCCATCTTCCCCTTTTTTATCGCACTGTTAAATATTTTAAATGTGGTCAACCGAAGCTATCTGCCGCGCATGGCGAGGATTTTAGAAAACCTGCCGCCGGAGATTCAATCCATCGCCACCGGCTTTTTCAGGGATTTGCAGCTGAACTCGTCCTCAGCCCTTTTGTCTATTTCATTGATCGGGTCCATTTACGTGGCGAGCAAGGGAATCAAGCAGCTGATCAAAAGCATAAACGACGGGCTCTATATTGCCGAGGGGCGAAGCTTCTTTGCTTTGACGGCGCTCTCTCTCGTCATTACCGTGGCCCTGTTCGCTTTGGTGATTTTGCTATTCGTGACCCAGGTCATCGGTACCAATCTGTTGCGATTTATTTTTGATTTTCTGCAGCTGCCCAAGGAGGCCTCCGTCATTATTCGACGGATCACCACCTTCGTGCCCCTGGCCTATATGTTTTTGAGCACCTACGGGCTCTACCGCTTCTCGCCTAAATGGCCCGAGGGCGGCAAGCCGCCGGCCTATGTCAACCTGGCCGCCGCCCTTTTCTCTACGGTGGGCATTTTGCTTTCCAATGGGGTGTTCGGCTACTACGTGGCGAATTTTTCAAACTACTCGAACACCTACGGTTCCCTGGCGGGGATGATTATCTTTTTGATCTGGCTCTATCTTTTCGGTCTGATGCTGCTCTTCGGCAGTGCCGTTCAGTCGAGCCTTTATCTTCTATACAACAAGGGCGTTCAATGGCCCCGAAAGGAGACCCTCTTCGGCTCTTTCGTATCGTCTCACACTCGTTTATCATAAGTCTTATACAGGAGTCCCATATGAAACAATTTATCGTCGATACCTTTACGACAAAAGTTTTTAAAGGCAACCCTGCAGCGGTTTGCCTCCCCGATCGCATTCTCACCGACGAGCTCATGCTTGCCATTGCCGATGAAAATAATCTTTCGGAGACGGTCTTCGTCGCGAAGGACGGCGACAATTACAATCTGCGCTCCTTTACGCCGGCGGGGGAAGTGGAATTTTGCGGCCACGCCACTTTTGCCGCGGCCTACATCGTCTTTCTCATTTTGGAACGGGTGAAGGACACCATTCATTTCGACACGAAAATCGGCACTCTCTCCGTCACGCGAAAGGGCGAGCTCTTTACCATGGACCTGCCCGCCTTTGAGCTCGAGGAGGTTCCCGTGACCGAGGCCATGATTCAGACCGTGGGCGCCCGCCCCAAGGAAGCCTATATGGGCAGGGACCTGCTCCTGGTCATGGAAGACGACTTCGACATAAAGAATTACGAGCCCGACGTCTTGAAGATCAAGGCCCTGGAAGGGACCATGCTCCACATGACCAAGGCCGGCGAGGGCGACTACGACTGCATCTCCCGCTCCTTTGCACCGAAGCTGGGCGTGGTGGAAGATCCGGTCAGCGGCTCCGGCCACTGCCACATCTGCGTCTATTGGGCGGAGAAATTAAACAAGGCGGACATTCTCGCCTATCAGGCCAGCCGCCGCGGCGGCATTTTAGAAACCCGCGTCATGCCGGGCCACGTGAACTTATCGGGCCATGCCGTGCTCTTTTATCGAGGGGACATTCATATTTAATCCGCGAAAAAAGCGGTCACTCACCATGGAGTGGCCGCTTATTTTTTTTGCTAATTTATATTTACATCCCGGGCCTTAATACAGATGATGCCCGTCACCGATGCCGCGCCTGCCTCCATAAGGGCCTCCTCGCAGGCCTTCATGGTGGCGCCGGTGGTGTAGGTGTCGTCGATTAAGAGGAGGTGCTTCCCCATGACTTGATGGGCGATGAAGGCATCTCGCACGTTTCGCGCCCGCTCCCGCGCCCCGAGGCCGATTTGATCCCGCACCCTTCGCTTAAAGGCCAGGGCGTCTTCATAGGGCACACCGATCCGGCCGGCCAGCTCCCTTGCAATGAGCTCCGGCGGATTGTAGCCGCGGATGCGCCGCTTCTTCGCCGAGGTGGGCACGCAGACGACGGCGTCGAAGGGACCGAGGCCCATGTGGTCATAAAAATCCGCCGCCATCTCGCCGAAGACCTTGGCCCAAAAGCGCTCCTCGCGAAATTTTAATCCGTGGATCATAAAGGAGGACAGCTTGTTTTCCCTGAGCAGGGCGTAAACGGGAAAGGCCTTTTCGGAAAAAATCTCTTCCCCGGAAAAGGCGAGATTGTCCAAACAGCTTTCGCAGAGCCCGAACCGCGCCGCCGGCTCCCTCTTGCAGAGGGGACAACCGTCGTAGGAAAAAAAGCCCTTTACCATTCTCTCTTCTCCTTTAAAATCCTATCCAGATCGGAATAGCGCCAGCGGATGCGATTGTTTTGCACCATGCGCTCCAGGGCCTGAAAGCTCCCGACGATGACCACCAGTTTCCGCGCCCGAGTCACGCCGGTGTAGAGGAGATTCCGCGTATAGAGCATGGGTGGGCCGCTTAAGATGGGCATGACCACCACGGGAAACTCCGAGCCCTGGGACTTGTGCACGGTGCTGGCATAGGCGGGCATAAGCTCCGGCAGGTATTCGCTCGTGTAGGTGCAGAGCTTGTCATCGTAGAGGACCTTGATCCACTCCCCGGCGGGATCCACCGCCGTGACGCGGCCCAAGTCCCCGTTAAAGACGCCCTCTCCCTCGTTGTCGAAGACCTTGTTTTGCGACTTCCAGGGCATTTGGTAATTGTTTTTCGTCTGCATCACTTTGTCCCCGACGCAGTAGGTGAAGCCGCGGCTGTCCAGGCCCTTCTTCCCCGGGTTCAACGTCCTTTGCAATGCCTCGTTTAAATTTTCGATGCCGCAGATGCCCTTTTTCATCGGCGCCAGCACCTGAATGTCTTCCATGGCGTCCACGCCGTAGTAATCGGGGAGGCGATTTTTCACCAAATCGCAAATCAGCGCCATGGCCTTGCTCGGATCGCTCTCTTCCATAAAAAAGAAGTCCGTGCCCTTTTCATTGACCCGAGGCAGCTCGCCGTGATTGATGCGGTGGGCGTTTTTTACGATGTAAGAGGTCTCCGCCTGGCGAAACACCTCGTCCAGCTGCACCGAGGGCACTTCCCCGGAATCCAAAATATCCTTCAGGACATTGCCCGCCCCCACGGGCGGCAGCTGATCCACGTCGCCGACGAGAATGAGCCGCGTCGTGTCCTTTAAGGACGTGAGCACGTCCCGCATCAAAAGCAGATCGATCATGCTGGCCTCGTCGATAATCAACACGTCGGCGTCGATGTCGTCGCCGGAAACGATGGAACCCGTGCCGTCTTCGTCGATGTAATCGTATTTTAAGAGGCGGTGAATGGTGGAGGCGCTTTTGCCCGTGGCCTCCTCCATGCGCTTCGCTGCACGGCCCGTAGGCGCCGCCAAGGCGATGGACAGATTGAGCCGCTCCATGGCCTCGACGATGGCGCGAAGGGTGGTGGTCTTCCCCGTGCCGGGACCGCCTGTAATGACGAGGAGATGGGAATCCACAGCCCGCATGAGGGCCTCTTTTTGTTTCGCCGCCAAGGTCATGTCCAGCTTTTCGCAGACGGCGGTGACCATGTCCTCGGCCATGTGCTCGGCGAGATCCACCTTGCCCCGCTTTTTAATCTCCCTCGCCACCAATTGCTCGGCGCGGAAGTAATTGAGGAAGTAGATCTTCAGCATGCCTTCCCGCTGCGCCAGATAAATCTCCGGATCCACGGCCAGCGTCTGCAGAAATTCCCCGACGAAATCCACATCCAGATTCAACACCCGGGCCGCCTCTTCCATTAACAGATCCTTGGGCAGGTAGCAGTTTCCGTCCAGGACCCCGTTGGTGAGGACGTATTTCATGGCGGCGACGACGCGCTTCGGATCGTCTTCCTCGATGCCTACCTTCCTCGCAATGGCATCGGCCTTTAAAAAGCCGAAGCCACGCACCTTTCCCGCCAGGGCGTAGGGATCCTTCTCGATCATGGCCGGGGCGTCCTTGCCGAAGACCTTGTAGACGGCCATGGCCTGTTTGTTGGTGAGATCAAAGGACGCCGCGTCCAGGAGAAACTCACGCATGTCCTTTTGCTCGTTTAAAGCGTCGAGGATCACGGCGAGCTTCTTCTTGCCGATGCCCTCCACTTCCCTTAAGCGCTCCGGCGTCTCTTCGATGACATTGATCGTGTCTTCGCCGAAAGTGTCCACGATTCTCTTCGCCGTCACTTTCCCCACATGGGGAATAAGGCCGCCGGAAAGGTAAGCCGTCATCGCTTCCTTTCCCCGCGGCCTTATTTTTTCCGCCCGTTCAAAGGCGAACTGCTCCCCGTACTTGGGATGGTAAATCAGTTCCCCTTCCAGGCGTAAATGTTCTTTTTCATGGAAGGCGATGGAGGTCCCCACAATGACGATATCCGAATCCGCCGTAATAAATTGGGCGACGGTATAGCCATTGCTCTCGTTTCGAAAAATAATATGATCCAAAACGCCTTCGATGATCACAAAGTCCCTACTTTCTGTTTTTTAATGCCTCGCGAATTTCATCCACCTTGTTCGTTTCTTCCCACGGCACCTTCACGTCTTCCCGTCCGAAGTGACCGTAGGCGGCCACGTCCTTATAAATGGGACGGAGGAGATCCAAATCGCGAATAATAGCGGCGGGACGCAGGTCGAATACCTCGTGGACCAAATCTTCGATTTCGTTATCGGTAAGCTCCGATGTGCCGAAGCTTTCCACGTAAACGGACAGAGGCTTGGCGATGCCGATGGCGTAGCTCAAACCGATTTCGCATTTGTCGCAGACGCCTGCCGCCACCAAGTTCTTTGCCACGTAGCGTGCGGCGTAAGCGGCGGAGCGGTCCACTTTTGTCGGGTCCTTGCCGCTGAAGCAGCCGCCGCCGTGACGGGCGTATCCGCCGTAGGTATCCACGATGATCTTGCGGCCCGTGAGGCCCGCATCGGCGACGGGGCCGCCTTCGACGAAGCGTCCCGTGGGATTGATATAGATCTTCGTGTCATCGTCCAGCCACTTGTCGGCGACCACGGGATCTATGACGTATTTTTCGATGTCCTTACGAATGGTGTCCAAATCAACGTCCTCGTCGTGTTGGGTGCTCACTACGATGTTTTCCAGACGCACCGGCTCGCCGTCTCGGTATTCCACCGTGACTTGGGTCTTTCCGTCGGGACGAAGATAGGTCAGTGTGCCGTCCTTGCGCACCTCGGAAAGCTTCTTCGACAATCTGTGGGCCAAAGAAATCGGCAAGGGCATGCGTTCCTTGGTTTCGTTGCAGGCATAGCCGAACATAATGCCTTGGTCCCCGGCGCCGAATGCGTCTAATTCCTCGGTGCCCGCTTCCTTAAAGCGGTCCACGCCCATGGCGATGTCCGGGCTTTGTTCCTTAATGGCGGAAATAACCGCAACGGAGTCCGCTTCAAAGCCCGCTTGCACGCCTTGCACGTAGCCGATGTCCTTCAACGTTTGGCGTACCACCTGGGTGAAGTCCACGTAAGCGTCGGTGGAAATTTCACCGGTAATGACTACCATGCCCGTGGAAACTAAGCTTTCACACGCCACGCGGGCGTTTTTGTCTTTTGCTAAAATCGCATCTAAAATGCCGTCGGAAATTTGGTCGCACACCTTGTCCGGGTGACCTTCGGTTACCGATTCCGAAGAAAATAACCATTTATCCATAAATACCTCCTCAAAAAAATTCATAAAAAAAGCCTGCGCGCGGCAGGCTTCATTCTTATCTTTCAGACCTGTCGCGTCTGTAGGATTTAGCACCTTTAACAGGTTGCCGGGTTTCACAGTGCCTAGTCACTCCACCACTCTTAATAAGAATGTCAAAACAGTGTTTATATTATAGTCGACGAGGAATAAAAATGCAAGGCTAATTTTTCCAAACACCTTTTTTCATGGCGGCCCGCACCAGCTCGTCTCTGAATTCGGGATGGGCGATGGCGATTAACGCCTTGGCCCGCTCGTACGTGCTCTTGCCCTTTAAATTACAGATGCCGTATTCGGTGACCACGTATTGAGTCACCGGGGCGGGCAGAGTGACGATGGTGCCCGTGGAAAAATCGGGGACGATGTTGGAGTGGCGAATGCCGTTTTTGTCCACGCGAGAGGAGCGCAGGCAGATAAAGCCCTTGCCCTCCGGTGCCAAATAGCTGCCCACGGCGAAATCGAACTGCCCGCCGGCGCCTGAGATTTGACGCATCCCCGCGCTTTCCGAGCTCACCTCTCCCCGGAGGTTCACCTGAATTGCCGTGTTAATGCTGGTCATTTTGTGCTGGGCGGCGATGGTGGAGGCGCCGTTGACGTAATCCACGGGGCCTACCATAATCGACGGATTGTCGTCGACGAAGTCGTATAGGGCTTCCGTCCCCGCCAAAAACACGGTGACCTGACGGCCCCGGTCCAAGGTTTTTTTCGCCCCGGTAATCTTTCCCGCCAAGGTCATCTTCATAAAGCTGTCCACATACATTTCCGTGTGCACGCCTAAATCCTTTAAGCTGCTCTGAGCGATGACATCGCCGACGGCATTGGGCAAGGCGCCGATCCCCAGCTGCACCGTGGCGCCGTCTTCCATGCGCTCCACCACGGCCTCGGCGATCCTGCGGTCCGTGTCGTCGTAGGGGCGATTGGGAAGCACGGCCAAGGGATGAGCCTCGGCCTCGATGATGCCGTCCACCTCATCGATGTGGATCTCGCTCTCGCCCCGGCCGTAAACGTACGGCTGCTTTTCGTTGACCTCCACGATCACCGTCTTCGCCTTTTTCGCGAGACGCAAAAAGTGGCTGCCCTCGATGCCGAAATTAAAATAGCCGTGAGCGTCCATGGGCGCCGCGGAAAAGACCAGCATGTCCGTGTGTCTGTTTTCCGTGACGTAGCGAATGAGCTCGGAGTAGCGCACGGGAACGTGAATGGCCTTGCCCCCGTCCATGGCCCGGCGCACATCCCCTGTGGCGTGCCAGCTCAGCCACTCGAAGGGCGCGCCCTGCAATAAAAGCCTCGAGCGGTCGAAGAGCACGCCGTTTCGCACGGCCACGTGGGTGAGCTCATGAGCGCGAGCCGCCAGGGCCTCGTCGAAGGCCACGGGAAAATCCGCGCCGAAGCCGATTTCGATTTCGTCGCCGTCTCTTACCAGGGCCGCCGCTTCTTCCTTCGTCATTAATTTTTCTCTGTAAATGGTCTCGTACATAGTAAAATTCCTCATGAAAAAAGCCGACCGTCGTCGGCTCTTTCTTATCTTTTATTGCTTCTGCGCCAAATACCCATTTCTTCTGCATTTTTAATGAGTTCGTCTCTGAAGTCGGGATGAGCCAGGTTGATGATGCCTTCGGCTCTTTCCCAGGTGCTGCGACCCTTGGCGTTAAAGAGGCCGTATTCCGTGCAAATCATATGGGTGTTGGGGCGAGCCACGGTAATGGCCGAGCCTGTTTGGAAATTAGGGAGAATCCGGGAGACGGTTTCGCCTTGTTTGTTGGTAAAGGTGGAGCTGAGGCAGATAATGCTCTTGCCGCCCTTGGCCAGGTATGCGCCCAAGGCGAAGTCCAGTTGTCCGCCGGCGCCGGAAATGTGGCGAAGGCCCGTGGATTCGGAGGACACTTGGCCCCACAGGTCCACGTTCAGCGCGTTGTTAATGGAAATGAAATTGTCGATTTCCTTGACTACGTCGGCACTGTTGGTGTAGTCCACCGGTGCGGCCATACATTCCGGATTTTGGTCCAGGAATTCATACAGCTCCTTGCTGCCTGCGGCAAAGGCGTAAACCTGACGATACTTGTCGATGGTCTTTTTCGAACCGTTGACCTTGCCCTTCTTGCTCATTTGAACGAAGGCATCCACATACATTTCCGAGTGAATCCCCAGGTCCTTTAAGTCGCTGTCTGCGATCAATGCGCCGACGGCGTTGGGCATGCCGCCGATCCCTAATTGCAGGGTGGCGCCATCGGGAATTTCATCCACGATGAATTCGGCCACTTTTTTGTCCACGTCGCCGAAGCCCGACACGGGAATTTCGAAGGGAGAGATGGCGCCCGCTTCGACAATGTAGTCCACATTGTCGATGTGAATTTCCGATTCACATTTGCCGTAGCAATAGGGGAAGGCGTCGTTGACTTCCACGATGACCGTCTTGGCCTTTTCCAAAATCGCCATTTGGTGCGATGCATTTAAACCGAAATTAAAATAGCCGTGCTTGTCCATAGGCGTGGTCATGACGACGGCCACGTCGATATCCACTTCGTCTCTGTAATACTTCGGCAGCTCCGAATAGCGAAGGGGAATATAGAAGGCACCGGCACCGGCATTGACCGCCTTTCTTTCCGGTCCCCCGGCGTGCCAGGTGTTCCAAGTAAAGTGCTTACCTTCCGGATCCGCCTTCATAACCTCCGGCGTTTCGAAGGCCAAGCCCCCGTAAAATATTACATCGTCCAGCTCGTCTACGCGCTTGGCCAATTCCTTGTCCACGGCCTTGCTGACGCCGGCTGCCCATCCCATTTCCACGCGGTCGCCGGATTTAATCACTCCGGCGGCTTCCTTGGCGGAAACTAATTTTTCACTGTATTTCTTCGAAAAGTCCATGTGAATCCTCCACGTTTGTTCATTAAAACTGCTTGTCTGATTAATAATATACACGATATATTATTAGTTTTCAATTTCCAATTCGCCCCATTCAATTATTTTTTAACAAATTATGACGGCAGGGCAAAGAAAAAAGCCCCCTTGCCGAGGGCAAGAAGGCTTTTCGTCTTTACTTATTATTGTCCGAAAATTGAATCAGTTGATTTAGTGTTTCGGCGAGATCGGCTCTGGAAAATTCCGCTTTAGGTTGAACCTTGCCGTTGTCGTCGGTTTTCATCAGACCGAGCTCGATCATGCGAACGACACTGTCGCGGCTCCAGTCGCTGACGTTGTTGAAGTCTGCCTTGTTCACGGTCTTCACCTTGGGCAGATCCAATTTGTATTCCTTTAACAAATTGTCCAGCATCACGGCAAACTCTTCGTAGGAAACTTTTTTGTCCGGCTTAAAGGAGCCGTCTCCATAGCCCTTGATCAAGCCGTTGGTCGACGCCCATTTAACGGAGCGTTCGTACCATGCCTTGTCCTTTACGTCGGTAAAGAAGGCGGAGCTTTTAATCGTTTGGTCCATGGAGATGCGCATAAACACTTCCGTCACCATGGCTCTGGAAATCGTCGTTTCCGGCATAAACTTGTTGTTGCCCATGCCGATTAAAATGCCTCTTGCGACCATGGCACGAATGGCATCCCCAGCTGCATTGGCGGGAATATCTGTCAAGGTCACGGGGAAATTGCGGTAGGGTACGGAAATTTTATTCTTAGCCACAGTGCTTGCTTTCTTTTCCGTTGCAGGCGCATTTTTCTTTTCAGTTGCAGCGGGTGCGATCGGTAAAACAGGATAGCGACCTTCGTCCTTTGCCTTCGGCGCGGAAGGAACGGTATTCGGCTTCGTTTCCGGCTTGGAAGGATTGGGCTTCGTTTCCGGCTTCGAAGGATTCGGTTTCGTTTCCTTTTTCAAAACCAATTTTTCCATGGCTTTATTAATATTTTTGATATGGCCCTCTACATAGTAGGGAATCGTTTCAGCCTTTGCCAATTCGGCGACGCCGCCTTGAACGGCCGTCTTCAATTCCTTGATAGAGGCATCGGTGTATTTGCCGCTTTCCAGCATGTCTTGGGCTTTTTTAACCAGCGTTCTTAAATCGTCTCTTAAATAGCTGCGGTCGTTAGGCGTAATCCTCATGACGTCTTCAGCATTGAGATTGTCTTTGGTCTTTAAAATTTCGTAACGATCTTTAAAGACCTTGACTTCGATCAACTCGGGCTCGAAGTCCCAGAAGAATTGATGGTTCTTCGAAACGGTCATGGCATATACCTTACCTTCGTCGTTGCCGGACAATTTGAAACGAACCACGCCGTTTTCATCGGAAGTGACGTCCTTGTAGGAACGAAGTCTCGGCGTAATAATGTTGGCCGTTACTTCCACGCCTTTTTTCGGTTGGCCGGTTGCCTTGTCCACTGTCTTTAATTCGACGACCACATTATCCATCGCCGTATTGGATCGATCGACCCCTTCGACGGTCAAGCCGTTTTTAAATTCCGATGCGGGACGACCGGCGACGGAAATGATTTTACCATTCTTGTCGGTAAGCACCTCAAAGGTGTCTTGACTGAAGTTGTAAACGGAATTATACATAACAACCGTGTACTTCGAATTGGGCTTCAGGTTTTTTAACACATAGTTGCCGTTGGCATCCGTCTTGGGTTGGCTGATGATCGAGGGAACAATTCCGTCCCAGTAGTTGATTCTGAAGCCGATGCCTTCTTTAGGTTCGCCGTCAATTTTTACTTTAATGTTCAATTGATCCAGACCTTCCGATACTTGGGGCTTATCGGCGGATTTGGCTTTAACATACAGGTGGATTGCATTGTCACCTGTAGCTGCTTCGTCGGCGGTCTTCAGGAAGTGCGCTGCGGCACTGCCGTCGTGGGATACAACGGTCATATACTTGGTTACGAGCTCGTATTTGCTGTCGCCTTTTACGCGCAGGGCGTACACTTTGTTGTACTCGTAAGCTGTCACGGCACCCATGCCTTGATTAAAGTCGATGGTGTCGACGACCTTACCGTTATCTAAAACCTCAATCGATTCAGGGGTCGTTACAGGACCTTTACCTTCTGCCAGAGAAGCGATCGCCGGTTCTTTCGGTTGAACTTTTTCTTCTTTCTCTTTTACCTTTAAGACAGCTGCATTTTCCATGGAAGCTTCTTCGTTTGCAGTCTTAAGAAAATGTGCACCTGCCATCTCCTCCGAGCCTGCTACCTTCATCAGCGTGGTTTCCGCTTCATACTTCGCGGGACTCGTCACACGTACGGTATAGGTTTTGCCCACTTCGTAATTGGTGACGGCACCCATGCCGTTTTCTAAAGTTACTTCGTCGACGACACTGTCTCCGTCTAAAATTTCAAAAGTTACATTTTCTTGAATCGGAACGCCATCTTTCGAGAGCATTACCATTAACGGTTCTTTCATCTGTCCACCCGACTGCGCCAAGGCGACGGGTACATTGCCGAGCAGCATCACCACTGCCAGCATAAGTGCTAATATTTTTTTCATCTTTCCTCCTTTAGGATTTGTTTTCGAAATTTACTCGTCATATTTTAACCGATGTGTTTTTTTTAAATCAAATAGAAATTTTCCGATTTTTATAGAATTTTTCGATACCAGATAATTCCTACTTATTAAAATAAATTTCCTTGCCCCATCGTTAAAATCGGATTGTTGTCCTTCGCAGCCGACAAAAAAAGAGGACCGGCCGCTGTGGCTGATCCTCTTTTTGTTATATGTGCCTTGTTCGTAAAAGGTCTTTATTCTTCTTCGTCTTCGTCGATTATTTTTTAGACTTTTTGTTTTCTCCGCCCGTTCCTCTCCCCTCTTTTAATTATGAAAAAATTTCGATTTTAAGTGTTTTCTATATTGTATTTACCATCGTCGCGAAAAGGAATATAATTATTTTACATCGACCACTCATTTATGAAAGGAGGCATCCTATGAAAGGTTATGCCATGTTAGAAATCGGAAAAACCGGTTGGATTGAAAAAGAACGTCCGGTTTGCGGACCGAGAGATGCCATCATCAAACCCCTGGCTGTTTCTCCCTGTTCATCGGATGTGCACACCGTTTGGGAAGGCGCCATCGGCCAAAGACATAATATGATTTTAGGTCACGAAGGCTGCGGCATCGTGGATGAAGTCGGAGAATTCGTAGAAGATTTTAAACCCGGCGATCGCGTCATGGTCGCGGCGATTACACCGGACTGGAGCTCTTTGGAAGCACAAGCCGGTTTCCCCATGCACTCCGGCGGCATGTTGGCGGGATGGAAGTTTTCGAATTTCAAAGACGGTGTATTTGGCGAATATTTCCACGTCAATGACGCCGATGCTAATCTCGCCCATCTTCCCGACTCCATCAGCCCGGAAGAAGCTTGTATGTTGTCCGACATGGTGCCCACGGGTTTCCACGGCGTCGAGTTGGCGGACATTAAGTTCGGCGACACGGTTTTATGTATCGGCATCGGACCGGTCGGCTTAATGGCCGTGGCCGGTTCAAATTTGCGCGGCGCTTCGCAAATTATCGCCGTCGGTACTCGCCCGAATTGTGTTGAAGCGGCGAAGTTCTACGGCGCTACGGATATTATCTCTTACAAGGACGGTGACATTGCGGAACAGGCCCTTGCCCTCACCGACGGCAAAGGCGTCGACCGTGTCGTCATCGCAGGCGGCGGCGTCGAAACCTTTGAGCCGGCCGTCAAGGCTCTGAAACCCGGCGGGAAGATCGGAAACGTCAACTACCTCGGCGCCGGAGAATACATTTCCATCCCCCGAGTCGAATGGGGCGTCGGCATGGGCCATAAGCAAATTATCGGCGGCCTGATGCCCGGCGGCAGATTAAGAATGGAAAAATTGGCCAAACTGGTCGAACTGGGTAAGTTGGATGTCACTCATCTGATCACCCATCGATTCAACGGCATGGACAAGATCGAAGACGCATTGTATCTCATGAAGGATAAACCGAAAGATTTAATTAAGCCGGTTGTGGTTTTGTAATGAAGATTCTTTTGGTCAGCGGATTTTTAGGAGCGGGCAAAACAAGCTTTATAAAATACCTCAGCGAAAGAACAAAGAAAAAGTTTGTTATTATTGAAAATGAGTTTGCCGATGAAGATGTCGATTCGAATATTTTAAAAAGTGAAGACAAAAACGCATCAGAGATGGACATAATGTCCATCTCTGATGGCTGTATATGCTGTTCTATGAATCTGTCTTTCGCCCATTCGGTGATGACGGTGGCTAACACTCTGGACCCGGACTATCTCATCGTCGAGCCCAGCGGCGTGGCGCGGCCGAAAAAAATTATCGACGATCTTTCAAAAATTCTTTACGATCGAATCGGTCTTCTGGTTCCAATTCTTATCGTCGACGGAAAGAATTACCGAAGGGCCTTCGACGAATTTTCCGATCTTTACGGCAAGGATCTTCTGGCCATCTCCCGCGTGTTTGTTTCGAAGTCGGAAAATTACACTTTGGAAGATTTTAACAAGGTTAAAAATGATTTAGAAATCGAATCGGAGCACTTTCTCACTACTCACTACAGCGAGTTGAGCGACGAGGCTATCGAGCACATTTTAAATGACCGCCTGGTCATTCGCCCCGACGACGAAATCGAAATTGCCGTGGAAGAAGGTGCTCCGCCGTCGAAGACGGAAACCTTGCGGTCTTTATCCGTGACGGACGGAAGGGACATTCATCCCGGCGAAATGGCTCTGTTTTTGGAACAGGTCATTCGCCACGCTTACGGCGATATTCTCAGGAGCAAGGGTATTTTCAAATACGGCGAAAATCAGTTTCGATTTGAATTGGTCGAAGGCGACTACGTCATCGGCGGCTTTGAAAAATCCGATGGGAAGATGATTTTTATAGGCGCGGAGATAAACGAAGCTGCCCTTCGGGCTTTTTTGGAGAAAAATTAAATCACAAATCAAAAAAGAGGACCGGCCGCTGTGGCTGATCCTCTTTCTCTTCTATGTGGCCTTGCTCCGGCAAGGTCTATTTTTATTCTTCGTCCCAGGATTCGCTTTCGTCTTCGCCTAGGGGTTTCATGGTTGGGAAGAAGAGCACGTCGCGAATGCTGGATTGGTCGGTTAGGAGCATGATCATGCGGTCTACGCCGATGCCCAAGCCGCCGGTGGGGGGCAGCCCTACTTCGATGGCGTTGATGAAGTCGTAGTCCATGGGGTGGGCTTCGTCGTCGCCTTTTTCCTGATCCGCCACTTGCTCTTCGAAACGAGCCCGTTGGTCGATGGGGTCGTTTAACTCGCTAAAGGCGTTGGCAAATTCCCAGGTATTGATGAAGGCTTCGAAGCGGCGGGTGATGCGGGGATCCTCGGGATCTCGCTTGGCCAAGGGACTCACTTCTACCGGGTGGCCGGTGACGAAGGTGGGCTGTACTAATTTTTCTTCGCAATATTCTTCAAAGAGCTCGCTGATGACGTGGCCGCGAGTCCAGAAGGGTTGAACGTCCAGGCCCTTTTCCTTGGCGATGGCCAGGGCTTCTTCGTCGGTTTTTACGGTGGAAAAGTCTACGCCGGCATATTCCTTTACGGCATCCTCCATGGCCACGCGGTTCCACGGCGGCGTCAGGTCGATTTCCGTGCCTTGGTAGTTGATGACGGCGGAGCCCAGCACTTTTTCAGCCGCGTAGGCAAACATGTGCTCGGTTATGCGCATCATTTCGTCCATGTCCACATAAGCTTGGTACAGCTCGATATTGGTAAATTCCGGATTGTGACGGGTGTCCATGCCTTCGTTTCTGAACATTTTGCCCATTTCGTAGACCTTGTCGAAGCCGCCGACGATGAGGCGCTTCAGGAAAAGCTCGTTGGCGATGCGCATTTGAAGATCGATGTCCAGGGCGTTGTGATGGGTGAGGAAGGGGCGGGCGTTGGCGCCGCCTGCCACATTGCCCAGGATGGGCGTTTCCACTTCCAAGAAGCCCTTGTCGTCTAAAAATTCTCGAATGGCTTTGATAATGGCGGAGCGTTTAAAGAACACTTCCTTCACTTCGGGGTTGACGATAAGGTCTACGTAGCGTTGGCGATATCTCAGGTCCATGTCCTTTAAGCCGTGGAATTTTTCCGGCAGGACTTGAATGCTCTTGGAGAGAAGGGCCACTTCACGGGCTTCCACGGAAATGGCGCCGGCTTCGGTCTTAATGACCACGCCCTTGACGCCGAAGAAGTCGCCGACATCGGCGGCCTTCACAACCTCGTAGGCGTCCTCCAAAATATTTTTCTTGGCGAAAATTTGGATTTGGCCGTAGGTGTCCTGTACGTCTAAAAAGGCGATCTTGCCGTGGCGACGCTTGCTGACGATGCGGCCGGCCACGGAAACGGTCTTGCCTTCCATGGCGTCGAAATTGTCCACGATGGCCTTGGTGTAGGTGTCCACATCGTATTTTTCGACGAGATAGGGGCTATTGCCCTCGTCGATTAAATTTTGAACCTTCTTCAGCTTTTGGTCTCTTACTTCGCTGCTCTTTTGTGCCTTCGCCATGGTCTACCTCCCTTATGCTATGGAAATCTTTAATACCTTGAGTCTGACTTTGCCTTGGGGCACGTCGATTTCGGCGACGTCGCCGATGCCCATGCCCATGAGTCCGGCACCGATGGGGCTTTCGTTGGAAATTTTTCCTTCCAGGGGATCAGCTTCGGCGCTACCGACGATGCGATAGATGTCCTCTTCATCCGTGTCCTCGTCTACGACGGTGACGCTGGAGCCCACATTGACGATGCGGTCGCTTAGATCATTTTCCTTGACCACCTTCGCGTTTCGCGCCATGTATTCCAGCTTGGCGATGCGCTCTTCCACTTGACCCTGTTCGTTTTTTGCCTCGTCGTACTCGGAGTTTTCCGACAGGTCGCCGTAGCCTAAGGCGACCTTAATGCGCTCGGCCACTTCTTTTCTGCGGACGGTTTTTAAGTAATCGATTTCGTTTTCGATTTTCTCTAAGCCTTCTTCTGTTATTAGTACTTCATTATCTACCATGGTATCACTCCCTAATTGTCAGTCATCGTTTATGAAGAAAGGACCCGACGCCGGGTCCATGTAATCAAGTCGCTCTATTATAATAAAAATTTGTCCGTCTGTCAATTATCGGCTTTCCTTCGCCAGGTGGTCGAGATATCGAATGATGTCTTCCTCTCGTTTCAGGGTGAGGATTTCGTTTCGGTGCTTCTTCGCCTGCTCGAAGCCCTTTAGGTAGCCGATAAAGTGCTTGCGCATTTCGATGACGCCTAAGTGCTCGCCCTTTTCGGCGACGCTTAAGGCCAAATGCTTTTTCGCCGTGGCGATGATTTCGTCCTTCGACGGCAGCTGTACCCTTTCGCCGCCAAGGACCTGCCTGATTTCTCTGAAGATAAAGGGATGGCCCACGGCGCCTCGGCCCACGGCCACGCCTGCCAGGGTGTCGGCTCTGTGCTTCAAAATATCCTCCGCCTTGAGGATGTCGCCGTTTCCGATCACAGGGACCGACACGGCACCTGCCACGCGCAAAATAAAATCCCAGTCCGCCGTCCCGCTGTAGTAGGCTTCCCGGGTTCTGCCGTGGACGGTGATTTCACTTGCGCCGGCAGCTTCGGCGATTTTTGCGATTTCCATTCCCTCCTCCGCGCCCTCGTCAAAGCCCTTGCGGATTTTGACGGTGACGGGAATGGGCGAGGCCTGGACGCAGGCCTCGATAATGGCCCGGGCTTTTTCCGGCGTCTTTAAGAGGGCGCTTCCCGCCCCGGTCTTTACGATCTTCGGCGCCGGGCAGCCCATGTTAATGTCCAGGGCGCGATAGGCCGCAAGCTCCTCGCCTAAGTCCTCCACGACCCGCCGAAAGATGTCGGCATCGTCGCCGAAAAGCTGCAGACTCACCGGTCCCTCATCGGGAGCCACGGCCATGAGCCGCCGGGTTTTTTTATCCTTATAATACAGAGCCTTGGTGCTCACCATTTCCGTGGTGGCATAGTCCATGCCGTATGCCGTGCAAATGCGGCGAAAGCTTTGATCCGTATAGCCCGCCATGGGGGCCAGGGCAATGGTAAAGGCCATTAGTTGTTCATCTCGTACAGGATCCGGAGCCCGTCCATGGTCAGATCCCGATCGATCATAATATCGTACGCGCTGTCGGAAACCAGCAAATTGGAAAAGCCACCCGTGGCGATGATATTCAACTCCCGGGCATCCATACCCAGCTCGTCGCAAATGTGTTGGACGATGCCGTCGATCATGGACGAGAAGCCGTAGTACAAGCCGTTTTGCATGCTGGTCACCGTGCTCTTGCCGATGACCCTCTCGGGCTTAATGATTTCGATCTTCGGCAGCTTCGACGTGCGGGAGACCAAGGCGTCGGCGGAAATGGAAATGCCCGGCAGGATCAAACCGCCCAGGTAATTTTTCTTGGCGTCCACGACGCAAAAGGTAATGGCCGTGCCCAGGTCGATGATGACGCAGGGCCCGCCGTATTTTTCCACGGCGGCCACGGCGTTGACGATGCGGTCCGCCCCCACCTCCTTGGGATTGTCGTAGCGAATGTTGATTCCCGTCTTCATGCCCGCGCCGACGACGAGGGGGTATTGATGAAAGTATTTGACGATCATGTTCTGCATGGTGTGCATAATATTGGGCACCACGGAGGAAAGGATCACCGCTTCAAAATTCACCGGCTTCAGCTGAACATTGCTCAGCATTTCCGTGACCAGCATGCCGAATTCGTCGCTGGTCTTCTCCTTGTCCGAGGAAATGCGCCAGTCGTGGATCAATTCCTTTCCCTTAAAGGCTCCGAAGACGATATTTGTATTGCCTACATCGATTGCTAATAACATAATGCACCTGCCCGATTCTATTTATTCTTGCTCGCCGTCCAAGCCGTGACGACACCGGTCGCGACGATGCCGGCGAGGATCCCCTCGGGCACGCCCGATGTAATAATCGTACCGAATATAACCGTGCTCACCAAGGCCTGCGGCGCCCCCATGGCGCGGACGAAGTCTTCGGCGAAGAAAACATAAATGCCGCTCATAACCATGGCGGAGTGTAAAATCGTGGAGAAAAAGGCGGAAAGGGCCACGGCACTTCCCTGTACCTGTCTGCGGCGAATCCAAATGAGAAGGACCACGGAGCCGATTAAAAAGACGCCGTTTAACAAGGCGGATGCGCCATAGGTTTTCGCGGCCAAATTTTTGTACAGCCCGTAGGCCAAAAAGATCACCACGCCGATCCATGCCACGAGACCCAATGCCCCCAGCTTCTTGCCGTCCACGGATTTAAAAAATCGGAAGATGTAGGCGGAGATCACGCCTAAAAGTATTCGCGGCAATATGGAAATGAGGGGATTGTAAAAGACGAATGAGATGGGCGTGGGACGGGTGACGGCATTAAAGAGCGAGCTCAAGCCGAAGATCAGTCCCACAAAGCCTCCGACCACCGGCCCTTCGATAAAGGCGGCGATGAGGACGGGGATGTGCATGGTGGTAGCGTTTAAGGGGCCGATGGGCACAAAGCCCAGGGGCGTCAGGGCCAAAACGGCGGTGATGGCGCCCAAAATGCCCACGATGACGATTTGCCGTGTGGTGAGCAAGGGCTTTTTATTTTCTTTTTTCATAAAACCTCCGATCCGGCTCGCGAGGATGCCGGTCTGTTTTTACAATAGGAAACTATAAACTGTAGATGCTGTTGGCCACGGCTCGGGCCACGACCTTGGGAAAATAATATTCGGCGAGCTGCATGGAGCAGTCCACCTCATTGGTCGCCAGGGAAAAAATCGTGTCCCCGTCCAAGCCCGTGTGCACCGGCGTAATGCTTTTTGCATAGCCGTTGTGAGCCGTGGAGGCCAGCTTGCAAAGCTCGGTCTTTGTGAAGCGGCCGTTGGTTGCCACGACGCCTAAGGTCGTGTTTTGATGCTTGCCCTTTTCAAAATCCACGGCGCCCTTTAGCAGAGCTTCTTCCACGGAAAGCGTGCGGCCCTTCACTTCCGGTGCCGCCAACACGTCGCCTGTTTCCGCATCACAAATGTGGCCGAAGGCATTGACGGCCACCATGGCGGAAAAAACCACGTCGCCGACGGCGATGGATGCGCTTCCGATGCCGGATTTCTTCGCGTAGGAAAATCCCATGGTCTTCGCCACCGTCGCACCGCATCCGGCTCCCAAGGAGCCCTGACGCCTATCGGAAGGGCTTGCGGCTTCATAGGCGGCGCGTCCCATGGCCTTGTCCGGCCAGGCGTCCTTCGCTTTATAAGCTAAATCAAACAACACGGCGGCGGGAACGATGGGCACCACGCCGACGCCCACATCGAAGCCCACGCCGTCGTCTCTTAAGCCTTCCATGACGCCCGTGGCGCTGTCGAGGCCGAAGGCGGATCCGCCGCTTAATACCAGGGCGTGTACCTGATCCACGGCATAGGTGGGCTGAAGCAGGATGCACTCGCGGGTGCCGGGCGCGCCGCCTCTGACGTCCACGCCGGCGGTGCTTCCCTCGGGGGGCAAGATCACCGTCACGCCGGTTCCCTTTAACCCGTCCTCACGATGACCGACGGCCATGCCTCTAACATCATTTAAATGTCCCGAATACATAGTCCCTCCTTTTTTAATGAAACGATTATACCACAACTTGCCCCCTTCCCCTGATCGACTTTTATTCGGGCGAAAATCAAGCTTTTTGTTAAGATGGTGAAATTCACGGAATTCCTGTCCCTTAGGGGATTGCATTTGATATAATAGACAAATATGAAGGAGGTTTCTATGGGTAACAGATCCGGCAGGAACCGGCGCGAGGGAAGTTCCCTGCGCTGGAGCTCCGCCTTTAAAATCCTATTCTTATTAATCGTCATCGCCGGCATTACCTTGGCGGGCATCGCCGTGGCCTATGCCGTGACGGCCATCAGCCAATCCCCCGCCATCGATCCGAAAAACATTCGCTCGGCTATTTCGGAAACGTCGGTGGTAAAGGACAAAAACGGCGACGCCGTCGAGCAATTGGTACAAAATGAATTCAGCGAGTGGGTGCCCATTAAGCGCATGCCCGATTACTTGCTCGATGCCGCCGTGGCCATTGAAGACCAACGGTTCTACGAGCACCACGGCGTGGATTTCCGCCGCCTGGTCTCCGCCACTTTGCGCAATCTGCAAAGCATGGACTTCAGCCAAGGGGGCTCCACCATTACCATGCAGGTGGCAAAGAACCTGTATACCTCGCCGGTAAAGAGCTACGCGAGAAAGTTCCAGGACATCTACTACGCCTTCCAATTGGAAAGCAATTTAAGCAAGAAACAAATTTTGGAAGCTTATTTAAACTCCGCCGCCTTCTCTAAAGGGACCAAGGGCGTGGAGGCCGCGTCCAAAACATTTTTTGACAAGGACGTAAAGGATCTCACCTTGGCGGAAGCCGCCATGATCGTGGGCATTACCAATCGCCCGTCGGAATACACGCCCTTTAACGCCGTTCCCATCGAAGCAAACGACGATTTGGACAATCTCGAGTTCAGTCTCATCCCCGCCGATTCCATCGGCGCGAAGGTCACCGATGAGGACAAGGAATTGGGCGACGCTTTAGCGGAAAAGGATTTAATCGATCCCTTCGAGCACAGCCAAATCGAATTGGGGAATCTCGTCGTGAGAAAGGCCGTGGCCAATCCCGCCAGCAAGAAGCGCCAAGAGCTCATTCTTCACAAGATGAACGAGCTGGGCATGATCGACGAATCCACGATGAAAGACGCCATTAACGAAGAAATTCATCTGGACCTGGGTTCCCACACCACCAAGGGCATTTCGTCCTATTACGTGGATGCGGTGAAGGACGAGGTTCTGGACATCTTAAAGGAAAAAGGCTACAAGACGGACGAAGCCCAAAACATTCTCTACAACGGCGGCCTCGTCATCGAAACGCCTCTCGACCTGAACATTCAAAAGATTTTGGAAGAAAAGGTGTCTCAAAACAGCTTCTTCCCCGGTCGTCACACCGACGAAAAAGGCATTATTCAGCCGCAGGTGGGCATTACCATTATGGATCACCACACCGGCGAGGTGGTGGCCATCGTCGGCGGCCGCGGCATCGGCGGCAACAACATTTTGAACCGGGCGAAAAATCCCCGTCAACCGGGCTCGTCCATTAAGCCCATCGGCCCCTATCTCGCTCTCTTAAACAAGGGCGGCACGGCCGGCGACGTCTATCGCGACCTTCCCCAACCGGGGGGCTGGCCGAAAAACTCCACGGGCTACCAAGGCTGGGCCACGGTGCGCAATCTGATTCGCAACTCCTCCAACGTCGGCGCCTATCTCGTCGGCAAGAGCCTGGCTCCCGGCGAGGATGAGGCGGCACAAATGATGATCGACAATCTGGAAAAGATGAAGATCTCGAGTCTCGTCCTTCCCGGCGATCAGGAAAAATATCCCAACATCGATACGGCGAAATACAACGACGTGAACCTGGCCGCCCTCACCCTAGGGGGCATGACCCGAGGCATCAGTCCTCTGGAAATGGCGGGGGCATTCAGCACCTTCCCCAACCAAGGCAAGTTCATCGAGCCAACCTTTATCGACAAGATTACGGACAAGAGCGGCAAGGTGATTTACGAAAATCCCAAGGAAGAGGTGGAAATCACTTCCCCGCAAAACGCCTATATTATGACCTCCATGTTGGAATCCGTGGTCAAGAGCGGTACCGGTACCTACGCTAATTTCAGCGGCATGCACATCGCGGGCAAGACCGGGACCACCAACCGCAAGCGGGACAGCTGGTTTGTCGGCTTCACGCCCTACTACACCGGCGCCGTTTGGATCGGCAACGACGACAACACGCCTCTGTGGGACTACTCCCGTATGGCGGCCAATCTGTGGCGCTCCATTATGCGCGACGTCCACAAGGATCTGGATAACAAGGATTTCGAGGAACCGGAAGACGGTCTGTACAAGAAGTACATCCCCGTTTCGGGCTATTCGGAAATCTTTGCCGAAGGCACATCGCCAAAGGGCCTGAAAAATCTCTATCGCAACATTCCTCCGAAGCCAAAGAAAACCGAAGAGGATGAAGATAAGGATAAGGACAAAAACGGCAATCAAAACGGTAATTCCGGCAACTCCAAAGCCTCACAAGGCGGCAAAGGCCAAGGCGGCAGCAAAAGCCAAGGCGGCAGCAGAGGCAAACAAGGCGGAAACGGCGGAAACTAAAGCAAGCAAAAAGAGCAAGGCCATGCATGGGTCTTGCTCTTTTTATATGCTCGTCGTGATTTATTTTTCGTAAAAACCGAAGCAGCGGGCGGAAAATCCGGGGCCGTCCACCACATTGGGATAGCCCACGGAAATGACGCCGCCGGTGGCGGGCATTTTGTCCAAATTCCGCATGAGCTCGATTTGATAGATGTCCTGTGCCAGGACGTAGGTTTCCACGGGAAGGGCGCCGGCTTCGTTGGAAATAATCGAGGCGTCGGTGTCCGAGGTTTCATGGCCGATGGCCTTGACCTTCCGCTCTTTAATCAAAAACTCGCAGGCGGGAATGGACCAGCCCGGGTAATGGCTCACGCCTTCATCGTCGATATTGTCGAAGTTTTCCGTGCGCTTGGACCAATCGGTTCTCAGGGCCACGAAGCAGCCTTCGGGAATGGTGCCGTGGATTTTTTCGTGGGCGAGAATGTCTTTTTCCGTCACCACGTAATCGGCATCGGCTTTCACCTTGTCCACCACGTCGATAACCACCAAGGGCAGGATCGTGTCCTTCGGATCCAGCTTATCCAGCATGCGGCCCCCTTCGGTGAAGTGGCCCGGTGCGTCGATGTGGGTGCCGTATTGGCTCACGATGTGGTAGCGTCTGGCGGTGAAATTGTGTTCTTTAAAGTTATAGATCTCTTCCGATTCCAACGGGGAAAAGCCTGCCCAGTGAGGCGTCTTTGGGCTCACCGGGTGGGACAGTTCCACCATTTCCACGCGAGATTTAAAATCTTTCAGTTCTTCCCATAATTTACTCATAATAAAATCACCTCTTCCTCTCTATTGTAACATAGAAAATGAAGAGGTGATTTGTTTTACAGGATGTCCACTTCTTCGCCGGCCAGGGCTTTGTTCATGCTCCGTACGGCGCAGAATTTACCGCACATGGAGCAAGTCTCTTCCACTTCCGGGGAGCGGTCGTCGCGAACGGCCTTGGCATGTTCGGGATCCATGGCTTCTTTAAACATGGCGTCCCAATCCAGTTCGCGACGGGCCTTGCCCATGCGATCGTCGGCGTCTCTGGCGCCGGGAATTCCCTTGGCGATGTCGGCGGCGTGGGCGGCGATTTTCGATGCCATAATCCCTTCCTTTACGTCGTCGGCGTTGGGCAGAGCCAGGTGTTCCGCCGGAGTGACGTAGCAGAGGAAGGCGGCGCCGCTCATGGCTGCCACGGCTCCGCCGATGGCGGCGGTAATGTGGTCGTAGCCCGGGGCGATGTCGGTGACCAGGGGCCCGAGGACGTAGAAGGGCGCGCCCTTGCACAGGCTTTGTTGAATTTCCATATTGGCCTTCACTTGATTCAAGGGCACGTGACCGGGGCCTTCCACCATGACCTGAACGTCCTTATCCCAAGCCCGTTGGGTCAGCTCACCCAAACGAACCAGCTCTTCGATTTGAAGTAGGTCGCCGGCATCGGCCAGGCAACCGGGGCGAGCGCCGTCGCCGAGGGAGATGGTGATGTCGTATTCGCGGCAGATGTCCAAAATTTCGTCGTAGTATTCGTAGAAGGGGTTTTCATTGCCGGTCATGCTCATCCAGGCGAAGACCAGGGAGCCGCCGCGGCTGACGATATTGGTAGTGCGGCCGAAGCGCTTCAGCTGCTCCACGGTGCGGCGGGTGAGACCGCAGTGCAGGGTGACGAAGTCCACGCCGTCTTCCCCGTGGGCGCGAATGACTTCCAGAAAATCTTGTGCCGTCAATTGGCCCAGATCCTTTTGGTGATAGATAACGGAGTCGTAAATGGGCACGGTGCCGATCATGGCCGGGCATTCCGAGGTGAGCTTCCGTCTGAAAATTTTCGTGTCGCCGTGGGTGGACAAATCCATGATGGCGTCGCCGCCAAGTCGTACGGCGTGATTCACCTTTTCCAACTCTTCGTCTAAATTTTCCACGTCCTTGGACACGCCAAGATTCACATTGATCTTGGTCTTTAACATGGAGCCGATGCCCGTGGGATCCAGGCTCTTGTGATTAATGTTGGCGGGAATAGCCACCTTGCCTTCCGCCACCCATTGCCGGATCTCCTCCTCCGAGCGGTGTTCCTTTTCGGCGACGATCTTCATTTCCTTCGTAATAATTCCTTGACGTGCGGCGTCCATTTGTGTTGCGTATGCCATTATTTATTTCTCCTAACCATATGATTGATCGGCCCCCGTCCCCTTCCCAGGTCGAGACCGTCTTTAATTGCGTCGTATACGTAATTTTTTGCTTCCTCCACGGCACTCGCTTCCTCAAGTCCCAGTGCCAAATATGAGGCGATGGCGGAAGACAGGGTGCAGCCCGTGCCGTGGGTGTTGGGATTGTCCAACATGGGCTTTTCGTAGTGATGGAGCTTTCCGTCGTAAAAGACGTCCACCGCACGTCCCGTGCCGTGGCCCCCTTTCACCAGAGCCGACGGGCCGTAAGCATCATACAGGGCCTTGGCTGCCTCTTCCTGATCCGCCACCGATGTAATCCTCTTGCCCGTCAATAGCTCCGCTTCGGGAATGTTGGGCGTGAGCAATGTGGCTACCGGAAAGAGGAGGGACTTCAGGCTGTCCACGGCCTCTTCCTTCAAAAGAGGCGATCCCGAGGTGGACACCATAACGGGATCCAGCACCACGGGCCCCTCGTAGCCTTTAAGCTCTTCGGCGATGGTCTTTATAATCTCCGGTGCCGACACCATGCCGATCTTCACGGCATTGGGAGGAATGTCCGACAGGATGGAGCGGATCTCTTCTCTTACGACTTCAGCGTCCAAATCGAATATGGCCTGCACGCCGGTGGTGTTTTGTGCCGTAATGGATGTAATGGCCGAGGTGGCGAAGACCCCCAGGGCCGTGGCGGTTTTTATATCCGCCTGAATCCCCGCGCCGCCGGAGGAGTCGCTTCCGGCGACGGTCATCATGGTCTTCATTTGGCCGCCTCCCATTTCTCTACTAATTCTTTCGCCGCCGCCTTGGGATCTTCCGCCGAGGCGATGGCGGAGACGACGAAAAAGCCGTCCACGCCGGTTTCGGCCAATGCCTCCATGTCCTCGGCCTTCACGCCGCCGCCGATAGTAATGGGCAGGGGCGAAATGGCCACCAGCCTTTTGATTTCGTCCAGGGTGCGATAGATAATATTGCCTTCCTCGTCTAAGCCGCAGTCCTTCTTCGTCTCCGTTTCGTGAAGGGGCCCGGCGCCGAAGTAATCCACGTCCTTAAAATTTCCCTCCTGCACGTAGCGGGTCAAATCTCCCGTGGGCGCGGAGAGGCCGATGACCGCGTCGGGTCCTAAGTATTTTCGGCAGACGGCGACGGGGATGTCCGTTTGGCCCACGTGGATGCCGTCCACCTTTGCCCCCGCTTCCCTGGCCGCCAGAGCCACGTCCAGGCGGTCGTTAATGAGAAGGGTGACGTCATTTTCTTTTTTCATGGAGGCGATGAGCTCGCTCGTCTCCAGGGCCAGGTCGATCATTTCCCTCGCCGAGGCGGTCTTCGAGCGCAGCTGAATGCAGGTAAAGCCCGCTTCGATGGCGTCCTTGACGATGGGCACCACCGGTCGGCTCCACGTGTTTTCCGGGCCGACGACGAAGTATTTTTCAATGCTGAATTTCATTTAAAGCTCCTTCATGGGACAGGCGGCCAAATCGTCTCCCGTGATATTGGACAGGGCGTCTAAAAAGGCCACCTTAAAGCTCGCCGTGCCCTCGGCTTTTTTCTCGGCAATAGCTCCCGCCACATTGTAGGCGTTGGTGGCAGCCACCGCCGCCGTAAAGGGATCGGCAACCGAATGATAGACAGCACAGACGCCGCCTAAGGAGCAGCCGCTTCCCGTAATGCGGGCGAAGTATTCGCTGCCGCCGTAGGACAGGACCGTGCGCTGGCCGTCGGTAATCAAATCCTCTTTTCCGGATACGCAGACGGCGCCTTTAATAAATCGGGCCATTGCTTCTGCCGCATCCCTCGCCGATTCCACGCTCTCCGTGGAATCCACGCCGCGGACCTTGCCCTCGTCGGTGTCGATCAAGCCCCACAGCTTCGCGAGAGTAATCACCTCCGACGCGTTGGCGCGGACGATGGCTGGGGGATAATTTTTCATATCCGTCAAGAGCGTCGTCCTCAACTCGCCCATGCCCGCCGCCACGGGATCCAGCACGTAGGCGCTTTTTTCGTGGGCTACCTGCGCCGCAACGGGAATGGTTTCGGCGTGAACGGGAATCAAGGTGCCCACGTTGATGTAAATGCATTTTGCGATTTCCGCCATGGTGCGTCCTTCGTCGGGCATATAGACCATGGCAGCCGAGCCGCCTACGGCGATTTGCGCGTTGGCGACGAAGTCGATGGTGACGAAATTGGTGATGGAAGGCGCCATGGGGCAAAGCCTGCGGACGTCCTCCTGAGCGCGCTTCAAGGCGCTTTTTAAATCCTTCATTTCATTTCCTTTCCGGATTAAAAAAAGGTATCCTCCCGTGAGAAGATACCTCTTTAAGACCGCCTCTTATGAGGCGTCGTGCATTCCTACGCGAGTGTTAGCTCACAGGTTCAAAGGGTCAGGTTTTACCTTCTCAACTACAAAGTTCCCCTTGCGTTATTCATTTAAAAAGACCTTACCACTAGGCAAGGTCTTTGTCAAATAAAAGCCATGACGAATAAGCCGTCCCATTCTCCTTAAAGGTCGACAGGCAGCTTATTCGGCGTGATTTTCATATTTTCTTTGTCAATTCTTACGGACGAGGAGTAAGCCTTCCCGCTTTTCCCGAAAGGTGATGAACGACGAGCTGAAACACATCCGCGCCGTCGCAATGCTTCACCGTTTTCTCGTTCACTTCACGGCTCACGTGGGGCGCCAGGGCGTCGGTCATTTGCCGAAAGGCACGAAGCCGCGCCTCCCCTTCCAATCGCTTGACGGAGCCGAAGGCGATGACCGATTTGTAGGCCGTGGTGTACTCTTCTTCCACGACGTCCGATGCGTCCACCACAGTAAAGGAGGCCTTGTCATTGGCCTCGATGGCTTCCCATTTGTGGCCGCTTTTCGCACTGTGAAAGACGATGGCGCCGTCAACATAGGCGTAGTTCACGGGCACGCCGTAGGGATAGCCTTCTCTGCCGTAAAGGGACAGGACGCCCCAATTATTTCTCAAGAGCAGGGCCTCGGTTTCATCCGGGCTCAAGCTTTGCTTTTCACGCTTCACGGGGCGAAACATCATCCACCACCTTTTCCAATGTGTAGCGGAATTTTCCCGCCGTCTTCTTTCCGTATTCGATGGCCTCCACGGGGCAGTAATTGATGCAGGCCATGCAGTGGGTGCAGCGGTCGTACCACACCGGCCGCCCCTCTTCCATCTTCACATTGCCCAGGGCGCAGCGCTTTTCGCATTGGCCACAGGAGATGCAGTTGTCCTTGGCGTAAAATGGCCGGGCCTTGACGAAGAGGGCGTAGTAGCCGCCGTTAACGGAGGTGAGCAAGCGGCCCAAGAGTCCCGCCTTCTTTTCCCCCGCACCGTTTGATGCGATGGCGGCGGCAATTCTCGAGATCGCCTTATCGGCCTTGGCCACGACGCGCCGCGCCTCATCCCTGCCGGGCACGTCGAACATGGCGATGTAGTTTTCCGGCATAATCACGTGGAAGGTGCCGCCGTAGGCCATGCCTTTGTCCTTCGCCAGCCTCTCTTCGTAGGCAGCCGCGCCGCCGATGCCGGAGCCGCAGGTCATGACCAGATAGAGCTTCTCTGCCCGAACCTCCAGCTGCTCCCAGTAGCTTTCAACTACCCGGGGCACTCGCCAGCAGTAGGTGGGCGTCACCAGAACCACGGTATCGTCCTCGATGGCATCCATGACCCCGTTTTTTATACGCTCGCCGAGATCCACGGCCTCTGTCTGCAATTTTTCCGCCAGCCTCCGCGCCACATAGGCGCTGTTGCCCGTGCCGCTGTAAAAATAAATCATAAACCCCTCCTATAGGAGCAGTATAGCATATTACAGGCGGTTCAAGATGGCGCGAAGCTTTTTTACCGCCGCCTCGGGATCTTCGGCGTATTGAATGGCGGAGACCACGCAGATGCCGTCGAGGTCCTCGCCCGCCAGCTCGGGGAGGGTCCTTTCATTGATGCCGCCGATGGCATAGACCGGCAGGGCCACGCTTTTTTTCACGGCGCGGAAGGTTTCTAAAGAGGTGTGGCGGGTAATGACCTTGGTTTGCGTGGGAAAGAGGGCGCCGGTACCGAAGTAGCTCGCCCCTTCCGCCTCCGCCTCGTAGGCCCGCTCCACGGTCTTTACCGATGCGCCGATGATGGCATCGTCGCCTAAAATGGCACGGGCATCCTTCACCGCCATGTCCTCCTCTCCCAGGTGGACGCCGACGCCAAGCTCCTTGGCCACGTCAATGCGGTCGTCGATAATCAAAGGCGTGGCGTACTTGTCCGCTTCTTTTTTTATCTTAAGCGCCCGCTCGTAGACCTCATCGTCGGAGAGCTCCTTTTCCCGCAGCTGAATCATGTCCACGCCGCCCTTTAATGCGGCGAAGACGTCTGCAAAAAAGGATTCTTCGCCGTCATACTTCGTGGAGTCCGTAATAAAATAAAGCTTCTTCATAGGCGAATGTAGTCGTTTCTCAGGACGTAGAGGCCTTCTTTTTTCAGATCCTTTTCGATTTCATCCAAGGTGCGGGTGTCGGCGATGACGAATTGTTCTTCCCCTTCGTCTTCTTCCGGCTCCTCGCCCCGGCGGCCGATGCCCGTGTCCACGGAGGCGGAAATTTTCGTCGCCCCGTAGAGCATGGCCTGGTCTCTGAATTCCTTCCGCTCCCGAGTGGAAATGGTGATGGAGGCAAAGGGCAGGAAGATGCGCATGGCCGTAATAAATTGCATGAGCTTCCGCTCGCCGATGCGATTGGTGTTGTCCACATCTTCCGCGCCGTGGGTAGGACGAATCCGCGGGAAGGAAATGGCGATTTCCACATGGGGGTATTTCCGTTGAACCAAATAGGCGTGAAGGCCCAATCGGAAGGCGTCGGCTACGGGATCGGCCAGGCCGAAGAGCACGCCGAAACCCACGCCACGCATGCCGCCCATGGCCGCCCGTTCCTGGGTGCCCATGCGGTAGATCATGCTGCGCTTGTTGCCCCGGGGATGGTAATAATCGTAGGTCTCGGGATCGTAGCTTTCCTGAAAGACGGTGACGAAATCGGCGCCGGCCTTTTGCAACCGTTCGTAGTCCGCCACATTGGCGGGATAGATTTCGAGGCTCACGACGCGGAAATACTTTCTCGCCAGCTTCACCGCTTCTTCGATGTATTCGACGGGAGAATAATGGGTGCTTTCCCCGGTTAAAATCAGCACGTCTTCGATGCCTTCCTTGGCCAAAGCCCGCATTTCCACTTCAATTTCATCGGCATTCAGCGCCGCCCGCTTAATGTCGCTCTTGGCGTTAAAGCCGCAGTAGCGACAGCCGTTTTCGCAGTAATTGGCGATATAGAGGGGCGAGAAGGAATAGACATTGTCGCCGAAATATTGGCGGCGCAGGCCACGGGCCTTTTCCATCATCAGCTCCAGGTAAGGCTCCGCCGCGGGAGAAAGGAGGGTGTAATAATCATCCGGCGTCAGCCGATCCTTGCGCAAGACCTCCGCCACGTCGGCGCCGGTGACGGTGCGTTCCTTTTCGCGTTCGTAGGTCGATGCAATTTCCTTGGGAATGGCTTCGGAGATTTGATCCATGCCCGGGGCGTAATCGAAAACCGTTTTAATCATGGCGCTCACCTCAATCGAAGAAGTCTCTCAAGGGAGAGGAGGGATCGGCGCCCTTGTCCAAAATGCGGCCCGGCTTAGCCAAATGACCCATGCGGCCCGCTTCGATGGCCAGCTTGAAGGCCCTTGCCATCATGGGAATGTCTCCCGCCGTGGCGATGCCCGTGTTGGCCATAATGGCGGCGGCGCCCATTTCCATAGCTTCGGCGGCTTGCGAGGGGCGGCCGATGCCCGCATCGACGATAATGGGCAAATCGATTTCGTCGATTAAAATTTGAATGAAGGCCTTCGTTGCCAATCCCTTATTGCTGCCGATAGGCGAGGCCAAAGGCATAATGGCGGCGGCACCGGCACTTGCCATGTCCCGGGCGTAGTTCAGGTCGGGATACATATAGGGCATGACGACAAAGCCTTCGTCGGCCAAAATTTTCGTGGCCTCCAGGGTCTGTTCGTTGTCCGGCAGTAAGTATTTCGAGTCCCGCATAATTTCGATCTTGACGAAATTGCCGCAGCCCATTTCCTTTGCCAGGCGGGCGATACGAACGGCCTCGTCGGCATTGCGGGCGCCGCTGGTGTTGGGGATCAGAGTGATGTTTTTCGGAATGAATTCCAAAATATTCGTCACATCCGCCGTGTTGGCCCGGCGAAGGGCCACGGTAATCATTTCGGCGCCGGCGTGGGTAATGGCGGCGTCGATTAATTCCGGCGCGTACTTGCCGGATCCTAAAATAAAGCGGGATTCAAAGGTCTTGTCCCCTAATGTCCACGTATCTTTCACTTCAATCCTCCTAAAATCAGTTCTAAAACAACCTGACACTCCATGGCGGCGATGGTCATGACCTTGGGCAGGTAGCAATCCTTGCGGTCCTCGCCGTGAAAGTCACCCACCATGTGGATGTGGCCGAAATCTTTGCGCCCCAGGGCGCCCACAGGCCCCGCCACACCCGTCGTACATACATAGGGCGTGTCATGGTCCTGAAAGAAATCAAAGGCCTCTATTTTCGATGCTACGCCGTCGTATGCCTCCACCACGATGTCGGCCTCCGCCGCAATGGCGTCGAGCAGAGAGGCGTCCACGAATGCATCGCGGGCCTCCACTTCGGCGTAGGGGAGCCAATCGGTGATTCGCTCCGCCGTGACCTTCGCCTTCTTTCTTCCTATATCCGAAACGCCGTAGTTTTGGCGGTTTAAATTAGACGCCTCCACCACGTCGAAATCATACAAAATTAATTTTCCCACGCCCAGTCGTGCCAAGATCCACGCCACCTGGGATCCCAAACCGCCGCAGCCTAATACGGCGACGGTCACATCCCCTGCGGCTTCATTTATTTCCGGCAGCTGGCGGGCCAGGGCATCTGATCGTTTAACCTCCACCGGTAAAAGAAAACACCTCCAACACATCCTCGTCGTGAACCATGGTCTTCGCCATGTCCGCCCGCTTCACCAAAGCGCCGTTTATTTCAAGCGCCACGCGGTCAGCGTCGTAACCTGCGGAAATCAAGACGTCCACTAAAGGTTCCGGGCCGTTTAATTTCACGACCTTGCCGTTAATCTTCACAGTCACCTCCCGATAAAAAAAGGCACGAAGAAATCACACCCGCGGTGGTGTGCCCCTTCGTGCCTCGCACTCTGGTAAAAGTATAACACACCCCTCCTTGCGTGACAAGGCAGTGAAGTGCAAAAATTAAACTCCCTCTCAACAATTTTTCGGCAGAGCCCCTTTATAAAAGCGGCGACGGACTGATGTACGACACTTTCTTTCGCTGAAAAAATTTTTCCTGTCCATTCTTCGAGGCGAGCTTTCTCGGCAAAAAGCTGCCGTTTCTTTAAAAAAGGAAAAACGAAAAGGCAAACACTCGAATTTTTCGGCGAAATAACCGAAAGCTCATTCATTATGTTGACATGATCGGCATATCATCCCCCTTATAATCCCCTTTCGCCCGCGTTTTTTTGAAACCGTTTCTCGAATTAAACCCATCGGTCCGGAGTCCTCTTTAAGAAAAATTTTAATACGAAACAATCCGCTGTCCACGATATTTTTATAACCGTTGCGCTTTGACAAAAAAATATTTTTTGGAAAAGCGGGCTTTTTGCAAAAAGAGCCTTTAATTTTTTAAAAATCCGTGTATAATGTATTTATAAGCAGTTATTTATACTTATTTCGGAGGTGACTTATGAGTTTTGCAGATGTATTAGGCAAGATTGATGCGTTTTTATGGGGCGTTCCCCTTATGGTTTTGCTCGTCGGCGCAGGCATTATCTTATCTGTACGTACCGGCTTTGTCCAAGCAAGACATTTCGGGTATATCCTGAAAAATACCATGGGTAAAATGTTTGAAAAGCACGACCTTGAAGAAGGAGCCATTACTCCTTTCCAAGCACTGTCCACGGCATTGGCCGCGACAGTCGGTACCGGTAATATCGTCGGCGTGTCGGTCGCTATTTTAGGCGGCGGTCCCGGCGCCGTATTCTGGATGTGGGTTGCCGCATTCTTCGGTATGTGTACGAAGTTCTCGGAAGTTAACTTGTCCGTGGCCTATCGTATTAAAACCCCGGACGGCTACGCCGGCGGCCCCATGTACTACTTAGACCGCGGTTTGAAAAAACCCTGGCTCGGCAAATGCTTCGCTTTCTTGGCAGGCGTCGCCTGCTTCGGTATCGGTTGCTCCGTTCAATCCAACGCCATCGCCGGTACGCTGAAATCGTCCTTTAACGTTCCCCCCATGATCACCGCAGTGGTCATTACCGTTCTCGCCGCCATCGTTATCGTCGGCGGGATCCAATCCATTTCGAAGGTAACCGAAAAGCTCGTTCCCTTTATGGCAGCTTTCTACATTGTCGGCGGTTTAATCATCATTATTTCCAACGCCCACATGATTCCCTTCGCTATCCGTGCTATCTTCGTCGGCGCATTTAATCCGTCGGCAGTCGGCGGCGGCGTCATCGGTTACACCATTATGCTGGCTATGCGCAACGGCGTCAGCCGCGGCGTCTTCACGAACGAAGCCGGCTTAGGTTCTTCGCCTATCGCCCACGCTACGGCATCCACCGACCACCCCACCCGTCAAGGGATGTGGGGCGTTACGGAAGTCTTCCTGGATACCTTCGTCGTCTGCTCCATTACCGCTTTGGTTATTATTACATCCGGCGTTTTGGATGAAGGCATTACCGATGCATCGGCTCTCGTCGCTACGGCATTCGATATGCACTTGGCTATCGGTCGCTACATCGTATCCTTAGGCTTATTGCTCTTCGCATTCTCCACCATCCTCGGTTGGGAATACTACGGTGAAACCTCTGCCCGCTACCTCTTGGGCGCAGGCATCGGCAAACCTTACAAGCTCGTTTATATCATCATGATCTTCGTCGGTTGCGTTATGAACCTAGACCTGGCATGGACCGTTGCCAATATCTTAAACGCATTAATGGCAATCCCGAACTTGATCGGCCTCATCGGACTTTCCGGCGTCGTCGTCGCATTGGAAAAAGACTTCTTCCGCGACGACCGCAAACGGACGGGTCCTGAAGAATACGAACACTTATTGAACTTAAAATAATTCATACTGCTAAAGAAACCCTCGGCGCGGCCGGGGGTTTTCTTTTTGCCCTTTTAAGGAAGGACATAAAAAATCGAGAAAGCCCCGCTCTCTCGATTCGTTTTGATCTCGTCGATTTACAGCACCTCTCCTTCCTTCAGGCGCCGGTAGAGCTCCATGCCGCCGGTGCCCTTTAAGGCGACGAGGGAAAATTCGTGGCGGTCCGTAATGCTTTCCACATCGAAGGTCGCCAGGCGGGGATTATTTTTCGCCAGGCTTTCGTAGCCGAAGGAGATGCCCACCCCCGCCGCCACGAAATTGGAGATCAGGGTCAGGCTCGACGAGGTAATGAGCCGCTTAAAGTCCCGCACCTCGTAGCCCTTGTAGCGCAGCTTGTCTTCTAAAATTTCCCGGGAGCCGCTTCCCCTCTCCCGCACCACCAGGCAGCCCTCCGCCGCTTCTTCCACACAAAGGCTGCGGCCGGCATAGGGATGATGGGCGTTGCAGATCCCCGTGAAGGTTTCTTCCTTTAAGACGGCGAAGTCGAATTCGTTTTTCGCAAACTGCCCCTCCACCATGAGAAAATCCAAGCGGGCGTTGCGTAGCAGGTCCAAGAGAGCCTCGGTGTTGTCCACGGTGAAGACGAAGTCGTTGGCCCGGCCCCGAAGAAAGTCCACCAGGCTTGTTGTATAGGCATATTCCCCCAGTGTTTTCGTGAGGCCGATGCGCACAGTGCGGGCCTTTTCTTTCTGCAGGGCGTCCCGCGTGTCTCGATAGCTCTTCTGCTGGCTGCGGGCGTAGTGCTCCAGGAGTCGGGCGTCGTCGGTGGGGATCATTTTCTTGCCGTCGTAGCGAAAAAACACGCCGCCGAATTCCTCTTCCAATGAGCGAATGTGTTTGGTCACCGCCGGTTGGGTGATGTGCAAATTTTCCGCCGCCTTCGTATAATTTTCCGTTTGCAGTACTTCCAAAAAGGTAGTCAATCGAATGTCCACGGCTCCTCCATATCGTTTCGTTATTGCTCTATAATGAATTATAATTTTATTTTATCTTAGATTTATGAGATGATCAATACACGAAGAAAGGAGCAATCATTTGAAATCCATCCAAGCAATTATTCCCGGGGTGCTTTTAACTGTGGCCATCGCCGCCGCCTCGAAATTTATCGAAAGTCAACTACCTATGCCTTTGATCAGCGCGTCGGTCATCGCCCTGTTTATCGGCATGATCATCAATCATTTCCTGCAATCGGAAAATCCCGTGACCAAGGGCGCCACCTTCGCTTCGAAAAAATTATTGAAGCTGGGCATTATTTTACTGGGGGCCTCTCTGAACATGGCCACGGTCTTTCAAGTGGGCCGCCTGTCCCTGTCCGTCATGGTCTTTACCCTGCTGACCTGTTTCGGTTTGGGCCACTTCTCCGGCAAGTTCTTCGGACTGAACTGGAAGATGTCCAACCTCATTTCCGCCGGCACGGGGATTTGCGGCGGCAGCGCCATCGCATCCATCGCCCCGGTCATTGAAGCCGACGATTTGGACATCGCCTATGCCATGAGCGCCACCTTTATTTTCGACATGGTCATGATCGTCGCCTTTCCCCTTATGGGTCACGCTCTCGGCCTTTCCGACATGGCCTACGGCCTGTGGGCGGGCACGGCAGTCAACGACACCTCGTCGGTTGTGGCTGCGGGCTACGCCTTTTCCGACGGCGCCGGGGACTTCGCCACCATGGTGAAGCTGACACGTACTTTGGTCATCATCCCCACGGTCATTACCTTCGCTCTGATCAGCGCCCATTTAAAATCCAAAGAGGAACACAAGCACGAAAAGGCGAAGTTCTCCCTGACTCACGTCATTCCCTGGTTCATCCTGGGCTTCTTGGCTCTCACGATTATTAACACCGCCGGCTTTATTCCCGAAGCCGTAGGCCAAAACTTTAAGCACATCAGCAAATTCCTTATGGTCATGGCCCTCGCCGGCATCGGCCTGAAGACGTCCTTAAAGGACATGAAAAATTCCGGCACCGGCCCCATGCTCCACGGCTTTGTGATTTCCGCCCTGGTGGTCGTCGTGGCCATCGGCGTTGAATATTTCATGGGCCTCGTATAAAATGGGTATAGTTAAAGAGGATCATCGTATCCTCTTTTTTAATACGCGTTTTTATCTGTGAAAGGAGCTATTATGTCTCATAGATTTGATTATATCGTCATCGGCGGCGGCAGCGGCGGAAGCGCCACGGCCAATCGGGCGGCACAATACGGCGCCAAAGTCGCCATTGTGGAAGAAAAAGACTACGGCGGCACCTGCGTGAACCGGGGCTGCGTGCCGAAAAAAATCTTTTGGTATGCCTCGGGCATTCGCAGAACCCTGGAAAAGGAATCGGCTAGTTACGGCTACAAGGTCGGCGACTGGGATTTTGATTTTAAAAAATTGCGGGAATCCCAAATGGGCTATGTCAGCCGTGCGCGGAGCAGCTTCGAATCCGGTCTGGAAAACAACGGCGTTACCAAGCTCTTCGGCAAGGCCCGGTTTAAAGACGCGCACACCGTCGTCATCGACGGCGAAGAATATACCGCCGATCACATAACCATCGCCACCGGCGCCCACCCGAACCCCTGCAAGCTTCCCGGCGCGGAGCTGGTAGACTATTCCGACGATTTCTTTACCTGGGACGTGCTGCCAAAGACCATCGCCATTGTCGGCGGCGGCTACATCGGCACGGAGCTTTCCGGATTTTTAGCCGGCATGGGCGTGGAAACCCATCTCCTCGTGAGAAAAAATCGAATCCTCAGAAAATTTGATCCCTTTATTACCGACGCCGTCACGGAAGAGCTGGAAAAGGGCGGCGTGAACATTCACTTCGAGACCTCGTCGAAAAGCTTTAAAAAAGTAGAGGGCGGCATCGAAATCACCTTCCAAGACGACAGCACCGCCGTCTTTGAAAAAGTCCTTTGGGTGGCCGGTGTCACCCCGAATATCGAAGGCCTGGCCCTGGAAAACACCAAGGTGGAAGTGGACGAGAAGGGCCGCATCGTAAGCGACACCTATGAATGCACCACGGAAGAGGGCATTTACGCCATCGGCGATGTCACCGGCAAATTGGATCTCACCCCCGTGGCCATCGCCGCAGGCCGCCGCCTCGCCGATCGCCTCTTCGGCGGCAAGAAAGACGCCCACATGGACTACGCCAATGTACCCACGGTGGTCTTCAGCCACCCGCCCATGGGCACCGTGGGCCTCACGGCAAAGGACGCGGAGGAAAAATACGGCAAGGACGCCATTAAGACCTACACCTCTTCTTTTACCGACATGCGCTCCTCCGTATCGGGCCATCCCCATCAATGTAAAATGCTCCTCGTCTGCGCAGGCGATGAGGAAAAAATCGTCGGCGCCCACGCCATGGGCTACGGCGTAGACGAAATGATGCAAGGCTTCGGCGTCGCCGTGAAAATGGGCGCCACCAAGGCCGACTTCGACGCCACCGTGGCCATTCACCCCACCAGCGCCGAGGAAATGGTCACCATGCGCTAACTCGTCAAACAAAAACATGGAGAAAGGACGCTTCCTCTCTCCATGTTTTTTATTTGTTGTTTTTTAAAATATCGTCTAAATCCATTTTTATACAGCTAATGGTTTCTTTCTTATGAATATTAAGATCGGGACTCACGAATGCGTACAGGTCCCTCGGGCGATTGTGCTCACGAAGAAATTGAATCATATCTTTTTCTATGTGTAAAACAAGGTCGAATGTCGCGATATCTCCCTTTATATCGTAGGGATCAGAAAAATAACACATGCCGATGTACTGATCGTAAAGCTTAAAACGATAGGCCGTTGCCAAATCGCTTACGTTGGTTTGTACTGTCATCTTAATCAGCACGTTTTCATTTGGATCCAGCCCGCTATCTTCTAAATACTTGGCGTCCTGCGTTGGCTCGCAGTTTAGTAAAGTGAAAAACTTGCCCTCCCCTAAATCTATGGATTCGCCTATTTTGTGCATGGTGTATATGGAATTCTCCTTCGGCACATTGACGGGTAAATTCATGTAGACGATCCGCACTACAGCCAAAAGTGCAAGCAGGAGCAGGGCAATTTTTATTCCATTCGCACTATTCTTCTTCCCCATACAATCTCCCTTCGCTCATTTTAAAACGCATGTCACACAGTTGACGCAAGTCTTCCTTCTTGTGAGATACCACGACCACCGTTCGCCCCGCCCTCTTTAATTCACTTAAAAGGGCGTAAAGGCGTTCCACGGAGTCCTCATCCAAGGCATTGGTAGGCTCGTCCAACAAAATAAGCGGCTGCTTCTCCATAAGGGCTTGAACGATGGCAAGTTTTTGGTTCATCCCCAAGGAATAGGTGTTTACTTCGTTGTCTATGTAATGATCCATGTCGAAGTAATCAATTAGCCTTTTTGCCTCGCTGTCATCAAAAGGGCCACGAACCTCTCCTAATAGACGGAGGTTCTCCCAACCCGCCAAATTTCCGTAAAAGTCTACTTTTTCGATAACGACACCAATGTTGATACCCGGTGCTTTGCCGTAGACGCGCTTCTCCCCATTCACGAAAATGACACCCGAATCCACGTCCATCAGTCCGGCGATAGCACGCAAGAGCATGGTTTTTCCTGACCCGTTTACACCGTAAATTCCGTAGATTTTTCCCCGCTCCAGTTCCAGAGAAATATTCTCTAAAATAATCTTCCCTTTGATTCTTTTACTGACATTTTGTAACGATACGATCATAGGTCTCTCCTAATCCAAAAAATCTATCTTCTTCACCCGCAGACTCACAAGAAAAGAAAGCATCCCAATGGCAAATAACAATCCGCAGCTTTTTATCGTTGTGTAGGTCATCGCCCCACCCGGTATAAGTAAAAATTTCAATAAATAAAATTGATGATAATTGTAAGTAAACAGCCCGACAACGCGGGTTAATACCGAGGTACGATAGCTGTTAAAGGTAAAGAAAGCCAAGACGAAAATCGTGCCTAAAAATTCGTTTCTCACCCATACGTTAAACAAACAGCCCAACAAGCCGATAGCCGAAAGACTCAAAATCAATTGCACCGCCAGCATCAACCCGAAGAGAGCGGCGGAAACATAATGTCCGTTAAAAAAGCCCTGCACATAGCCCGCTACCATAAAAAGAAGGACGGATGTGACGCTCACAAGAAACGCCGGCAAGAAAATTTTCAAAAGATGATACTGCAAAATCACGCACCGACTCTTGTAGCGAACCGCTGTCAAAATGTTGTATTCATAAGCGAGAAAAAGGCTACTTACCAAAAAGAAAGTCCCGATCTCTCCTGCTACTTTCTTATAGTCTTCCAATGCATAGAGACCGCCACCTTCAAAATCGGTAAAAAACTGCCGCCCTAAAAAAGCCACGAAGATCAAGTAGATAGCCATTAAGAAGATCTTATTCCCTCTACCGTTTCGCCGCAATTCATTAAATGCTGTCTTCACGATTCCGACTCCTTATGAAAAGTAGGCAAACAGGTATGGAGAGACACAGAAAAATCAAGCTGAAAATAAAAGTTTGTTCCGTCATAAAGACTGTAGGAAAAAACATAGAGATATTGTAAATTTTATCTGCAAGTCGCATATTTACAGTCCAGAGCAAGAAAAAAGCAGCAAAAGGAAGAATGTTTTCAAAATAACGCCTGCGACTGACCATGCTTACGGCGAGGGTCAGGAGAGAAAAGAAAGTACACCAGAGCGCATACAAGAAATAAAACAGCAGATTAATCACATAGGGATTGGACGTATAGAGAAACCCGCTACGATAGCTTATGGCGTGAAAATAAATATCCTGAGCATAACGAAAGGGATAGACGAGAGCCATTAGCAGGTCGTGAAAAACGAGGGGGAAGAGCCCGGTCAGAACACCCAAAATGACGGTGACCGCAACAGTATTTTTTATGTATGATTTTCTGCCCATGCGACTGATCAATATGCTGTCCATGTTTTTTCTCCGATCATCGCTGTAGATGGCAGATGCCGTAAAGGGAGCGAAAAAAATCAAAAATGTATAGTATATGCTTGCCCCCACGCCGAAATAATTTAGAAGCATAAGATTGTTGGACAGATTGTCGTCGTATAGACCCTCATCACTCTTTGCTGTAATTTGAATTGCGAATAAGACGGCAGTATATAAAAAGACAATGATAATACGCTTATCTTTTAAACAGCGAGAGAGTTGATTGTGTATGTACGATTTATTCATAAGATCCTCCGAAAAAAAATGCTAAATCCTTTGCCCTAATTAAATGTATTTAACCTTACTAATATCCGGAGGTGTTATTGGGACTCCAAACGCCGGTGGCGGACATTTGACCCCCATCACCGCTTTCAACGGCCAATTGAATCATACTGCCAACCGGCGCATCATTACTCAAATATTTAATATCGCCGTTGGATACTCTGTATTTTCTACAATTGGTACCGGGAATCCAAATCCTGATTCCCACGGAAGGTCTTCCACAGCTTTTCACGCGTACATAAGCTGCCGTTTTATTGGTCTTTTTTCGTGCCGCCGTATAGGAGTTCGTGCTGCCGGATCGCAATGTAAAACTCCATGCTGTATCTTTGGTATTCCCACCGGCCGCATGCGTATCATAAACCGGCGTCTCCGCTTTTACAAAATCATTTGAAACAAATGCTTCGCTAAACGCTGCCGCTTGTGCCATATGAGGCATCATCATTACACTAAGCAAGGCGACATATCCTAACTTTCTACCTGGTTTTATTTCCCTCTTTACACTAACTCGTCACCGCCTCCACCTCTATATTATTCATTGTATCTGCTGACTTTTTCTCCGTCAATATAATTGATATCGATTCTTTGTTTCTTTCCCGTAACAGATCTTTTTCTCATGAACGGGAAGATGGTACTAAACTTCATGCACATACAAAAAAGCGCCGGCATCTCGACGCTTTTCTCTTTACTTGCTCGCCTTTAAGGCTTCGGCGTCGCCGTGAAAATGGGCGCCACCAAGGCCGACTTCGACGCCACCGTGGCCATCCACCCCACCAGTGCCGAGGAAATGGTCACTATGAGATAAAAATAAATCCTCTACCCACATAGGTAGAGGATTTTTCTTTGTCCGAATGAATTTATTTTCACTTTTAGTTGAAGCTGCGGCCGCATTTTCCGCAGAACAGAGCGCCCGCTTCCCGCTTGCTGCCGCAGCGGGGACAGAATTTATCCGCTTCGACGGCAGCATCCGGTTCGCTCCGCTCTTCGCCTTTCCCTTCTTCGATGAGGGCGGCTTCCTCCGCCTCTTTGCGAGCTTTTTCTTCAGCCTCTTTACGAGCTTTTTCTTCCGCTTCTTTACGGGCCTTCTCTTCTTCCGCTTTCTTTGCCTCCTCTTTCATTTTATTCAACTGGTACTATGTAGTTTTTTTACCTGCCACATTCGCATTAATCAGTGCAACAGCTGTTAATATAGATAACGGAAAGCACGGACTTCGTGCAATCCGTTGTCTACCAGTTTCTCAAGGAAAAATATGGAGCTCTAAACTTTTGGTTGTATTAGGATATGCTCTTCTTTCCTGTTTTCTATTAAGTGTTGCTGTGGTTTGTATACCATTTATTTTTAGTTTGTTTGGAATTAATCAAATTAAGCAATTAAGTATTGCTTCAATATTTTTAGGGATTATAGTCGTGTTTGTTACAACCATGTGGCAAATCCCTTTTAGTTTTATAATTTCAAAAAAATTAGGGGTGATCTTTTCGGTATTGGTCAATTTAGCTATTTCTTTTTCAGGTGTATTTTTAGCACTAAAACCATATTGCTTGTAAGTAGGGATAAGAAAATGGGAAAATTTCGCAAAACCCCTAGGAGTCTTGTTTGCTATGTTTATTTTTAATGGTTTTTTAGTTATTTTAGTTTTGATCTTTTATTAGCGTTTAAGTATTGATTTTTAAATAAAAAGAGAGACTCGAGTTAACAAGTCTCCCCAAAATTTGACAAATAGCCTATTTTAATCATTATCTCTTTGCATCAATAATAATTCTACTTTATTTATTTTATTAATAGCAATAATTGAAGATATTGGGCCTAACAAGGTTCCCAAAATTATTACTATTATTAACATTAAAATCATAAGGAATATATTCGGTCTTAAAAAAGGCATATTCAAAAGTGATGAAAATATATTATTGAAAGTTATACTTAAAACAAAGGAAAGCACAGAACCTATGACTGCACCTGTTCCATTAATTAGCATAGATTCAACGAGAACTACTTCACTGAGTTTTTTCTTTGTTGCTCCTAATATCCTTATGGTTGCAAATTCTCTTTTCCTTTCCTTAACTGATAAGGTATTTACAAGACTTAAAATAAAGAAAGCTAGTATCCAAATCAAAGCTATCAATATATACACATATACAAGCATGTTTTTTGCTGAATCTGAAACTTCTGTCATTATTTTTCTTGGCAATAAAGGATACACTTTTTCTTTTTTAAATTCTTCTTTAATAAGTTTTTGAATTGTTTTTGGATCTTTGTTTTTTTCAACTTTTACTAAAATAGAAGATATATCATCTTTTTTTGCCACCGGATGATTAATTATCTTTTCATATTCCTTGGCTAATCTATGAGTTTCTTCTATTGTCATAAAAACTGAATTATCAAAACCCATGCCAGTTTTTGCAAGCCTACCTCTTATCTCAAATTCTTGATTAAAAAATTTAACCTTATGATTAATAGTCCCCACAATGTTAGCACCTACAACAACTTGCCCAGCTTTAATTGGAGTTTTAATCTGTTTTTCAAGCCAAGGTTTAACGCTAAAGTCATCAGAAAAGTCAATTCCTATAACTTGAATGGGAAAAGAACAGCATCCAGCAGAAAGTGTAGCTAGATAAACTTGACCACACGCTTTTTCAACTCCTGGTACTTTTTTTACTCTATTTAATATATCCTTGTCAAAAAAGAATGTATTAGGTTCTCCCCTTAATATTGCACCTGTAATTTTGGAATCATAACCTTCTGGGACTACTATAATGTCTGCTCCCATCCTATCTGATAGAGATTTCATGCCGTTTTTAAGAGAAAAAATTATAAATGATGACATGAATAAAATAAAAGTTAAAATTCCTACAAGTAAAATCAAGGTAATTGACCTTGCCTTTTTATTTTCTATATTCTTTTTTGCTAAATTAATTGTGTATAAATCTTTCATTATTTTGCACCATCAAGAGCATTATTGCAAGCTTCTATAAATTGCTTGTAAGTTTCTGTTGCCCCCGAAATAACGTCCACTCCTTCAGGATTTCCTGTTTCCACTAATCTATCTGGGTATGACTTTGCAAGATTTATAGCTTGTTGGGCTATCTTATATAGTCCTTCATTTTGGCTTTGACAATAAGATTCATCCTTTTCTTTTCCATCTCCATCAATGTTTTGCATTGTACAAGATTCAATCTTATTGTCTTTAACACTTATATCCACCTTTACAAGTCCGCCTCTTTCATCTTTGGCAGATTCTCCATGATATGTGCCGTCTTTATAGCTTACGCTTGGAGCTTCTTCTTTTTTATCTCCTCCACAAGCAACTAGGACAAGCCCCAAAGAAAAAATTATTAATACATTCAAAAATTTTCTCATATAAACTCCTTAAGTTTTTCATCTTTTTTTACAGAATCAAGAACTGGTCTTTTTCTTTTCATTTTTTCTTCTTTTGAAATTTTACCATGTTCAAGAGTTATCATTCTTTCAGATTCTTCACCGACTTCAGGGTCGTGAGTTACAACAATAATTGTTGATCCTGCATTGTGAAGTTTTTCAAATATGTCAAGAACTATATATTCATTCTTTTCATCCAAATTTCCTGTGGGTTCATCGGCTAAAAGTATTGTAGGATGATTAATAAGAGCTCTAGCAATGCATACTCTTTGTTGTTCCCCACCTGATAATTGGTTGGGTAAGTGCTTGGCTCTATCAGCAAGACCTACTGCAGCCAAAGCTTCCATTGCTTCTTGTGCATCTGGCATAGAATGATAATATTGTGACATCATTACATTTTCCAAAGCACTTAAATAATTAACTAAATGAAATTGTTGGAAAATAAGTCCTATCTTATCCCTTCTAATAACTGTTAGTTCCTTAGGTGATTTTTTTGCTATATCTTCACCATCCAAAATAACTTCGCCAAGTGAAGGTTTATCCATGGCACCAATAATATTCATCATTGTTGTTTTACCAGAACCTGATGGACCCATTATAGAAATCCATTCGCCCTTTTCTACACTTAAATTGATTTTGTCAAGGGCTTTAAGTTCACCATAAATTTTTGAAACATCAACGAGTTTTAATATATCCATAAAATTCCTTTCTATTCTCCACGAAGCACTAAAGCTGGATCAATATCAACAGTTTTAGATACTGGTATTAAAGATGCAACTATAGTTATTATTATACAGACAATAATTGTCATAGGTACTAAAAGAGGCAAGAAACTTACCTTTCTAGCAAATACCGAAATACTTACTCTATTGGCAAATATATATCCTAATACAACACCTAAAAGTCCACCAAAAACCCCCAAAAATGCTCCTTCACCTAAAAAGTCAACGATTACTGACGAATTTGTGGCGCCCAAAGCTTTCTTAAGACCTATTTCTTTACGCCTTTCAGTTACAACTGCCATCATTGTTGTGGATACACATATCATCATTATGAATAATACTATTATCGTTACAATGAAGACAAGAGCTTGTAATTTATTCAAAACTATATCTTGTGAGGCGGTAACTCTTTTTACCATTTGTGGAGTTAGAGATCCATCCTTTTGTGAAATATTTGATACTATTTTTGAAAGTTCATTTTGTTCAGCTTCTATTGAATATTCTACGACATCAAAATTTTTGTCTTTAACAAGCTGTGAAATATCATCAATACTCATAAAAATAAGTTCTTCTTCTTTACCACCTGTTGTTACAACTCCTGAAACAACAAAATTAGTATCTATAGAACCTTCTCCATTAACTTTGGGAGTATTTATAATAATTTTATCTCCCTCTTTTAATTCCAAAGCCTTTGAAACTTCATTACCTATTAAAACTTCTCTCGATTTTTCAGGCCATGAACCGTCAATAAGCCAGTATGGAGAATTTTCTTTCGCTCCCTTTAAATCTGTACCTGCAAGCATATAAGGTTGTTCATTAATTTTTGCATTTGTATAAATATAGGGTGCCTGACCGACAAGCTTTCCTGAAGGAATTAACGATTTAACTTCATCTAACTGTTCATTGGTGATTTTTTTATCAGGGTTAGTGGGAATTACCAACATATTTGCACCATAAGACCTAAACTCCTTACCCATTTGTCTAGGAATATCATAGTAAATGGTAACAAGTCCTGAAATAATTGTTGCTCCCATAGCTATAGCAAGTAGTGCTGTTAACATTCTTGCACGTCTCCTTGCCAAGGAAGTCACTATCATTTTTAAGTGAAATTTATATTTACTTTGTTTATCTGCCATGTAGTACCTCCGTTGGATTTAAATTCAAAAGGTATCTTATAGCTGGTATTGAACCCAATATTGTAACAAGAATAATAAGTATTGCTACAATAGGAACTACCATAGCTGTTGGAGCTATTGCTGAGCCAAAAACTGTTAGACCAATAATCTGAGTAAGTAGCAGACCAACACCGTAACCTATAACTGTTCCAAATATCGCTGTCAAAATTATTTCCACAAGAATTATGCCAATTATCCTTCCATTTGACGCCCCTATAGCTTTTTGAAGTCCAATTTCATTAGATCTTTCCATTACAGATGCTGTAATAAGATTAGAAATACCAAAGCCTGAACCAATCAAAGTTAATACTGTAATTAAAACCATAAGAAGAGTAGTCTTATTTAAAATATCTCCTTCACTTTCTGCAACTTGGCGAATTGGCTTAGCTACAGAATCAGTCATTACTTCTGTTATTTGATAACAAATAGCAGAAACATAAGCTGTACAATACCATACTTCCCGTTCCTTAATAGTTAAAGATAGTGGGTTTTTGGCAGCCTTTCTTGCTAAGTCATTGTCTGGTGTAGTAAGAGCTGATACTTCAACTTTATTTACAACTCCAGTAACTCCAGCAAATTCTTGTGCTGTTTTTAAAGTAGAATATATAAACGCATCTTCATCAGAACCTGATGAGAAAATACCCTTAACTTTTAATTTTTTGTCTAAATTATTGCTTTTTAGTTGGATTTCATCACCAACTTTAAATCCATTTCTGTCTGCAAAAATCTTTCCAAGCATAACTGAATCGCTATCATTTTCTGATAACCACTCGCCTTGAACTTCCCACCAGTTTTTAAGTCTAATCATACCAGTATCAACTGATTCTCCAGTAGGCAAATTCATATGATTATTAAACCATGTTCCTACCATCTTAGTATGTTTAGAATCATTATTACAAGAAACCCAAGTGTTAAGATATGGCGTATAGTCTACAATATTGTAAGCCCAAAAAATAGTTTTAATGTTAGGAAGTTCTGACTCCTTTAAATATTTTTGAACCTGCCCCTCTTTTTCTTGCATGCCATACAAATCATCAAGAAGGGAAGCTTCCTTAGGCAATACATTAATATTTGCTCCATAGGTCTTTAATTCTTGATTAACTTTATCCCCAACACCGAGCATGGTATTTAACATTGAAGTGGCAAGAGAAGCTCCGAGGGCAACTGTAAATGCAATAAGAGCCATCTTTCCCTTTTGTCTAAAAAGCGCTCCTTTAACTATTCTCCAAAACATAAGCCCTCCTACTTAAATACATAAGACAATGCCTCAAGATCTTTTGGCGCAATCTTTATCTTTTCATCATGGACAATGTATGGGAAAGGTATCGGGTTACATCCACCCTTAAAACCTATTGTACCCCTATTCATTACAACGTCGCACAACTTACAAATAACATCATCGCCTCTTTCAAAATATCCAGATGGACCACATATCTCGCAGGCATCAAGTACAACTCCATAGGAACCTTCTGATTTTTTAATGCAGAAAAATCTCATTTGTGCACCATCCTCTGCCTTATACAAATATCTGTGCAAATGCATATCCTCTAAGCTACTTAAAGGAATAACAATCATTCCATTTTCAGTTTGATAATCTTCAGGTGGTGAAAGGGCCTGTTCCTTATTAGCATATGCCTTTCCAACCGTTAATGAAAAAGTATTAATAAATAGAACGACAAGGAAAAAAATTGCCCAATGTCTTTTATTCTTCATACTATACTTTATTTTTCTTAACTGAGCCCTATTGCTATAATCTTCATTAACTTTAATATTTTGCTTATATAAAATTACTGGAATAGCTATCATAATTAACATTGTTGCATATAAAAACACATTTTCGTGATTAGCTATAAATGCAATAACTCTAAAAAAGTTAACATTTCTAGGAATAATCCCTTTAGAATAAAACCTTTGAATTATGATATTAAATTGGCTGATACTCGAGCATATCAAGCTAAAAAAAACTACAATCTTTAAGTTTTTACCTTCAAGTTTAACTGAGGACTTGTATATGGCAAGCCCTGATAAAATCATCATGATTATCCCAAAAACAAAGCCTAAAATCCTAAAAAGTACAATAGTTGAAACAGCACTTTCGCCATAATATACAAATTTGTTTGATTGGTTAAATACATACGGTAAATAATAAAAACAAATTCCTACAAGATAAACAACAACCGATGATGAAATGAAATTATCATAAATTTTAGCATTTATCTTATCTTCAAATATCATAAAAATTAATATTAAAAATACTGAGATAACTATGGGTACCATAGACCAGAAATTCAATTCTGTTCTATTAATAAAATTAGGTATATTTCTTATAATTATTGAAACAATTGCTGCAATTACCCCTAAAACTAAAGAAATTATAATAACATGCTTTTTATATTTGCTCTCTTTAGTTGTATAATAGGCAAGTATTAAAGAAATCATTAGAGAAAAGGCTATTCCCGCCTCCATAACTTGAATAAAAATTTTTAACATAATTTCACCCCCCCATAAATGCATATAAGGGGAACGTGAATTCCCCTTATAAACATTATGAATTTTTAAAACTTTACCATTGTGGTCCGTTCCATTCGAAGTCAGTCCATTCTGCAACAAGTGGTTCTGTCCAGAATCTACCTGTTACACCAGTTTCTTTATCTACGTGTAGTAAGTAGTCATTGCCTGGTGCAGTAACTTCAAATTTTACATCATAAACGCCAACACCTTCGTCAAATTTAACATTTGCACCATAGTGTGGACCATCAGATGCGTTCATTGGCATGAAAGAAACTTCTTGAACATGGTCTGAACCTTTCTTTTGTAAATAAGCTTTTACTTTTAACCATGGAACAAAATCACCAACACCATAACCTAATGTTGAACCTTCTTGTGATGCTGTAATGTCAGCTTCAATATGGCAGTCAGCTTCTTCTTTAGGAATTGAGTTTCCTGCTGGTTCCATATCAACCGGTTGGAAATATACACCAGAGATTACTAAAGGTCCTTTAGTTTGGTCATCGCCAATTGGAAATTCTTCAAATCCTTTATCTTCTCCTGGAGCTGCAGCTTTTGCATCTCCTGCTTCTTTCTTGTTTCCTTCAGCTGGTGCTTTTTCTTCTGTAGAAGTTTTAGCTGTATTATTAGCTTTTGTATCTTCTTTTTTACCACAAGCTGTAAACATTAATGCACACACAAGCGTCATAACAACAAGAAATAAATTTTTCTTTTTTAACATAATATCCTCCTATTTTTTTCTTGGCTGACTTCAAGCTCAGCTCTGATTTTTTTGTTTCTATTATTTTGATAGATAACAGAAACAATGGTTACTACTAATAGAATAATTTGTGGAATGAGATTTTCATGCCTATATATCCTCCTATTCTTTTTCTTGGCTGGCTTCAAGCTCAGCTCTAATTTTTTTGTTTCTATTATTTTGATAAATAACAGAAGCAATGGTTACTACTAATAGAATAATTTGTGGAATGAGATTTTCATACCTATCGTATATTCCTATAACTTCAGCAGACCATCCATTCATCCAAGGAACTATAGTTCTGCCAATTACATCTGCTTCTTGTAATTCTCCTATGCCCTTTCCTAAGAAAGACAAGCAAAGTATAAACATTAGCCAAGAAGTAAATGTAAAGAATGGTTTTAATGGTAGCCTTACAGAAACTTTAGCAATTAAGTAATATACAATTGCAAGTATTATGGCGGCAACTAAAAGTCCAATCCACATATGCATTGGATTATCAGAAATGCCTGTTCTCATACCTTGGAAAAACAAAATGAGTTCTGCACCCTCTCTTGCTACTGCTAAGAATGCAGTGAAAGATAAGGCAAAATAATTACCCTTGGAAACAGATTGTTCAACCTTGTTTTTAATGTATCTATTCCAAACTTCAACTTCAGATTTAGAAAGCATCCAATTGGATACATAAAATAGTACGATAACGGCAAGAAACATCGCAATTCCTTCGAATATTTCTTGTCCCATTCCAGACTCAACTTCTCCCACTGTATTGGCGATGATATTAAATACTCCAGCTAGGACTGCTGAAAAAACAATGCCTAGCAAGGCTCCAATATATACACCTTTTAAGTAAATTCTATTATTAGTCTTTGATAAATATGCAGCAATGGCAGCTACAACTAAAATGGCTTCAAGCCCTTCACGAAGTGTAAGTCCAAGAACTGCAAAAAATGTACCAAATCTTTTTAGCACCTCTCCCAACAATTGACCTGTTGAAAGGCTATTTACATCTTCTTGACTTTGACCACTGGACTTAGAATCTCCAGAGGTTCCATCAAGAGTATGGGCATCTTCATGAAGATAAGTTATAAGTGCATCAATTTCATCTTTAACTTCTTTTGGGTCTGCATCTTCTTTGATAGAATTTTTTGCTCTGTAAAATTGATGTTCAACCATTGAACCTCTTTCGCCTGAAATTGCAGTCATAGTTGTTTTTTCAAATCCAATTTTTTCATAGAATTTAAAGTAAGCTACATTAACTGCATCTGTGGCTGCTTTTTTAGCATCCTTATCTCCAGGCTTGTAAACTTCCACAGCTTTTTGTAAATGTTCTGACATAGCATCAGCGACTTCAACCCAGTTACCGTAATTTGTTTCTGCTGCAAAAACAGGCGTTAAAGTTAGGCTAATCATGATTACCATCATTGCAAAAATGCTAGTCATTTTCTTTAATAAATTCATCTCTATCCCCCCTCCTTTATTAAACTTCCATCTTCCATTTGGTAAAGTGTATTGCCGTATTTTAAAATATCAAGCTCATGAGTAACTATAATAAGCGCAGTACCTTTAGAATTTATTTTTTTTAATAAATCCATTATCTCCATAGTAGTATTTTTATCCAAATCACTTGTAGGCTCATCTAAAATCAAAAGCTCCGGCGAATTAATCATAGATCTGGCTATCAGCACTCTTTTTAGCTCTCCTCCAGATAAATTTTTAGGAAAATCATCTTTCAAATGCAAAATTCCCATCAAATCAAGGAGCATAGCTGCTTTTTCATAAGCAGATTCATCTCTTTTAAATAGATAATAAGGAAGAGACACATTCTCTAAAACATTTAAATTTGGAAGTGTTCCTAGACTTTGTGGCACAAAACCTATGATTTCATTCCTATATTTACTAATTTCTCTATCAGAAAAATCACTTATATTTTTGCCCTTAGCAAAAATTTTACCTTCAGTCGGTTTTAATAAACCAGACAAAAGATTTAAAAAAGTTGACTTTCCAGAACCACTTCTGCCAATTATATTGACAAAATCTCCCTCCTTCAGGGTAAAGTTTACATTTTTAACAGCAAAAAGTGTATTAGAACCTCTTTTGAAACTCTTGCTTAAATTTTCAGTTTCAATTATTGATTCCATTATGAATGTCTTTCTTTCATACAATAATAAATATTAACTAAAACCAATATGCCTGCCAACAATGTGCAAAACGGAATGGTTTTTGCTCTGCAAGCCATATCGGCTTTCATGCATCCACCAATAAGCACATGAGTGTTAAGTATCTCTAAAATACCAATTGCTATATTTGAAATAGATAATCCTAAAGATATTTTTGAATCTTTAACTACAATAAAAATGATTGCTAATACTAAAATGACTGCGCCCATACCCATGGTCATATTTCCCATCCAATGGCATTTCATGAACATCCCATTTTCCATAGGAGGACAAACGGGTGTTATAAATTTTGGTGCAAGCGCTAACAAGAGACCTATAATAGCAGAAATATATCCTAAAATCTTCTTTCTACCCATTTTAATCATCCTTTCTACTTATCTTTATTAATCTTTGAATTTGATTATCACTTCCATAATTATTATAACATGGGAAATTGAAAATTCAAATCAATTTTCCAGTTTTTTTAAGGGCATATTTTTAAAATTGAGAATATTTTTAATTTATCTTTCTTATGTTGCCTTGTATATTATAATTTTCTTTTTTATTGGCCTATATAATAGAAGAACTTTAATAAAAAGGCTCGTTTATTTTTTGTTAGATAGTAATTTTTAGTAATTTTATAAGTAAAACTTATTCTCAAAATAATTTATTTAATAGAAATGCTCTCAAAAATCCCATCTTCCTGCAATACCATAGGTAACCTAATGAAGTTATACATTTCAGATTGCCTATTATAAAAATAATCAAAATTCATCCCTACCTCCTTTCTTTGAAATAAAGAAGACGACAGAATTATTGATTTCCATCGTCTGCGATTGTCTAATATTTATTTTTCTTTAAATAGATTTTATTGTGTAGTTTAATAATTCTAATAATCCAATAACATATATGCCTAATTTAGGTAATCCAAATGGGCTAAATAAAAATGCTAAGATTAGTGCTTCAATTACAATTTGATTATCTCCTTGAAATATGCTAGCTAATCCAATTATAAAAATTAAAGTAGAAACTACGCTTAACAACGCAGTACTCAAACTTAATATGAAGGTTAAAAAAGCTATGAGCAAACTCAACACTAATTTTATCGGTAATAAAATTATTCTAATTATCCATCTCATACATACCCCTAAAAATTAAACTGGGACTCATAACAAACCCCAGTTTCATAATTAGCGTGTTCTTTAATATAATTTTGATCCTGCTGGAATATTATTATCCAACATTATTAAGTTAAGTTTTTCTTCTCCGTCATACTCACAAATTGCAGATATTATCATACCTTCTGAGTCGATTCCCATCATCTTACGAGGAGGAAGATTACAAATTGCAAGCAGTGTCTTTACAATTAAGCTCTCTGCGCTGTAATAGTCCTTAATACCAGATAAAATAACTCTTTCTTTTTCAGAACCATCATCTAATGTAAATTTCAAAAGTTTTTTTGACTTAGGAACTTCTTCGCAGTTCTTAACTTTTACAGCCCTAAAATCAGACTTTAAGAAAGTATCAAAATCAACCATATCTTCAAATAGTGGTTCTACTTTCACTTTTGAAAAGTCGATTTTTTCTGTCGTAAGTTTGTCGTAAGTTTCGTAAGTTTCTTTTGACGAATCCTTATTTTCTGCCTTTTCTAAGCCTATTGGCTTCATCGTGGGGAATAAAACGGATGCCGTCCTCTCCCCGCTCCTTCTTTACCAGCACATTGCGGCGGCAGTAATTGCCCGCGGCGATGTCCGTGCCGAAGACGCGATTGTAGGTGACATAGTCCACGGTGACGATGGCGTAGTCATAATAGGCGTTCACTTCGCCGATATGAACCGCCACGGGCTCGGCGTCAGAAAAGCCCTCGACTTGGTAGTGAAGCTTGTCGGCCTCGAAGCTCATCTTCGCCGGGCCGTTGAAAATATCTTCCGCCCCCTCGGAACCGTAGCTGATTCCAGCATCGTAATATTTTTTATAGAAATCCGCATATGGCTCGAGCTCCAGATTCGCCTAGTTGGGATCCCCTTTTTCGATGCCCTTCACCGTCTCCGCCACATCGCCGTAAACTTTCTTGGCGTCGGCATCGCCTGCGAAGCCCTCCTCGCTATTGCCGAAATAAGTGGCGACGGCGATTAAGCCGGGCAGAAACTGTGCGTCTACCTTGCCCTCTTTCTTGCCCCCGGCGATTAGGGGCGCCAGGGCCAGCTCAAATTCCTTTACAGCCTCCGGGCTCGCGTCGCCGAAGAAATGCTCGTAGCCTTCTGTGGGCTTCGCCTTCATGCGCTCGTAGCCCACCAAAAGATCGTAGCAATTGGCCACCATCTGCTTGTCTTCGTAGAAGGGCAATTCATTTTCGCTGATCTGTTCCCCTTTGATGTCGCCAATTTTCGACAGATTCCAATTGCCGTCGAAAACGTAGGATTCCGTCATGCCGGAGGCGTCGGCAGCAGCGGCGTATGCGTCGTCAAACTCGTCGGCGGGAAAATTGTTCCGGGAGGTAAAGGCGATGTAGTTTTTGCTTCCGCTTTGGGTGATGACGCATTCCAGAGAGGAGCGGAAGGGATTCACGTAATCGGTGTGTTCGTAATGCAAAATGCGCTTGGCCTTGCCGCCGATGCGGGCGTAAATGTCGTAGTATTCGCTGCCGTTTTCACGATAGCAATAGCCCAAAAATTCCCTGTCGTTTTCCATATCGTAGGCAGAAATAAATTCCACCGGTGTCTTTCCCGGCAGCTCTTCCGATACGTCGTCGCCGGAATAGTCGCCGCCATAGGTCTGCCTCAAATTGCCGTTCCCGTCGTAAAAGGTGCTTTTAATCAAAGGATAGAAGGCGCCGGGACCTGCGTTTACCTTTTTGTTGTAGGCGTTGAAATCCAAATCCGCCCCGTCCACCAATGCAATGGCAGGACGGGCCAACGCCAGTGCCATGACGAGGCTTAATAGAAAAATCGAAACTCTCTTCACAGGATCCCCCTTTTCTTAATTGACGTACTGCTTGATGTAGCCGAAATAGCTCGCCGAATCCATGGAATCGCCCCCGTCGGGATAGGGAATGTAAATCCAAAGATCCGTATCACTCCCACCGAACATATCGTTGTAAATCTTATCAGCATTGGTGGTATTATAAGTAAGGTTCAATACGCCAGCCGCCTCGTCGTAATTGCAGTCCATGGCGGTAATCACACGAATCGTCTCCAAATCCACATAGACCTCCCCATCTTTCACAATAGGCTGAGTCTTCAGACGATAACAGGGATTGAACTGCTCGTGATTTTCTTCCATAATGCCGTATTCGGGAAAGTAATCCAGGCGGTTCATGGTGTAACACGGAGTGTCGAAATCATTACTCACACGAGTATACCCGCGGCTCGGAACGTCGTCGTCGAATTCTGCCATGACGGCCCCATTTCCTGCCCGGGTAATGGCCATGGCGGGAAACAAGAGGGTGTCTCCTCGCTTCTTCGGCCGGTAATCTTCCAAAAGCACATTGCCGTCGACGACGATGCGAACGGTGTCGGACACTCTGCCCTCTCCCTGTGCCGAGGCGTCGGCGGTTTCCGAAGCCGTCACTTGATTCGTATTGGAATTGGCATCAAATTCTTCATCGAACTCATCGGCTATGTAATATAATAAACTCTTACTCTCTTTTATGTACGATTTCATTATATCGAAATTTCCAATGATTCTCAGCTTTGGCAAAAAAAGTGCATTGCGCATACAAAAAAGCGCCGGCTTCCCGACGCTTTTCTTTACTTGCTTGCCTTTAAGACTTCGGCGTCGCCGTGAAAATGGGCGCCACCAAGGCCGACTTCGACGCCACCGTGGCCATTCACCCCACCAGTGCCGAAGAAATGGTCACGATGAGATAATGATTCAAAAACGCTTCTACCCGTCACGGCAGAGGCGTTTTTATTTTGAGCAAAAGAAAATCCCGCCGGCACTTTCGCCGACGGGATTCCTTCTATCTCTTTTTTATTTTCCTACGCGGACCGTCATCAGGATGTCGTCGATGCGGTCGTGGGCCTTTTCGAATTTTGCCTTCAGCGTCTTGTCTTGAATCATCGCCGGATCGCCCCTGAAGTCCGCGCCGTAGTAGACGCCGTCTTTGTAGGCGAGGATGACGGGCCAATTGTACCAATCCCACTTCGGATTATGCACCCGGCTCAGGGAGAAGAGGAAGCCGTCGCTGCCCGCATCGTCATTGGACTTTTCGTAGAAGTGGAGGCATTTGCCTTCGAGCTTGTAGGAGATCTCCACATCCTTGGGCAGTACAAAGGACATGTTCACGTCTTTCACGTAGATGCGCTCACCGGCCGGCGCATCCTTTTGGGGATAGCTTCCCACGGTGACGACGCGCACCTTCGGCATCCACTTGACGGGAAGGCCCGTGGCCTCGCCTAAGTAGCGAGCGGGAATAAAGGTGCGATTTTTTTCCAGATAAGGTGCCACGTCCATGGACGCCGTCTTGTCGCCCAGGCGATAGGTTTTCTTTCCGATGGTCATGACCACGGAAGCGTCGCCCTTAGTCAAGGTGACTTCTTTTTTATCTCCGTTCCACGCCACGGTGTAGCCCAGCTCTTCGGTCACCGCGCGCACGGGCAGGAAGGTGCGGTCGTGGCGAATGACGGGCATCGTCTCTTCGTCCAAGAGCTCCCGGCCGTTGACGTAAACCGCGATGGGATCGGCTCCCTTCGCCAGCACCGCCGAGGGAAGGAGCAGCAAGCAGATTAATAATGTGGCCAACTTTTTCATAAAAAACCTCCTTCGATCATCCGTAGATGATTGCAATTTACCGTACACTTCACGTCATCTCTTTGTTCCACTGCGGATTTACAAAAAATCATCTTTAATCAATGGATGCAGCGGAAGAATTTGTGCTTCTCTGTACTTTATTATACCCCCCCCCCAAGGATTTTTCAATGCTTTTATAGGCCACAGACGACTGTAAGCTGATGAAATTTTTTCCTTCCAAGTAAAAACAACTTGTACCGTAAATGGACTAAACATTTAGCCCATTCTTATCTTTATTTTTATCACGTAAATTTTTAACACCATTTGTTATGCCCAATATCATCGCCATAAATGATATTATTATCATCTCCATACTTCCGCCATTAATAATACTCTTAACAAAAACCACAGCAGCGAGTACTCCTGCTATTATTTGCAGTATAGATAAAAATAGCTTTGATTTATTACTCATTTTTACTACCCTTTTAATAACTTCTCACCGACAAACTAGTTGGAGACCATCCATATACATAGTAACCATCTTTATGAAAATAAGTCCTAGTATATTTTAATCCCACAGTTATTGATATTCCAATCTTCTTCCCCAGTCTGTATTGAGATAACCCTAACGGTTTTCTATATTCTTCAATTCTATTTTTCATTATTTAGCCTTCTTTCATTTGGTTAAGTATAGTTTGCCATACATTTCCACAAAAAAACAGGCTTTATAATATCCATTGGGGTAGAGTGACCTCCTCAATGGATATTTTTTATGCAAAAAGATAGCACTTGTTTTCCCTATCGCCTAAAATTAAATCACCACAATAAAATAAAGGGGGTCAAACGAGTGCAAAAAAATATTGCCACATTACTTTTAGGAATACAAGATGCCGAGGTTACCGGTGTGTCAGAAGAAAGACATCTGATTACCATTGATTGTAAACCCGTTCATGATCGGGTTTGTCCTCACTGTGGATCGACCCATGCCTGGGTTCACGATCACCGGGAGCAATTGCTTCGAGACGCACCGATGCGGCGTAAGCACGTGGTTTTTCGCGTTAGGAAGACGCGCTATGATTGCAAGGATTGCGGGGCGCGCTTTGAAGCTCCCCTTTCCTTTGCCGCCAAGGGTAAACAGATGATAAAGCGTTTAATCGCTTATGTGGTGGATGCTTTTCGAGATATCCGTTCGATGTCGGAGCTGGCACGGGAAGTGGGCATTTGATCGACGAGCATTTTCCGCATCGTGGCTTGTTTGTTTGTGCCCCGTCAACGGCTGCCCCGCGTCTTTTGTATCGACGAGTTTAAGGGAGACAGCGGCGGAAGCATGTACCAAACCACCTTGGCCGATGGGGAAGCGAAGGAAATCATCGACATTCTTCCCACGTGCTACGGCGAGGATTTAGCTAGGTATTTCCCCTCCATCGATCGCACGGAAAGGCGCGGCGTTGAAATCTTTGTCAGCGATATGTGCGGTACCTATAAAAGCGTAAAAGAAGCCTTCTTTCCACAAACCGGACGAAAGAGGCTAAGAAAAGCGGGCGAAAGGAGTGGCGCAACTGCTTGCGCGCTTACAACAACTGGTTCGAGGAGATCACCAGCAGCTTTGATTAGCCTTGGAGTAACGGCGACGTGGAAGGAACGCACAACAAGATCAAGACCGTGAAGCGTGTCACCTTTGTGATGCAAAACTTTCATCATTTTCGAACGAAACTGCTTTTCGTTTGTTCAAAAGATCGGTAATGAATGGCTTTTAGGAAAATAAAAAGGAGCCTAGTTTTCACTAGACTCCCCAATGATTAACATAGAACCAGAATTTTTTCCTTCCATACAAAAAAAGCGCCGGCATGCCGACGCTTCTCTCTTTACTTGCTCGCCTTTAAGGCTTCGGCCATTTCCTTGGCCATTTGGGCACATTTGTCTAAATCTTCCTGCTCGGGAGCGCCCATAACATCCACGGTGGTGGAGAGCACTTCCCATTTGCTTTCTTCGGCGAAGGCGGCGAATACTTTTTCCGCGCCGCCGCCCCAGCTGGCGTTGGTAAAGGTGCCTAAGATGTGGTTCTTCATCTTTTGTTTCTTCAGCACGTCGACCAAGGTGGCCATGGGCGGGAACAGGCCCACATTGTAGGTGGGGCAGCCGAGGATGATGCCCTTGTAGTTCCAGGTTTCACTGATTAAATAGCTCAGGTGGGTCTTGGACACGTCGCGAATGCGAATGTTGTGTACTCCTTCGGCGGAGAGGGAACGGGCGATGGCTTCCGCCACTTGCTCCGTATTGCCGTACATGGAGCCGTAGACGATGAGCACGCCGTCTTCGGTTTTTTGTTCGCTTAAATCGCTGTAGAGTCCCACGATGCGTTCGATATTGTCGCGCCAAATGGGGCCGTGGTCGGGACAGATCATTTGAATGTCCAGGCCTTCTAATTTTTTCAGGGCGCGAATGACTTGCACGCTGTATTTGCCAACGATGTTGGTGTAGTAGCGAATGGTTTCTTCACGGTACTTGTCCCATGCCACTTGGTCGTCGAAGATGGCGCCGTCTAAGGTGCCGAAGCCGCCGAAGGCGTCTTGACTGAAGAGGATGCCCGTTTCTTCTTCGAAGCAGACCATGGATTCGGGCCAGTGAACCATGGGGGTGGTGTAGAAGGTCAGCTTCCGCTCGCCGATGTCCACGGTTTCGCCGTCGGCTACGACAATTGCCCGCTCGTCGCCGATGTCGTAGAAGTTGTTCATCATGGTGACGGCTTTTTTATTGGTAATGACCTTGCAGTCCGGGTAGCGCTCCATGACGCTCTTTAAAGAGGATGTGTGGTCCGGCTCCATGTGGTTGACTACGATGTAGTCCAGTCCCCTGCCGTCCAGGGAATCTTCCAGCTTTTCAAAAAATTCCGACACGGAATCGATGCGCACACAGTCCAAAAGACAGGTTTTAGATCCACCGTCGAACAGATAGGAGTTGTAGCTGATGCCGTCGGGCAAGGGCCACATGCTTTCGAAGAGATGGGTGTAGCGATCGTTTACGCCGATGTAGTGTAAATGATCGTTGATTCTGATAAATCGCGTTGCTGCCATTGTCTCACCTTTCTTTTAAAATTTAATTCTTATACCTCATTAAATTTTACCGACTTTTCTTCAAGATTTCAATCCATTCCCTAAACTTCCAGCTCCAAATAAACGGGACAATGGTCGCTGCCCATAATGTCGTCGCGAATGTCGGCTTCGACGATATCTTCCGCCAGCCGTTCGCTGACGACGAAGTAGTCGATGCGCCAACCGGCGTTTCTTTCCCGGGCCTTGGTAATATAGCTCCACCAGCTGTAGCGGTCCTCCGCATCGGGATAGAGGTGGCGGAAGGTGTCCGTGTAGCCGGCGTCCAGCAGGTTTTGAAATTGGCTGCGCTCTTCGTCGGAGAAGCCGGCGTTTTTACGATTGGCCGCGGGATTTTTCAGGTCGATTTCCTTGTGGGCCACGTTTAAATCCCCGCAAAGCACGACGGGTTTCACCTGATCCAACATATTCAGGTACTTGCGAAAATCCTCTTCCCACTCCATGCGGTAGTCCAAGCGGGCCAGGCCACGCTGGGAATTGGGGGTGTAGCAGGTTACCAGGAAGAAATCTTCGTACTCGCAGGTAATGACCCGCCCTTCCTTGTCGTGCGCTTCCATGTCGATGCCGTAGGACACGTGAATGGGCTCTTCCTTCGTAAAGACCGCCGTGCCGCTGTAGCCTTTTTTCTCGGCGTAGTTCCAGTATTGATGGTAGCCTACAAGCTCCAAATCCAACTGGCCCGCGGAAAGCTTGGTCTCCTGCAGACAGAAAATATCCGCGTCCACGTCCTCGAAAAAATCCATAAAGCCCTTCTTTAAGGCGGCGCGAATGCCGTTGACATTCCATGAAATCAGTCGCATACTATTCTCCCTTCTCGTAATGTTCTAAAAAGCTGTGCTTCTCTCCCTCGCTGTCTTTATAACCTAAAATCGCCCCGAGCTCCACATTTTCCGCCGAGCGATAAATGGACATGGCCACGTTTGGATTTTCCTCTGCAATGGTTTCGATGAGGTTCTTCACATAGGCACGGGCGCCGAAATTTTCCTTGGCCGTCACCGTGCAGGCGCAGTCGATGGGGGTGAGGTCGTTATACTTCACCCACTGGCGAATGTCCGACTCCCGAATAAAAATCATGGGCCGAATCAGCTCCATGCCCTCGAAATTCGTGGAGTGAAGCTTGGGCATCATGGTCTTGTAGCTGCCGCCGAAGAGCACATTCATCATCACCGTCTCGATGACATCGTCGAAGTGGTGGCCCAGGGCCAGCTTATTCGCCCCCAGGGACTTGGCCTTGTCGTAAAGGCTCCCCCGCCTCATGCGGGCACACATGTAGCAGGGCTTCTCCCCGCCCATGTCCTCCGCCACTTCAAAGACATTGCTGTCGTAGATCTGCAGGGGAATCCCCATGGCCTTCGCCGTTTCCTCCACCTGCTTGCGAATGGAGGGCAGGTAGCCGGGATCCATGGTTAAAAACAAGAGCTCAAACTGTTTCTTGCCGTGGCGCTTCAATTCCTGCAACAGCTTCGCCAGAAGCAGGGAGTCCTTGCCGCCGCTAATGGCCACGGCGATGACATCCCCGTCTTCGATTAGGTCGTAGTCGTTGATGCCCTTAATAAAGCGGCGCCAAATGGTCTTCCGATATTTTTTTATAATGCTTCGTTCAATTTCCGCTATGGACACGTGCTCGTCCTCTCTATTTAAAAAATCCCGGCTCCCCGGGACATACCATATCGCTTCTATGGTACTATAAAAGGCGGGCCGTTTCAATCGCCGCCCGCCTTCATGAAAGAATTTTTACATGGCCCTTGCATTTTCCGCTTACATGACCTAAAATAATAGGAGTATTCGCTAACGTGGCTCAGTTGGTAGAGCAGCTGATTCGTAATCAGCAGGTCAGGGGTTCAAGTCCCCTCGTTAGCTCCAAATGACGCCTACGGGCGTCTTTTTTTATGCTCTTTTTTTCGAAACGTATTATAAATCTCTCTTCTTAAATTTTTTCAGGGCTATGCCATAAGATAGCATGGTCATCAGCACCAAGAACGCGATGCCGAAAAGCGCGATGAGCGCCACGTGGCTCGTCGCCCACAGGTAAAGGCCCTTGGCTTCATCGGGAAAAGCCGAGGCGGCAAAGCCAGATATGCCGACGACGATTAATGTCGCGGCGATGATGGCTCCCCCGGCCACCGCCTTAGCTCTTTTGTGGCCCACGGCAAAGAAGATCGGCACATTGATGTCCATAAATAGGATGGACACGGCGAGATAGAGCCCGCCGCTCATCAAGCTTTCACCGATTAACAGTTCGCCGTTTTTCACCAGATTCACGCCATTCATAATGACGAGGGCGGCGAGGATTGCGACGAGAAATACCACGAAAGAATAAAGGTAACGGCCCTTAACCGTATCCTCATCTTCCATGCCGATCATACGGTAGAGCCGCTCCGTCCCGGAATCTTCGCCGGTCACGAAGGGGTAGGTCATGATCATTAAGGACACGATCATGGCGAAGACCATGGGAAAGACGGAATAATCTCCAATGTAGGTAAATCCCACGGAAAACAGGATGAAAAATGCAATAGGCTTCCAAGTCATATAAGGGCGAATGCCCAAAAAATCCATTTTGCAGGTTTTAAGCATCTTCATCACCTCGATGGTAAAAAGTCATAATGCGGTCGATGGAAGGCTTCTCCACCACGGCGTTTTCGCCGAAAGCATGAGCCCCATCCGTCGCCACCAATACTTCCACGTGGGTGGAGGTTTTTTTCTTGCCGAGAATTTTTTTTGGATCGACGGCTTTCAAATCCGCCTCACTGCACTTTACGATGCGGTAAGCCTCCAAAAAATCGTCTTTCGTGCCGTAAAAAATCATCACGCCATCCATTATAAAGGCGATGTAATCGGCAATGGCCTCCAAATCCTCCGTAATGTGGGTGGAAAAGAGCACCGTGTTTTCCTCATCCTCCGCCATGTAGCGTTGAATGGTGTCGCGAAATTCATCGCGGGAGCGGGGATCCAGCCCGCTGGTGGGCTCGTCCAAGATCAAGGTCTTGGCGCCGTGGGACAGAGCGGCGGCGAGCATAAGCTTCGTCGTCATGCCCCGGGAAAGGCCCTTCACATTTAATTTTTCGTCGATGCCGTATCCCGCCACCCGCTTCGAAAATTCCGTGCCGTTCCAATTTTTATAGCCCACGGACAAGACTTTGTTCACGTCTCCCACGGACCAGTCTTTCGGAAAATAGGATTCATCGAGGACGATGCCTACATCCTGCAGGTAGTCGTTGTCTTCCGGCGGCGCGCCGCGGTAAAGCACCTCGCCTCCGTTTAAATGATTAAGATTTAAAATAGCGCGAATGGTGGTCGTCTTGCCCGAGCCGTTGGGACCGATAAAGCCCGTAATAAATCCCTCTTTCACGGGAAAACTGACCCCGTCCAGGGTAAAGGCGCTGTATTCCTTCCGAATATTTTTTAAAGCGACTCGATCCATTATTCACCTCCGAAGAAAATATCCAGCATGGCGACAATCTCTTTCTTGTCGATGCCGTGATCCTGTGCAATGGCGACGACGGCTTCCATATGTGCTTCGATTTCCTTTTGCAGGATTTCCCGCGCCACATTCTCGTTTTTCTCGGCGACAAAAGATCCCTTCCCCTGCCGCGTCACGATAAAGCCTTCTTCTTCCAGCGCATCATAGGCTTTTTTTACCGTCATAATGCTGATGGAAAGATCCTTGGCGAGGACGCGAATGGAAGGAAGCTGCTCGTCGTATGCCAGCACGTCGTTTATAATTTGATCGCGAATTTGATTCCGCAGCTGCTCATAGATGGGCAGAGAAGCGGAATTGTCAATGATGATGTCCATGGCTATCCCTCATTTCTATAACAGTGTATAACAGCAGTGAACACTTGTCAATAAAAAAAGGCCCTCGATTTTTCTCGAGGGTCTTGACCTGTCTCTTATTTTATTTTTACTCCACGACCTTTTTCTTCTTTTGCCGGAAGGTGTCCGTCAAAAACAGGGCCACACCGGCCCACACGAAGGCGAACATCCAGGCGTGGATGGTGGTAAATTCTTCACCCATGCAGAAGACGCCGAGGAGGAGTTGAATGGTGGGATTAATGTACATTAAGACGCCTGCCACGGAAAGATCCGTGTCTTTCATCCCCGATGCAAAGAAGATCAAGGGCACGGTGGTTGCGATGCCCATGGTGGGGAGCAGGATAATGTCTCTTGCAGAGAGTCCGTCCAAGTGACTGAAGGCCAACAGATAAATCATGGCCAGTGGCGTCACCAGCAGAGTTTCCATAAAAATGCTTTCCATTGCCGTGGCGGTCACTTGCTTTTTAAAGGCACCGTAAATGGAAAAGCTGACGCCGATCATAATGGCAAAGATCGGCACTTGACCGTAGGCGACGATGGGGACGGTAACGCCCATAATGGCGAGAGCGAAGGCCACCCACTGCATGGGCCGCAGCTTTTCTTTGTAAATAACAAAGCCGAGAACGATGGAAAAGATGGGATACATATAATAGGCCAATGAGGCGTCCAGGACACGGCCGGTCATCACGGCGATGATGTAGCCGCCCCAGTTAATGGTAATGGTGATGCCCGCCAAGAGCAAAAAGAGCATCTGCCTTTTGTCTTTCATGAGGGCGAGGATGGCGGGGCCCTGTCCCAGAATAAGCATGATGATCAGACAAAAGATCATTGAAAAGACGATGCGAAAGGACAGGACCGCCAAAGGATCCATGGCACCGAAGATGGGCCAATATAAGACGAGAAAAGCCCACATAAGGTAACAGGCCAATACTTTAAAGCTACCGCGCATAGAACACCTCTTTCTATATATTGTCTCTATTCTAACATATCGAATTTGTTTTCAAACAAAAAAACAGCACGCGGCGCGTGCTATTTGTAATCGATGGACATAAGGATCAATCCGTTGGCGGGGGCCGTGGGGCCTAAATCCTTGCGGTCCAATGTCTTCGTGGCCTTGAGCAGCTGATCTTCCGGCATGAGGCCGCGGCCGATTTCCATGGCGCAGCCCATAATGATGCGGATTTGGTTTTTCAAAAAGCTTTTGCCGTAAAAATCCACTTCGATGAGCTCTCCCGCCCGGGTCACGGTGATTTCGTCGATGGCTCGCTTGGGATTGGCCGGCGATGCGTAGCGGCCGATAAAGGCGGAGTAGTCGTGGAAGCCCTCGATTTTCTTCAGGGCCCTTTCCATGCGCTCCACATCCAGGGGGAAGGGGGCGTGGACGGCGTAGCGATCCAACATGCCGCTTCGGTGCTTGGCATTATAGATGCGGTACTTGTAGTGCTTTCTCTTGGCGCCGTAGCGGGCATGAAAATCCTCGGGCACTTCCACGGCCTCGGTAATGCTCAGATCCCGGGGCAGGTGGTAATTGACCACTCGGGGGAAATTGCCCAGGTCGATGGTGGTGTCCGAGAGGAAGTTCGCCTTTTGCCCCAGGGCGTGAACGCCTTTGTCCGTGCGGCCCGCGGACTGCAGCGCCACGGGGTGATGCACGGTTTTTTCAAGAGCGCTCCGCAGCAGGGTCTCCACGGTGCGAAGCTTTTTCGGCCCCTGATCCTGATAGCCGTGAAAGTTCGTGCCGTCGTAGGCCACGGTGATCAATATATTTTTCATGGCAGGGGCACGGGCATCCAGCGGGAGGCACAGACGGCGATGAAGAAGATCATGTTCAGGGCGAAATACAAGTGATCCTTCCCGGTGATGCGCAGGGGATTTAATTTCGTGCGGTGTTCGTCGCCGCGGTAGCAGCGGCTTTCCATGGCGGTGGCCAGCTCTTCCGCCCGGCGAAGGGCGTTTAAGATCAAGGGCACCAAAAGAGGCACCAGATTCTTCGCCCGATTCAACACATTCCCCGATTCAAAATCGGCGCCGCGGGCCATTTGCGCCTTCATAATTTTATCCGCCTCGTCGATTAAGGTGGGAATGAAGCGCAGGGCGATGGTAATCATCATGGCGATGGCGTGGGCGGGAAAGCCCACCCGCTTCAGGGGGCTCATGAGCTTTTCAAAGCCTTCGGTGAGGGCGAGAGGCGAGGTGGTCAAGGTGAGGAGGCTGGTCCCCACGACTAAAAGCACGAGGCGTATGGCCATAAAGACGGCCTGCACCAGCCCTTCACGGGAGATGGACAGAAAGCCCCAGCGGAAAATTTCTTCCCCGGGAATGAAAAACAGATTCATGACAAAGGTAAAGATCAAGATCAGCCGCAGGGGCTTCAGTCCCTTTAGCACCATGTTCACGGGAATTTTCGCCGCCACAATGGTTAAAAAGAGCCACGCGAAGACGAAGATATAAGGCCAAAAGGATTGAATGAAAAACAGGCTCACGATAAAAATCGTCATAATGAGGATTTTGTATCGGGGGTCCAGGGAGTGGACCGGGGACTTGGCGGGAAAATACTGGCCGATGGTTATGTCTTTAAGCATGTCTTCCCTCCCACCATGTCTTTAATTCGTCGAAAGCTTCGTCGACGGTAATACAGTCTTCCTTTATGGGAATGCCCGCGCCCTTTAGATCGGTCATGGTGTGGCGCACCTGGGGCACGTCGAGACCGATGGCGCGGAGCTCTTCCGCTCGCGCAAAAATTTCACGGGGCGTGCCGTCCATGCACACTTCGCCTCGGTCCATGACGATCATGCGGGTGGCGAGACGGGCCACTTCTTCCATGCTGTGGGACACCAAGACGATGGTGGTGCCGGTGGACTCATAAATCTCGTGAATCTCTTCCAGGATTTCGCGACTGCCCCGGGGATCCAGTCCCGCCGTGGGCTCGTCCAAGACCAGCACCTCGGGCTCCATAGCCAGAATGCCGGCAATAGCCACCCGCCGCTTTTGCCCGCCGGAAAGGGCGAAGGGGCTCTTCTCCCCTTTCTCGTCGTAGTCCAGGCCCACTCTCGCCATGGCGCGGCGCACGCGGTCCTCCACCTCGTCGTCGGTGAGGCCCAGATTCTTCGGCCCGTAGGCGATGTCTTTGGCGATGGTCTCTTCAAAGAGCTGGTACTCCGGGTATTGAAACACCAGGCCCACCTTTTGGCGCAGAGTGGCGATGTTTCCCTTGTCGCGAAAATTGGTGCCTTCGTAGAGGATCTTCCCTTCCGTCGGTTCCATGAGGCCGTTTAAATGTTGAACCAAGGTGGATTTGCCGCTGCCCGTGTGGCCCACCAAGGCGATAAATTCGCCGGCATGAATGTCCAGATTCACTTGATTCAGCGCCCGCTTTTCGAAGGGCAGGCCCTGATTATAAATATAGCTTACATTTCGGATGCTGATGCTCGGCATAAGGCGTCGACAAACTCCTCTCTATCTAAAATTCCGTCGGGCAGGGGCACGCCTGCGGCCTTTAAACGGGCGGCGAGCTCCGTAACCTGAGGCACGTCCAAGCCCAGGGACTTCATGGTGTCCACTTGATTAAAGACTTCCCGTGGCGGGCCCTCCAACACGAGCTTGCCCTCTTCCATGACCGCCACCCGATCCGCCTGAACGGCTTCCGACATAAAGTGGGTGATGAGGATAATGGTCTTGCCCTCTTCCTTATTCAGCCGCAGAATCGTCTTCATGACTTCCTCCCGGCCTCTGGGGTCCAGCATGGCCGTGGGCTCGTCTAAAATAATGTAGTCGGGATTCATGGCGAGAATGCCCGCAATGGCCACCCGCTGTTTCTGGCCACCGGAAAGTTTGTGGGGCTGATCGTCTTTGTACTCGGTCATTTCCACCGCCGCCAGGGCCTCGTCTACGCGGCGGCGCAGCTCCCCTTGCTCCACAGCCAGGTTTTCCGCGCCGAATGCCACGTCTTCTTCCACGATGGTGGCAACGATTTGATTGTCGGGATTTTGAAACACCATGCCGGCACGGGCGCGAATCTTCCAAATGTCCTCTTCCACTTTGGTGTTCATGCCGTCGATGACGACATCGCCACGTGTCGGTTGGAACAAGCCGTTTAAGCACTTGGCCATGGTGGACTTGCCGCTGCCGTTGTGGCCCAAGACGGCGACGAATTCGCCCTTTTCGATGGTGAGGTCCACGCCGCCCACCGCCGGATGATCGGCCTCTTCGTATTCATAGACCAGATTTTTTATTTCGATCATAAGTGCTCCTTTGCTCCAAATACTGCCTTAACTTGTGTATTATACCATAGGCCTCATTGAAAGGGACATGGAAAAAGAGCGAGTGCACTCGCTCTTGACCTAGGCTCGATTCCGTTTGTAGTTGACGGCGATGACTCTTTCGTAAATGACGCCTAATACCGCCGTCATGGCTGCCGTGGGAAGGACGACGGCGACGAACATGGCGGTAAAGGCCGCATCGCCGGGCAGACCCACGAGGAGCATGGCCGTTCCCAAGAACACGGAGCCGCTGATAATGGTGGCGACGAAGTAAATAATGGCTTTTTTTACGGTGCCGTCGCCGGGAATTGCGCGAATCATAAGCAGGACGGAAAATGCGGCGACGATTTTATCGCAGATGTTCGGAAGCTGACCGCCGGGGAATTGGGTGGTCAATGCCGCCATAACGCCGGTGGCCACGCCCATGGCCAAGGTGGGCAAGGGCTTCGGGTTTAAAATAATGTAAGCGATTAAACAGAAAAGCATAAAGTCGGGCTTCATGCCGTTAAAAAATCCCGGGACCACGGTGTGTAAAATGGTGCCCAATGCGATGAAAATAGCTCCCTGTACTAAAGTTTTCGTGTTCATAATAACTCCTTTTCTCGGCACAAAAAAACCACTTGCTCGTGTAGGAGCAAATGGTGAATTCGCGGTGCCATCCTAGTTGCGCCCAAAGGACGCATCTCATTTAGATACTAACATATCCTATCTCTGTAACGGGAGAACCGGCTCGGCTACTTTATTTCACCTCGCACTCACAGACCCATTCACGACAGGCTACTTCATCGGTTCGCACCAACCACCGACTCTCTGAGAAGGGCACCTGAAGCTACTTGCTTCTGCTCGACGCTTTCATATTTGTTAGGATTACTAATAGTATAGCAGAAAAAAGCGAAAAAGCAATTGTTTTTCCGCAATCGGCGGAATTTTTTTCTAAATCTCGAGCTCGAGACAAATGTCGCCATCGTCGAGGACAAAGGCGGGCACGCCGACGGCCCCCGCTTTCTTTGCCTCGTCGAAGGCGGGCTCTTCGTCACGCATTTTCATAAAGGCCTTTAAATTGCCGATGCTCGCCGTAATGTCCACGTAGTCGTAGGGGATGTTTTTCTCGTCCAATTTCCTTTTTGCTTCCACGCAGTCGGGGCAAAGATCCGTGCCGTAAATTTTCATAGCTCCTCCTACAAAAAACCGGCATTCACTGCCGGCTTTGTTTTTATTCTCTTATCAACGATTTTCCAAGAAGCGAATCCGCTCTTCCAAAGCGTAGACCCGTCGTTCCAAAGCGGCGTAGCGCCTCTTCAACTCGCGAATGTCCGACTCCTCGCCGTAAGCTTCTGCGGCCGCCGCCGTTTCCGCCTTGGCGTCCGCTTGGGCTTCGTCCATGCGCTCTTTGGCGTAGCGCTTGGCCTTGTATATGGTCTCGCGGGCGCCTTCACCTACCCGTTGCAGCCGCTCCTTGGCGGCGTCTTTAGCTTGATCCATGGCCGCATTGGCGGCGAGCTGCGCTTCTTTCGCTCCCTCATCCGCCCCTTCCATGCTTTCATCTAAATGATGGCGCATTTCCTTGGCTTCTTCTTGGAAGCGGTCGATGCGTTCCTTGGCCTCGCGGCTGTAAAATTCCGAGAGACGCTCTTCCTCTTCCTTCAAGAGACCGTCCATATCTTTCAGCCGGGTCTTCGCCGTGGCCAAAAAGCCGTCGCTGCGGTCTTTTAATTCCGCGCCGGTCCGCGCCAGGGCGGCATCGACGATAGAGAAGATGACATCGTCACGAGACATGCCCCGGGCCCTTGCTGCGGCCATAAAGTCGCCTTCAGCGGAAAGCTCGGGAAAGGCAACAGAGTCCACAATGTAGGCGGCGTCATCCGCCACTTCCATTTCGAAATAGCCCATGTCTCTGAATTGAAAGAGCTCGAAAACTTTTTTCGCGAGGGAGGCGACTTCCGCCGATTCATTTTCGCTTAGATCCTCATCGGAGGCGGCCATAATTTTTACATCGTCGCCGTTGCCTACGACGGCTACGTGAACCTTCTTGCCCTTCAAGGGTTCGCGAACGTAGATAGTCGGCGCCACGTCGAAAAGGGCTTTGGCTTTTTCGTAGAGGGCCTCTTCGTCTTCCACGAAGACCGCATCATCTTCCGCCGTCAAGATCAAGGGATACTCGGCGTCGATCTTCGCCAGATCCACGACGCCGGATGCCATATAGACCCGCCGATAGGGCAGGTTCTGTTGCTTCAAAATGCCCGCGGCCAAGAGGGGATCCTCGCCGATGCCCAGGCCCATGACCCCGGCACCGACGAAGGGAATGCCTTCGCCGGTTAAAAGGGATGCCAGGGACTTCCTTTCGTCTCTATCTTTTACCAGGGGGAAGACCAAATCGATCTTGTCCCATTTTAATTTAGCGATTAAGGATTCGTGGATCACGTACTGGGCCACGTCGGCTTTTTTATTTAAGACCGCCGCCAAGTCGTCGGCGTCTTTTCGCGCGGCGAGTACCGCTTCTCTGCGGTCCGCCTTGTTTTTTTCAGGTTTATTTAATAAGTCGATGGTAATTCCGATTCCCATATCCTCACACTCCTTTATGAAGTATTACCCGAATCGCCTCATTATCAATCGTTGTTGTAGTCGCCGATTTCGTAAATAGTCAAATCGTCTTTTAAGGGATTGTTCTTCAGGGTTTGGGCGAAGACCTTGGCCTTGTCCAAATTGGTGAAGAGTTCCACGTCGCATTCGATGGCGTTTCGACGAATCAAGAAGCCGTCGCGCTTGGAGTCGTTGCCCTTGGTGGGCGTGTTGAAGACGAGGTCGATCTTCCCTTCTTGGATCAGGTCGATCATGGTAGGTGCTTCTTCGCCGATGCGGCGCACCTCTTCTGCTTCGATGCCGTTTTTATTTAAGAAGGCCTTGGTGCCCTTGGTGGCGTAGAAGGTGACGCCGTCTTCCGCCAGAGATTGGGCGATGGGCAAGAATTCCTCTTTGTCGCGGTCGCGAATGGTGCAAAGGGCGCGGCGGCTCTTGGGCGCGATGTCCGTGCCGGCGGCTAAAAAGCCCTTGGCCATGGCCTCTTCTTCCGTGCGACCAACGCCTAAGACCTCGCCGGTGGAACGCATTTCGGGGCCGAGGGATGCTTCCACCCGGTGGAGTTTTTCCGTACTGAAGACGGGAATCTTTACGCAGGTGGTGGGAGAGACGGGGCCGATGCCCGTGCCGTAGCCCATGGATTTTAAGCTGTCGCCGAGCATGACCTTCGTCGCGATTTCCGTAATGTTCATGCCCGTAACCTTGGAGAGATAGGGCACGGTGCGGGAGCTTCTCGGGTTCACTTCGATCATGAAGAGGGTGTCGTCTTTAATGATGAACTGAATATTTATCATGCCGTTGACGCCCAGCTCCAGGGCCACTTTCTTCGTGGCGTCTAAGATGGCCTCGTCCATTTTCTTCGAAATGTTTCGACTGGGGTAGATGCTGATGGAGTCGCCGCTGTGGACGCCGGCCCGCTCCAAGTGTTCCATAATCCCCGGCAGGAAGACGTCGGTGCCGTCGCAGATGGCATCCACTTCACATTCCATGCCTTGAATGTATTGGTCGATTAAGACCGTGCGCTTGGGATCCATGGCGAAGGATTCTTCCAGGTAGTAGCGCAGATCCTCGTCGGCGGTACAAATTTCCATGCCTTGGCCGCCGAGGACGTAGGAGGGGCGAACGAGGACGGGATAGCCCAGGCTTTCCGCCTTTTCCATGCCCTCTTCCACGCCGTGAACGCCGACGCCTTTCGGGCGAACGAGCTTGAGCTCTTCCAGCATGGCGTCGAATTTTTCCCGGTCTTCCGCCCGGTCGATGGCCGTGGGATCCGTACCCAGGATGGGGATGCCTTCTTCTTTAAAGACGCCGGCCAGCTTAATGGCGGTTTGGCCGCCGAACTGGAGGATGACCCCTTCCGGTTTTTCCTTTTCGATAATGTTTAATGTATCTTCCGCCGTCAGGGGCTCGAAGTAAAGCTTGTCGGAGATGTCGAAGTCCGTGGAGACGGTTTCGGGATTGTTGTTAATGATGATGGTTTCGTAGCCTTCCTTGCGCAGGGTTTTGACGCAGTGAACGGAAGCGTAGTCGAATTCCACCCCTTGGCCGATGCGAATGGGGCCGCTGCCGATGACGATAATGCGGCGCTTGTCTTCGTGGACCGGCGATTCGTCTTCCCCTTCGTAGAGGGAGTAGAGGTAGTTGGCCTTGGCGTCGGCGAGGCCCCCTTGGGTGTCCACTTTTCTGTACTTGGCTTCGATGCCGAAGAGCTTTCTCAGCTCACGGATGAATTTTTCGCTGACGTTTAAGCGATTGGCGATGATTTCGTCGCTGAAGCCCAGGCGCTTCATTTCGCGGAGCTTGTCTTCCGTCAGGTCTTCCTTCTTCATGGCTTCCAGTTCCGCTTCCACGCCGACGATGCGCTTAATGATGCGGAGGAAGTAGGCGTCCATCCCCGTCTCTCTGGAGAGGCGACTGATGTCGTAGCCCGTGTTTAAAAGAGCCGCCAGATAGAAGAGGCGCTCGTCGTTGGGCCGCTTCACATTTTCCTTTAAGGTGGCGATGTCCATGGTTTTAAAGCGGGGATGGAGCAGGCTGAAGGCGCCGATTTCCAAAGAGCGCAGGCCTTTTAAGAGCGCCACTTCGAAGGTGGGGCCAATGGCCATGACTTCGCCGGTGGCCATCATCTTCGTGCCCAGATTGCGATCGGCGTTGAAGAATTTGTCGAAGGGCCACTTGGGAATCTTCACGACCACGTAGTCGATGGAGGGCTCGAAGGCCATGGATCGGGTGACGGTAATCTTGTTTTCGATTTCATCTAAGCCCAAGCCCAGGGCGATCTTTGCCGCTACCCTAGCGATGGGATAGCCCGTGGCTTTCGATGCCAGGGCCGATGAGCGGCTGACCCGGGGATTGATTTCGATGACGGCGTATTGCAGGCTGTTGGGTTCCACGGCGAACTGCACATTGCAGCCCCCTTCGATGCCCACGCCTTCGATGATGCGGAAGGCCGCTTCACGAAGCATGCCGTGTTCCAAATCCGTCAGGGTTTGGGTCGGCGCCACCACCATGGAGTCGCCGGTGTGAACGCCGACCGGGTCGATGTTTTCCATATTGCAGACGCAGATGCAGCTGCCCTTGGAGTCGCGAATCACTTCGTATTCGATTTCTTTCCAGCCCGTAATGCATTTTTCGATTAAGACTTGGCCGACGCGGGAGAGGTGGATGCCAGCGTGGGCGATGGTCTTGAGCTCCGCTTCCGTTTCGCAGATACCGCCGCCGGTGCCGCCTAAGGTAAAGGCCGGGCGCACCACCACGGGATAGCCGAGGATCTTTGCATAGGCCACGGCGTCTTTCACGGTTTCCACGGTCTTCGATTCGATAATGGGCTCGCCGATTTCTTCCATGAGTTGACGGAATTCTTCCCGGTCTTCGCCCTTCTTAATGGAGGGAATGGAGGTGCCGATAATTTCCACGCCGTATTTGTCCAAGACGCCGGAGTCGTAGAGCTCGATGGAAAGGTTCAGGCCCGTTTGCCCGCCCATGCCGGCGATGAGGGCATCGGGGCGTTCCTTTGCGATGATCTTTTCGATGACCTCCGTGGTCAAGGGTTCGATATAGACCTTGTCCGCCACTTCCCTGTCGGTCATAATGGTGGCCGGGTTGGAGTTGACGAGGACGACTTCCACCCCTTCTTCACGAAGGGATTCACAGGCTTGGGTGCCTGAGTAGTCGAATTCCGCCGCCTGACCGATGACGATGGGGCCGCTGCCGATAACGAGTACTTTTTTAATATCTTTGTTGCGGGACATAATTCCTCCTAGGCTAATTCGCTGATGACGGACAGTTGTGCGCTTAACAGATCCCGTGCGCCGGGCAGGCCGAAGGGATCGAAGAGCACGCCGACGGCTTTGTTCTTTTCGTCTGTGAAGCCTTCCACTGTATGGTCGGCCACGTTTCTGTAATCGATCTTCACGGACTCGGGCAGGTGATCGATGCCGTATTCTCTGTTTTGGCTCGTCATATAGACCCGCTCCTCTTCTCCCTTCACGGGAATGGAGGCACCGGCGTGCGGCGAAGCGAGTTTTTCGAGATCGCCGCCTAAGGCCAGGCCCAAAAACTGTGCCCCGAGGCCCATGCCGTAAATGGGAAGTTTGCCGATCATCTGTCCGATGTCGTGTACCAGGTCCAGATAGTTGGCGGCGACGCCGGGGCCGGAGCTTAGGAACAAGAGATCCGGCTCGTCGTCTAAAATCGCTTCGAAATTGGTCATGGCGGGATAGACGATGAGGCGGTAGCCCGCGTCGTTTAATGCTTCCAAGATGCCGTCCTTGACGCCGAAGTCCCAAAGGGCGACGGTGGGGCCGTCTCCTTCGATTTCCGTGACCTCGATGGTGCTCACCTCTTCGATGGTGTTGGGATTTTGCTCGGCGAAGTATTCGTCCATTTCAGAGGGCGTCATGAGACGGTCGGTGATGACGCCTTTTTGCATGCCCGTTTCCTTTAAGTGGCGAATGAGGCCGCGAGTGTCCACATCTTCGAGGCCCACCACGTCGTAGTAATTTAAGTAAGCCTTCAGATCCATTTCGCTGCGGAAGTTCGTGGCGTTTTCCATGGCGCGGCGGCAAAGGAAGGCGGCGATCGTCGGTCCGTCGGACTGATTGTCTTCGAAATTCATGCCGTAGCCCCCGACCAAGGGATAGGTAAAGAGTAAAATGCGATCTAAATTGGCGGGGTCGGTCATGACCTCCTCGTGGCCGATCATGGTGCCGTGTACGGTAAAGCGGCCGCCCACTCTGCGCCGCTTGCCGCTGAACTGCTTGCCCGTAAAGACGGTGCCGTCTTCTAATTGAATATACATAGTCGCTCCTTTAAATCATCCCGCGAATCTCGTCCAGGGATCCGATGTTCTCTTCTTCCATATATGTTTTTAAATCGGCGATGAGCCGGGGCACGATGTGGGGCTCCACTAAATTCATGGTGCCGATTTCCACGGCACGGGCCCCCACCATAATCATGGCGATGACATCCTCCGCCGAGCGAATGCCGCCCATGCCCACGACGGGAATCTTCACCGCCCGGGCGGTGTCTCGCACCATTCTCAGGGCGATGGGAAAGATCCCGGGCCCCGAAAGGCCGGCATAGACATTGTCGAAAACGGCGCGGCGATTTTTTACATCCACGGCCATGGCCTGGAAGGTGTTCACCAGACTGATGCCGTCGGCTCCCGCCGCTTCGCAAGCCTTGGCCAGCTCCGCCGGATTGTCGCCGTTAGGAGAAAGCTTTACCAGGATTTTGTGGTGGCTCACTTCCTTGACCTTGGCCGTAATGGCCGCCGCATCCTGACAGTGCAGGCCGAAGGCCATGCCCCCCGAGGCCACATTGGGACAAGAGATGTTCAACTCGATCATGTCGATGTCCGCCTCGTTTAACATCTCCGCGGCGATTAAGTAATCCTCCACGCTGTGGCCGCCGAGATTGGCGAGGATCACCGTGTCGATCTTTCGCATCTGGGGCAAGATTTCTTTGATGAAATGCTCCACGCCGGGGTTTTCCAGGCCGATGGAGTTCATAATCCCCGAAGGCGTTTCGTAAACCCGCTGCCCTGTGTTCCCCGGCCGGGGATTGAGCGTGAGCCCCTTGGATGAAATGCCGCCGATGATGGCCGGATCGTAAAAGGGGGCGTATTCTTCGCCGAAGCCGTAGGTGCCCGAGGCGCCGATCAACGGGTTCTTCATGGTGTTGCCTAAAAGCTCCGTCTTAAGCATAGATGGACCTCCCTTCAAAGACCGGGCCGTCCTTGCAGACCCGCACCCGCCGGCCCTCTTTTTCGCAGGTACATGCCAAGCAGGCGCCGAAGCCGCAGCCCATGTGTTTTTCCATGGAGACGTAGATTTTATTTTTCGCCCGCTTCACGGCCTCCCGCATCATGGGATCGGGGCCGCAGGTGTAGATGACCTCGTCTGCGATTTCAAGCTCGTCGAAAATATTGGCGCCGAGGTAAAATTTCACCCGATCGCCGTAGGGGGCGTAGATGGCCTGAAGGCCCTCGTTGGGCTCCCGCAGGCCGATGGCCACGGAGAGCTGATTGTTTCTGTCCCCTTCCAACAAATGGAGAGAGGGGGCGATGCCCGTGCCTCCGCCGATAAAGAGGGTCTTCTCTTTTATTTCGGGAAAGCCGCGGCCGAAGGGCCCTTCCGCCACGATCTCCTCCCCGGGCAAGAGCCGCGCCAGGTCGTCGGTGCCGCCGCCGACTTTTTTTATAAGGAAGGACAGGGCGCCGTCTTTTAAAGAGAAGACGGATATGGGCCTCCCCAAAAGCTTCGCCCGGTCTCTGGGCTTCACCATGAAAAATTGCCCCGGCGAGGCGTCCCCGTCGTAAGCCAGGGTGAGGACGAAGAGGCCGCCGCCCAAGTCCACATTACCGATTACCATCATTTTTTGCCTCCAACAAGGTCAGGATCAAAGCCATGCGCATGTACATGCCGTTTTGCGCCTGCTCGAAGTAAAGGGCCCGAGGGTCGGTGTCGATTTCCGGATCGATTTCGTCTACGCGAGGCAGGGGATGGAGCACGATTAAATCCTCGGTCGCCGCTTCCAGCACGTCGGCGTTCAATAAGTAAGAGCCCTCGTAGCGCTTCGCCTCTTCTTCGCTGATGAAGCGTTCCTTTTGCACCCGGGTCATGTAGAGCACGTCCAAGTCTCCGATGGCGGCCTTTAAATCGTCCACTTCCACATAGGGGCAGCGGGCGGTTTTTAAATATTCTTCGGGCATGTTCAGGCCTTCGGGGGAAATAAAGACGAATTCGTTGTCGTAGCGATTTAAAAACTGAAACAGGGAGTGGACGGCGCGGCCGAAGCGCAAGTCGCCGCAAAAGCCGATCTTTAAGCCCGCCCAGCTTTTCTTATGCTTGCGAATGGTGAAAATATCCGCCAAAGTCTGCGTCGGGTGGGCGTGGTCGCCGTCGCCGGCGTTAATGAGGGGCATGTTCCGGAGGACGTCCACGGCCTTGTGCTGGGTGTAGGCGCAGGGATGGCGCATGACGCAAATGTCCGCGTACTGATCCACAATGTGCAGGGTATCCCGCTCGCTTTCCCCCTTGGCCAGACTGGATCCCTTCACGTCGCCTAAGTGAAGCACCTGACCGCCTAAGCGGTACATGGCAGCGTCGAAGGACATGCGGGTTCTCGTGGAAGGCTCAAAAAAAAGACTGGCCAGGATCTTTCCGTCGCACGCGTGGGCGAAACGTCCGGGATCCGATGCAATTGCTTGCGCCAGTCTAAATAAATCGTCGTACTCTCTTTCTGTCATATCATCCGGTTCTATGAAATGTTTCAGCATATGGCCTCCTATAAAAAAAGCTTTTACACAGGTAAAAGGCACAAAGAGAGACCCGTCCCTAGGGACAGGTGTATTCTGTTTTGCGACCTTTTTAGTGTCTCGCACTAAATTAAAGTATCTTCGCTACAAATAGTCTACGCCCCCGGCGGCCGTTCGTCAAGGAAAAATGACGAGAGAAATAAAAAAGCCCGAAGGCACTTGATGTCCTTCGAGCATGGTTTCATACTTCCTCTTTTCCTCCCGGCCACGGCGGTGCTTCGAGATCGGCTTTCAATTCTTGTTTCGCCTTTTCCAAATCGTAGGGCGCATCGGCCTTCTTATTCTTCTTTCCCGGAAGCTGCCAGTCGTAGTCCAATTTGTGGACCTTGTTTCCATAGGCCCCGTCGATTAACCAAGAGGCTCCCGTGTCGCTGGTCATGGCCGCCAGAACCTTGGGCACGCCCTCTTCGATGACGAGATGGATTTTGTAGGGGTAGTTCACGGAGGCGTGTTCCTTGCCGTCGTAGAAGGAAAAATCCACGAACATGGTGACGTCGTAGCTGCCGTCGCCGTTGTCGATAAATTCTTCATCCTCGAAGGTCGCCTTTTCAAGGACGTCCTTTCGCCCCACCACCTCACAACGATATAAATTCATGGCCCGCTTATCTTTTATGAACTGTTGAAGCTTCTGCGCGTCCTTACTTAAATTGTTCGTGCTGATTTCCTCGTCCTGAGCGAAATCGCTAAAGTCGTTTAGAATAAAATTCCGCGCCGTCTTTAAGCAAGGCTCCTTCCATTCGCTACCATCGCTCTTCGCGAAGGAGCTGTAGGGCCCGATGCAAAAGGCCGCCGCAAGGGCCACGAGAGCCAGACCGCCGCCGAATAGAAGTAACTTCTTCATCTTTATCCTCCTTCTGTGCTTTTTCTATGTACGGTGCCGACGTCTGCTTTATAAAGGCATTCGACGCTTTTTTGGCTGCCGCTATCTGATTTTAATATACGCCGCTTCCCGCCACGGGAGGTTACAAAAAGATGAGTGGAAAATAATGTTTTGTCAAAGAAAGAAGGTCAAAATCATTTTGAGGACAAAAAAAGACCCGGCGGGGCCGGATCTTTGGATCCCCCACAGGGCCGGGCTTCGTTTAATTCAGACCCGCCCTTAAATTAAAGGTGGGTAATTTGCTAACTACGTCTAACTTCCACTCAGTGGAGGCTTGTTATAGGTAACTAGACACAATTTCCCGTGTCTGATTTGTCGGTTGAATTAATAGAAGGTATCGAACCGCGCAGGGGTTATTTAATTTATATATATTATACTACGATGCCCCTTCTTATTCAAGAATGGCGCGGCCTAAAGCACCCACTCCGCGTCGAGCTTCACGTCAACGGAGCGGCTCACCAGCCGGTAAATGGGGTTGACCTCTTGGGTTTTGATCAGGAGGGCGTTCAGCTCCTCTTCGTCGCCGTCGGCGTAGTAAAAGAGCTTCACGTGAATGGACTCGATGTCCGGCGGATCGTCGTAGCCCCGCACGGGAACCATGCGCAGGGGATTTTTCAGCCGGGCGTGAAGGATGCCTTCAATTTCATCCATGACGATCCCCGCCTGTTTAAATTCCTTAATGGCAGTGTGAATCATGGAAGAGAGCAGGCTCCCGAGAAAGTAGCTCATGGCGGTAACGCCGTCGTATTCGTTGTCGAAGCTCATGGTGCAGCCCACGGTGAGCTCTTTACGGTCCGTGTAGAGGCGCACTTCCTTTAGGTCCTGACAGGTGCCCCGCATGCTCATTTCGAAGACGTGGGCTTCTTCGGGTTTGTCCACCCGCTTCGCCGCCGAAGATTTTATTTCGCCGGAAAAGTTACGCATAGCGCGCCCTCAATTTTTCTTTCACCGATTCCAGCACGGCGAGTTTTTCTTCGATGTGTTCCAGCTCGTTTACGGGCTTTTTCGCGAAGGTGGCAAAGCCGCAGTCGGGATTGAGCATGATCCGCTCCTTGGGCAGATATTCCATGACTTCTTCCACCCGGGCGATAATTTTTTCCGCCGGCTCCGCTTCGTCGCTGCGGGGATTCATGACGCCGAGGCCCAAGGTGGCTTCTTTGAAAATGTCGTGGCCTTCGAAGAGGGATCCGATGCTCCCGGCGCGGTCCGTGGAAAATTCCAGGAAGTAGATGTCCGCCTTCACGGCTTCGAATAGATCCAAAAGGGGCGTGTAGGGGCCCGTCAGAAGAATGGTTTCGTCCTTGCTCCAATTGCCCCGGCAGACGTGGAGGCCCACTTTGGATTTGCTCCGGTCGATGGTCTTAAAGACCGATTGAATCAAGTGGGTGGCGAAGGCCAGCTCTTCCGTGGGGTCTTTCTTTTCCGACAGGGACGCGCACATAAAGGTGCGGGTGTGGGCGGGTGAAAAGACCACTTCCGTGAGCACGGGCTCGTCGAATTGAATGATGTCCACGCCCATGGCCTGCAGCTCTTCGATCTCTTCTTTAAAGACGCGGATCACGTCTTCTCCCAAGGCTTCCTTGGAATCGTAGAAGTTGTCGGAAAGTCCTTTGAGCCACATGGAGCGAGTGACGAGGTAAGGACCGGGCAGGGTGATTTTGATCTTGCGGTCCGTGAGTTTTTTCATGGCCTCCAGCTCGCCGCCGACCAGGGAGCGGCTGCGCTTGATCTTGCCTTGGCAGATGGCGTTTTTAATGCTGTTGGCCGGCACGTCCAAAATGCTCAACATGTCCTCGTAGGCTTTTTTATCTTCGATGTAGGGAAGCATGTCGCTCATGCTCATCATCTCTACGCCGTCCAAGGCGCCGGCGATAAAGGATACGTAATTGTCTCTGCCCTGTTCCCCCGAGGTAATGTAGTCCACGTCGTAGGCCTCTTGCAGGCGCACGACTTTTTCCGTGCCCGCCGCCACCATGGCTTCGTAGCTTTCCCTGTCCAAACGCCCCTTGGACAGGTCGCGAGCGGCCTTTAAGAGAGCGTTGCCTCTGGGCATGGAGCCCATTAAGGATACTTCAAACATAAATCCTCCTTTAAAAAAAGACAGACTCAGGAGGCGGAGATTTGATGCTCTTCGCCTCCCGTCTGTCTTGATTTTATATCTTGCCGTCCTTCTTATTCAAAGAAGTTCATGTAGTCGACGGCTTTTCTGATTTCGGTGAAATTCGTGGTGCGGCCGTCCACCCATTTCTTTAAGCCTTCCAGATCCAAGATTTCCTTGTCCCGTTTCTTGCTGTAGTCCATGGTCTTTAACACGGCGTTGAAGGCTTCGATGTCTTCGTCTGCCACGCCTTCGTGAGCAGTGAAGATGCAGTGGTCGAAGCCGTTGGTTTTGCCGATGACTTCCAATTGATTGCCGTCCACGGTGCCGTCGGCGGTCCATGCTTTGTAGTTGCCTTCGATGGCAAAGCCCGCCACGTTTTCGCCGGCTTCCACGGATTTAATGGCGTCCAATTCGCCGCCGGTGTGGTCGCCGTCAAGGCCTACGCCGATGTCGTAGCGCACTTCTTCGTAGTCTTTGCCGAATTCCATGCCGTTTTCACGGAGGTATTGAATGGGAATCAAACGGGCTTGAGGCGAGTCGATGGCACCGAATGCCACTTTCTTGCCGCGAACATCTTCCACGGATTGAATGCCGCTGTCTTTTTTTGCCACGAGCACCGTGTGCAGATCTCTGTCCGTGTCACGCATGAGGCCGTATTTTACCTTGCCTTCCATGCGAATTTCCGCTTCCCGATTGGCCAAGGGGGAGTTCCAAGCGATGTCGATTTCCTTGTTCATCAGAGCCTTCACTTGGTTTCTGTAGTCGTCGAAAAAGACCGGCTCGATTGAAATATCGTGGCCTTGGTCTTCGATGAATTGGCGAATCATGTCCCAGATAACCGTGACCTTGGGATCGTAAATAACTGCGCCTACTTTTAATGTTTTCGTCATTGTCTCATCCTTTCTCAAAACAAAACGAGCGATGCATAAGCCTTCGCCCGTTTTTATACCCAATTCTTACGGAATCATTTGGCCCGTTAAGACGGAGCCGATCCATTGATGGAGAACGTCGACACTCGGTGCCATGACTTGACCTGCGAGGCTGTCTACCAGGTAGCGAGCAAAGTTTCTGTATTGGCTGTATGCACGGCCACCGCCGATTAACATACCTAAGCGACCGGATTCCACGACGTTTTCGATGGCGATGACGCGGGCGGAAAGAATTTTTACCAAAGCGTCTTCGTCGCCGTTACGTGCTGCCAATGCCGATGCGCGGCAAGCGGATACGCCGGCGTTGGCGTTGTTGTAGATCTTGGAGATGTGAAGCTTAATGGTATCCACATTGGCCAAGGTGGAGCCGTCGGGGAACTTTCTGTCCATGGCGTGCATAATGGCTTCTCTTGCAATGGCTTCGTTTAAGCCGCTGTAGACGGCTGCAAGGCCTTGAATGAACAGAGGAGCGGCAAAAGCGAACATTTGTTCCAATCCGGCACCAATTTCGCCAATTCGATTCATTTCATCAATACGCATGTCTTCCATGTACATGGGGCAGGATACATTGCCCTTTAAGCCGATGCCGTTCCAGCGATCCATGCGGAAAGTCAGGCCCTTGGCGTCCACAGGGATGCAGAAGTGGTCCGTGTCGGCGCGACCTTCGCCGGTCTTGGCATTAAGAATGTAGTAGGACGCGTATTCAGCGGAGGTAACCATGCTCTTAGAACCGTTGATTACCCAGTCTTCGCCGTCTCTTTTTGCGGTGGTATCAGGTAAATGGAAGTAGACGCCGGAGCCGGATTCGGAATAAGCCAAACCAAAGATCTTGCCTTCGTTAATGACTTCGTCGATGATTTTTTTCTTTAATTCGTCTTTTCCTGCGTTTAAGACGACGTTTAATCCTACATTATGCATCATGTAGCAGAGACCGACGGTGGCCGATTCTTTAGCAAGGGCGCGAACGACTTCGGCGTGGTCGTAAATGTCGCCGCCGAGGCCGCCTTCGGATTCGGGGATGATCAGCTTTAAGAATCCTTCGGCATATAATTTTTCGAAGATGTCTTTCGGGAACTCTTTGGTTTCGTCGATTTTCTTTGCAACGGGAGCCACGTATTTTTCCGCAAACTCGCTGGCCTTTAAGTAGTAGTCCATTTTAACCTTTCTCCTTTTTTAAGCTTATGTTCACATCCGACGATCAGGGGCATTGCACGACATCGCCGCGCGGCGGATACGCCTCCGAAAAAATATTTTCGGCGGGACAAAGTGTCAAATGCATACGCACCCCGTACACTCTATTACTATCACGCTCCGGGAGCCCGGTCAAATTTTAATTTTCAATGCAAAAAATGAACTATTTGCTTTTTCTATAGATTAAAAAATCTTTCACTTTGTCCTCTCTCCCGCTTCCAATATTTCGCAGATTTAATTAAAAAAAACGGGCGATGCAAATGCCTTCGCCCGTTATTATGCTCATTTTTACGGAATCATTTGGCCCGTTAAGACGGAACCGATCCATTGATGAAGAATGTCTACACTCGGTGCCATGACTTGACCTGCGAGGCCGTCTGCCAAGTAGCGAGCGAAGTTCCTGTATTGGCTGTATGCGCGGCCGCCGCCGATTAACATACCTAAGCGACCGGCGTCGACGACGTTTTCGATGGCGATGACGCGGGCGGAAAGAATTTTTGCCAAAGCGTCTTCGTCGCCGTTACGTGCTGCCAAAGCGGCTGCGCGGCAAGCGGATACGCCGGCGTTGGCGTAGTTGTAGATCTTGGAGATGTGAAGCTTAATGGTGTCCACATTGGCCAAGGTGGATCCGTCGGGGAATTTTCTGTCCATGGCGTGCATAATGGCTTCTCTTGCAATGGCTTCGTTTAAGCCGCTGTAGACGGCTGCGAGGCCTTGTACGAAGAGGGGTGCAACCAAGGTCAGGATTTGTTCCATGCCGCTGCCTTCGGTGCCAACGCGGTGCAGTTCATCGATAGGCATGTTATCCATGTACATGGGGCAGGATACATTGCCCTTTAAGCCGATGCCGTTCCAGCGATCCATGCGGAAGGAAAGGTTCTTGGAGTCCACAGGGACACAGAAGTTGTCGGTGTCGGCGCGGCCTTCGCCGGTTTTTGCAATGACCATGTAGTAGGATGCGTATTCAGCGGAGGTAACCATGCTCTTGGAGCCGTTGATTACCCAGCCTTCGCCGTCTCTCTTGGCGGTGGTTTCGGGATAGTAGAAGTTAACGCCGGAGCCGGATTCGGAATAAGCCAAAGCCAGGATCTTGCCTTCGTTAATGACTTCGCCGATGATTTTTTTCTTTAATTCGTCTTTCGCTGCGTTTAAGATGACGTTTAATGCCACATTGTGCATCATGTAGCAGAGACCGACGGTAGCCGATTCTTTTGCCAGGGCGCGAATGATTTCAGCGTGATCGAAAATGTCGCCGCCGAGGCCGCCTTCCGATTCGGGAATGATCAGCTTTAAGAATCCTTCAGCATACAATTTTTCGAAGATGTCTTTCGGGAATTCTTTCGTTTCGTCGATTTCTCTTCCTACGGGAGCCACGTATTTTTCCGCAAACTCGCTGGCCTTTACGTAATAGTCCATTTTAACCTCTTTCTTTTTTAAGTACAGGTTCACATTCCGACGATAGGGGCCCGTAGCACGTCATTCGCCACAGGGCGAATCCGCATCCGAAAATGTTTTCGGCGCGGCTATGGAACAAATGCATACACAGCCCGTATACTCTATTTCTAACACGCCCCATCAGCCCGGTCAAATTTTAATTTTCAATGTTTGAATTGAACTATTCCGTTTTTCTATAGATTAAAATTTCTTTTTCTTTTCGCTCTCGCCCGCTCCCCTTATTCTGCGGCTTCCTCTAAAATTTTCTTCCACGCCTCGGGCATGGGCGAGGTCAGGGTCATAAATTTTTTCGTCCGCGGATGGATAAAGGACAGCTCACAGACGTGGAGATGCACTTGCCCCTTGCCGCCGCCGTAAAGCTCGTCGCCTAAGACGGGATGGCCGATATGGGCCATGTGGCAGCGTATTTGATGGGTGCGTCCCGTTTCCAGCTGCAGCTCCAAGAGGCTTACCTCCCCCGATACCAGCGTCCTATAGCGCGTCAGGGCCCTTTGCCCGTCGGGGCGAACCACCCGCACGAGGGAAGCCTCGCCGCAGCCGATAGGCCCGTCGATAGTGCCCCCTTCCTTCACCTCTCCCTTCACCAGTGCCAGGTAGCGCTTGTTCTTCGTGTGATTTTTTACCAGCCGGCCGTAGGCGTAGGGATTTTTCGCTGCGATGACCAGCCCCGTGGTCTCCTTGTCCAGTCGCCCCAACATGCGCACCTTCCTCTTCAGGTCGATGGATGTAAAGTAGCCGGCGATTTCGTTGGCCAGGGTGTGATCGGGATACATTCTGCAGGGCATGGCGGGGATCACGCCCTTGTCGATGACGAGGAGGTCCTCGTCTTCGTAAACGATCTTCTGCGTAAAAGGTGCGGGCACCAGATCCGTGGCCTCATCTTTAAAGGACACGGCGATCGCATCTCCGGCATCCAGGGGCGTGGATTTAAAAATCACCTCGCCCTCTCGCCGCACCAGGCCCGCGAGAAAGGCCCGCCGCAGGTGGCCGTTTGAGAAGCCCACGCCTCTTAAAAAAGTATCCGCCCGCTTCACCGGCGCCTGTGTTATAAATTTCATGGCCTCTGTACTTTTCATTTTTCTCCTTTTGCTTTACCATATAAGTGAAGGACTTTTTATAAAGGAGGTGATCTGATGACCAACCCCATCATTAATATTATTTCGAATTCCAATTTTGAAAGTCGAAAAACCACCAAGCGGCTCATTCAAAAATTGAAGCAGCATCAATTTATGCCCACCACCAATCTCTCCCCCAATGCGGAGCTGACCATTACCGTCGGCGGCGACGGCGCCTTTATTAAGGCGGTGAATCGCACGAACTTTTCTTCCACGCCCATCGTGGGCATTAACACGGGCCACTTGGGTTTTTATCAGGAAATCAGCCCGGAACAGTTGGACGCCTTTATCGACGATTATAAAAATAAAAATTACCACATCGAGGCCCTGCCCATTTTAAACGGGGAAGTGTATACCAATCAGAAAAAGTATTCCATTCAGGCCATAAACGAGGTGGTCTTAAAGGCGCAGAATTCCAAGGTCATTCACATGAATGTCTTCGTCGACCGAAACCATTTGGAAAAATTTTCCGGCGACGGCATGCTCGTGGCTACGCCTTCGGGCTCCAGCGGCTACAATCTGTCCCTCGGCGGCAGCATGATCCATCCCCAGGTGGAGGCCATGGTCCTGACGCCCATGGCGGGAATTTCTTCCCAAAGCTATCGCTCCTTAAAGACGTCCCTGGTCATTCCCGGCGAGCACGTGATCTCTCTCGTCCCCGAGCGGCGCTACGCCAACAGCAATCTCATTCTCGTCGACGGCAGGGAGCACAGCTACAGCCAGCTGAAGCGGATCAACATTCGCTTCTCGAACAAGCGGATTCAAAAGCTGGTCGTCGAAAATAATTACTGGGAAAATATTAAGAGCAAATTTCTTTAAAGGAAGCCCCGCGGGGCTTTTTTTATTGCCACGAAAAAAGAGCCCCGCGGCTCTTTATTTCTCTTTCATCACATCCAGCATGACGCGGTATTCCGATTCGATGATTTCGCTCCAGGCAAAGCGCTTGATTTGTTCGTAGACAGCATCGGGAAACGCTCTGTCTTCTCTCACCGCCAGCACTTGTTTTTCCAGCGCCGCCTCCAGGCCCTGAACGTAGTCGTCGATTTCCAGTTTGTGGGGCTGATCCGTGTTATAAAGCTGTGGCAGCTTTACCACTTCCACCACGTCACTTGCCAAAACCTCGTCGCCTAAGAGCTCCATCAAACCGTCGAGCTCCGATGTCACCAAGCGCATGCGGCAAGCCAAGGCTTCGATGGCGATGAGGCCCAGGCCCTCGTAATAGCTGGGCAACACGAAGATATCGCAGGTCTTCATGTGGGCGCCCAGGGCCTTTTGGTCGATGACATTGTGAATCTTAAAGCCTTCCTTGTAGTGGGCACATTCGAAGATGCGGTCCTTGCGGTCCAGGCTCTCTTCGCCGATAAGCTCCATGTCCACCTCGGGATACTTCCGCTTCAAATTGGGATAGGCCTTGGCCAGCTCGTAGACGCCCTTGGCCCGGGACAGCTTGCCGGCGTAAATGATTTTGATGCGGTCGTCGTGGCGCCAAATGCCCTGATCGTTAAAGACGGCTTCGTTGTAGCCGCCGCCCATGACCGTGATCTTGGATTCGTCGATGGCAAACATCCTGGCGATGGCGGCCTTGTCTTTTTTCGAAAGGGCGAAGACGTGGCGCAGCTTGTCCATATTACTCGTGTAGGCTTCCAGTAAATCCTCGTGCTTTTCGCCCTGACGCAGATCCGTGCCGTGGCAGACGCCGATGACGGGCACGTCCTCGAAAATTTCCAGCACCATGTCCGTCAGATACCACAGGTGGTGAGCGATGATCAGATCCGGCTTAAACTCCTCCTTGGCCGCCTCCAGCCGCTTGCGAAAGGCCCGGCGCCAGATTTCCACTTTCCTCGCATCCATTTGGGAATAGACCGTGTTGTCGTAGGGCATTTCGTCGCTCATGCCGGCGATGGGAAAGGGCACGTCGTCGGTGTTAAAGGCAACCGGGTATTGCTTTTGGTGAAAATCGAAATGGTAGGGCGATTGAGTGCCGTAGACCAAGGCGTTTTCCACTCCCTTCTTCTCCAGTCCGTTGACCAGATTCGAATAATAGATGCCGCTTCCCGTTCGTGTGGGCAGCTGCGCCAAGGTGTGTAATACTCTCATGTCCCCTCCTACTGTTTCTTGCCGTACATGGATTTGTAACGGGCGATGTTTTCGTCGTTTAAAAAGTCGTTGGCCGCATTGATTTCCTGAAAAAGCTTCGTCGTGTCTTCCTCGGGATTCAGGTCCGGGTGATATTTTTTGGCGAGCTTTTTATAAGCCAGGCGAATTTCGTACTTGTCGGCATTCACGTCGACGCCTAAGCGGTGCACGGCGGCTTCGTATTTTTCCTTAAAGCCCCCGTCGTAGGCGCCGTAGCTTTCCTGATTATTGCCGCCGCCGAAATCGCCGTAGCTTCCCTGATTATAGCCGCCGAAATTGCCCTGATTAAAGAAGGCCTCGAACTGGCGGCGAAACATTTCCTCCTCCATGCGAGCCCGCTCTTCCTGTTGACGGCGGCGCTCCGCTTCGATTTTTCGTTCGTAGCGTCTGCCGTAGTCCCCCATGGTTTCATAGGTCACGTCTTTTCCCAAAAGGTAGTAGTCCGCCCGCTCGTAAAAATATTCCGTCGCCATGTACTGCAGGTACTTGAGCCGGCTTACGGCAAAGGAGCCGATGACGGGGAAAATTAAAATCAAAAGCACGATGCTCCCCCAGGGCATCCCCCCTCGGGAGGAATAGCTCATGGGAATTAAAAAGATAAAGAAGAAAAGGCAGCCCCCGAAAAATAATACCGACAAAAGCAGGCTGCGAAAGGAGCGGGACAGCTCCGTCAATAGACTGAACAGCCCGATAAAAAATTCCAGCACGTAGTCGATGGCCGTGCCCACGTATTTAAAAAGGTTGCCGTAAAATTTATTCATGTTCCCTCCTGTGCCGTTCCATAAAAGCCAGATCCTCCAGGACCAGGTCGTTTTCGCCGGCCAAGGTTTCTAAATGGTGGGTAAGCTCGTGGTAAAGGGTGTCCTTTAATTGCTCCGTGATTTCCTCGTGAGAATAATAGCTGTACAGGGCCATAAAGGAGCCGTAGTACAAGACGATGCTCTTGCCCATGGGCTCGGATTTATAGTGGCCCATGACGTACAGCTCCGGATAGGTCTCGTCGTGCATTTCATCTCTGGAAAAAATCACGCCGCCGTTTAAGCCGCGAAAATATTCCCGTGGCAGCTCGTCCACCAGGTCGTCTAAAATCGACGCCATTTCGTCAAATCGATCGTCCATACCCACCTCCTGAACTTTCATTATATGGGATTGGCGGCAAATTATAAAGGGTCGGTAAAAATCTTCGACTTCTCTTCGCTTTTCGAAATTTCTCCATTAAAAAAGGCGAAGCCGAAGCCTCGCCATTTGTTTACAGTTGCTTTCTCAGTTCCGGGTGTTTGTTGTGGCGTCCCACAAAGCTCAGGATGCCGACGATCAAAAGCACGCCGACGATAAGGGGAACGTAGGGATCTTGGATGAAGCCCGCCACGATGTAGCAGACGGCACTCACCCCTGCCACGGTTAGGGCGTAGGGCAGTTGGGTGGATACGTGGATGACGTGATTGCATTGGGCCCCCGCCGAGGACATAATGGTGGTGTCGCTAATGGGCGAGCAGTGATCGCCGCAGACGGCGCCTGCCAGGCAGGCACTGAGGCCGATGAAAAAGAGATGATCTTCCACGCTGAACATGCTGACCACGATGGGGATCAGAATCCCGAAGGTGCCCCAGCTGGTGCCGGTGGCAAATGCCAAGAGGGATGCCACGATAAAGATAACTACGGGAAGGAACATTTGCAAGCCGCCGGCTACATTGCTCATGGAATTGCCGACGAATTCGGCGCTGCCTAAAAGATCGTTGGAAATATTCTTCAATGCCGTCGCCATGGTTAAGATCATAATGGCGGCCACCATGGAGTTAAATCCTTCCGTCAAGCAGTTCATGGATGTGTTGAAGCTGATGACGCGGCGGATCATCAAATAGGTAATGGTAAAGAACAAAGTAATGGTGGCGCCCCAGGGAAGAGCCACGGTGGCATCGGTGTTGCCGAAGGCGCCGACGAAGTCGCCGGCAAAGCCCGAGGCGGGGTCGAAAAAGCCGCCGACGTAAATCAGGGCCATGACCGATGTGACGATAAGGAAGATAATGGGGATCACCAGGTCAAAGAGGCTGGCGCGATCCGAGGTTTCCACGGTGTGCACTTCTTGTTCCAATGCGGAAATGTCTTCTCCCTGAAGAACCGATTCTTCGTAGCGAAGCATGGGGCCGTAATCGTCCCGTCTCCAGATTAAGACGATGACGAAGGCCAGGGTCAGAAGAGAGTAAAAGTTATAGGGTATGGCACGGACGAACATGGTGATGCCGCTCATGCCCGTGCCTTCCGCATAACCCGACACGGCTGCCGCCCAGGAGGATATGGGGGCGATCATACAGATCGGTGCCGCCGTGGCGTCGATGATGTAGGCCAACTTGGCGTGGGAGATCTTGAAGCGGTCGGTGACCGGTCGCATGACGCTGCCCACGGTAAGGCAGTTAAAGTAATCGTCGATGAAAATTAAAATGCCGAGGAAGAAGGCCGCCGTTTGCGCGCCCCGTCTTGATGTAATGTGCTGGGACGCCCACTCGCCGAAGGCCTTGGTGCCGCCGCTGCGATTGATGAGGGCGACGAGCATGCCCAAAAGGACGAGGAAGAGGAAAATCCCCGCCGTGCCGGAGACGGCGTTGATAAGGCCGTCGTTAATGACGTGGTCCATGGTGGTAGTAAAGGAGCCGCCGCCGGCTAAGACCGCGCCGACGAAAATCCCCGTAAAGAGAGAGGGGAACACTTCCTTGGTGATCAAAGCCAGTGTAATGGCTACGATAGGCGGAAGAAGGGACCAGGCTGTAGCCTCGGTGGTCATGCCCGATGCCGCTACGGCAAAGCTGCCGCCGATGGCGACGATGCCGAGGATTAATGCGATGATCAGATTGCGTTGATTGTTCATAGAATCTTCCTTTCTTGTTTTTAAATCGAAAAAAGAGCCATGATACTATCATGACTCTTGTTTTTTCATACGAAAATAAAAACACAAAAGGCACGATAGCTCTCCGTTCCGTAGAACGACAGTACGCAGGATATTCTCCGACGTCCCGGTGAAGGATACCCGTGGACACAAGCATCCGACCCTCGGCACCGCACCCTTTCGCGGACATCCATTGACCGGGGATTTCCGTTACTGATGTGAAGTGCGCCTCTATCATGTGGATTCGATTGTTGAATATGAGTATAGCAGACCGATATAAAATGTCAAGGAAAAGATTTAAATTTTTTATAAAACGACTAAGCTCGCTCCCATGACCATCATGCCGAAGATAAGGCCCAGAAGGGACAGGTGGGTCTCGCCGTAGGCCCGGGAGGCGGGCAAGAGCTCGTCGAAGGAGATCAGCACCATGATTCCTGATATGGCGCCGAAGACCACGCCGAACAGGGTGGGCGTCAGGAAGGGACGAAGCAAGAGATAGGCCAAAATGGCGCCGATGGGCTCGGACACGCCGCTTAAAAAGGTGAGCCACAGGGCCCGCTTCTTGTCTTTCGTGGCGAAGTAAATAGGAGCCGCCACGCCAATGCCCTCGGGAATATTGTGCATGGCGATGGCCACGGCGATGGAGATGCCCATGGCCGGGTCCAGAAGACTGGTCATAAAGGTGACCATCCCCTCGGGAAAGTTGTGGATTCCGATGGCCAAGGCGCTCTTCAGCCCCACTTGCTCCAGAGCCTGCTCCTTGCTCTTCTCTTCCATCATTTCCCCGTTGGTCTTTATGTCGTGGGGCTCGTCGGCTTCGGGCACCAGGTGGGAGATCAGGCCGAAGATCGCCATGGAGCCGAAGAAGGATGCCAGCGCCATCCATTGGGCCTTGGCGTCGGACATGGTCTTCAGAAAATTTTCTTGGGCCATGGGCATCATTTCCATAAAGGAAATAAAAATCATGACGCCGGCGGAAAAGCCCAGAGCCGCCGAGAGAAATTTTTTGTTGTCGGACTTGGATAAAAATACGATCAGCGCACCGAGCATGGTGGCGAGACCGGCCAGGGCGGTACTTACAAATGCAACGGCGACATTGGACATGGTGCCTCCTCTATTTCTATGCCGATACCGGCGATAACGACTTAACAGTACACCATTTTATCATACTTTTGAGGCAATAAAAAACGCCTCCCGAGGGAAGCTCAGGGAGGCGATTTTATTTAACGAAAGAGCCGGACGGCTTCGTTGGTCAGCCGTTTTAAAATCAAGGCTTGCACCACGATTTTAATGACCAGCATCAGGCCTTGGAAGGGAAGCTTTGCCGTAAACAGCGGGCCGTAGGGGCTGCCCGTCAGCATGTGCACCCACACGGTGCCCAGGCAAATATTGACCACCACCGTGGCCACCACATTGGCCAGGACGATGCGCTTTAAGGTCAATTCCTTCTTGTAGTAGAAGAAGCCGTAGATCACGGCGCCTAAAAAGGCATTAAAAGTAAATCCCGGAAAATAAGGGCCCGTAGGCTTGGTAAAGAACCCGATAATGTCGGCTACAGCCGCCGCGATCCCCGAGGGGATGGGCCCTGCCACCGCCGATGCCAAAGTGACGGGAATAAAGGAAAAGCTGATCCTTTGCACATTGCCCAAATCGATTCCCAAGGTGCGGGTAAAGACGATTTGAAGCGCCACCATCACCGCCAAAAAGGCCAGTTTCTTCGTATTTAATTGTTTCATTTTTCCTCCTTAAGCTGCTTAAGAGGACAGCAGCGGATGCGACAGAAGATAGCGAGCCTCTTCACTCTTCGTTTGAGAGCAACTTCCCATCTCTCAACACTTAACGCCTTCTGCCTACTCTACTTACGAAACAATTATAAGCATAATCTATTTCTCACGCAAGGCGAATTACCTCGTGCGCACATTGCCCAAAAAGATTTCCCCGGTGTCGGCATTCATGGTGATAACGTCCCCTTGCATGAGGCCGCCGGTGATGCCGGCGCAGCCGACGATGGTGGGCTTGGATACGGAAAGGCCTGCGATGGCCGAAGGCGATGTAAGCCCCTCCTCCTCGGAAATAAAACCGCCGCAGCGGGCCAGGTAGGGCGCGAGAGCTTTATCGTAGCTTTTCGCCACGATAATATCCCCGTCGGTAAAGTCCCGCATAAAGGCGCCGTCGTCTGTGACGATGCGCACCCGGGCCGTCCTGTGGCCACCGACGATGCCCACGCCCTTGTGCAAGGTGGATGCCACCTGATGGACCTTCACCACATTGGTGCTGCCCGCCACGCCTTGGGGGATCCCCGCCACCATGACGATTAAATCCCCCTCCTTAATGTAGCCGGCCCGCTTCACCACCTTCGCCGTGCTCTCGAAAATTTCCCTGCCGCGGCTCTTGCCCTTGACGCCGGTGACGCCCCACTGCAGGCTCATTTGCCTGAGGACGCGGTCGTCGTCGGTGACGGCGAAGGTATCCATCTCCGGTCGAAACTTCGCCAGATTTCTCGAGCTGAAGCCCGTGGACGTGGCGATGACGATGGCGTCGGCGGAAAGCTCCTCCGCCATTTCCACGGCGTGGCGCACGATGACATTGGTGGTGTTGTGCCTAAACTTTGCGCTCCTGCTTAAAATATGCTCGTAGTCCAACGCCGCCTCGGTGACGGCGCAGACCTTGGCCATGGTCTTCACCGCCTCCACGGGATACTTCCCGCCGGCGGTTTCTCCTGAAAGCATGACGGCGCTGGTGCCGTCGATAATGGCATTGGCCACATCCCCCACCTCGGCACGGGTGGGGCGGGGATTGCGTATCATGGAGTCCAGCATTTGCGTGGCGGTAATGACGGGAATGCCCTCGTCGATGGCACGTTCGATAAGCTGCTTTTGCACCAGAGGCACCCGCTCCGTCTCGATTTCCACGCCCATGTCCCCTCTCGCCACCATGATGCCGTCGGCGAAGGAGGCGATGGCATCCATATTGTCGATGCCTTCTTTGTTTTCGATTTTCGCGATGACCTTCACGCCCTCGCCGCCGTGGCTTTCCAGCACGTCGCGAATGGCGAGAAGGTCGTCCTTCTTGCGAATAAAAGAAGCTGCGATAAAGTCCACCCCTTCTTCGATGCCGAAACGAATGTCCGCCACGTCTTTTTCCGTAAGGGCCGGCAGCTGAATGGAGGCCCCGGGCACGTTAATGCCCTTGTGGTCCTTGATCAGACCGCCGTTTAAGACCTTGGTGTGAATGGTAGTGCCTTCAACAGCTTCCACCTCCAGGGCCAAGAGGCCGTCGTCCATTAAAATCATTTGTCCCGGCGCCACGTCCTTGTAAAGCTCGCCGTAGGTAATGGCGACGCCGGCCTCGTCCCCTTCCCGCTCATGGGCGTAGAGGGCGAAGGACGCCCCTTCCTGCAAGGTGGCCTCGCCGCCTTTAAAGGTGACGGTGCGGATCTCCGGCCCCTTGGTGTCCAACATAATGGCGATGGGCAGCTTCATATCCTCCCGCACCTTTTTGATCCGGTCCATGGTCTGTTTGTGGCTTTTATAATCGCCGTGGGAAAAATTTAAGCGGCATACATTGACGCCGGCGGAAAAAAGTTCCCGCAGCGTGGCCTCGTCCCAAGAGGCCGGCCCGATGGTGGCCACGATTTTTGTCTTTTTCATCATTGCTCCTATATGGAAATTTTATCCACCAAGTGGTAGAGATCCCGATCGAAGGTTTTTTCTACTGCCAGGGCCTCCTTCAGGTCCAAGGCAAGCATCTTTCCGCCCTTTAGGCCCAGGGCCAAAGATTTCTTTTCGCCGAAGCAGTAATTCACCGCCTCGGATCCCAAGCGGGAGGCGTTGATGCGATCGGTGCCCGTGGGGATGCCGCCTCGCTGCACATAGCCCAATATGGTGACCCGGGTTTCGATGGCCGTGGCCTCTTCCAAATCCCGTGCCAGGGCGTAGGCGGAAAGCTTGTCTTCCGTGAGAAGGATAATGTGGTGGCGCTTGCCGCGAAGCTTGCCCGCCAACATTTTCTTCTTCACCTCGTCGAAATCGAAATCCACCTCGGGCAAAATCACGCTCTCCGCCCCGCCGGCGATCCCCGCATAGAGGGCCAGGTCGCCGCAATGTCGTCCCATGACCTCCACGATATTGGCCCGCTTGTGGGCACTTGAGGTGTCGCGGATCTTGCCGATGGCATCCAATATGGTTTCTATGGCGGTGTAAAAGCCGATGCTCCCGTGTTGGTAACCCAGGTCGTTGTCGATGGTGGCGGGAATGGTGATCACCGATTGCCCCTCATCGGACAGGGCCAGGGCCCCGCGCATGGAGCCGTCGCCGCCGATGACCACCAAATGCTCGATGCTCATGGCGTCCAAATGCTTTTTCGCTTCCGCAGGACCCGCGTCCTCCCGCATCTTTTCCGAGCGGGAGGTGCCTAAGATGGTGCCGCCTCTGTGAATAATATCCGCCACGGAGGACAGGTCCATGACATAGGCGTCCTCGTCGAAAATGCCGGCAAAGCCGTTGCGTATGCCCACCACTTCTTTGTTTTCGTAAACGGCCGAGCGCACCACCGCCCGTATGGCGGCGTTCATGCCCGGGGCGTCGCCGCCGCTGGTCAATAATCCTATGGCCATGATTGCCTCACTTTCTAATGACGTCTTCGTCGGGGTCGATGTAGCGACTTAATTCATGGTACAGCCCGTCGTCGCAGGCCACGGCCATGGCCTTGGGCAGGCCCAGAGCTTTTTCGTCGTCGGTAAAATATAATACCACGGGAACGGATCCCCGGTGCAGCTTCAAAATCCCTTCAATGTCTTTTTGAATCGATCGATTGGGAAGGCGGATAAATAGCGTCCCCCAGTCGTCCTCGTCGTCCAAGGCACGAATGGATTCCACCAGCATCTTCCCCTCTTCCACCTCGCTGCCTTCGATGCGGCCGGTGACCGTAATGAGCTTGCCCTCTTCGAAAAGTCCCGGCGGCAGAGAGGCGTAGACCTTGGGAAAGACCACGAGCTCGATGGTGCCGTAGAGATCCTCCAGGACGCCGAAGGCCATCATTTGATTTTTCTTGGTCACCAGGGTGCGGGTCTCTCTCAGCATTCCGCCCAGAGTGCGATTAAACAGGACATCGGTGGTTTGCAGCGCTTCCTTTACGCCGGCCGTGTCGCCGTCGGTTTGGCTCAGCAAGCTTTTCGTGTAGGATTCCAATGGATGGCCCGAGACGTAGATGCCCAGCACCTCCCGCTCGTACTCCAGTTTCTGTTTTTGATCGTAGTCCTTCAGCCTGGGCAGATCCTCTTCCATGGTGGTCTGTGCCTGTTGAAACAGGCTCACCTGTCCGGGGATGTTGCGCTTGTTTTCGCCCTGGATCTGATCCATTAGCTTGTCGTAGACCGCCAGGTACTGAGGCCTGTTGCCGCCCAGGGTGTCGAAGGCGCCGGCCTTGATCAAGGCTTCCATGCTGCGCTTGTTCATGGCGCCGGGGGCCACCTTGTCTACCCGGCGAATAAATTCCGTCATGGAGGTAAAGGGGCCGTCCTCCCGTGCCTTTTCGATGGCGCGGACGAAATTGGCGCCGACATTTTTAATGCCCTTTAGGCCGAAGCGAATGGCGCCGTCTTCCACATTAAATTTTAAATAGCTCCTGTTCACATTGGGAGGCAGGAGGGGAATGTTCAGCCGCTTCACTTCCTCGATATACATGCGCATGTGATCGGCATTGGACATAAAGGAGGTGATCTGGGCCGCCATAAATTGGGCGGGATAGTAATGCTTCAGCCACGCCGTGCGGTAAGCCACCACGGCATAGGCCACGGAGTGGGATTTATTAAAGGCGTAGTTGGCGAAGTCGATCATGAGGTCGTAAATATTGTTGGCGCTGGCCTCGTCGACGCCGTTGCGCAAAGCCCCCGCCACGTCCACTTCTCCGTCGTCCTTCAAGCTGCCGTAAATAAAGTTTTGCCGCTCCTGTTCCATGACCGCCATTTTCTTTTTGCTCATGGCGCGGCGCACCAAATCCGCACGGCCCAGGGAATAGCCCCCGACCCGGCGCACGATTTCCATGACCTGTTCCTGATAGACGATGCAACCGTAGGTCTCTTCCAAAATATCCTTCAATGCCTCGTGGGGATAGCTGATCTTCGAAGGATCGTGCTTCGATTCCACGAACTTCGGAATTTGATTCATGGGTCCCGGTCGGAAGAGGGCGTTGGCGGCGGCGAGGTCCGCAAATTTCGTGGGCTTTAGTTCCTTCAAGAAGGCCCGCATGCCGCCGCTTTCAAATTGAAACACGCCCAAGGTCTCCGCCCGCTGAAACATTTCCAGCACCTCGGGATCGTCGTAGTCCATGCTGTCGAAGTCGATGGTCTTTCCCTCGTCCCGCTCGATAAATTGCAGGGCGTCGCGAATCACCGTCAGGGTCCTTAAGCCTAAGAAATCCATTTTCAACAGGCCCAGCTCCTCCAGCTCGATCATATTAAATTGAGTGGAGATGATCTCCCCGTTTCGCGTGAGGGGCACGTAGTCCGTCATGGGGTTTTGGCTGATGACCACGCCGGCGGCGTGGGTGGAGGTATGCCGCGGCACGCCTTCCAGTCGGCGGGCCAAATCCAAGAGACGATGCACCTCCTCGTCTTCCTCGTAGGATTTTTTTAAGGTGGGAGAAATTTCCAACGCCCGGTTCAGGGTAATGTTTAATTCATTGGGCACCTGCTTCGCCACGAAGTCCACCCGGCCGTAGGGCAGGTCCATAACCCGGCCCACGTCACGAATGGCGGCGCGAGCACCCAGGGTACCGAAGGTGACGATTTGCGCCACGTGATCTTCCCCGTACTTGTCGATGACGTAGTCGATGACCTCTTCCCTGCGCTCGTAGCAGAAATCCACGTCGATATCCGGCATACTCACCCGCTCGGGATTTAAAAACCGCTCGAAGAGCAGGCCGAACTTTAAAGGATCCACGTCGATGATCTCGAGAGCGTAGGAAACCACGCTCCCCGCCGCCGAGCCACGCCCGGGGCCCACTTCGATGCCGGCGGAGCGGGCGAAGCGAATAAAATCCCAGACGATGAGAAAGTAATCCGTATAGCCCATGGAAAAAATCGTGTTCAGCTCAAATTCCACGCGGCTGCGCACGGCGTCACTTACCTCGCCGTAGCGCTTCACCAGGCCCTTCTCCACCAGCTCCCGGAGGTAGGCTTCGTTGGTGTAGCCCTCGGGCAGCTCGAAATGGGGCAGGTGGAGATGGTGAAACTCCAGCTCCACATTGCAACGGGCGGCGATTTTCGCCGTGTTCTCCAAGGCCTGGGGTGCGTAGGGGAAAAGCTCCGACATTTCCTCCGGGCTCTTGACGTAAAATTCGTCGGAGGGGAAGCGCATGCGGCTCTCCTCTTCCAAAATCGATGCCGTTTGAATGCACAAGAGGGCGTCGTGGGCGTCGGCGTCTTCTTTATTTAAGTAGTGGCAGTCGTTGGTGGCGATAAGCTCGATCCCCGTCTCCTCCGACAGGCGCAGAAGCTTTCGATTTACTTCCTTCTGCTCCCGCATGCCGTGGTCCTGAAGCTCTAAAAAGAAATTGTCCTCGCCGAAAATTTCCCGGTAGCGCAGGGCCGCTTCCTTCGCCCCCTCGTCGTTGCCCTGCAAGAGCTCCTGCTGCACCTCGCCGCCTAAGCAGGCGGAGGTGGCGATAATGCCCTCGCTGTGCTTTTTCAAATCCTCCATGTCCACCCGGGGCTTGTAGTAAAAGCCGTCCACGTAGCCGATGGAGACGATGGACATTAAATTTTCCCAGCCCACCTGATTTTCCGCGAGAAGAATCAAGTGGTAGCGCCGATTGCTCTTGTCCGTCACGGATTTATCCTGTTTCGTGACGTAGACCTCGCAGCCTAAAATCGGCTTCACTCCCGCCGCCTTGGCCGCCTTATAAAAGGCCACCATGCCGTACATATTTCCGTGATCCGTCAAGGCCACGGCGTCCATTCCCATGGCCTTGACCCGCTCGGGGAGGTCGGCGACTTTCGTAAAGCCGTCGAGCAGAGAATACTCCGAGTGTAAATGCAAATGTACGAAAGATCCCATAGTCGTCCTCTCTAAATAAAAAAAGAGCCGTCGAACAGGCCGGCTCTTTTACTATAATTCGTTTTCGATAAATTTCACCAAGCCCTCGATGGCTTTTTCCTCGTCGCTGCCTTCGGCCTGTAAGGTAATCTCTTGACCGGAGAAAATGCCCAGGCTCATGATGCCGATAATGCTCTTGCCGTTGACTTCTTCGCCGTCGCGAACGATGGTGATGTCCGATAAGTATTGATTGGCTGCTCTGACAAACATAGCCGCCGGTCTGGCGTGCAGACCTTCTTCGTTATTAATTATAACCTTGGACTCTTTCAATTTAAACTCCTCTCAGCTTTTCCGCCAGCTCGTGTATTTTTTTCAGCCGGTGATTGACGCCGCTTCTGGACATTTTCGGCTCCAGCATTTCGCCGATCTCCGCCAAGCTCGCCTCGGGATGCTTCATGCGGGCACGGGCCACGGGCAACAGCTCCTCGTCCAATGCCGAAAAACCCACGGTCCTTTCGATCAGCTCCAAATCTCGGCGCTGTCTCGCCGCCGCGTTCACGGTCTTGGACAGATTCGCCGTCTCGCAATTCACCAGACGGTTCACATTGTTTCGGACATCCTTCACCACGCGAGTGGATTCGAATTCCAAAACGGAGCGATTCGCTCCCATAAACGCCAAGAGATCGGAAATTTTTTCCGCCTCTTTTAAATAAATAATGTAATCATCTTTTCTGTAAACGCCCTTAACCGAAAAGCCCGCGCGCCTTAACCACTTGATGATGTCCTCGCCGTGGGTCTTGTCGTGGGAGATCATCTCCAGATGGTACCTCTTCGACGGACTGGTCACGGACCCCGCCCCCAAAAAGGAAGCGCGGATATAGGCGCGGATGGACTCCGTGTCCCTTAGGAGAGACGGGTCTACGGCATAATGCATTTGAAAAACATTGTCGGGACGAAGGAAATCGCTATCCAATAAGAGAGAGCGAACCGCTCCTTCGTCGGTCATACGGATTCGATACTGCTTGTTCTTCTTCAGATACATGTTCTGCGTCGCCGTCACTTCCACATCGCTGCCGATGAGGCGTTTGATGGCGGACAGGATCCGTCGGGCCACGGAGGCATTCTCCGTGTGGAAGGACAGGTCTATTTTAAGCCCTTCACGCAGGCGGATCACGCCGCAGGTGCGCACGAAAGCCGCCAGCTCCGCGTAAAGAATCGCCACGTCTTCCATGGGCACGCGGGCCAATTCATTTTTTACATCCTTTGAAAAACTCACAGCTTCCTCGATTCTACTACCTCTCTATTATAGAGCAGTTCTTCATCCCTTGCAATGGATTTCCCGATAACGATCGCACAAGCTTAAAAGCCGTTGCGCCACGCTCAGGCCGTCGTGGCGAATGAGTCCGTCCTTTTCCGCCATAAAGGCGCCGGTCTCCAGGTCGATGCCCGATGCATTCAGCGACGCCTTCTCCTCGTCCCTTAAATAAATGGGTCGGACCCCTTCTTCCTCGGCATACTTTTCCAAGAGGGCCTCGTCCATTTGTCCGTCGTTGACGATAATGGACCGCACGGGTCGCTTCAGGCCGTGGGCTCTTAAGGCCTCGAGATGGTCGGTGAGGGTCATGCCCTCGGTTTCGCCTCGCTGCTCCATAATATTGGCCACATAAACCAAGGGAGCGCGGGCGTCGTTTAATGCCCGGGCCACCTCCGGCACGAGAAGATTGGGGATTAATGAGGTGTATAAGCTTCCCGGGCCGATGACCAACAGATCCGCCGCCAAAATTTCGTCGATGCAGTCGCCGTTGGCCTTCGGCGCCCGAGGCGCCAGCTCCATGGAGGTAATGGCCACGTCGTGCTCGTAGGCATAGGTGGGGATGGCCGACTCGCCGCGGATGCTGTTGCCGTCGGCGTAGTGGGCGATGAGGGCGATGGATTCCTCCGTCACGGGAAGCACCCTTCCCGTGATCTTTAATACCTCAGCCGCTTCCCGCACCCCTTCGGCAAAGCCGCCGTAGACGTCGGTTAAGGCGGTGATAATTAAATTGCCCATGTTCTGGCCCTTGAGCTCCCCTTCCTTAAATCGGTACTGAAGGAGGTTTTTCAAGGAGGGCTCCGCATTGGCGAGAGCCACCAGGCAGTTGCGCACGTCTCCCGGCGGGAGCATGCCGTATTCCCTTCTGAGCATGCCGCTGTTGCCGCCGTCGTCTGCCATGGTGACGATGGCGGTAATGTCTTCGCTGAAGCGCTTTAAGCCCCGCAGAAGGGCGGATATTCCCGTGCCGCCGCCGAGGACGACAAATTTCGGATCGCTCATATTACTCGCCTAAATCCCGGTGGCCGAGAATGACGGAATAGCCCGCTTCCTTTAAAGCCTCGGACAGCCGCTCCGCCATGGCCACGGAACGATGAAAGCCGCCGGTGCAGCCGATGCCGATGGTCAGATGCTCCTTCCCCTCGGCGACGTAGTCCTCGCCGAAGGTCTTCAGGTAATTCACCAAATAGCTGACGAAGGCCTCCGCCTTTTCGTTTCCGAAGACATAGTCCCGGGTCTCCGGATTCAATCCGTTTTTCTTTTTCAGCTCGCTGACGTAATAGGGATTGGGGAGAAAGCGCATGTCGAAAATCAGATCCGCCTCTTCCAAAATGCCGTTTTTATAGCCGAAGGAGATGACGGAGACGCCGAGCCTGCCCCGCTCCTCGATTAAAATACTTTTCAGGCGAATTTTTAAATTGTAATTAGTCATTTTCGACGTGTCGATAATGTGATCCGCACGGTCCCTTAAAGGCTGCATGCGTCGCTTTTCTTCCTCGATGCCCCGGGCGATGGATGAGCTCAGGGGATGGGGCCGGCGCAGGGCCTTAAACCGCTGAATGAGCACGTGGGGATCCGCTTCCAAATAGATCACCGTCACATCGTCGACCCGCTCGTCCAGGGTGCGAATGGCCACGTCCAGCTCCTTAAAAAACAGGCCGCTTCGAATGTCCAAGACCAGTGCCACCAAGGGCATGTCGGCCTCTTCCACCATGTCGATAAATTTCGGGAACAGGGCCGGCGGCAAATTGTCCACGCAGTAGTAGCCCAAATCCTCCGCCGCCTTCAGTGCCTGGCTCTTGCCGGCGCCAGAAAGCCCCGTTAAAACTAAAAGCTTCATTCCGTCTCTCCCAATACCTTGACTTCCGTCTCCAGCTCCACGCCGTGTTTTTCGTAAACCGCTTCCTGTACCATGCGGATCAGCTCCACCACGTCCTTGCAGGTGGCGTCGCCGCAGTTGATGACGAAGCCGCAGTGCTTCTGAGACACTTGAGCGCCGCCGTGTTTGAGGCCTCGTAAGCCCGCCTGATCGATAAGCTGGCCCGCATAATAGCCCACCGGCCGCTTAAAGGTGCTGCCCGCCGAGGGATACTCCAAGGGCTGCTTGGACACGCGGCGGTTCCACAGGTCGTCCATCTGACTTTGAATGGCGGTCTGCTCTCCCGGCTGAAGGAGGAAGGTGGCTTCCAGGACCACCAGCTTTTCGTCGTAGACCCGGCTGTTTCTGTAGCGAAAATTCATTTGATCCCCGGGGATCACCTCTGTGGTGCCGTCGTGGTGCATGACCTTCACCGATTCCACCACGTCCTTCATTTCACCGCCGTAGGCGCCGGCGTTCATGGTCATGGCGCCTCCCACGGCGCCGGGAATGCCGTGGGCAAATTCCAGGCCCGTAAGGGAAGCGTCCCGTGCCGCCTCCGCCACCTTCTTCATGGAAGCGCCGCTTTGGGCGACGACGCGCGTCCCATCGACGCGAACGTCGGAAAAATAATTTTCCAGGCGAATCACCGCGCCGCGAATGCCTTTGTCGGAGACCACCATATTGGTGCCCTTGCCCATAATCATCCATGGCATCTCGTCCCTCTCCACGGATACGATGACGTCTTTGAGCTCCTCCTCGCCTCTCGGCTCGATAAAATAATCCACCGGCCCGCCGATTTGAAAGCTGGTCACCTCTTTCATCGGGTAATCTTCGATCACGTGGTCCTTAATCCATCCGTCCATATATCCTATCTCCTTTATTTTCATGTTGATGAGTCTATTGTACCAAAGAAATTCAAAGAAAGTTCAAAAAAAGCCTTGACATTTCTCACAGCTCCCTGTTAGAATCGATTCATCGAGTTTGACGAGGAGAGTATCTCGAAGGGATCGAACTACAGAGAAGCTTCATTTGGTGAGAGAAGCGTTTTGGTTTTCGGGAGAACATGGCCTCTGACTTTAAGGGTCGATACTAGATTCTTACAGGTGCGCCTGTTACAGCGCCGGAGTATGATGGTACTCGCTGAGGTGTAAATCGTGAGGTTTACATAAATAAAGGTGGTAACACGATTTCAATCGTCCTTTTTCCCTGTGGGAAGAAGGACGTTTTTTTTATTTCATTTTGAACGAGGAGGTTCATTGTGATCGACTTAAAGAATATCTCCGTGGTCTTTGAAAAGGACCATAGGCAGTTTACGGCGGTGGACGACGTGTCCATCCACGTGAACCCCGGCGACGTCTTCGGCATCGTCGGCTACTCCGGGGCGGGAAAATCCACCCTGGTTCGCACCATTAATCTGCTCCAGCCCCCCACGGCAGGCGAGGTGATCGTGAGCGGCGAAGACTTAACCAAGCTTCCCGTAAAGGAGCTGCGGGCACGGCGCAAAAAAATCGGCATGATTTTTCAGCACTTCAATCTCATGAATGCCCGCACCATTTTGGGCAATGTGCTCTATCCCTTAAAGGACAGCCCCCTCTCCGACGCGGAGAAAAAGAAAAAGGCCATGGACCTTTTGCATCTGGTAGGCATCGAGGAAAAGGCGGACAGCTATCCCCGAGAGCTCTCCGGCGGACAAAAGCAACGGGTGGCCATCGCCAGAGCTCTCGCCAACGATCCGAAGATCCTCCTTTGCGACGAGGCCACCTCGGCACTGGACCCAAGGACCACTACCTCCATTCTGCACCTCTTGAAGCGGCTCAATAAAGAAATGAACCTGACCATCGTCCTCATCACCCACGAAATGCAGGCGGTGAAGGAGATTTGCAACAGGGTGGCCGTCATGGAATCGGGCCGGGTGGTTGAATCCGGCTCCCTCATCGACATTTTCGCCAATCCGCAAAAGGAAATCACCCGGCAGTTTGTTAACACGGCGAGCCACTGGGACGAAACCATCGACAAGCTCAAGGACCACGGCTACTTCGACGCCGAGGATCCCACCAGCGAGCTCATCCACCTGCGCTACATCGGCGCATCGGCTACCAACCCCGTCTTAAACGACGTGTTCACGAAATTCGGTGTGAAGACCAACATCTTATCCGGCTCCATCGAATTTTTGGAGGACGTGCCCTTCGGCAATCTGGTGGTGCTCTTTGAAGGCACGCCGGAGTCCATCGCACAGGCGAAGCAATACATGATCGACAACGACGTGGAACTGAACGTCGTCGATAAGGAGGTGATCTGATGAACTTTTTTGCCAATGTAATCGCATCGAAGCAAGATTTTATAACGGAGACCGGTGCCACCGTCTACATGGTGGTGGTCACCTCCATTATCGCCGGCATCCTCGGCATGCTGGGCGGCCTGGCCCTGACTCTCACGCAAGAGGGCGGCCTGTGGGAAAATCAAAAGGTCTACTGGCTTTTGGATAAGGTGGTCAACATCTTCCGCTCCATTCCCTTCATTATTCTACTGGCCCTGATCTCCCCGGTGACCCGCGCCATCGTCAACACCACCATCGGCAACACCGCCGCCATCGTCCCCCTGGTCGTGGGGAGCGCCCCCTTTTACGCGCGGCAAATTGAAAACGCCCTGGCCGAGGTGGACGGCGGCATTATCGAAGCGGCAAAGTCCATGGGCGATTCCCCGTCGAACATCGTCTTCGGCGTCTATTTAAAGGAAGGCCTACCCGCCATCCTGCGGGCCAGCGCCATGACCATAATCAGCCTCATCGGCCTCACCGCCATGGCAGGTGCCGTCGGCGCCGGCGGCCTGGGCAACCTAGCTATTACCCGCGGCTACAACCGCTATCAAAACGATATAATCATCGTTTCCACCGTCCTCATTTTAATTTTGGTATTTATTACACAGGGCATCTTTAACCTGTGGGTAAAGAAAGTACAACATTAGTAAGCACATTGCAAAACGAAAGGAGCCTATCATGAAGCAAATACTGAAGAAAGTCACCTCTATCGCCCTCCTGTCGGCGCTGGTTCTCACCGGTTGCGGCGGCGGCGCAAACAACGCGGCAAAAGAAAACAACGACGCGGCGAAAAACAACAACGCGCAAGCGGCCAAGGCCGACGAAAAAACCGACGGCAAGGTCGTCAAAATCGGCGTCGTCGGCGACGACCAACGCCTCTGGGAAAAGGCAAAAGAAAATGCCGAAAAAGACGGCGTCACCTTGGACATCGTGGTCTTTAACGACTACAACACCCCCAACGACGCCCTGGTCAACGGCGACATCGACTTAAATGCCTTCCAACACAAGGCCTTCCTGGACGATTACAACAAGGCGAAAAAACAAAACCTCGTGCCCATCGGCATGACCTACCTCTCCCCCATCGGCGTCTATTCCAAAAAGGTTAAGGACTTAAAGGAACTCACCGACGGCGCCAAGGTCGCCATCCCCAACGACGCCACCAACGGCGGACGCGCTCTCATCGTATTGCAACAAGCGGGCGTCATTACCTTAAAGGACGATGCCGGCCTCACCCCCACGGTGAAAGACATTAAAGACAATCCGAAAAACGTACAAATCGACGAATTGGACGCCGCCCAAGTGGCACGCTCCCTCCCCGATGTGGACGCCGCCGTCATCAACGGCAACATGGCTGTCGACGCCGGATTGGATCCGAGAAAAGACCCGATCTTCGTGGAAGAATTAGGCGAAAGCATCGCACCCTATATTAACTACGTCGTCGCTCGTGAAGAAGACAAGGACAACGAGCTTTACAAAAAAGTCGTCGGCTACTACCAACAAGACAATGTCGACGAACTGCTGCAAGAACTCTACAAGGGCAGCCAATACGCCGCCTGGAAATTGGATCTGAAAAACTTAGGTCAAACCGAAGAAGCGAAATAAGCTGAAGAAAGAAGGGCCGAGTATGAAACGGAAGGCACGAATGCTCTATCCGTCCAGCCGCTTACGAGGGGATCGACTCTAATGGAGCGGTCCCGGGCGTGGACGGAAAAACTTTGAACACCCGGAATCAATCGAGACATCATTAGAAAAGGAAACAAAAACATGAAACACATTTTAAAATCCGTTACCGCCGTCCTCTTATGTGCCGGTTTACTTTTAACCGCCACCGCCTGCGGAAAAAAAGAGGACGCCAATATTAAAGAAACAGTCAAGCTGGGCGTAGTCGGCGACGATCAAAGGCTCTGGGAAAAGGCCGCGGAGCTGGCTGCAAAAGACGGCATCAAAATCGAGCTCGTCCACTTCTCCGACTACAACACCCCCAACGACGCCCTGGTAAACGGCGACGTCGACTTAAACGCCTTCCAACACAAGGCCTTCTTAGACGCCTACAACGCGTCGAAAAACACCGATCTCGTACCCATCGGGCGCACCTTTATCTCCCCCATCGGCGCCTACTCCGACAAGCTCAAGGATTTAAAGGACGTGCCCCAAAACGGCAAGGTCTCCATTCCCAACGACACCACCAACGGCGGACGCGCCCTCTTTCTCTTGGAAGCGGCAGGCCTCATTAAGCTGAAGGACGACGTCGGCGTGAGCCCCACCAAGGCGGACATCGTCGAAAACCCGAAGAACATCACCATCGACGAGCTGGATGCCGCCCAAGTGGCCCGCACCCTACCCGACGTGGATGCCGCGGTCATCAACACCAACCTCGCCATCGACGCCGGCCTCTCCCCGAAAGACGATGCCATCTTTATGGAACCGGTCAACGAAAACTCCGCCCCCTATATTAACTACGTGGTGGCGCGGGGAGAAGACAAAGACAACGAGCTGTACAAGAAAGTCGCTTCCTACTACCGCACCCCGGAAGTGAAGGAATTAAACGACAGCCTGTACGAAAAGACCCAACTCATGGCTTGGGAGCTGGACATCCCCGATGCCGGCAACACCGCCGATCCCGCCTATCGACCGGGCAAATAAATTTCACATCCTCCTTGAAAAAGCCCTTCGGGGCTTTTTTTGTGTCCATCGTGGTGAAGAGCCCCCCTCGATGATATAATGGCTTCAGCACATCGCACTGAAATTTAGAAAGAGGTGCCCATTGAGTATTTCTAAAAAATCCAAGCTCCCCAAGGGCGAGTTTCGCATCATTAAAGACAAGTACGTTCCGGAAATCGAATCGTCTCTTCGAAAGAAGCCGGTGCTTATGCCCAATGCCATTTACAATGCCAGCGGCATTCGCATTCAGGGCACGCGGATTAAGTCCCTGATTTTTTCCACGGACATCGCCGTGATTCGAAATTCCAACGCCCAGGCGGTCTTTGCCGTCTATCCCTTTACGCCCCAGCTGGCCATCGTGCAGTCCATTATTCAGGGCTCTTCCATTCCCGTCTTCGCCGGCGTCGGCGGCGGCACCACCTCCGGCCCCCGCAGCGTGTCCATCGCCTTGGAATGTGAGCTTTTAGGCGCCTACGGCGTGGTGGTCAATGCGCCCATGAAAAACGAGGTCATTCGGGATATGTACGAGGTCTTGGACATTCCCATTATCGCCACCGTGGTCTCCAAGCACGACGACTTCGTCGGCAAGATCAACGCCGGCGCACGGATTTTAAATATTTCCGGCGGAAGGAAGACCGCGGAGCTCGTGGCCTATGTACGAAGCATTATCGGCAACGAATTTCCCATTATCGCCACCGGCGGTGCAAACGAAGAAAGTATTCACGCCACCGCCGAGGCGGGTGCCAACGCCATTACCTACACGCCGCCCTCTTCATCGGAACTGTTCAAGACCATGATGGAAGATTACAGAGAAAAAAGCGAAGCTTCCAATACCGGGAAGAACGACCCGACGACGCTCCACGTGGAAGAATTCCAGCGTGACCTGGTCTTCCCCGCCGATTCCATCGAATTAATTAAACCGGAGTTTTCAGATGAAAAGAAGTAAACTAATCGAATCCCTCATCACCATCGCATTAATTTTTCTCATCATTCTGCTTTTCAGCGTGACGCGAAAATTTCTAAGCCCCCTTTACAGCGTGATCATGTCGTTGATCGTGCCTTTGATTCTGGCGATTTATATTTTCTACGCCTTTCGGCCCATTCGCGACAAGCTCACCCAATGGACGAAAAAGCCCGGCCTTTCCGCCGTGCTCACTTTTCTTTTATTTATCGCCATAACCGCGGGTCTGTTTTACATTACCTTTACCATGATCTACGAACAGGCTTCAAGCTTTATTAAGGACTTCGATTTAAACGCCCTGGTGCGCTACACCCAATCGGATCTTTACAAGCAGATCAACGAGTACGTGCCTTTGAACAATTACGTGGATAAATTCGAAGGCTGGCTCCAAGGCTTTGCCGGGGACATTCCCCGCCTCTTGGCCAGCGGCCTGTCCAATATCGGCGCCGTGGGCAGCCTCATCCTCTTAATGGTCCTGGGGCTCTTCTATCTGTTAAAAGACGAAGACGACGCCGTGGAGGCCATTCACTATTTGGCCCGTGGCAAGTATTACGACCGCATTATGGAAGTCCTGAGCGAAATCCACAAGACTTTGGAAACCTATATTTCCGGACAGATTCTCGTCGCCTGCGTCTTGGGCGTGCTCATGTTTATCGGCTACACCGTCATCGGCCTGAAGTACAAGCTCTCCCTCGCCGCCATCGCCCTGGTCTTTAACTTCATTCCCTTTATCGGCCCCTTCCTCGGCGCCGCGCCTGCGGTCCTCGTGGGGCTTACCATGGGCGGCGGCATGGTGTTTAAGGTCATCGTCGTCAGCATCGTGGTGCAACAGCTGGAAGGCAATGTCATCACTCCCAACATTATGGGCAATAAATTAGACATTCACCCCTTCGTGGTCATCGTGGCCGTCATGATCTGCGCCAATCTCTTCGGCGTCTTAGGCGCTTTAATCGCATCGCCTCTGTATATGTGCCTGAAGATCATCATTAAGGGCATTCGAAACGAACGCTTCGGCAACAAAAACCTCTGCGCCATTCCCGAAGAAGAGCACGAGTCTTAAAAGGAAGGTGATTCGATGAAATGTCCTCGCTGCGGCTCGGAGCAAAAACCCGGCGCCTCGTATTGCAACGCTTGCGGCGCACCCATGACGCCGATCCGCTATGAAAGGCAGGCGGAGGCCCCGCCCTATGAACGCCCCCGATCCGGAAAGAAGACCGCGTTTATCGTCCTGACCTGCACTCTGCTTCTCGTCCTCGCCGTCTTTCTCGGCTCCATGGTGAAAAAGAATATGCAGATCAGCCGGATGACTCAGGACATGAACGATGCCGCCTTTGAAGGCGACTACGACCAAGCCCTTCTCGTCGCCAGAGAGCTCTACAACTTAACCGGCGACAGGCAGTATTTGGATCGCTCCACCCGGCTGCGGGAAGAGGCGCGCCTGTTTGCGGCGGGCCAAGGCGAAGCGCCCGCACCGCAACAGCCGGCTCCTCAGAAAGAGCAGCGGAAGAAAGATGGGGCAAAGCCGGCGCCGAAGCCGGAGAAAAAGCCCGCGCCGAAAAAAGAGCAGGCTCCGCCGAAGCAGACTTCCTCCAACGGCAGCAAGCTCAGCAAGGTGGCAGCCAATCTGAAAGACAAGGACATCATCTCCACGGCCCTTCACGCCAATGTGCGCACGGAGCCGTCTATTAACGCCCCCATTGCCTACGCCTTGGAAAAAGGCTCCACTATCCACGTCTACGACACGGTCATCGAAGGCAATATTATTTGGCTCGACACCGGCGACGGCTGGACCTCACACAAAAATTTTAACGGCGATCTGAAATATTGATCCCCCGCCCTCGCTACGGCGAGGGCTTTTTCTTGCGCAAAAAAATCGGGCAAGCGTCGTGCTTACCCGATGTCTATTATTTTATTTCATCCAGCTCGTGGATAAAGAGTCCGCTTCTCGGCTTCGGCTCAAACCATGTGGACTTCGGCGGCATAACCTTGCCCCCGTCGGCCACGGCCATGAGCTCGTCGAGGGCCGTGGGATACATGGAAAAGGCCACGGCCATATCCTCGTGCACCCGCCGCTCCAATTCCTTTAAGCCGCGCACGCCGCCGACGAAGTCGATGCGCGTATCGCTTCTGGGATCCTCGATGCCCAAGACGGGGGCGAGGAGATTGTTCTGTAAGATGGATACGTCCAGTGCCTCGATGACATCGTCGGGTACGTGGCCCTTAAATTCCAGGCGGTACCAACGATCCTTCAGATACATGCCGAAGATGCCCTTCTCGTCGGGTCGCACGGCATCATCCTTTTCTTCGACGGCAAATTTTTCCTCGAGCCTTTCGAGAAATTCCTCTTCACTCATGCCCTTTAAGTCCGTTACCACCCGATTGTAGTCGTAGACGTGGAGCTGATCGGCGGGATAGAAAATGGCCATAAAGTAATTGTACTCCGTGGCATCGTCCCCCGAGCCGAATTGTTCCCGTCGCTTCTTCGCCACGCGCACCGCCGATGCGGAGCGGTGATGGCCGTCGGCGATGTAGAGGGCCTCTTGCTCTTTAAAGGCATTCATAAGCCCGTCCACGACGGCTCGATCGCTCAGGGTCCATACCCGGTGGGTAATGTTGTCGTCTGTGGTAAATTCCAGCTCCGGCGCCTGTGCCGTGCCCTTTGCGATGAGATCGGCAATGGCGGGTTTATTTCTGTAGGTAAGAAAGATCGGGCCCGTTTGCGCGTTTAGGCGGTCGATGTGATCCACCCGATCCTCTTCCTTTTCGCGGCGGGTCTTTTCGTGCTTCTTAATGCGGTCCTCCACGTAATCGTCTACGGATGCGAGGCACATAAGTCCCCGCTGGCGCACCTTGCCGTCGTCCAGCTCGTAGACGTACATATTCCGATTATCGTCGCGGTAAAAAATCCCCTCGGCCTTCATGGCTTCGAAATTTTTCACCGCCACCTCGTTAATGGGCCCGTCGTAGGTATCTACCGTGGCGGCGGGCAGATCCACCTGCAAAAAGGAGCGGGGGTGTTTTTTAATCTCCTCCGCCGCTTCCTTTACGGAGTACACGTCGTAGGGCAGGGCCGCCACCTCGTGGGCCAAGTCTTTTTTCGGGCGCAGGGCCTTAAAGTCTTTAATGGTAACCATGGGGCACCTCTAGAAAAACCGCACGCGAACCACGCCGTCGATGTTTAAAATCTTTTCGCGAAGGCCTTCGTGGACCGGCGAGTCGATGTCGATCATGGTGTAGGCCCAGTCCACCCGGTGGCGGTTCAAAAGATTGGCGATATTAATTTCCTCGTCGGCCAAAACCTTGGTGATTTGCCCCAGCATATTGGGAATGTTGCGGTGATTTACCGTAAGCCGGCCCATGCTGTTGCAGACGCCCATATTGGAATCGGGGAAGTTCACCGAGTGGCGAATGTTGCCGTGATCCAGATAATCCACCAGCTGGCGCACCACCATCACGGCGGAATTTTCTTCGCTTTCCGGCGTGGAGGCGCCTAAGTGGGGAATGTTGATGGTATGGGGCAGCTTCACGGTTTCCGGATCGGGGAAGTCCACCACGTAGTTCACCACGACGCCGGCGTCCATAAATTTCTTCAGGGCCTTGACATCCACCAAGCCGCCGCGGGCGATGTTGATGAGGCGCATCCCCGGCTTGGCGATGGAGAGCAGCTCTTCGCCGACGAAATTCTTCGTATCCGGCGTGTAGGGAATGTGGAGGGTGACGTAATCCGCCTTGTTAAAAAGGGCTTTGGGATCCTCCACCACGTCCACGCGGGTATCCAGATTCAAGGCATTACCGATGGAGAGGAAGGGATCGTAGCCGATAACATTCATGCCCATGTCGATGCCCATTTTTGCCACACGGCGGCCCGTAGCCCCCAGGCCGATGACGCCCAGGGTCTTGCCCATGAGCTCGGGGCCGGCGAAGCGCTTCTTCGCCGCTTCCACATCCTTGCCGATGGCATCGCCCTTATAGCTTCTTACCCAGTCGATGCCGCCGAGGACGTCTCTCGAAGACATGAGCAGAGCCAGAAGCACCAGCTCCTTCACGCCGTTGGCATTGGCCCCCGGCGCCTTGGTGACCACGATGCCCTTTTCCGAGCAGCGGTCGATGGGAATATTGTTCACGCCGGCACCGGCGCGGCCGATAAATCGCACATTGGGGCCGAATTCGTAATCGTGAAGATCCGCGCTGCGCACCAAAATGGCGTCGGGATCCTCCACATCCGGCGAGGCGATAAAATTCGCCGGCAAAAGCTTCAGCCCTTCCTTGGAAATATTGTTTAAGGTCTTAATCTTATAGACCCGTCGTTCGTCATTAGCCACGTTGCACCTCGAATTCTTTCATGTAATCAACCAGAGCCTTCACGCCGTCGATTTCCATGGCGTTATACAGGCTCGCCCGCATGCCGCCGACGCTGCGGTGGCCCTTGACATTAAACAGGCCCTTGGCCTTGGCCCCGGCGACGAAATCGGCGTCCAGATCCTTGTCCCCGGTCACGAAGACCGCATTGGTCAGGGAGCGATCCTTTGCGGGAATATTATTTTTAAAGAGAGCGCTGTTGTCGATGGCATCATATAAAAGCGCCGCCTTTTCCCTGTTCCGGGCTTCCATGGCCTTCACGCCGCCCATTTTCTTCACCCAATCCAGCACCATGCCGCAAATATAAATATTGTAGCAAGGCGGGGTGTTAAACAAGGAATCCTTTTCTAAATGGGTCTTGTAATCCAACATGGTGGGCAGCTCGCCCTTTTCCTTTTTCAAGAGATCCTTCTTCACGATGACTACGGTGACGCCGCTGGGCCCCAGATTTTTTTGCGCACCGGCAAAGACCAGGCCGCAGCGATTCACGTCGTAGACCTCGGTTAAAATATTGGACGACATATCCGCCACCACCGTGCCCTTTAAGGCCGCCAGGCGATCCGGGGCGAGACGGGTGCCGTAAATCGTATTGTTGACACAGGCGTAGGTATAGACGCTGTTTTTATCGGCCTTGGATTGATCCGGGTCGGGGTAATAGGAAAAATTGTCCTCCTCGGAGGATGCGATGGCCTTTACGGGATAAAGCATGGCCGCTTCCTTATAGGCCTTCTTTGCCCAAGAGCCGGAGATCACGTAGGAAGCCGTTTCGCCCTCGGACAAAAGATTCATGGGGATCATGGTAAATTGGAGAGACCCGCCCCCTTGCAAAAAGAGCACCTCGTGATCCTCGTCGAGAGACAGGAGAGATCGAAGAGCTTCCTTTGCTGCTGCGTGAATGGCACCGTACTCGCCAGAGCGGTGACTCATTTCCATGACCGACATGCCGCAGCCCTTGTAGTTCAACATATCCTTCGATGCCTGCTCCAAAACCTCCACCGGTAAGGTGGAGGGGCCGGCGGAAAAATTAAATACTCTTTCCATTACAAACCTCCTACTAATAAAACACTGTAAAGCACTAAAGCTTTATGAATATTGCCTTATTATACGCCTTCAGAGAGAAAGAAACAATATGGCGGCGATAAAAATAAAGTATATGGATGGCGAAGACCCTTCGACAATCGAATTTTCCGATACCCCCCCCGAACGAAAAATATTTTTCTATAGGTCGAAGATTGCGATAGAATGGTGCTTTTCAATCCGTATAATAGATTTTAGGAAAATCACTCGCCGAGACCTCGGCAAAAGAAATGGAGGATTTATGAAACGAACACTGGCCCTATTGATGGCCCTACTGCTCTTTCTGACCAGCTCCGCTCCCACGGCAAAAGTCTTTGCCCAAGGCGATGTGCCGGAAACGGGCGGAGAGGCAAAACACCAAACAATTTTGGAAGCACCGAACCCGACAGTTGAAAACGGAAAAGAAGGTACACTGCCTTCAAATGGCGGCGCCATTAATATTCGTTATGCATCGAAAGGTGTTAAGGCTAACGAAATGGAAGTCGTCGTACTTAAAGATGGAAAAGCTCTTACAAGCTCTCCGTTTAACACCCCTATCGCCCATCCCGATGATTCTCAATATTCCGGCGTACAGTTTTCCGGCAAGCTGCCGCAAAACGACACGACCAAGGATGTGGTCTATAAGTTCTATATTAAGGAGAAAGCAGACACAAAATATGACGAAAAGAACGTCATTACCATTACGGTAAAGGCGAAAAATACGGCTGAACCGACGATTACGGGAGTCAATCGAACCGAAATTGTCTTGGAGCCGGATTCTCCTTCACGTTATATCACCTTGAACTTTACGGGATACAATCTCTCCGGTGATGTCGTTAAGACCGTCACCAAAAAAGACGGCGCAGTCACCGACGATATTGATTGGAACTTTATTTCAATTGGTGACGATTTTATGGCATCGGCACCAATGCCGGCCGCGCCGGAAGATAAGGACATCGTCTACACCACCACTTTCTCTACGGCAAACGACTCGAGTCAAACCGTGAAAATTACGGTAAAGGCAAAATCTGGCGCAGCATCCACCGAAAAGACCTTAACGGGCATGACGATCAAACCGGAAAGTCTTCCTAGAACCGGCGGTGATGTGGAAATAACGCTACAAGGCGAGAACTTAGAGCCGACGGATATCGAACCTATTATCGTTCTCATTCGCGGAGGTCGAAAAAATTTTCCCATTAAATGGACAGAAGTTCCGGAAGGTTTGAAAACCACCTTAACGATTCCGGAGAATACTTCGGGTGCCGAACAAAAATACTCAATTAAGTTTTTATTAAAAAGTGACACGACTAAAAATGTCTTTAAAAATGTCACCGTTACGACAAATGAAGGACCGGTCGCACCTGCCGTGCCGACAGTCAAAGGCTTAATTGCAGATCCCGTAAGCCTACCGACTACAGGCGGAAATGTCGCTTTAACCGTCAAGGCGGAAAATGCCAAGGCAAGTGATATTCAATGGACGGTAAAAAAAGACGGTAAACCTGTATCTGACCTTACGCCCGACGCAAAAGACGACCGTAACTTCACCCTCGCCCTGCCGAAAAACGATACGGCAAACGACGTCACTTACACCGTAGAAGCCAAAGCGGCAAATGACGCACAATGGAAGCCGGCAAGGATTACCGTGGCAAAAAAGGCGACGACGCCTCCGGTCGTGCAAGACTCAAAAATCATGATGATGACCGATGTCAACGAAAAAATAGACGCCGCATCTTCTGAAAAGACATTCCCCGTTATTGCCACGCCCAACACCGATGCCAAGAATGTGAAACTGCACATCACGGCAAATGGAAAGGACGTAATCCTTCCCTACACGGTCACAGGAGCTAAATCGAAAAAAACCGTCACCATCACCTTCCCCGAAAATAAAAAAGCCTCTCCCGTCGTTTACAAGATTACCTTTAACGCCACGGGAAGCGAATCCGTCTTCCAAGACGATCCGGTAGCCACCTTTACTCAAGCCGCCGGGGAAGCGGTCAATGCAAGTATCAGTGACGTATCCGCCACCAACGACCAACTGCCCCTGGCCGGCGGGAATACCACCATCACCATTAAGGGCACAGATCTGGACAAGGCAAAGCTCGTCACGAAGCTGTATAAAGTGGAAGACGGCGTGGAAAAGGAAGTCAAGCTCGCCGACTACATGACCGGCAACTTCCAAGGACGCGATAACGTCCAATCCGCTCCCTTCACCTTCCCTGAAGTGAACAAGGATACGAAATTCGTCTTTAAGGCTTCCGTGGACGGTGGCAATACTTTCGTCGAAAAGGCCATTCACCAAACATCGGAAGGCTCCAATCGCGAAACGGAAGCCCTGGAACCTAAAAAGGTATTTACCATTCTTGACAACACCCTCGTCGTCGACTTCCACGAACCGGTGCAAGAAGCCCGCGCAAATGCCATTATGAAGAATGTGCATATCCTCGCCGGAAGCGACACCGTCAATATTGGCCCGGACGACAAGGTCACCTTCGACGGCAACACTTTACAGATCAAATTTAAAGATCCGATCTTTAAGGATGTAAAAACTTATAAACTGGTCGTCGACGCCCGTACCTTTAAGCTCTTCAACGAAAAGGAAAACAGAGAGAAAGAAAACAAAGCCTTTGAATCCATCATTCAAAAAGACGGTCCTTATATCGAAGACGCCAAATTTGAACAGGGCTACAAGCTTGAATCCACAGGCGGAAAAGTCGTCCTGAAGCTTAAAGGCTACAACCTTCCCGAGGATTTGAAGGTAAAGATTCTGGAAAACGATAAGGAAAAGACGCCACTCAACGTGACGCCCGAAATTACAGGCAGCCCCAACGAAAGAACCATTACCTTTACCGCTCCGGCCAACACGACGGATCGCGTACAAAGCTACAGCGTCCTCGTTTCCACCGACGGCGTCCAATACTCGTCGGAAGTTTCCAATATGCAAAACCGCTTCCGCCGCATGGTGGTATCGGTTCTGCCGAAAGACGCAGAGGCCGACGCGCCGCAAATCGACTTTATGCAAATTCAATCCTACGGCAATGCGGACGACGGCGATACTACTCACACCAATTTGCCCACGGGACAAGAATCCAAGAAGACCTTGGTCTGGATTTACGGCACCAATTTAAATGCCGACCACACTCGCCTGCGTCTCATCGACAAAAACGGCGTCTACTGGTCCCCCATTTACGACGCCACCCAAGACAGCGGCACCCGCATCCTAATGACCATGCTGGACGGCATCAACGGCGGTACCCCGGGCATGACGGGCAAGGGCAACAATATGCTTATGGAAGTCATCCTGCCCCGCGGCTATCAACCGGACAAATGGCCGGGCTACGAAGAAGGTACCACCTTTAAATACGAAGTCGCCCCCGACGGCGTGCACTTCGACAGCGAAGTCACCGTCACCGCCACCGTTCGCTTCGACGGCGAAGACTCCAAGAAAGATCTGACGCCGCTCCTCACTGATGTCACCGTCCGCCACGTGGACAAAGACGGCAAGGACATCGTGCCTGCGGAAAAAGTTAAAGCCTACAACCACCTGCATCCCTGCGACCTTCAAAAGCTCTTGCCCTTAAGAGACAAAGACGGCTTCAAAAAAGATTTCGAAGGCTACAAGGTTGCCGACACCGATGAAATCGTCAAGGGCATGGAAGGCCCCAACCACTACGGCTCCGCCTATTACGACGGCAAAACCGTTAAAGAGCTTAAAAACAGCAAGGGTGAAATCGTATTGGTATATGGAAAGGCGGAAAAACCGGTGGATCCTTCCAACCCCTCCGATCCGACCAATCCCTCGAATCCGTCGAATCCGTCGACGCCGAGCAAGCCCGATTCTCCTTCGGATAAGGGTTCCGGCAGCGGCCATGTCGTTCTGCCTTCGGCTCCTGCGAACAAGGTAGTGAAACCGGAAGAAAAGCCGGCTCCCAAGAAGGAAACAAGCACGACTCTCACAAAGGGCTACATCGCCGGTTACCCGGACCACACCTTCCGTCCCGCCAAGTCCATGACCCGCGCCGAAGCCGCCGCCATTTTGGCGAGACTTTGCAAGCTCACCGGTATGGACAGCACCAAGCCCGACTTTAAGGACGCCGACGGCTGGTACAACGCCGCCATCAACGACGTCGTCAAGGCCGGCTATATGAAAGGCTATCCCGACGGATCCTTTAAGCCCGATCAACCCATTACCCGCGCGGAATTTGCCGCCATCCTCTCCCACGTCTTAAAAGACACCACCGCCCCCAATCCCTTTAAGGATACGGCCGGCCACTGGGCGAAGGATGCCATCGACAAAGCCTACGCACAAGGCATTATTAAAGGTTACGGAGACAACAGCTTCCGCCCCGACGCACTTGTCAGCCGCGCCGAAGCCGTCGCCATGGCAAACCGTACCTTCCGCTTACAAAAAACCGTCGTCGACAATCCCTTTACGGACATCAGCCCCGACCACTGGGCTTATAACGACATCCTCACGGCCGTAAGCAACAAATAAAAAATAATTTTTTAGGGAGTACACGATGTACTCCCTTTTTTCTTGCAAAAAACGCCGCTTTTTTGAAAAAAAGGAGGCGCAATCTGCGTCTGTAATTTTAAAAAACGCCGCTTTTTTGAAAAAAGGAGGCACTAACCGCGGCTGTAATTTTAAAAAACGGCCCTTTTCGCAAATTACAATTCGAAATTCCGCCCCTATTTTTCGATTATCTCGTTTTTTTAATTTAAGGATTCTTCGTCAAAAGGTTATTGCATTTTTTCAGGGCATAGAAAAAACCGGACTGCAGATGCAATCCGGCTGTTTTGGTGGAGACGGCGGGGGTCGAACCCGCGTCCGAGAACTCTTCCACCGAGGTTTCTCCAAGCTCAGTTTTTCTTTAAATTTCCCTTAGAGCGAAAAGAAAAACAAAAGGCCGCTAAAAGGTAGCTTCATTAATTCCGGCGTCGGGGCAAAGCTTGACCGACGACGTTTCACCACTGATTTGACACTTCCCTAAGCCGTGGTCCTCTTAGTTCCGTGGGTAGCGTAGTTTACGCTGCCAGTGCTAAATTGTTTTCGTTAGCATTTAATTTTTTTGAGCCATTTTTACGTTGCCTGACTCATCAACGGCTTGCTACCTCGGGTTCCGAATCCCCGTCGAAGCCATTTCGTCCCCATGGGTATCTTCTAGCCTATCGTTTTTGGCGCCTAATGTCAATTCTATCGGCAAAAAAGACCCGGCGGATGCCGAGTCTTTGCTTATTCTGCCGATTCGAAATTTTCCACCAAGTCGCCGCCCTTGGTGTAAAGGTAGTAGTACAGGCCTTTCTTCGCCATAAGGGCGCGGTGATCGCCCTGTTCCACAATGCCTTTGTCCTTTTCCATGACGAGGATGGTGTCCGCCGCTTCCACGGTGGAGAGGCGGTGGGCGATGGTGATGGTGGTGCGCCCTTTGGTCAGCTCGTCCAGGGAGTTTTGGATGATCATTTCGCTTTCGTTGTCCAAAGCCGAGGTGGCCTCGTCCAAAATCAGAATGGCCGGATTTTTCAAAAAGACCCGGGCGATGGAGATCCGCTGTTTCTGTCCGCCGGAAAGCTTCACGCCCTTCTCCCCTACGTGGGTCTTAAAGCCCTTTTCCAGTGCCATGATAAAGTCGTAGGCATTGGCCAGCTTCGCCGCCTCCATAACCTCGGCGTCGGTGGCGTCGGGGCGGCCGTAGCGAATATTTTCCATGATGTTCGTGTTAAAGAGGTAGACGTCCTGTTGCACCATGCCGATATGATTGCGCAGGCTTTCCAAAGTGAGATCCCGCACGTCGTTGCCGTCCACCTTCACCGCGCCCCGATCCACGTCGTAGAAGCGGGGGATGAGATTGCAGATGGTGGTCTTGCCGGCGCCGGAGGGGCCGACCAGGGCCACGTTTTCGCCTGAGGCGACGTGGAGGCTGAAATCTTTCAGAACTTGGGTCTTGCCCTCGTAGGCGAAGTCCACGGAATCGAAGAGGATGTCCCCTTCGGGATTTTTCAATTCCACGGCGTCTTTCTTGTCCTTGATTTCGCTTTCGATGGACATAATGTCACGGAAGCGCTCGATGCCCGTGGTGCCCTTTTGGAAGGTTTCCGTGAAGTCGATGATGCGCCGCACCGAGGCCACCATGGTGGTGACATACATAATATAGACGATCATGTCCCCCGGAAGAATTTCCCCCGCCATCATACAGCGGCCGCCTGCAATGATGACGATGAGGTACATGAGCCCGTCGAAATTGCGGGTCACGGCGTTAAAGCCCGCCATGGCTTTGTAGTATTCCCGCTTGGTTTCCAAGAAGCGTTGGTTTTCGTTTTCGAAGCGTTCCTTCTCCATGTCTTCGTTGGCGAAGGATTTCGTCACCCGTATGCCGGAGATGGAATCTTCGATGGTGGCGTTTAAATCCCCCATCATGGCCCGCTGCTTCCGCTGTGCGGCGAGCATGCGCAGGCGGAATTTTCGCGCCGCGATGAGCATAAGGGGAATCATGAGATAGAGGATGAGGGTGAGCTTCAAATGAACCGACGCCAGAATCAGGAAGGTCGCCGTCACTTTCACCAGGAAGATAAAGTATTCCTCCGGGGCGTGGTGGGAAAATTCCGTAATATCGAAGAGGTCGTTGGTGATGCGGCTCATGATCTGCCCCACCTGGGTGTCGTTGTAGAAGGACGCGCTCAGGGTCTGCAGGTGATTGTACACGTCCCGGCGCATGTCTTTTTCGATCTTCGCCCCCATCATGTGACCGATATTGGTCATGTAATAGGCCGCCACGATTTCCACGGCCTTAATGGCGAAAAACAATATAGCCAGCCGCCCGATGAGACCCGGAGTGATGAGGTGAATATCTTTCGAACCTAAATTGGTCATGTGGCGCAAAATCACCGGCAGGACGATTTCCGTGACGGTGGTGAAGCCCGCGCAGAGCAGGTCGGTAAATAATATGCCTTTGTAATTTGCAAAATAGGGTTTGACCACGTCAAACTTTTTAAACAAGTATAAACTCCTTTCGTTATATCCAAAGGGACAGCAGGTACAGGGCCAAGAGATGGGCGGGATAGAAAATATAGAAGAACCAGCGCCCGCCTCTTCCCCGCTTGCCGTTGTACTGATAGATCAAGGGCAGGGACAGATAGACCGTGCCGTAAAGGGGCGCCTCGAAGAAATAGGCGATAAGACCCATAAGCATGGTGCGGCGGCGGTCACTACAGACCAAATAAAACAAGACCATGGCGATAATGCCGCTGGCGCCGTAGTCGAATCTTAAAAATTCCGCGAGAATGGCCGTGACGATAAAGATACATGGGGCGACCAATCGCTTCCACTTACTGTCTCCGTCGAGAATTTTTTTCATGGCCGCGATGGTGGCGGCCCCTAGGGCCAGTTCAAAGAATACATTTTGATGGTCCCAATAAAAAGCTTGACCGAAGAGCCCCAAGTCGAAGGGCACTTCGGAAATTAGGGCGAAGAGGGAGAGCCGCTGAATTTGTTTTTTAAAGTCCCCGCTCAGCAACACGCCTTGAACGAGGAAGAAGCAAAATATGGGAAAGGCGATGCGCCCGGCCATGGTGGCCAACATAGCGAGAAGCTCCGCTTTCGGCAGTCCCGACAGAATGGGAATCCCCCAATCGTTGGCTATATAGCTCGGCGTAAAGCCCAGGCTGTTTAATGCCACGCCCTGGCTCAAATGGTCGAAAAACATGAGCAAACAGGCGATGATCTTCAGGGCGTTGCCTGAAAGACCATTCTCCCTGTGCCATGCGGCCAGAAGGCTTTCCCTTGCCTCCGGCGTCAGGAGTCTATTCATCCTTCGCCTCCAAGAGATCCTGATAGTCCATGTCGTAGGTGGCGATAAGGGCGTATTCGGGATGGTCCTTTTCCACCTTCCACTTTAATTCGGCGTCGATGTGCTTTGCCTTGCCCTCTAAATCCATGGGCATGAGCACGTCGAAAATTAAATTCAAGCCGTCCTTGCGCCCGACGATGCGAAAATCGTGGAGATCCAGGCGGGAATCTATTTCCCTGAGCTTCTTCTTTACGTAATCGTAGAGGGCGTTGCTCCGGGGATCGTCGATGCGAATGGGATCGATGTGGATCGTCGCGTCCATATGGTACTTGGCTGAAATGTACCGCTCGATTTCGTCGATGTCCTGATGAATTTTCATGACATCGTCTTCGCTGTTGACCTCCACGTGGAGTGTTAGGAATTGATTGTCGGCGCCGTAGTCGTGATACATCATATCGTGAACGCCCAGGGCCACGGGGAAGCGCTTAATATCCTTCATAATGGCGCGGATCAGCTCGGGATCGGTATTACGACCCAGAAGGGAATCTACGGTCTCCATTAAGCTCTCCCAGCCGCTTTTTAAGATGATCCCCGCCACGAGAAGGCCCATCCATCCGTCGATGTTCAGGGAAAAAAAGTGATAAACCATGAGGGACAATAGCACCGCCGCCGTGGCGAAGACGTCGCCCCTCGCATCGTAGCCCGTGGCCACGAGGAGCTCTGAATCCATGGCCTCGCCTAAGGTCACATTGTAGCGATACAAAAATACTTTGCCCTCCATGGCAAAGACCAAGGCCCCCACGGCGAGGGCCGAGGTTTCCATGACGTCGGGGTGAATGATGGTTTTCCCCGATTCCCACAACAAACTGAGCCCGGTCCATATAATGATCAGGCTCACGAGAAAAGAGGCCAGATACTCCATTCGGGCGTGGCCGTAGGGATGGTTTTTGTCCGCCGGCACGGCGGCCAGATGAAAGCCCCCCAGGGCGATGACGGAGCTCATCAGGTCCATGACATTGTTCAGGCCGTCGGCGATCATGGAGATGGCGCCGGCCAAGGTGCCTAAGACGATTTTCGACAGGGCAAAGATAAAGTTTAATACGATGCCCAATACCGCCGCTTCTCTCCCCATGGCGGTGCGCCGCACCTGATCCTTGGGATCGGGCAATTTTTTTTGAATCAGTTTATCCAGCATAGTTCCCTCGCCTAAGCGTCGGTTCTTAAGTCCATCTTTAACTTCGTCATCTTCAGGCCCTGCATTTCGTTCACCGTAAAGAGAATGTCGCCGTAGCGCACCACTTCTCCCTGCTTGGGAATGCGGTCCAAGAGTTCGATGACGAAGCCGCCGATGGAGTCGGATTTTTCGCTTTCCAAATTCATGTGGAAGTAGTCGTTGATCTCATCGATCCTGAGCTCCGGATCCACGAGATAGACGCCGTTTTCGAGAAGGATCACGTCGGTGCTTTCCAAATCGTACTCGTCGTCGATATTGCCCACGAGCTCTTCCAAAATATCTTCCATGGTAATAATGCCGCTGGTGCCGGCGTATTCGTCCACCACCACAGCGATGGAGAGATTTCTCGCCTTCATTTCGCGGAAAATTCGGTCGGCCACGGCGCTTTCACCGATAAAGTAGGCGTCGCGCAGAATTTCTCTCAGGTGAATCGCCTCCCCTTGAGCCAAAAGGCGCACCACGTCTTTCATGTACAAAATGCCGATAATGTGGTCGATGGAATCCTCGTAGACGGGAATGCGGCTGTAGCGATTGTCCTTCAGGAGCTCAAAAATTTCCTCTTCCGTGGCCTCCACATCCAGTGCCACCACGGAAGTGCGCGGCTTCATCATGTCCGATGCCGTGGCGGAGGAAAAGTCCAGCACATTATCGATATAAGCCCGTTCTTCCCTCTGCAGCACGCCTTCCTCTTCGCCCACCTCCACCAGGGTCTTGAATTCTTCCTCGGTAATGGTGGGGGAATCGTCCACATTGGAAAAAAGCAGCTTGGTGATGAAATTGGTAAAGGCCGAGAGGAGAAAGACCAGGGGCGTAAAGAGGGTGGTGAGCCGGCTAATGGGCTTCGCCACTTTGCGGCTGATCATTTCCGGCTGCTGTTGGGCGGCGGTTTTCGGCAGCACTTCGCCGAAGATCAGGACCAAAATGGTCATGACCACCGTGGCCACCACCGGGCCGCTGGCGCCGAAGAGTTGGGTGAAAAACACCGTGGCCACCGCCGAGGAGGCGATGTTGACGACATTGTTGCCGATTAAAATACTGGACAGCACGTCCTGAGGCTTTTCCAAAAGTTTTAACACGGTCAAACTTTTATTGTCCCCGTCGGCGGCGCGCTGACGCAGGCGAATTTGATTCACCGAGATGAGGGCCGTCTCCGACGAAGAGAAAAAGCCGGACAAGGCGATTAAAATGATGACCAGCGGTATATATTGCCAAATATCTTCCATTTACTTCGCTCCCAAATTTCCTTCAAATACGTAGCGATCATTCTTTACATCCAATACCTTGGCCCGCAAGGTGCCCATATGCTCGGGCATAAAGGCGTTGGGATCCAGAACGATTTCCTTTTGCGCCGGCAAAAGCTTGAGCCCCTCCACGTCCACGGCGGCTTGGGCCAGAGAAAGGGCCGCTCCTTCGGGGAGCAAAAGGCTTCCCAAATTTAAACGCTCCACCTTCATGTGCACCGTGCCGTCTTTATAGGCTATGGGATTCGTCTTTAAGACCAGTTCACTCCGCATGCCGTAAGCCTCCACGGGTATGCGGAAATAAAAGCCGTCGGCGACGGAAAAGCGAATATCGCTTCCGCTTCTTTCCAAGCCTTCACGCATGGCGCTTTCCAAGGCTTCTTTCGTCAGGCTCACTTCGTAATTGGATTTTTCATTTATCTCGATCTCTTCTTCTTCCGGCCGGTCCTTGGGGCGAGACAAAATATACAGGCCCGCGAGAACGATAATGTTCACGGCCAAGAGTAAAAGAAAAGCAATTTTCCACGAGGAATTGTGCATGATACGCTCCTGTGTTATGATTTTTTTGTACGCATTGGTACTAGAGATATCATACTATAATATGAAAAACAATTGTAGCAGTAAGGAGGATTTATGCTTGAAAAAATGAACACGAGGCGGTGGATCGCCGTGGGCATCGCCGTGTTGATCCTGGGGATCAGCGCCATATCAAGCGGCATCAGCGAAAATTTCAATCGCGAGGCCCGCATGAAAAAGCTCGAGGATTCCCTGAAGGATGCCGTGACCGGCATGAACGAGGAGGTGGTTGAGGAGGGAGATACGGACAAGCGCATCGCCGTCATCACCGTGGAAGGTGCCATTATGAATGTGCCCCAGGCCTCCTTCCTCACCGAGTCCTACGATCATCAGGCCACTTTAAACGCCTTGGACAATGTCTTGGAGGACGACACCATTAAGGGCGTGCTCCTGAAGGTGAACTCCCCCGGCGGCGGCGTCTACGAAAGCGCCGAGCTGCACAAGCGCGTGAAGGCCATCGTCGATGCGAAAAAGCCCGTCTACGTGTCCATGGGCGATACGGCGGCCAGCGGCGGCTATTATATTTCCGCCCCGGCGACGAAAATTTTCGCCGCCCCCTCCACCCTCACCGGCTCCATCGGCGTCATTATGGGAGGAACCAATATTTCCGGCCTCATGGAAAAATTCGGCATTGCCGATCAGACCATTAAGAGCGCCGCCCACAAGGACATCGGCAGCAACACCCGCCCCATGACCGAGGAAGAGCGTGCCATTTTGCAAAGCGTCGTGGACGATCTCTACGGGGAATTTTTAAACGTGGTCTCCCAAGGCCGCCACATGGACATGGCAAAGCTGCGCCCCCTGGCCGACGGCAGAGTCTTTACGGGCAAGCAGGCCAAGGCCCAGGGCCTGGTAGACGAGCTGGGCTATTCGGAAGACGCCTTGGCGGCCCTGAAAAAAGCCATTAAGGTGGACGAGCCCGAAGTCTTTAACTACACCACGGGCCTGGGAGATAGCTTCTTCTCTTCCCTCTTCAGCCAAAAGGCCTCGCAAAACGAAGCGGCGGCCACTCTCGTGTTGAAAGCCCTCGCCGACAACGACCGGCCCATGTACCTCTACGGAGGTGAATAATGAAAGACCAACACTACGATCCTTTTTCCGAAAAGAAAAAAGGCCTCTTTCATAAAAAAGAGACCGACGAAAAAGAAATCCGCGTAAATGACGAAGGGGCCGAAAAAATATCCGAGCCGATTATCGAGAGGGCGGATGAAAAAATTTCCGAGCCGATCATCGAAAGGGCGGAAGAAAATCCCTTCGAAGAAAAAACTTCAGAAGGCGATACACAGGCGGTTCCTTCTGCCAAGGCGCCTCTGCGCCGGCGCAAGTATCCCATCTCCGCCATGGTCTCGGCGGGCTTTTGGATTCGCACGGTGGCCTTTATAATGGACGCCGCCGTCGCCGCGGCCTTTGCGTCGATCTTCGCCTCACCGATCACCGCCCTCTTTCTCACCGACGGGAGCCTCGTGGCCAAAGCCTTCAGCGGTTTCTTTTTCTACCTGTACTTCGTCCTTTCCACCTATCTCACCAACGGTCAGACCTTGGGAAAAATGATTGCGGGGATTCGGGTCATTCATCCCGACGAGCCGCGCCTCTCCCTGACCACGGTCATCGTGCGGGAAGGCTTCTGCCGCTTTATTCAAACCACCTTCCTTCTGCTCTATATCATAACCGCCTTCTCCGAAAGGAAACAAAACCTCGGCGACTTTCTCTGTGACACCTTCGTCGTGAAAGACGCCCTCTACCTCGTGGAGAAAGACGAAGGCGATCTCTTTTACGCCTACGAAAATTAAATCGCGACACGAAAAAACTGCGGACAGTGAAGCCGCAGTTTTTTTGTGCCCTCTTCTGCAAAAGGGCATGAAAAAAAGACCGCCATTCGGCGATCTTCTTTGTGGAGCTATCGACGGGACTTGAACCTGCGACCTCTACATTACCAATGTAGTGCTCTACCGGCTGAGCTACGATAGCATCTCAATACCTATACAATTATAGGTGAGAGATCCGATACTGTCAAGGGAGAATTTACATTCCGTTCATTTTATTTTTACTCGCCCTTCCCCTCGGCGGAAATGTCGTTGCCCTCTTCGTCGAAAATTTCGTCCTTGTTGTCCGTAAAGACGATCTTGTCTCCGGCGCAGAGCACGGTTTGGCCCGAGGGCACGAGAATGTTTTGATCCCGCTGCACGATGAGGATCAGCTCCGAGGGCTTAAAGTCGAGGTCCATAATTCGCTTGCCCTCCCAAGGGTGGTGCTTGCGAATGGTGAACTCTTCCAGATTGCCCCCCACCTCGTCGAAGTGGCTCTTGCCGCCGATGACGGCCACGTCGTCTTTTTCCAGCACCGTGTTTCCGTGGGGCACGATGGTCTTGCCGTTTCGTACCAGTTTCGCCACGATAAAGTCGAAGGTCAGGTTTAAATCCTTCACCGATGTGCCGATGAGGTCTTCGTCGTGAATATGGGTTTCCAAAAAGCCGATGTCGCTTCGGTCTTGGTAGTAGTTAAAGGTCTTGAGTACCGTGTCGTTGGGATCCAACATGTCCATCTTCTTCACCACCCAAGGGAGTAGAGAGCCTTGAATCAAACTGGAGATGATACACAGGGCAAAGACGGCGTGAAAGAGATCCCCTTCCAGAGGCGCGCCGCTGTTGATGACCATAATGGCAAAGGCGATGGCCGCCGCCCCCCGAAGGCCGGCCCAACAGAGCACCACATTTTGCTTCACCGTGGATTTGAAAAAGGCCATGACGCCGAAGACGGCCACGGGACGGGCCACAAAGATCATAAATAATGTGACGACAAGACCTACAGGCATCCAGTGGAGAAGGGTGGGAAGGTCTGAAAGAAAGCCGATGAGGAAGAACAGACTGATCTGCATAATTTCCGTCAGGCCGTCGAAGAAAAATACCACCTCCCGCTTGCCCATGTACTCCCGATTGCCGATAATAATCCCGAAGAGGTAGACGGCCAAATAGCCGTTTCCGTCCAAGACGCCGGTGAGGGCGTAGGTGCCCAGGGCCATGGCGAAGACGTAAATGGTAAACAGCCCTTCCTTGCGAAAGTTCACATGCTCCGTAATAAAAAAGAAGATGCGGGTCATGAGAAAGCCGATGACGAGGGCAAAGCCGATTTGTTTCGCCACCAAGAGGGGAATGGAAATGTCCGAGCCTAAGAGAATGCTCAAGAAGATCATGGTCATGGTGTAGGCCGTCGGGTCGTTGGAGCCGCTCTCCAGTTCCAGAAGGGGCGCCGAGCGATACTTTAAGTTCAGATTTTTGCTCTGCAGCACCGAGGAGACCGAGGCGTAGTCCGTGGAGCCGACGACGGAGCCGAAGAGCATGGATTCGATCATGGAAAAGTGCAGGACGTAGTGGACGAAGAGCCCGGTGACCAGTGCGGTGACCACGACGCCCAGGCAGCTTAATATGACGGCGGGCTTCAGGACGGGCAGGCCCATTTCAAGCTTGGTGCCGTAGCCCCCGTAAAACATGATGATGAACAGGGCGAAGGAGGCGTAGCGCTCCATAAAGTCGAAATTTTGAAAGTCCAGGCCCAGTGAGGCGGCGCCGATGCCGAGAATAAAAAATAAAAGCAGGGCGGGGATACCGTATTTATGGGAGATGCGAATGGCAAAGAGAGCCAGGATAAAGACGATAGAGATAAAAAGCAAGAGTTGATTCACGATACAACTCCTTCAAATGCTAAGAGGGCGAGCTTTTTTTCGTCGCCGCCGGTGTAATGGCCCGGCTCGCCGCTTGCATAGACGACGCGGTGGCAAGGCACGACGATGATGTGGGGATTTTTCGACAGGGCGCTTCCCACGGCCCGGGCACCGCCGGGTGATCCCGCGGCTCGGGCCAGCTCGCCGTAGCTTGCGGTCTCGCCGTAGGGAATCTTTATCGCCTCGTCGTAGACCCTTTGGGCAAAATCAGAGGGCGCCTTTTTCAGAGGCAGGTCAAAGGTCGTTCGCTTACCGGAAAAATACTCCCGAAGCTCCCTTTCCGCCCGGCGGCACAAGGCATTGCCTGTAGCGGCGGGGGCATCATCCGCGAAATCCATGGAAAGGATCACCTCATCGTCGGCCGTGATTTTTATTCTGCCCACCGGCGTTTCAATTACCGACGCGTAAAGGCGTTGTTCTTTTTTCTTCATTTCCGTCGCCCGTCCCCTTTCATGGAAGCCATTATATCAAAAATTTACAAAAAGAATGGGCGAAGGCCACGACAATCATTGCAATAAAAAATCGGCAGGTCTCCCCGCCGATTCTCCTTTTAACGACCGAACAGCTTTTTTATGAGGCGGGCGAAAAATCCCCCGGTCTCTTTCCTTTCGCTTCGGATCACCGCCACCTTCTCTTCGCCTTCTTTCTTTGCGAAGCGAGTGGCCTCGTCCATAAAGTAATCCTGGGCGATGAAATTTTCCTTGTTTTCCACGTGGGCGTAGCGTTTCGAGGGCAAAAGCTCTCTGCGCTTCACATCGTCCTTAAACATCATGTCCATAAAATCCAGAATTCGCTTTTTGATTTCGGGATCCAGTATGGGGCATGCCACCTCCACCCGCTTACGTAGGTTCCGGGTCATAAAATCCGCCGAGGAAATGTACACCTCTGCGCCTGTGCCTCGGCCGAATTGGTAGATGCGGTGGTGTTCCAAAAAGCGGCCGACGAGGGAATAGACGGAGAGGTTTTCCGTGCGCTCGGGAACCTTGGGCACAATGCAGGTGATTCCACGCACCAGCATGTCCACGGTGACGCCGGCATTGGATGCTTCGGAAATCTTGTCGATCATTTGTCTGTCGGAAATGGAGTTCATCTTCAGCCGCACGTAGCCCTCTCCCCCGGCCTTGACCTTTTCGATTTCCCGGTCGATGGCGGCCTCCACCCCTTCGGGCAAGGTCTTGGGGCTCACCCACAGGTAATCGTAGCTGCCGTTTAATTCCCCGATAAGGAAATTGTCGAAGAGGCGATTCACGTCTCGGCCGATGCCTTGATGGGCGGTGATGAGGGCGAAGTCCGAATACAGCTTCGCCGTCTTTTCGTTGTAATTGCCCGTGGCGATTTGACTCATGTACTTGGGCTTGCCGCCGACGACCCGGGTAATGAGCAGCACCTTGGAGTGGCACTTAAATTTGTTGAAGCCGTAGATCACGCGGCAGCCGGCCTTTTCCAAATTCGCCGACCAAAGGATGTTGTTCTCCTCGTCGAAGCGGGCCCTAAGCTCCATTAAAACCAACACGTCCTTGCCGTTTTCCGCCGCCTCCATGAGCTTTTCCGCCACCATGGAATTTTTCGCGATACGGTACAGGGTAATCTTAATGGAAACCACGTCGGGATCATTGGCCGCCTCGTCCAAAAGGCGGATGATCGGGTCCATGGACTCGTAGGGATAGGACAGAAAGATGTCCCCCGCCTCCACCTGGGCCATCATGGGCTTGTGCTCGTCCACGTAGCGGCTGTTCTGTGGCTCAAAGGGCGGATCCACGCTCTCGGGTCCCATCATGGGCGCAAGCTCATCCACCAAACCGAAGAGATAGCCCATTCGCGCCGGGCTCTGTGTCACAAAGACCCGGCTTTCGTCTAAGGAAAGCTTGGCGAGCAGCCAGTCCAACAGATCCTGGGTCGGCATGTGGTCCAGCTCCAAGCGAACGGGCACGAGGCGCTTTCTCTTCTTCAACATCTTCTTCATGTGAGAACGGTAGTCCTCGGCGAATTCGTAGTCCTCGTCGTCCCAATCGATGTCGGCGTTTCTCGTGACGCTCATCTTGTAGCTTTCTTTGACCTCGTAGGATTCAAAGAGGGCCGCGCCGTATCGTTCGATGACATTTTCCAAAAGTATGTATTTGTTGTTGTCCAGACGAACGGTTCGATTTAAATTCAGCGGCACATGAATGATCCCCATGCAGCTCGTATGATCGTCGCCTTTTTTTACCAGGCGATAGATGATGACGATGCCCAAATTGGGAATGTGGGGAAAGGGGTGGGTCAAGTCCACGATTTGGTAGCTTAAGTAGGGGCTCACCGTGTTTTCGAAATAGGATTGCATGATTTTTTCCTCACGCTCCGTCATTTCCGCACTTTCTATGGCGTAAAAGCCCTTGGCCCGGCACTGATCCCTGAGATCCTCGTAAACGTAGTCCTTCTTTTGGTACAAGCCCCTGACCTGCTCCATAATAGCGGCCAGCTGCTCGTCCTGATCCATCAGGGACTTGTTGTCGATGACGCGCTTGTGGAGCATGGACAGGTCCGTTAAGGAGCCGACCCGCACCATGAAAAATTCGTCCAGATTGGAATCGAAGATGGATAAAAATTTCAAGCGCTCCAGCAGCGGCACTTGGCCGTCCTGCGCTTCGTCTAAGACCCGCTCGTTAAAGCGCAGCCAGGATAATTCTCGATTTTGAGTGAAAGAAATGTCGTCCATTATTAGCCCCCTATGATTCGGCTGATAACGTACCCCTCCCGAATTCCCGTCTGGGCGACGGCAATTTTATCCACGTGAAAATACTTGGCGATTCGATAAAGAATCGACAGGCCGGGAAGCAACGTATGAATACGGTCTGCTTTTACCTTTAAAATGATTTCCATTTTTTCTTTATCTTCAATGTCCAGCAAATGCTTCATCAGGGTCTTTAAATCGTCGGTCCTCATTTCGTCGTTGTCGTGGTCTTCGCCGAAAAGAGTGTTGTACATCTTCAGCGTCGCCCGGGCACTTCCTCCCACGGCACAGAGGATGGGGTAGCGATTCCCCGCCATGGCCTGGGCGTTTAAGAGAAATTTCAGCCGCTCGTCCATGGTCTTGCGCTCGTCGTTGGTGATAAACAGGCCGTCGACGTAATCCCGAAAGACGGAGAGGGATCCGATGTCCAAGGACGCCGAGTCCACCACCTCGTGGTTTTGAAAGAGCACCAACTCCGTGGAGCCGCCGCCGATGTCGGTGAGGACGCCGTCCGCGTGCCCCTGAACCGTGCCCGCCGCGCCGACGAAGGCCAGGCGCGCCTCTTCTTCCCCGCTTAAAATTTCGATGTCGATACCCAGCGCCTCTTTCACCCGACGAAGGACCTCGTCGGAATTGTTGACGTTACGAATGGACGCCGTGGCAATGGCGTGGGTGTGGTTAATGGCGTCTAATTGATTCAGGATAAAATTGAAGTGACCTAAGGTCTCGATTAAGGCGACGATACCCTCATCCGTCAGGCTCCCGTCTTTTCGGTAGCCGGCCAGACCCAGGGTTTGCTTTTCATTGAATAGATTTTGCGCCACGCCGTCTTCCACGCGAAAGACCGACAGGCGCACGGTATTGGAACCGATGTCGATGACTCCGTGCATCATACACCTCCTTTTTATTTTAATCGTCAAATGTTATATCTTTGTAAAATTTAGTTTAAGTCTTCGTCGCCTTCGACGATGAAGCGGGCGATGTAGTCCTCGTAATTCATTTTGGCGTCGCGGAAGCTGCCGTCGTCTCGTATTTCGATGATGCGATTGGCGATGGATGAAATAAATTGATGGTCGTGGGAGGTAAAGAGCAAATTCCCCTTAAAGTCCATGAGGCCGTTGTTCACCGCTTCGATACTTTCCAAATCCAGGTGATTGGTGGGCTGGTCGAAGATCAGCACGTTGGCGGGATCGATCATCATTTTTGAAAACATCATCCGCACCCGCTCGCCCCCGGAGAGGACGTCGGCTTTTTTCAGGGCCTCGTCGCCGGAAAAGAGCATGCGACCCAAGAGGGAGCGCATGACGATTTCCGATTGGTCCTCGCTGTAGTCCCTGAGCCAGTCGATTAAATTCTTGTCCACACCGTCGAAGAAGGCGTTGTTGTCCCTGGGGAAGTAGCGCACGGTAATGGTCTGTCCCCATTTAAATTCGCCGGTGAAGTCTTCACTGTGGCCCGTTAAAATTTCAAAGAGGCGGGTAATGGCCACCTCGTTTCCGATAAAGGCCACCTTGTCGTCCTTGTCCAGGCGGAAGGAAAGGTCTTTAAAGAGCAGACTGCCGTCCAGCTCCGAGGAAAGATTTTCCACGGTAAGAATTTCATTGCCCACTTCCCTCGACAGAGTAAAGCCCACGAAGGGATAGCGCCGAGACGAGGGGCGAATCTCCGTCAGGTCGATTTTATCCAAGAGCTTCTTGCGGCTGGTGGCCTGGCGCGACTTGGACTTGTTGGCGCTGAAGCGGGCGATAAAGCTTTGCAGCTCTTTAATCTTTTCTTCCTTCTTCTTGTTTTGTTCCTTGATCAGTCGCGCCGCCAGCTGGCCGGATTCGTACCAGAAGTCGTAGTTCCCGGTGACCATATTGATCTTGCCGAAGTCGATGTCCACCATGTGGGTGCAGACGTTGTTCAGGAAGTAGCGGTCGTGGCTCACGATAATGACGATGCCTTCGAAATCTGCGAGGAAATCCTCCAGCCACAGCACCGCACGCACATCCAAGCCGTTGGTGGGCTCGTCCAACAAGAGGATCTCGGGATTTCCGAAAAGCGCCTGTGCCAAAAGCACCTTCACCTTTTCCGCCTCAGGAAGCTCATACATCATCTGCTCGTGCTTTTCCAAGCCGATGCCCAGCCCCTGCAGGAGGCGGGAGGCGTCGGCCTCGGCCTCGTAGCCGTTCATTTCCGCAAAGCGCGCCTCCAGCTCCCCGGCGCGAATGCCGTCCTCGTCGGAGAAATCCGGCTTCAAGTAAATAGCGTCCTTTTCCTTTTGAATGGCGTAAAGCTCTTCGTTGCCTTGAATCACCGTGTCCATCACCGTGAAATCCTCAAAGGCAAAGTGGTCCTGCTTTAATTTCGACAGCCGCTCATTCTTGCCCTTGGACACCTGGCCCGTGGAGGGCTCCTTCTCGCCGGATAAAATTTTTAAAAACGTGGATTTTCCCGCGCCGTTGGCGCCGATGACGCCGTAGCAATTGCCCTGTTGAAAGAGCAAATTCACGTCGTCGAATAATTTTTTATCGGGAAACAACACGCTTACATCAGTTACTTGTAACATAGCTCACCTTCTCATTTTTTTATTTGGTGCTCTTATTGTATCACGAAAGGCACCTCACGGCCGCCACGATAAACCCTTATGGACGCCCGACTCAGCTACTTGTGCTATAATGAGAAAAAAGACGTTATACAAGAAAGTGAGTGCTATGAAATTTACAGATAATAACAACTACACCCTCTTGGCGGATTTTTACGAATTCACCATGGGCAACGGCTACTTCGAAAACGGCATGCAAGACGAAATCGTGCACTTCGACATGTTTTTTCGCTCCGCGCCTGACGAAGCCAGCTACGTCATTTTAAGCGGCCTGGAGCAACTCATCGAGTACCTTGAAAGCTTGACCTTCGACGAAGAAGACATCGCCTTTTTGCGGTCCAAGGGCATCTTCAGCGAAGCCTTCCTTGATTATTTGGCGAACTTCGAATTCGCCTGCGACGTGCGGGCCATCCCCGAAGGCACCGTGGTCTTTCCCTCGGAGCCCCTGGTCACCGTCAGAGGCCCGGCCATTCAGGCCCAGCTCATCGAAACCATGGTCCTACTTACCATCAACCACCAAACCCTGATCACCACCAAAGCCAACCGCATCTGCAAGGCCGCCGGCGGACGGGCCGTCACCGAATTCGGCTCCCGCCGCGCCCAGGGCTACAGCGGCGCCAATTTAGGCGCGCGGGCCGCCTACATCGGCGGATGCAACGGAAGCGCCAACACCTTGGCGGAACAGCTTTACGGCGTGCCCGCCCTGGGCACCATGGCCCACAGCTGGGTGCAAATGTTCGACGAAGAAATCGACGCCTTCAGAGCCTACGCCAAGGTCTATCCCGACAGCTGCTTCCTCTTAATTGACACCTACGACGTCCTGGACCAAGGCCTGCCCAACGCCATTCAAGTCTTTAAAGAGCTGAGAGAAGCCGGCCACGAAGGCCGCGGCGTGCGCATCGACTCCGGCGACATCGCCTATTTGAGCAAGCAATGCCGCAAAATGTTGGACGAAGCGGGCTTTCCCGACGTCACCATTATGGCATCCAACTCCCTGGACGAATACGTCATCGAAGATTTACTGAAGCAAGGCGCCCAAGTGGACTCCTTCGGCGTCGGCGAGCGGCTGATCACATCGAAAAGCCATCCCGTCTTCGGCGGCGTCTACAAACTCGTCGCCAAGGAAGACGACGGCGAGATCGTACCCACCATTAAAATTTCCGAAAACGTGTCGAAAATCACCACCCCCGGCGTGAAAGACATCTTCCGCTTCTACGACAAAGAGCAAGGCAAGGCCATTGCCGACGTCCTGGCCGTACGCGGCGAAGAAATGCCCGAGGACAATTACGAAATCTTCCACCCCCTCTTCACCTGGAAGCGCAAGACATTGAAAAACTACGAAGTGCGCTCCCTCTTGGAAGACATCTACATCGGCGGCAAGCTGGTTTACGAAAGCCCGAGCCTGGAAGAAATCCGCGAAAAAGTACAGCGAGAGCTGAACAGCCTTTGGGACGAAGTCAAACGACTCAACACCCCGCAGGAATACATCGTGGACTTGAGCCCCGATCTTTGGAAGATCAAAGACGACTTACTCAAAAAACACAACTCCAACTAAACACATCTCCAATGAAAAAGAAGGCACCGATGTGCCTTCTTTTTCATTGGGAAAAGCGCCGCTTTTCAAAATGGACGGAGGGAGGGCCCTTTTTTCTATTGGGCTTCTTCTCTATAAATATTCTTTAATTCGGTGTATTAATAAGAGACTTGTTTTTGTATTCGAAATGAAGATAATTCGCTTAAACTCTTTATTCTTACCTACTCCATCTTCTACTTTCGATTTCCGGGGGAGGGAAAAAGGGCGTTGCGATTCGCCCTTATCCCTCCCCCGGACCCTCATGACCTATCCCGACGAGCGAAGCGAGTCGTAGGAAGGTCAGATGCAGTCTTACACCGTTTCGGGAAGGCGAATCCTTTTCGAAACGGATGTATAGTTGTACATCCCCTTTATCCCTAACGCTTTCCAGCAGAGCGGAACCCTAACGGGTTCCGATTCCTGTTGGGCCGCGTCGCCGAAGAAAAACTGTGAGTCAGGATGTCCTTTTTGAAAAAGCGACGATAGCTCACCCTGTTCATTGTCTTGGGTCGGCAAAGAAGCCCGGTAGGAATCGAAGCCCGCAGGGCTTCGCACATATAAAAAGCGTTAGGGTGGAGGGGGATGGGGCCCTGGGGAAGGGCCAGAGGGCGAATCGCAACGCCCTAGGCCCTTCCCCAGGTCTCAGAGCCATGTAAGAATGAAATTTAAGCGAAAGAGTAACTTAATTTTATTGCCTCGGCTACGCTTAATAAATCTACTCCCACATAGTTAACGCCCTTTTTCCCGCCCCCGGAAAGAATCACGAAGATATAATTATAGAACGAGAAAAACGGTGTGCGAGAAAAAGAAAAAAATAATTTTATAACGTTTCTTCCCATTCCTTCTCTTTAAAACCGACCAGCACCCCGTCATCATAAACAAGAATCGGCCGCTTCACCAGCATCCCGTCGGTAGACAGTAGCTCATATTGTTCTTCCTCGCTCATGTCTTTCAATTTATCCTTCAGCCCGAGCTCTCGATACTTCATGCCGCTGGTGTTGAAGAAGCGTTTCAGTGGCAGGCTGCTTTTTTCGTGCCAGGCTTTCAGTTCTTTTGCCGTGGGATTGTCTTCCACGATGTGGCGATCGGTGTAGTCGAGGCCCCGATCGTCGAGCCACTTCTTCGCTTTCTTGCAGGTGGAACATTTGGGATAGTGAATAAATAACATGGAATCTCCTTTCACTTGGCCGTCGGTCTTTCGAATCGTTTTTTATTACATACCACAATGCCCAGGCCCACGAGCAGCACGGCCATGGCGACGAGGAGGATGGGACGGGTGCCTTCTCTTTCCAACAAAATGCCGGCGCCCGTGGAGCCCACCATAATGGCGAAGTTAAAGGCCATGGACTGCACGGCGTTGGCTACGGCCACGCCTTCGGTGACCTGCCGGGCCGTGGCCGTTTGAAACATGCTGCTCATGGCGCCGAAGCCCATGCCCCAAAGGACGAAGGCTCCGTGAAACAAAACGATGCTCCCGGTGAAATAAAACAGCGCCATGGTCGCCGCTCCCGATACATAGAGGGCGACGAACATGCCGCGCAAATGGCGGTCGATAAAGAGCATGGAAAGAATCACCGCCACGATGGAGCCCGCGCCGAAGAAAAGTTGCGCCACGGCGACGCCGGGATAGCCGATCTCCGTCACCAGATTGCTGACATAGGTATAGACCCCGTAATTGGCCCCCACGGCGAGAAAGGTGAGGCAGATCACCAGGAGCACGCCCCGGTTGTTCAGCATGGCCAGGGGCGAATTGCCCTTGCTCCGCGCCTCGCCGGGCACGTCGGGAAGAGTCATGCGACAGGCAAGGGCGATGATCGCCGGTGCCACCGCCAGTACGAGAAAGGACGCGTGGTAGGTGTACGTCGTGCCGATCCAGGTCATGAGAGGAAGCCCCAGGCTCATGCCCACGGTTATCCCCGACATAATAATGGCCACGGCCCGTCCCTGATCCTTCTCATCCACCAAGGCCATGCCGTAGGCGGTGATCATGGGCCACAGAGTGCCGGCGCAGATACCGCCCATAAAGCGGCCCGCCATGGCGATCTCGTAACTCGGCGCGAAGCTCACCACGGCGTTAGCGGCGGCAAAGCCCATTAAGAGAATAAAGAGCAGCCGCCTCCTCTGCCACGTCACTGTGTAGGCCACGAGAGGCAGCCCGAAAATCGCCGAGGCGATGGCGTAAGACCCTACCAAGCCCCCGGCCTTGGCGATGCTTACGCCGAAGGCCTCGCTCATTTGCGGCAGGACCCCCGAGGGCACCAGCTCGCAGAGAATGGCGAGCAAGGTCACCGTGGACATGAGGAGCAATAAGGGCGCGTTCTTTTTACTGTTTCTTGTGTTTTCCAAAACGACCTCCAAAATCTTTATCTGCCTTATTTTATCAAAAGATCAGTGCAGACGGAATTTTTTCCCGCATTTCTTTCGCGGCGAATAAAAGTCGCATGGAAAACTTTCCCCCATGCGTTAAAAAAAGGCCCCGCAGGACCTTTTTTAGTGATTTTCTTGTTTATTCAGAGAGCAGCAATCCAAGGGCGCATCTCCGAAGGCTTTTTTATTTTCGCCGGCCAATTTATCCAAAAAGTGTTTCCATTTGATCTTAATCGCTTCGGTAAATTTCATTTGTTTCGCCTCCTCGACGAATCCACTGTTTCTTTCTTACATTTTATCTATACCTAATCGACGCAGATTCTAATCACATGTGGGAGGATAAGTCCGTACAAAATTTTCGCAGCATAATCTAAGCCAAGTGGCGCTCTTCTTTTATGCTCACGCGCTCTTCCATATTCTTTCGAATCTTCTCGAATCGCATCAGATGCACCTCGTGGCTGAAATTCGCCATGAGCAGCTCGTAGGAGGAGTCAAAGTAATTTTTTACGCCGGGCTTCGCGCTCTCCCCGGCCTTCATGTAAATAAAGTAGAGTCCCTGCAGGATGGCCCGGGTCACCAGCGGATCGCCGCCGGAATAGGTAATGATCTGGCTGAAAACCAAATAGAGCTCGTCTTCCACGGAATAGCCTTGGTAAATGATCTTCGTGTCCCCGTCCTCTTTCAAGACGATAAATTGATTGGCCGTGGAGAGAAGCTTTCCTAAAAGAGAGGAAATTTTATTCACGCACATCACCGCCGTGTTCGGGTCGTTGGTCCCCGGACTCAGGGCCATGGCGGCGATCTCCGTGAGATTCACCAGGCCGTGATGGTAGTCGTCTTGCGTGTTTTTAAAAATATTAATCACCATGGCGCGCCCGATGGTATCGATCAGCTTTTCGATCTCTTCCCCGCTGAGATTTTTTCCGCCGAAAAGCTTCAATACCCCTACGGATTCCCCTTCCGTGGTGTATTCCCCCAGTCGTTTCTTAATGGTGAACTCGGCCTTGACTCCGTCCAAGGCCTTTAAAATCCCATCGGCCTGAACATTGAAAAGATACCCCGTCGTCGTAGCCAACACGGGAAATTCCTTCGCATCCTTTTCATCCTCGTAGCGCTTCGCCTTTTCCCGAAGCTCCACCTCCTCATCGATCAACGCGTCGCAATCGTTGTACACGCCTTCGATAATGTTGGAAATCTTAATGTTCTCAAGCACCCGCTTGGCAAAGACGATAAAACCGATCATGGCCACAATGGCATAGGCGATGGCAAAACTCCCCGCCACCACGTCTTCATTCGCTCTCACATCTTGAAGCAAGAGAATGCTGATGACCGAATAGAAAAAGCCGCTGATAAAAATGCCGAAGAGGCCCAGGACGTCGGTGCGGTCGATAAAGGTTTGAAGCATGCGAGGCGACACGCTGCTGCTGTATTTATTCAGCACCGTGACGATGGTGGTAAAAGAAAAAATGCTGATGGTCAAAAAGACGCCGGAAATATTCGAGAGAAAATCCGTGGACACATCCACGGACAAAAGCAATTGATCCGGCACATGATCCTTCAGTTCGGGGAACCCATGATCGAAAATCCATGTCAGTATCAGAAGAGAGATCGTCAGAAGGACGAACTTCGCCATCTTCATTAAATTCTTTTCGTTAATAAACCATAATTTAATTCGATCTACCATGAACCATCCTTTCTCAAACAGCATTGATCTACTTGTTAAATAGTGTAACATGACCGGGCCGACGCACGGGGAATCTCCGCCAAATAAATTTTTTTATTATAAATGAACCCCATAAAGCAAAAGCGATTCGCACAAGGCGAGTCGCTTCTTTTTTGCTCGTCCTTGACAAAAGACTTATTCGTCACCTTATCCTTACGATCATCATCCCCTAAGCATAGGAAATAATATTAATCATGGTCAGGGGCTCTTCCGTGTTGTTCCGATAGCTATGGGGCTCGTTTGCCGTGAAATAGATGGCATCGCCGCTGTGAATTTCGTGGGTCTCCTCGCCGATGGTCAGTTCCAAGGTGCTGCCGAAGACAATAATGTATTCTTCCGTGCCCGTGGCGTGGGGCTCGGAATGGCTACAGGCGCCGGGATCCAGCTCGATATAAAGAATCTCGAAGTTGCGGTTCTCGTCAATGGGAAAATAGGGATACATGCGAAACAGGCCGTCTTCATTTTTGACGATGTTCACCGATTCCTTATCCACGCGCATGACATGCTCTTTGCTCTGTTCGATTAAGGCCGTGAAGGGCACGTGCAGGCCCGAGGCGAGCTTCCAAAGGGTGGAGATGGAAGAATTGGTTTCGGCGCGCTCGATTTGTCCGATCATGCTTTTGCTGACGCCGGACATGGACGCCAGCTGGTCCATGCTCAGCTTTTGATCTTCCCGAATTTTTTTTATATTTTTCGCAATGGTTTTGCAGATAAAGTCCGTTTCGTTTTTCATTTGCGGCTCCTTTTCGCGGGCACTTCGCCATGCTGCGGCACCCGATTGTTATTTGGCGATGGCTTCGTCAACTTTATTTTAGCATAGATTCATTCCGGGCCTCGCTTTTAAAAAAGAAACCGAAAAAATCCTTCCATGGATTGACAAAACAGAAATAAGCCCATATACTTAGGTTGTGCAATATAATGTTCTTATAGTTCTATATATTATCCGCCGTCTCCGCTTTCTTTACTACCTGCTAGGAGGATTAAAAAATGACCATGACGAAACGTATCGAAAAAATCCGCGACAATTACGTCAACACGAAGCCCCATATTTCTTATGAACACGCCTGGAGCTGGACGAAGTCTTTCAAAGAGAGCGAAGGGCTCCCCCACATTCTTCGCGTCGGCAAGGCCTTTAAGGCCACCTGCGAGGAAATTTCCGTCAATATTTGGGAGGGCGAGCTCATCGTCGGCACCAGCGGCGAATTTCGCAAGACCGCCATTTTGACGCCGGAGTTCGGTTGGCAATGGATCGACGAAGAGATCGATACCTTCCCCGAGCGGGAGCAGGATCCCTACGATGTGACGCCGGAGCAAGTTCAATTTATCAGGGAAAATATTTTTCCTTACTGGAAGGGAAAATCCGTGGAGGAAGCCTTCCTCGCCCGCACCTCCGAGGAAACCAAAAAAATCGGCGTGGACACGGGCTTTTTAGATACGGACTCGAAATGGCGAAACGGCATCGGCGAAATTTCTCCCGATTACATCGACGTGCTCCTTCCCAAGGGCTATGCGGGCATTAAAAAAGATGCCGAAATGCATTTGGCGCAACTGGACGAAGCTCTGTCGGAAGATAAAAAGAAGATCGATTTTTATAAATCCATCGTCCTTATTGCCGAGGGCATGATGACTTTGGGCAGACGCTATGCGGAAAAGGCCCGTGAGATGGCGGCCGCGGAAACGGATCCCCTGCGGCAAAAGGAATTGGAAGAGATCGCCGAAATTTGTACCCAAGTCCCGGCGAATCCGCCGAAAAATTTCCGCGAGGCCATTCAATTTGTCTGGTTCGTGCAATTAGGCGGCATCCTTTCCGAAAATCCCCTGGCGTGGAACCCGGGTCGCTTTGATCAATACATGTATCCCTATTACGAAGCCGATTTAAAGGCCGGCACCATCGACTACGACACGGCGTTGGAATACGTACAGTGCCTCTGGCTGAAGTATTCGGAATGGGCGTGGACCATTTCCAAAAACACGGCGAGCTTCTTTGCCGGCTACACCAATTTCGAAAACCTCACCATCGGCGGAACCAAGGTGGACGGCTCAGACGCCACCAATGCCATTTCCTACATGGCCATCCAGGCGACGAGAGACTGCATGACCCATCAGCCCACCCTCAGCTGCCGTATTCATCCGGAATGTCCCCCGGAATTTATGGAGGCGGTGACGGAGCTGGTATCCACCGGCTGCGGCTTCCCCGCCATTCACGGCGACCGCACGGGCTACCAAATGCTTTCGAATCTAAACTACGAGCCGGAAGATGCCAAGGATTGGAATAACTGCGGCTGCGTCGTGCCCCACTCGAGAAAAACCTTCCAATGGACCTCCGCCGCAAGCATCAGCTTCGCCGCGGCTCTGGAATTTGCATTAAACGAAGGCAAGAGCCGCCTTTCCGGCCAGTCCGTGTCGGTTCACGAAATGGATCCGAAATCTTTTACCTCCTTTGAACAGATTGTGGAAGCCTGGAAAAAGCAATTTAAGTACATGGTCAAGCAAGGCGTGATTTCTTTGATGACCGCACAGGAAATTCATAAAGAAATCGGCCACCGACCCTTTATGTCCGCCTGCAACGAATCCTGTCTTGAAAAGGGGCAAGACCTGGTGGACGGCGGCGCGAAATACAATATCGGCCCCGTATTCACAGGCGTCGGCCTTTCCGTTACCGCCAACTCCCTGGCCGTGATCAAAAAATTAGTCTTTGAACAAGGCAAGTACAGCCTTTCGGACATCATCGACGCCATTAATGCCGACTGGGAGGGCTATGAGGAACTGCGGCAAGAAGCCATCGCCTGCCCGAAATACGGCAACGACGACGAGTACGTGGATACCATCGCCAAAATGCTTGAATCCTTCTTCTACGATGAAGTGACGAAATACAAAGACATTTACGGCAACCGCTTTGTCACCGCCTTTATGGGCATCTCCAACTACTTGCCCACGGGCAAGGTCTTGGGTGCCACGCCGGACGGACGCCACGCAAAAGATCCCATCAGCGAAGGCGTCTCCCCCTACACCGGCACGGACACTTCCACTTGCCTGGCCGCTCTGCGCAGTGCGGCAAAGATGGAACACGACATCCACAGCGGCGGCACTCTGTTGAACCTGCGGCTGAATCAAGATTTGGTAAAGACCAAGAGAGGCCGCTCCAATCTCGGCGCCATGCTTCAATCTTATTTCGCCATCGGCGGATTCCACGTTCAATTCAACTGCATTTCCAACGACGTGCTTCGTGACGCGCAGAAAAATCCCGAGAAGTATAAGAGCCTCTTGGTTCGCGTCGCCGGCTATTCCGCTCAATTCACCAATCTTTCCAAAGAGATGCAAGATTCCATTATGGCGAGAAACGTCCACGAGGCCTTTTAATGGGCACCGCCGGCTATGTCATGCAGCTACAGCCCTTTAGCGTCAACGACGGCGACGGCATTCGCACCACCGTCTTTATGGCCGGTTGCCCCTTGCGCTGCCAGTGGTGCGCCAATCCGGAAGGGCTGGAAAATCAAATCAAGATCGGCTGGTACGAGCGCAAATGCATCGGCTGCGGAAAATGCGTCGAGGCGTGCCCAAAGGACATCGGCATCGATTTAAACAAAGAGCGCGACCGCTGCATCGCCTGCGGCCGCTGCACCGAGGTCTGCCCCACCGGGGCGCGGGCTTACATGGTGCGCAAAGTCGATTCCGACGATATCGTCGAAGCCCTAAAAAAGGATCGCCTCTTCTATGCCATGAGCGGCGGAGGCGTGACCTTTTCCGGCGGTGAGCCCACGGCACAGCCCGATTTTCTAAACGAAGTTACGAAGGAAATTTACGACCTGGGCTATTCCCTGGCCATAGAAACCAGCGGCCACTTCGATTTCGACGCGGTGAAGCCGTCTCTCGAGCGCATGGACATGATTTTTATGGACCTGAAACATGTGGACCCCGCCCTTCATAAAGAATACACCGGTGTCTCTAACGAAAGGATTCTGGAGAACATGGCGAGGCTGCAGGAACTGAACGGCGATGTGGTGATCCGCATTCCCGTCATCGGCGGCGTCAACGACGAGGAAGCGATCATTCGAAGGGCCGCCCGCTTCGTTCGCGAAAAAGTGCCGAAAGCTGAGATGGAGCTTTTGCCCTATCATCCCTTCGGCATGATTAAGTACGAGGCCATCGGCGCCGCCTTCGACCAAAGCGCCTTTTATCGCCCCTCGGATGAAAAAATGGATCGGCTACGAAGAACCGTCCGAGAAGAGAGCGTCTCTCTCGCCGATTTTCGCTAAATATGTTTTTGAATAACGGATTATGGACGCCTGGCGGCGATTGGATCAAAATGGGCATCGGCGGTCCTGTACTTCAAATCCACGAAAGAACATCAATAAATAAAAGGAGAAGTCAATCTAGAGTGACCCCATAAAGTTGGACTTAATCGAGTAAGCATGGCGCTTGCTCGATTTTATTTTTGCATAACCTATTTTTCGTGCTGCTGTCATCTGCACGGCAATAAACTCGTTTACGTTCCTTCATGCTATTGTTCTCCCAGATAAAAAGACGATGACGATGTCCTCTCCCAGTCTTTAGGTTTGTCTCTTGACCTAAATATTAAAATTAAAATGTTTCTATTACCACCTCCTAAAATTACGCAAAAGAAAAGCACCTACTAGTGTAGATGCCAATTGATTATTCCCATGTCTTTTCTTTTAAAATTTTAGCCATTTGATCAACTTCTGGTAACTTATCTGTATTTAATATTTCAGTTAAATCAAATATCTTTACTCCCATTGGTGCTCTCTTTGACACCTTTCTAAAGTCTGTTTCATAAAATTTATCAACGAAGAAATATTTATGCTTGTAGCTTTTTAAATCATAACCATAGGAAAGAGCATCTTCCATTGCTTTAACAATAGTATCCTTACGTTCGTTTGTTACATCACCTAATTCAGCCTCATATTCAATTTCTCCATCTTTTTCTACAGCGGCAATTATTGCACACACCTTGCCTATTAATCTTAAGCTCTTTTGTTTATAAAGTCCTAAATAAGCATATGGGCTATAGCCTCTGCCAGTATCATGGTAATAAACATTGTTTTCTTTATTAAAATCAAAAGTTGTACTTGCAAGTTACATTTTCAAATACTTTCAAGAATCTAATGTGCAAACAAACCCATGTTTATAACAAATAAATACCAGAGTAAGCTTTAATTCCAACTCTGGTATTAGTCTAATTTTTAGATTTCAGATTTATGATTGAAAAATCATTCAAGATCTTTTTTATTTATCTACAGATAAGATTAATAACATTTTAAATCTTTTAATTGCAGTTACATTGTGAGTTACATTTGCTGGAAATACTATTTGGTCTCCAGATTCTATCTCCACTTCCTTGTCTCCAACAAGAAGCCTTGCCTTACCCTCAAGTGCTAGGACCAGAGCATCTCCAGGAGCCTTGTGTGGTTTTAGCCCCTCCCCTGCATCAAAGGCCATTAAAACAAGCCTAAACCCATCTTTTGATACAAGGTCAATGTTTGCGATTCCTCCTTCTACATAATCTAAATAGTCAACTAATTTAATTTTCTTTCCCTTGTCAATGTTTTTCATTTCTTCCTCCTTTAAGTCAACTGCGATTTCTAAAAATATACTTTTTTTCCTTGCTCCTATGCCAAAAAGCTTGTCTTTTTCAAAAAGTATTAGCTCCTGGCTGGTAAGTTTTTCATTATTAAATTTAAGGTCCCCTTTTAAGACGAGATATATTCTTTCTTCTTCATAAAATTCAGGGGAAATGCTGGTATCTTGGTCCAGACTCATAAGTAGGATGTGAAGCTCAGATAAGTCTACAAATTTCTTACTTATGGTTTGCTGGTCTTTTATAGGTATAACCTCTTCTGGTGTCATTATTTTTCCCTTGCTAATATTTTTCATTTTAATCTCCTACAATCCTAATTGGTATTACAGCCTCATATTCTTTTTCAGATTTTTTTACTTTTTCAAGTATAACCTCTACGCCAAATGCTTCTTTCATATTTTCCTTGCAGATAATATCCGATGTTTTGCCTATTTTATGTCTAGCATTTTCCATTAGCATCAAGCATTTATCCGCTATTTCAAGAGCATGGGCTGGGTAATGAGTATTTATAATAACACTGATATTTTCTATTTTGGATAGTTTTTTGATTAATGAAATTATTTTAAGTTGATTTTTAAAATCAAGACCACTTTCTGGCTCATCTAATATAATTAAGCTTGGATCTGAAATTAAAGCTCTAGCTATTAGAACCATCTGAAGTTCTCCCCCACTCATCACAGAACACGACTTATCTTTAAGATTTTCTATAGCTAAGCTTTTCATAAGATTTTCTGCCTTTTCATATTCTTTCACACCGGGTTTTGCAAATGGTCCAAGCTTACTAGCAAGCCCTAACACCACCATGTCTATTCCAGAATATTCAAAAGAAAATGACCTTTTTTGTGGAACATAGGATATGTTAGACCATAATTCCCTTCTCCTATAACTTGAAACATCTTTCCCATCCATAAAACTCTTGCCTAACTTCCATTTTTCAAAATCACATATACATCTTATAAGGCTTGTTTTGCCAACTCCATTAGGACCCAGGATAGATAAAACTTCACCTTGTCTAAGGACAAATGACAAATTTTTAAATAAGATGTGATTTTCGTCAAAATAAAATCCTGCATCTTTTACTTCTAACTTAATTGAAACCACCCCCAGTTTTTCTAATTAGGCTTATAAAAATTGGAGCTCCAATTATTGCCGTAAGAACTGAAATAGGTAGTTCTATTACAGAAACCGTTCTTGATAAAGCTTCTATTAGTACCATAAGACTTGCAGCAGAGCTTACACCTAGTATATCAGGAGTTGCCAAGGGGTTTGAAAAAACCCCTTGAAAGGCAAGACCTGCTGCGGAAAGACCAACTCCCACTATTAGACCAGTAATAATCCTTGGTAATCTTACATTTATTATTACTGATTCAAGCATAGGATCAAAGTCTCCTCCTCCTAGATAAGCATTAAAAAATTCAATAATCTGTCCTATACTAAGAGGCATCCTACCTATGGCAAGTGCCAAAATACTAATTAATATGGGTAGACTTATGAGGATTATATATGAGCTTAATTTTATTTTTTTATCTTTGATAAAGATTTTTTTAATCATATATCAAACATATCCTCAATTTGTTCATTTGTTAATTCATAATCATACCATGTTTTATAGTAATCTTTAATCATTGCTTTTAGATTGTAGTCTTTAAATTCTTCTGGGTAGGTTGATTTTGCAAGCTAAGCAAGAACTAATGGAGCATCTGGATTTGGTGTAAACCAATTCCAGATACCAAGCTTAGTGTTATAAACTTTTTTATCCTTAACAGCTTTCATATTTGAAAAATTGATACCTTCTACTGAATTTTCAAATACATCTTTTGTTGTAATATCAAGAAGACCAGGTCCATCAAGATAAAGTATATCTGGATCCCATTGATAAAATTGTTCAATAGAAACTTTGGCAAAGCCTTTTGTTTCATCCGCTAAATTTTTAACACCAATTCTCTTTAGCCAGAAATCCCCAAAAACACCCTTACCAGCAACCATTGGTACTCCTTCAACATACTTCCATAAAATCACACCACTTGGTTTTTTACTATCATCTATTTTTGAAATTCTTTCTTCAACATCTTTTACAATTTCTTGACCAGCTTTTATAAAATCATCTGTCTTTCCGCTTTCGCCAAATACATCTTCTAAGAGCTTTAACCATTGTGTGTACCTATCTATTGGGTCAGCTGGTCCATTTGTGCCAACTGTTGCAAATCCTACACAAGGAATCCCTGTCTTTTTAAGGACTTCATAGTGTTCTTTATTTGAAGCATTGTAAAAAATAACATCTGGTTTAAGCTTCATTATTTCCTCAATATTAATGTCAGATTGAGCTTGAACTGTATTTTGGCTATCAAGAAGCTCTGGAGCAATATCCTTTAAAACTGTATTTGAAATTACCTGCTTAAGAGAACCAGCATATCCTACTATATATGGGGCCTTTCCATGGTGATAAGCCATATAAGTAGATAAGATAGGAATCTGATCTATTACTATTCTTTCAATTTTCTCAGGAACCTCTACCGTGTTACCTGCATGGTCTGTGATTGTTCTAACTTTTTTATTTTCATCCTTAGGTTCTTCTGGCTTTTCTTCCTTTTTCTCAGTTTGAGCTACTTCCTTACTTTCTGAATTTTATTCAGTTTTTGTATTGCTACAAACAGTCATGCCTGTTAAGGCAAGCACTGTCAGACATAAAATTAATGATATTTTTTAATAGCTTCCATCTAATCCTCCTTTTTACTTGCTAAAACTATATAATAAATGCTTGAATTTTTAGACCTCTCTAACATTTTTACAAATCTATCCCTATTTTCTTCTGAATAAGCATTTTTATAAAAATTTGCAGCCCCTGCTGGTCCCTCATCTTTTATGATTGTATCCCTGTCTAAGAGAATCATCCTACCAGTCCTTTGTGAAAAAGGTCTAATAGAATTTTCAACAAACAGTTTGTTCCAATTTTCTACGGTTAGAGGATACACGTCCATGTTTGTAAATCTTGAAAGTTGCCTTCTTATATCTTCACTTTCTTTTTCCACTGCCACATCATGAGTTAAGAGATAGCCGCCTTTTTTTAAAACCCTGTGATAATTTTTAAGAGCCTTTGCTTTTTCTTCATTTGGAAGCATGGTAAGCATTGCTTCATTAATTATTAAATCAAATGTTTCATCCTCGAAATCCAACTTTAAGGCATCCATATTCATAACTTCAATTTCTTTGTCTAGACCTAAAAGCTTTATATTCTCCAAAGCTTGATCTATGACGAATTGGTCATTATCTATGCCTATTATTTTGCATTTATATTTAGTATAAACTCTTATTAGGTTATCTCCTCTATTGCAAGCAACTTCCAAAACTTGCATATCTTTATCAATCTGTACCTGATCAAGTAACCAATCGGTCATAAGACCGCCGCCTGGTCTGAGTCTTGTTCTTCCAAGCATCTTTAAAAAATCATGTCCAAAAATAATTTTACTTTTTTCCATTTTCTCTTCCTCCTTGATAATAGTTATCATTACATTTATAATTATACCAGAGCTAATTTTTGTTGCAGTTGCAGAAGCAACAAATGGGGGATTTTATGGAAAAGATCATTTTTAAAAGTAAATTATTTTATAGTTTAGACGAAAGTACTATACACCATATACTTTCTTGTATTGATCATAAAACCTTAATTTATAGTAAAGGCGAATATCTATATGATTTCTCTAAGGGCTTTAAGGCAGGTATAGTTTTGAAGGGAAGAATTGATTTATCTACAATAGATGATGATAAGGAAATTATAGATAGAATTTATGAGGCGTCAGATTCTTTTTCTCTAAATTTTTCCACCCTAACTGATAGATTTATGGTTGCAAAAAAAGATTCTAAAGTTTTAGCCCTTGATGTTAGCAAAGTCTTTGAAAAAAATAAAAAGTCTTGTTCAAGCAGGTCGATTTTTATGGAAAATATTATAAAATTGTATAATGAGCAAATTTCATACTTAACCTACAAATTAGATGTATATTCTAAACCTACGATTAGGAAGAAAATTAATAAATATATAGATAAATATGGTGAAGACTCCTTATTTTCTAATAAACTATCCAGAGAGGATTTAGCGAAATTTTTAGCTTGTAATCGGCCTGCCCTTTCAAGAGAGTTATCTCTTATGAAAAAAGAGGGATTAATATAAAAGTATTACTCATAGAACTGACCAAATATAAACAAAAATTACAAAAAATCAGTCTTAAGAGAATATGGATCTCATTTTAAACTCAAATGATATCTTTAACTCTTCAAAAACAAATCTCCATATTGAATTAGGTTCTTTTATCCTAGATTTTTACCCTTGAAAATTTCCATCCTTTAGTATTCTATCTACTTCAAATGATAAACCTGTTTTATATAAATAAACGGGAAGTCCTACTAAGGTTTCAGCTAAAAATCTCACACATGAATAAGCTGCTATTATCTACAGGGTAGTAGATTCATTGACATTTCTGCCAGCTGTTGTTCTTCCAAAGAAAAAATACGACGAAGATACCCTCTCCCTTTCTTTAGATATGTCTCCTGATTTGCTTGTACCCTTACTGTTAAATAGTTTATTTAGAAGTCCTATATTCCCACCTCTATTTTGGCATGAAAAAAGCACCTACTTTTGTAGATGCACTAATATAAATTATTGTTTTATAGCTATAAAGACAATCTGATCTTTTTTATCTAAATGATACTCACACTTAAAACCAAGTTTTGTTAAGGTTCTAGTTAAATATTCTGGTGAGTATACTTTAAATTTAAGCATATCAGCCCATTTTTTTACGTTTTTATGATCTCTAAATGCCCCTTCATTACATATTAAAAATTGTCCACCTTTTTTTAGAACACGATAGATTTCTTTAAAGCTTGTTTCTAAGTCACTCCAAAAATAGATAGTTTCAAATGCAGTTACAATATTTATTGATTGATCTTCAAAAGGTATTTTTGATACATCTCCTTCAATTATTTTGCACCTTCCATCTTTTATGGCTTCACTGTTTAATGATTTAGAAATATCTACACTAGCTTTTGAATAATCCATTCCATATACCTTGTTAGCCTTAGTTAAAAAATATTGGATATTTCTACCTCCACCACAACCAAGGTCCAATAAAGTATCAGTCTGTCTAATGTTTAAAAATGATCTGCCCCACTTTGCTAACTTCTCATGACCAATATTCATGCCCTTAACCATAAAGCGACCACCAAAATTATCCTTTGGCTTTATTACATTCTCAAAAAAACTTTTTAGCATTCTCATACTCCTATTGATAATAAGTTTCATTACAATCATATCATTTACTTACTACCATGTAAAGTATTTTTAAATAAATCCCTCTATTAGAATACTATTAGCCCTCTATCATCATAATCCGATTCACTTATATCATTCCCACAACTTATTGCCCTATCAAGTGCCATTATTGTGGCGATAACACCATCTATCTTCTCTGTAGGTTTTTCCTTGTCTGCCTTGATGTTTCCAGCAGGTTCTGTCCGCATTAAAATATTATCCATCATCCACCTTAGAGCCGGATGACCTCCCTGGGCTATTCTTCTGTCAAGGATCAGTTTCATTAATTCTTTTGTTGTTGCAGACCTATCTTTAAAATTTTGTCCAGATGTAATCATAACTGTCTAAAGTCACTTTCTTCAGTTGGATTTTACTTAGCTGATCCACAAGCTTGTCTTACTCTTTTTATTGATACCGTTATTCCTAAAGACGTCTTTGCCTTAGACCTTACTTTTCATCTGTCTGTTTATCTCCGGCAATTATTCCTTCTCCATACTGACAAAAAAGGAAATAGCCGGGATTTTTTCAGCGAATTATATTATAATCGTAGCCACAAGGAGGGGCCTATGGACGAAAAAAGAAAACTCAAATTCACCTTTTACTCCTTTGCGTTTTTGCTCATCTTCGGCATGATCGGCTACAAATTTCTGCTGAATGTGGATTTCATCGACGCCTTTTACATGACCGTGATCACCATTTCCACGGTAGGCTTCGGCGAGATCGGCACCACCAGCAATGCCTCCGAATTGTTTTCGGTCCTCATGATTTTTTTAGGCGTGGGTATCGTGGGCTATGCCTTTTCCACGGTGGTGGCCGTGTTCGTCGAAGGGAAAGTTAGAGATTTGTGGAAGGGAAGTAAAATGAACAGAAAAATTTCCGCACTCAATAATCACTACATTATCTGCGGCTCCGGCGAATTGGCCGAGGTCATCATCAATAAGTTTATTCGCGAAGAATTGGATTTCGTCGTCATCACCGACAAGCGGGAAGACTTGGACGACTACAGTCACCACGATATCTTAGTCGTGGAAGGCCAGTCCACGGAAGAGAGCGTGTTGGAACGCGCCGGCATCGCGCGGGCCAAGGGGCTTTTAGCGACGCTGGACAACGAGGTGGACAATATCGTCACCGTGCTCACGGCGCGGAACATGAATAAAGACATTTACATTATCGCCAATTCCGTGAGCAAATCGGGCAATGACAAATTATTAAAGGTCGGCGCCGACAAAACCCTGTCTGCCATGGAAATCAGCGGCAAGCGCATGGCCTCTTTGATGATTAAACCGAACATCATTAACTTCCTCGACGTCGTCACCCGAATCGGCGACGTGGAGTTGGATCTGGAAGAGATCGTCGTCAAGAAGGGCTCCTACCTGGAAGACAAAAACCTCATCGAGGCACAGATCCCGCGAAAAACCGGGCTCACCGTCCTCGCCATAAAAAAAATCGAAGACGGAAAAATGCTCTTCAACCCGCCTATCGACTACACCTTTAAAATCGGCGACATCCTCATCGTCCTGGGACGGGAGGAACAGGTGGACAAGCTGAAACATTTAGGCGACGAAATAAAAAATGCATGAAAATAGCCCCCGGCATCGGGGGCTGTTGCTGTTTAAAGGGCTGTTCTTCGGCTCTTATTTCATAAAGACGGAGAAGTCGCCGTTTCCATTAACTTTCGTGCAGGTAAATTTTTATCTGTATCTTGAGCCAGTTCCCTTGCATTTCTTTTTCGGAGATCTTCGCAAAAAGAACTTTCCCCGCGTCCATAAGTCGCGAAAATACCACATTATCCTTCCGCGGGACGTAGCCGATTTTTTCTTTCTTCAGGGTTTCGATGCGAATCGCCTGAGGATCGTGGGGATTATCCGGCTCGCGATAAAACACCAGCCGGTCTCCTTCGCCGAGGGTCTCTGCCATGGCTTCGATCCCCTCCACATGGGTGGTGCCCGCCACATAGGTGTCGAAGAGATAAATGTCCCGCTCGAAGGGCGTGGGCAGGGTGATTCCGTTTTCGCCCTTTAAAAGATATTGAATGAGCTCGTTCTGATCGATCTTTGCCAATGAATTCATGCTTCATGCCTCATTAATTCCCAAATCGCCTCTTCCTGAGTTCGAATGGCGGTTTCAAAATTAGCCAGATCCCGCTTTAGCTGACTTAGCTTCTCGGCCTTTTTCTCCTCGTCTTCCAAATAAATCCGCCAGGTGTAGGGCGGCGTCGATTTAATTACTTCGATTGCCTTTTGTACCCCTTCGATTAAATCCTCCAGCCGCTCCGCTTCCTTCTCCAAGGATGCGACCGATGAAGGCAGGGCCTCTTCCGCCTCCCCGCTGTCCACCATGGCCTCGATCAATTTCAGAGCCGCCAAATCGCCGTGCTCGTAGGCTTCCGTGGCACGGTAAAACAATTCTTTTTCCGCCTCGGATAGGCTCGGGTGCAGATCCGGGTGCAGCCGCTTTACGATGTTTTTGTACAACTTCTTGATCTCTTTCGTCTCTTCGCCCGACAACTGCTCCATGGCCGATCGCTTCAGCGCCCGATTCACTTCGGCGATTTTTTCGTCCAGCTTTTTCTTGTATTCGACAAATTCATCGTCCAACTGCCCCTCGATGGCTTCGATATTTATCTTCTCCTGACGATTCTTTTTCGACTGGATCAATTCTTTTTTCCTACGCAAGCGAAGGTAATCGCAAGAGGCCTTGTAAAGCTTGTATTCCAAATCGCCAAATGTCAGAGTGTAGGCCGTTCGAATGTTCTGACAAAAGACGCGCTGAAGGTGTTCCTTTTCGAGAAGAAGCTCCTCCAGCTCTTTTTTCAGCCTGCGAATTTTTTCTTTCGACTCCTTCACGTCGGGGAACTCTACAATCTGCCCCATCACTTTACCCTCCTTTCATGAATTCATTATTTATTCCGCACGTCTCTCGCAATTGTTTTATCGACTTCGGTACGGCAAAGCCTTCATCCGTTCTCCTGCACTTGGCTTCGATTCGACGTTCAGATGTTATACACCAGCGTAATAATAGAAACCATGAGCCCGACGATGGCGAGAATCAAATAACTTCTTTCTTTCTTTTTGGAAAACTAATATCCGATGCCGCCTCCGATTGACAGAACGGATTGGGAAGCGATGGCCAATACTTTTGGATAGGTGTTGGATGGATTGCCCGATAGATTGACTTGCACGGTCACCATCTCCGGCAAGACCCTGTAACCATAAATACCCAGTACAATGGTCGCGACTATCATGACCCCTAGCACCATTCTCTTGTTCATTTTCTTTTCCTCTCTATCTACATTATGTTTTCGAATTTCGAGCGCCAATACAAAGCGTAAATTTGTATGGACAAATAAATGGCTACGACGATGATGATCTGTAATTTTTCAACGCCCATCAACGAAAACATGATGAGCATGGCGGCAAATAGATAGATCATAAGATCATAGGCTTTCGACTTGGATTTATCCGCGATCAATCTATTTCTTTCATCGTTTTTTTGGATCTTAATTTGTCTCTTCAATTCCTCATTGTTTCTTGTGGAGAAATAACTAATAAGGTTTCCCGTATAATGACCAAAAATCCCGCAACCGAGGCCGATAAGCAAATAGGGCATGGCGGCAATCCCACGATTGGTGCTCGTCACCATGGTGTGTCCGAAAAAACCGAGCACAATCAATCCCAGTCCCAAAAATGCAAAAGCCGAGTTCTTTAAAACCGTGCCATTACTTCCCATCTTCCTCCCCCTCTTCATAGATAAAAATTTCTTCAATACTCAAATTGAAATACGCCGCAATTTTAAAAGCTAAAAGAATGGAAGGATTGTATCTTCCATTTTCTAAAGAGCCGATAGTCTGCCTGGACACTTCGAGAATATTCGCGAGTTCCGCTTGCGTGATTCCGTATTCCTTTCTTATCTCCTCAAGTCTGTTCTTCAGATGAAATCACCTCCGCCGATGACAAGCTTGCTTTACATTCAGGATAATACATTCTTCCGCTAATGTCAAGCTTACTTTACATTCTTCTTTTATGCTTATGATTTCCTTTTTCTCATAGGTCTCTTAACATTTTTTCTATGTCTTGTTTTAATTTTTCGTCTATGATCTGTCGCCTATGTTTTAGCGTAAACGCGATTGAATGCTTTTAATTCCAGCTTATATGTGCTAAGCTATTTTTATCCATATGGATGCCTCCTTGATATTTTATTGCCGATAACACAATATTTTATCATGGGAGGTTTTTTACTTGAAACTAACGCTTTTTAGCCCTATAGCCAACATAGCCGGTGATTGATTCATACGAAAGCACAACAAAGCGCTCCGGATTAGAGCATCGTTCTAGCCCGAGGCGCTTTGTTCTTCCTATTTCCTTTAAACCAATCGAGACCCTCGAAATGAATCACTTCATTGATCTGGTTGCAATGTATGTCTTGATGTTTAATTCGTGGAGCCTTCCCACTTCCCTTTTCTCGCATCCACGTATTCATCGTGGGAAGTCGGTTTTCCCCATTTCCAACCTTCTTCCACCCATATGTCGATGGTTTCCTTATATCTCTTGATATGATTTCATAAGATTGAACCTCCGATTATTTACTAATTTTTACGTAACCGCCAAATTTACACATCGCCCTTTCCTTGGCGACTTTTCATTCAAGAGTTTGGTCGTCATGACAGTACCGTAATCATTTCCTATATCGTAGGTTCTATGACCAGTTCCGCATCGTTATTTAAAAAAATATAAAGCGGAATGCCGGATCCATCTTTGTTTTCGACCACATATTCCACCAATATTCTTACAAAAAACTCAATCCAATCTTGAGTCGGTTTATCTGAACCCTCCATTTGTTCTGTTGCCCAGATATTGCCTACGGGTCTTAAGCTTTGTTTATCCATTGCTATCCCTAAATAAGAATCAAAAAAATCAAAGGAACAGTTAAAAACATATACATCTTCTTCGTTATACCCTTTTAAAACATCATCTTTTAAATCCTCAGGAACTTCACCAAATGTAACCATCGCTCTTCCCAATATTTCTCCGGACTCTTTTTCAAACTTCTCCAATTCACCTCTTTCCCTTAACAAAACTTCTACATCATTGAACTTCATCGCATCCATCAACATAAACATTCTCTCTTTTCGTATTTTAAACAGCATTTTAGTTGGTCTAATTCCAATACTAATTCGTACGCTCTGCCGAATCAATCTTTAACAATAAAAAATATATCCCTATCTACAATTTTTAGACAACTCGTGCTTAAAAGGTCTAAGAATGAAGACGAGCCCTCTTCCATATTAATACCTGATAATACTATGGGCTATTTTCTATCATAAAAAGGTGCTTTTAAAAATAAAAACCTCACACATAGGAACATCTTCACTAAACTTTTTTATGATATCTGTATTTTTCTTCTTGATATTAACTACCTGCATTAATTACTATTACTACATTCATATTTTAATTTTGTGTGAAATTACTCTGATTTTAATTTTCTAATTTCTTCTTTCAATTGCTCATTTTCTTTTTTTAGCACTTCATTAATATTATTATTTGAATCTTTCCACCAATTTAGTATCTCTAATACTACTTCATACAAATTCGGATTATCAATAATGACTATTTCTAATCTATCTCTAACTCTAGTTAACGCCTCAAAATAACAGCTAAACTCATCGTATGGATAGTTGCTATAATCATCACTTTTTTTATAATTAGATGTTAGCCTAGCAGTTTCCTTATCATAAAAAATATACTCGTCAAAAATTACGATGACATTGTTATATTCTTTTCCTATAACATCATGGATGTTTTTTGAATTAAATAACAAGTTTTCCCTTTGCTTCTTTCCTGTCATTTTTGTTTTATATTCCGTCAATTCAATAGGTATAAATTGATCATGATGATGCTTATGCTCGATATAACTTGATGCTCTTGCTCTGTTATCAAAGTATTTAACAGTTACTTTTTTATAATCGGCTGGTTGACTCTCTCTATCCGTAGGTTGCAATAGTTTTCTAATAAACCACGACATCTCATTATTCTGTCTAATCTTATCACCTAGGCAATAATTAGTAATTATTGCTTCTTTGTTCAGTTTATCTTCTATATTCAATGTTTTCTCAGTAGGATGTAGCGTTTGTTTTTTATCAACACTATAAACGATCCGTTCTACATCTAAATTTATTAAAATATCATACTGTTCTTCCCTGACCCTTTGAAATTCATCAAATAAAACAACATCATACTTTCTAAGCAGTGAAAAATCATTACTTATTGACTTTATATCAGAAATATCAAAGTTATGAATTCTACTTAATTCTCTGCATTTTTCTAGTTTACCACAAAAAACTAGAATTACATTTTTACCTTGTTTTATAAATTGTGCAGCTAAATCAAATAGTACAAGCGATTTCCCAGTACCCGCTCCACCTGAAATACTATGATCTCTCGATTCAGATTTTAATATTTTGTCAACTACTTCCCTTTGTTCTTGATTTAAGTAGTAAGAGTTCTTTACAAATTTTTCAGGCTCACTATAGGGTGATATTATTAAATCCTCTGGTTTTATCATTTCAAGCTTATTGCATTCAATATAGTCACTTGATATATCTTGTATTAATTTGGAAAAATCTACTTCTGACAATTTATACTCTTCACTTGAGCAATCCTTAATTGGAACTAGCATATACAATTTTTCATCGCTTAAAACATATGCATAGTTAATTACACTCTCTGTGCAATTTAATAAAATATGATTTTGTCTTCTCAAAGTATCTTCTATTTTTTCCTTACCTCCATTTGGATATTCCGACTTCAATTCAATATTTAAAGTTGTATCCTTAGTAAATCTTAATAAATCAAATTCCTGATTGATAGCTTTGCTGTTTTTGTAACCATAATAAAAAGCTTCTTTTTGTTCGGGTTTTAATTTACTATTTATTTTTTCATATAACGATTTAAATGTATCTAGTTCCTTATACTTTACCTGAATATTTGTAATAATTGGGACATCATCATCTAGCGTTGCTAAAAAATTTTTCATTATATTTTCATTTTTATAGATAGTAGGGTTATTTATAACTTGGTATAAAGACTCTAAATTAATACTTCTGCTCATTTTTACCACCTCATCTGAAACTTATTCATACTATCGCTTGTGAATTCTTTTTCACGTTTCTTGGCTAAAGTTGATACACAGTATTCGATTCTCTTATCTACTTCTTAAGAAGATATCATTTAAATTATACATAATATCAAAATAAAAAACAGACTTAACTACAGTAATCCCATAAATCGATTGATTGTTTCGCTTGCTCAATTCTATTTTAAAGTTATTCTATAATCATAAAAGAATACTTTCTCATTCTTCAATAAATCCCCAATAATTTAGGATCTATGTCAACCATTAAGGAGTCGAGTGAAAACTGGGCTCCTTTTGCATTAGCTTGACTTTACAATCTAAGTGCAACAAAAAATGATTCACCGTTTTCTGCCAAAATCGGGTCGACGAAAATCAATCAACCAGGAGGAACGATGAATCATTTTTTTATTTTACACTAAAAGAGCGTGAGTTGCTAAAGCATTCTATGGATATTGGCTTAAATCAATCTGAAATAGCAACAAAGTTAGGACGCAACAAATCGTCAATTTGCCGTGAATTAAAGAGAAACTCCTTGCACGGAAGTTATTTGTCTTGTGACGCACAGACACTTTATGCCACTAGAAGAAAAGAATGTCGCCCTCAAAAGAAGTTAGACGATGCCCTCCTTATGAAGTTTACCCTTCAGTAGAGTTGTACTTGACTTGACAATTCAAACAAATAACCCGACGCCAACTTAAGAGATGCGTCGGGTTCCCGGAAAATGTGTTTCCGCTATTTTATCCAATTGATCGGCGATTTGCTCAAAGGGAAGATCCAAATTCAAGGTCTTCACACTTATCCGATTTCCGTGCATGTGATACACCTGATCGGGCTGTATCAAAGCTTCTGTTCTGGCATAAAGCACCATGCCCGAAACGGTACTCTCCGTTTCGCCGAATTGGTATTCGCGATTTTTTACATAGGTAAATATTTGGTAGAGATTGTTCGAATGAACCGTGTGTTTATCGAATCGAACCTGGGTCGTATTTGCATAGTATTTCGCGTCAATAATCAGCACATTGTTTTCTCTTTCGAGATGAATGTCGCTCTGCATCATGGGGAGCATGTCGCCGTAGCCGTCGTCCAGTGACTAAGGGATTTGGGAAGCGGAGGCGGACAGCTCGGGATAATGCTTTTTATAATATTCCAAAATAAACTTCTCGTAGAGACGACTCATTCTCTGCTCGTCGAAATAATCCATAACCTTCGTCGTGCCATCGGCATTGGTGTGGAGCAGGCCCTTTACGACAAAATAACAGATGGAGATCAGCATCTGATAGGTCTGGTTGTATCGATTGTATTGCAGATCCCAGTTCACCGTATACAAATTAATAGGCGTGACGTCGGCAAAAAACACCATGAGCTTGCGCAGCTCTTTCTTCCTGCTTTTGGAAATGTCCCCTTGAAGGAGCAGCGCCACCGTGGACTTAATGATTCGATTCATCGAGGTGTTGACGGAAAAATCGTCGTATGTGCAGGTCAATCGCTTCCTTAGCAGACTGTTTGTCTTAAGCGACTCTCCCATGTCGATCTTCCCTCGAATACAAGCGCGCTCCTCGGTGAGAGAAAGGTATTCTTTTCCCAGCCCGCGCTTCAACTGAAAAGTGATGCCCTTGGCCAAAATCGCCGCCATCAGCTCTGCCGTGTTGTTAAATTCTTCCGTGGCGATCTTTTTGAACCCCTGCCGGTTCAGGGCCTGAAAGGCATAGGACAGCATGTAATAAATGTTTCGTACCGGGATCACTGAATCGCGCTCCTTAATCTGCCGATCCAATTTTCCACCTTTGCCGGTTCATCGAACCAATACTCCTTCAAGAGCGGAATCAGCTCGTATTCCACAATGCCGGATAAGATTTGCTCGTCGATTGAATCCGGCGACAGGTTGCAGAAATAACTGTGACCGATGCAGAAGCCTTCGCCTAAAGTCTCGTCCGCGGAAATAGCGTTGTTCAGATCTTCCACGCAGGCGATCAGTCGATCAAATTTTTCATTTTCCAAGCCCTGCTTGTATTTTTCAAAGCCCTCCGTCCCGAAGCCCGGCTTGATTTCGAAAAAGGCAAACCGCCTTCTCAAGGCGTAATCCAGCATGGCTAAACTGCGATCCGCCGTGTTCATCATGCCGATGATGTAAATATTTTTCGGCACGGCAAACTTTTCGTCGGAATACAAGAGCTGCAGGGACACGCCCCGCTTGTCGTTTTCTATCAGCATAAAGAGCTCGCCGAATATCTTGCTTAAATTCCCCCGATTGATTTCATCGATGATAAAGAAATAGTCCTTATCCCCGTCGATTTCCGCTTTTTTACAAAAGTTATAGAAGGCGCCGCGCCGCAGCTCGAATCCGTCGGAGGAAGGCCTGAAGCCCATAATGAAATCCTCATAGGAATAGCTTTGATGGAATTGAATCATCATGACCCTTTCCACATCTTTCACGCCCATCATCGAAAAGGCCAGCCGCTTGGCGGCAAAAGTCTTCCCGACGCCCGGCGCGCCCTGTAAAACAATATTCTTCTTGACCCGCAAAACGCCGGCCAGCTTCTCATACTCCTCTTCCGACATATAGACGTCAGACAGGAAATCGTCCTTTGTGTAAATCGGATAGCTCTTTTCCACTTCTTCGACGTCTTCTTCGGATTCCTCTTCAAAAATGGCCTTGAGCTTTTCTACGTAATCCGTATAAGGCGTAATATCTGTCAGCGTCTTCATAACCGCTTGTCCCGGATGGGGCCAGTCGCCACGGTGGGTCCAATCGACTTGACGTATATGCTTAAACTCATCGGTTCTCGAGTCGTCGAATTCGTAATCCGACATGACGATGCCGCGGCCGATCAGCCTGTGCATGCCTTTTTTTACGAATACGACATCGCCGATTTTCATTTCATTGGCAAATTGCCAAGTTAAATGGGCCGCATTTCTATAGGTCAGACTCTCGTCGAAAGTTTCCTTCATGGCTACCTTCATGGCATCCTTGCTGTCGTAGGCGGTCAAATCGCCGATTCCGCCCCAGCCGATGGCCATGATGCCGGAATCGTAAAATTCATCCCACATGCAGGAGCCTTCTCCCGGGGAGTAGATCCAATAGCGCTTCGTTTGAACATCCTCGTCCGCAAGTGCAGCGTTTTTTTTATCCGACTTAACTGAGCCGGAAGAAAAAACACTTTTAAATATGTCGGAGGCCAGCTCTCTCGTCATGTCTACGATCATACCTGCTTCTGTTAAAGTCCATACACCATAAACGCTCTTATCGATGTATCCTGCATTTACCAGATAACTGCGGGCAAAAGCCACTTCATTTTCAAATTTGTTTACATTGTTTTTTCCTCTGGTAACACTGATTTCCTCTTCTGTTAAATTTTCATTCTCTATTATTTTTGCCCTCGCTTCAGCCGGGGTAGCCGAGCCGCCCAAATCACGAAGAGCCTGAATTAACGGAGCAAACCATTGGAGAATTGAGGCATTGGAAAATTTATTTTCCTTCTTCTCCGATTTCTCCTTGTTCACCTGTTCCGAATAGACCCAGGCTTCAAAAGACAGTTCCTTAAAGTCCTTTAAAGGGCTTTCGTCGCTCTGCAAATAGCTTCTCATTGCCTCGGTAATTTCAAAGTACTTTGCTGCGGATATCTTAGACTTGATTTTAGGAAGTCGTTTTACAAAATCGGTCGACATTTTCCCCGATTTGTAAATATACCATTCGTTACGACTGTCTAAATTTAAAAATACGTCCGGAGCGATCCAGTACAGGGCCATGGTAATCTTGCTGTTGCCGCTGCCCTTTTTGTTCATTACCAAATCGAAATCACGGGACATGGCATTCCGGTTTTCCGCCGTCGACGATTGTGCATAGGCCATGGCAGATGCATACAGGCTCCACAAGTCGTCGATGTCCTCGGCGCCACGCTGATCGACAAAGTTATAGAAGGTTGCATTCCGAGGATCGAGCACCGGCAAACTGTCAAAGGACGTTGGCACCGCCGTCTTTACATCAAACAGTTTGGCAATGGCTGTCAGAACATTAATACGGTTTTCATCCGTCAGCTTCTTATTAAAAAGGCCGAAGACCGTAAAGGGATCGATGTCGACGAGTTCATTATCCCTTTCCAATGTGGGCATGCTGATACCCGTCATGGCGTAGATCGCATTGACCTTCTCTATGAGTTCGTCTCTTCTGTTTTTATAATCTAAAAGTATTGAAGCGAATTCCCTGTAAAAATCCACCCAGTCGTATTGATTTTGTTCCTTCATGATTCCCTCCAAGAATGAATTCCTTTAATCCATTCTACCTTCAATTTAAACCTTTATCTACTGCCCTGTTGCTTCGCCGCAACAAAAAAGCCCTCGTAAGGGCTGTGTTTGAGAGTCTCCTCGTCGGTTCTCTCTTTTATATGGAAGACTTTTATAGGCAAGTGGTTCGTCGTGATTTTTCTCGGCTTTCTCAGTCCCTATCCTCGTTCGGCTCGGTTTCGTCTTTCAGCTTCAGCAGATAAGTGCAGTAGGCCGCGGCTATAGCCGCCGTGGCGATGATGTAGATCCACAAAATGTTCGTGGTCTCTATGCCGTATTTCGAGCTTGCGTTGATGAAGCCGTGAATCAGGATGCATGGCCAAAGGCTCTTGCTCTTATAAAAAACGATGGTGAACATAAAGCCCCATGCCACGGCAAAGATGATCTGTGCCACGGTCTCGGGCCCGCCTTGTCCCGTAAGCAGGTTGATGATGTGGCCCATGCCGAAGGTGACGGCCACGATGACAATGGATTTCCGAAGGCCGTCTCGCGGCACCAGGGCTTTAAAGAGGAAGCCGCGGAAAACCACTTCCTCGACGAAGCCGATGAGGAGCATGGACAAGCACGCCCACAGTTGGGCGAGGCCGCCATAGGCGGGGGCGATGCCGTTCCACAGATTGCCCGTGGCCAGGAAGCACATGGGGAGAAAGTAGAGGTATTTTTTGCCTCCTTTCGGCCATGTATTCAGCCCGTATTTTCCCTGTAAATCGTATTTTTTCATCCACAGGCCGATTACCGCAGCCATGGCGGCAAGGGAAAGGAGCAGGTAGATGCTTTCGTCGCCGAATTGCCCGCGAAGGGTCATGGTCACCGCGCAATAGACGGCGATCCACAGCAGGGCAAAGGCCAATTCGTTTTTCTTGTACAGGTCGTGCATGTCACTTCTCCTCATCGACATCGAATGTCTGTAGTTTATATCCTTTCCTCTAAGTTGCGATTCATGGTCCACATCAGTTGTCGCTTCCCATGCCATCGCCCTTTGCCGTATTCAGCTCCATTAATATGCTTGTATGCGGCAGATAGCTTACATCGGCCAATACATTTTCATCGGTTTGCCATTTTTCTTTTTCGCGATCATAAGTTTGAAAATTTATCTCGAATATTTCGATCGCATCTGTATCCGTATATCCGAAAAGTCTGTACATGGTGGAGTATTCATAATTATTATCTCTTTCGAAGGTGACGTTATTAAGTCGCATCGATGCAGGTGAATTGATATAGGGCAAATCGAGGATTGGCGCTTTTAATAAACAAAATACGCCAATCGGAAAAAATATCGCACAGATCCACCAAATCACGACGGACTTTTTTCTTTCTTTTATAAAATAACCCGCTGCCAATACAATGGCGGCAATAAGGATAGAAAATATTCGAAGCACAAAATCGCAAATAAAACCGATCACGCCTTCTTGATAGTATCCGGCACCGTGACTTAGGATCAGGTAAAGGGACGCGACGGCCGATAACAAAAGTATAAAGAATAAAATACCAAATGCCGCTTTTCTTGCAATAGAATTGTTCGCTCTTTTTTTCATGCGTCCCCTCTTAAGTCGTGAGAATTAGCTTCTTTATTTTCCGTAAATCATAGCTTCTTTACAAATATCAAACCTACCCATTTAGATCGCCCAAAATTTATACATTTCAAGGTTGACGATGACCATGCATTGGACCATGGCCAATAGCACGGTGATGAGAAATTTCCTTCGTTCTTTCTCGGCCGCCTCTTTGTACGCATTTTTTATCGCCGTGAGCAGAGTGATCGCCAGCAGCAAAAGCAAGACGCCGAAGAGCGCGCTTTGTATCATGTAGGATTCCGGGCTGCCGATGTCGCCCGTCCTGTATCCGATGCTCAGTCGCGCAAAAAGAATGACGAGGTTTACGAGGGCAATGGCCATAAGGCTCGACAGAGCATAGGTGTAGTTTCGTAGCGAAGCGGCGGGAAGGGGGTCTTTCTTCTTTCTTAAGGGATCCACGATAAATCCTCCGACGATTTTCGCCAATCCGCAGAACCCCGCAAGGATGAATAAGGCCATGCTCGACAGATTGGCCACGACCTTTACCGTGGACAGAGTAAAGTCTGAAAAGGGCGTTTCCACCATTTTGCCTTTTTCGTACCACCAATTGCCGGGATCTTTTTCATCGTAGGTGACCACGCTCACGGCTCTCAAAAAAGACAGGGGCCCTTCGATGATTCCGCGGGTGTTGAGCAAGAGGCCCTTCGGCACCTCTTTCTTCATTTGGGCGAGGGGCGAGTCGGCAAATTTTCCGTAAATCAGCTCATACATGTCGTCATTATAAACGGTTTCATGGGCTTGATTGGTCACAAGCACCATGCCCACGCCGCTTGTTGGGTCGAACTGCAGCATGGCGGAGCAGCCGAAGGTGTTTCCGCCGTGGCCGAGGGTCTCAATGCCGTAATAGCTTGCAAATAATCCATGGAGATTTTTTTCCACATCTGTCGATCCGTAAAAACCCGTCGGCGTTTCCATTTCTTTTAACGTCGCCTGCTTTTTAAATAATGGAGAAGGATGCTTCTCATCGGGGGTAAGCGCCCGGGCGAATTTCGCAAGGTCACCGACGGTACCCGCTGCGCTGCCTGCCGGGTAGAGTAATATATAGTAAAGTCCGGCGCCGCCAAGGGGTTCGCCGTCGGCATCGTAGCATTTCAATTTCAATCGATGATCATGCACCCATTCATTGTCGCCGTAAGTGGGGCTGATAGAGGTATGCTCCATATGAAGGGGCTCAAAGATATGCTCGTGAACATAGTTTACATAATCCATGCCGGAAATCCGCTGAACGATGTAAGCCGCCAAGGCTGCTCCCCAATTTGAATAGGCCGTGTGCTCTCCCGGCGCATAAACCTGCTTCGGCTGCCTTGTCCTCAAAGCCTCTTCAAGAGAAGTCAACTCGAAAATATCCGCTGTTTGAATAAAATATGTATCTTGAAAACCGGCCTGATGATTCATCAAATCGATCATGGTAATGGGCTTGTCAAATCGCAAATTTGTAAGAAAGCCCTCAGGCAAGTAATTTTGAATGTCTGCCTTTAAATCGAGTTTCCCTTCTTCGTAAAGTTGCATGACACTGACCCATACCATAAGTTTGGAAATGGAACCCCATTCGTACACCGTATTCGCATTCGACAAAAGATTGCTTTCTTTGTTGGCGTAGCCGAAGGAATTCTCGTAGATCGTTTCGTCGCGATCGTAAACAATCACGTTCAGACCACAAGTAGTTTTCTCGTGATTACTGACGTATGCTTCGATTGCCGCAGGAAGATCGCCATACGCCAAACCCGAAGGAAGCATTTTTCCGGCTGCGTTTACAGAACATACCGGTGAAACGATGAAAAAAAAAGCCAGGCTGAACACCAAAGCCATGCTGCGAGATTTTTTCATCCGACTCCCCTCCTTGGTCCCATTCTACCTTTCATGTCTACTGTTTATGTTATGACGACGTAAACCCCTTGTCAATTTTAGAACGGCTTCCTATTTGCCGAGGGGGAAATGCGGTTCTATCCTGAGGGTACATAAAAATACCGACGTCAGCATAAAATCTGACGCCGGTATTTTTTTATCGATTCGTTTTCTATTTTCCAAGTTTTATTTTTTTCTTGTTTAAGATAAAGGAACCGAGGAGCACGAGGGCCAGTCCGATGGCCATATTGAGGGTAAAGGGCTCGCCCAGGACCAACACCGAGAGCAGGGATCCGAAGATCGGTATAAACAATTTATAGACGCCGAATTCGTTGGCATGGTAGCGCTGCAGCACCGAGGTCCAGATGGAAAAGGAGGTCGCCGAAATAAAGGATCCGTATAAAATCATGAGGCAGCCCTTCGCCGTAAGGGCCAAGGGCCTGCCGGCGACGGAAAGCCCGAGGACGATGAGCACCGCGGCGCCGATAATAAATTGAAAGGACGTAAGGATAAAGGAATTGACGCCCTTTCCGTATCGTCGAATCATGACCGAGGCCAGGGCGTTTAGGGTGGTGGCCATAAGCACGAAGCCTTCCCCCACAACGTGCACGCCGCCGGTGGCCTCCGCCGGGCCATTGGAAATAATGATGCCCGCAGTCCCCAGCACGAGGGCGATGAGGATATTCGGGTTCACCTTTTCGTTAGGGATCAAAATCGCCGAGATCAACACCACGAGAAAGGCGTTGGTGGACTGGATAATCGACGATTTCACACCCGCCACGTGGGAAAGGCCGATGTAATAAAAAATGTATTGCAGGGACGTTTGAATCAAAGCCAGGATCACGACAAATTTCCAGTTGACTTTTTTAAAGGCAATCCGCCGCCCCTTTTCGCTGATTTTAAAATAGATGAGGGTCAAGAACCCGGCAAATAAAAAACGGATCCCCGCCACCAGTATTTTTAATCCCGAATCCGTATTGCCGATTCCCAGCTCCACAAAGGTGGATTTAATTAAGGGGATGGCGCTCCCCCATAAAAGCATGGCAAGGATACTTAAAATTATGGCATTTCTCTTTTTTGCTAGCAAATTGTCCTCCGTACTACATTTCTATTTACAACTGCCCTTCAGGAAAGGAGCCGAAAATGTTTTTCTGACGAATCAAAAATCCCGACACGGAAGCGCACGAGCTGCCATGTCGGGATTTATTTTTTTCATGTTTATTGCCGTAGCCGTGCTTTCCATGAAGGAACACCCTACTGCTTCGACCCGCTTGTGATTGCTTCACTGCCTTTATCATAACACAAGTGTGCGCGGGTCATGAACAAATACGGACGCATTAGCTTTTCGTTATTCTTCCCGGGTCCCTATAAAAAATTAAATTAGCCCTTGCCCATGACGGACATGATTCGTTCAAACATCATATTGGAATAGTTGTCTTTTTCGACGAGATCCTTCCAATTGAGCACGGCCTCTGCATCGGTGACTTCATCTGGGAGCATCATGCTTCCGTCCTTCAAGCTGATGGAGGGAGAAAATGCCGTGATATCGTCTCTGTAGCGAATGGTGATCTTGCCGTTTGGGGCAATGTCGCTGATGTTTTGGCAAATAAAGGTGCTGCCGGTGGTTCCAAGGGTATCCAAGGAGGGATTGCCCTCTTCCTTCAGCTTTCCGCCCTCTGAAACCGCAAGTTCCTTGAGGCAAACAGAGGCGTTCTTGTACTTGGGAATCACCAGGTAGCATTCCTCTCCATTGAGATAGGGCCTGTCGCCGCCCTCGCTCTCTTTCACGGAAAGAAGCATGTTCGGATCTTCCCAATTCGTGAACACGCCTGTCCAAACGTGTAATTTCGCCAGGGTCTCTTTCAAGCTCCCTTCGTCGAAGGCGGCGCCCAGGTGGATGATGAAGGCCTTGTGGTTTTCATCGGCCGGATCGACACCGAGTTTTCTCGCCATTCTTACATAAACATCGGACATGGGATCTTTGTCAAATTTGTCGGCCCTCAGTTTTAAAAGGGACGGGCACAGTCCCGCGTCCGGGTCAATGGATTGGGCGCAGACAAACATAGGTGCGCCCACTTCGTCGATATAGATTCGTTGATCCGGAGCCTTGCCTTTGTCCCAGAGATTGTTTAGCACCAAACCGGTGTAGTGGTTCGGATTGTAGAAATAGGACGAATCGGTGCTATCTCGATAATAAATGCTCGTTTCTTTAGCCTGCGCTTCGACCAGGCTGTTTTCAATGAGTCCCAACAGCTCGCCCTTCGCCACGCCGAAATGCTTCATAAGGGCATCGTCGTCGATGAACTTGCCGTCGGGAAGGGAGAAATTAAACACGGTGTAATGAGCCGGCCCCTGTTCCCAAAGATCGGAAGTTTCGATCATGACGCTTAGCACGTCCTCGTCTTGATAGGCGGAAAAAGCGGCGTAGATTCCAAGATCGTTGCCTTCTATTTCATTTTCATACTTGGCGTAAGTGGCCTTCATGGCGTTCACCATGTCGTCGATCTGCTTGTTGGCTTGAGCCGCGTCCTCGGAATCCAATAGAATCCGCGGCACGTGGAGGCCGCGATCCTCCCGCTTCGCAGAGCCCGCGTATTTCTCGTCGACGAAATCCTTCCACACCTTTCTGTCTTCCACATAATAAGAAACGGATCCGATCGTCGCCCCTTTCAAGGAATTTAGTTTGGCCACAGCCTTTGAAGCGGTATCATTCGTCGCCGCATTTCCGCGATCGGCACTTTCCTTTTCCGACTCGGCGGAGCCATTGACGCATCCTGCGAGGAGCACCGCCGCCAAAAAGAGCATCAATGCCTTAGAATTTCTTTTCATACTATCGCCTCCTTTGAAAAAAATACCTCCATTTTACTTTATTATAATACAAAATTAGCACAGGCAGATTGTTATGCAAGAAAATTTAAAGGTCCCTTTTTATTTAAATGGACCGTGGAAAATGATGCGATTCAGTTTGAACTATTTCTTAAATTCTTTTTAAAACCTCACACTTTCATGTGATGTAAAAAATCCCCCTTCCCCTATAATTTATCTACACTCAAAAGACATCCATGGTTGTGACATTCCTTACGGAAACACCACGCTTTGAAGGGAGGCTAAATGTCCGCTTCAATTAAAGGCCGGTTCTCCTTTTGGGGCAGAATATGTTGAAGAAGTTTCGCCCCGAAATAATTGGTGTCCAATCCCCCGCTAATATAATCCGGATAGAGTAATCGAATTGTTTTCATTTTATCCTCCTCATACACTGGATTATACTTGGATCCCATTCATCCGTTGAAGTGCTTCGCTCTTTCATCCTCTATGAATCTTAAAGCAGACTGGCGACAGTATCGCCGTGTCGAGTTTCGTCCTTTTTCACGCTCTCAATCACGGGAAATTTTTCCGCAACCGGCGCGTAGTTTTCGGCGGCGGCGTATTCTCCCTTTGCGATAAGCGGGTAGAGCCTCTTTTTTCCGATTATCTTATAAAGGATGGGCATGAGGATGGCCAAGGTTTTCTTTGGCTTTAAATTTTCGTTTGTAAGTCCGTGAAATACGGCCGCGTGGTGACCTTCTTCTGCAGCCAGCTTTCGAAAGGTGTCTGCGTCCTTTGTATCTTTCACTACCTCTGCAAGGGCTTGATACATACGGACCGCATCCAATTCTCCTTGCTGGGATTTTAATAATATTTTCCTATCGTTGTCACTTCTATTCATTTCATTTTCCTTTCAATCGCATGGATTTGTACCTACTTTAAAAGATACCCTCTTCCTTCATTATAAATACCAAATATCGAAACGTGAATACGATCCGATGCTACTCTATATCCATAGCTCCTTCGGCGTAGAAAAAGGCCTTAAGATTTAAACTCTTAAAGGCCATCCTTTTTCACGCTTCATTTACTATTGATTTTATTTTCTTTGTTCCTCAATTTTACCGATTGCAGTTTTTTCTCGAAGCCGATAATCGCCCCTAAAAAGCCGCCAGAAAAATTCTGCCTGCCACTAATAATACATTCATTCCTTGCCTCCTTCTATCCCGCCTCGTGCCGATTTAAATAATTTATTTCGCAAAAGCCAATCCTTATTCGAGACGCGCCGAATTTAATATCTTAAATTGTCAAGCCAAGTGCAACTCTACTGAACGGTAAACTTCATAAGGCGTTTTCCGGTTTAAGCATTTACGTGGTCGGTGATTGATCTCTTCTATTTCCGCTTCGATATAGCTATCTGATTGGTCAATATCTTTCGTTTTTGGAAAGTATTCTCTTAATAGACCATTTGTATTTTCGTTGGTACCTCTTTGCCATGGATGATGAGGCAACGGAAAAGAGAATTCAACAAGAGACAGTTGCTGTGAGACTTCAGGATGTTGTGAAAATTCTTTCCCTCTATCGGGAGTAATGCTTTGAAGGGGTTCATTTTCCGCGGGAACTTCCGTTTCTATGGCCGTGGCCACGCCTTCATCGGTCATGGAAAATACTTCCGGACATATCCCGGCGCAAAGACCGCATCAGATGCATTGTTCATTGACCCTATACTTCATCTTTCTTCTCCCTTTCTTTTTATTCCAAGGTAAGAAGAAGCGCCATCTTAAACTTCTTTGTCGCTTTTACCGCGTGCAGACCGCCCTTCGCGAAGTGAAAGTTTTCGCCGGCGCGAATGGCATGATCTTGCCCCTCGTATCCGATGACCGCCTCGCCGTCCAAGGCAAAAATAATTGCCTCGCCGGGAGCGGCATGTTCCGAAAGGCCCGTGCCTTCGTCGAAGGCCATGACGACAAGCTTCATCTTGTCATTATGCACCACGTCCATGTTGACGATCTGCCCTTCCCCATAGGGGACCAGGTCTTCCAACTTAAAAATTTCTCCTGCTTTAATGATTTCGTTCATCCTGCTCTCCTTTCCTATGCAAACTTCCGTATAGACACTGCCCTCTGTTGTTCCCATGCCCATAAGGGTGCCCGCCAATGTGACGATGCCGTCTCCAACTTGCACCACTTGCAAAAATAAGATCTTTCTGTCAATTGGACATTAACAACTTTTATTGAAAAAATAGCACATTCGCTCTTATTAATTTTTCTTTTCAAAAGTCGAGGCATCCAGTAGAGACTTAGCAAACTTTTCAGTTCCTTTTAAAAACTCATCGTCCGGCATCCAAGAAGCCTTTAATTCTTCGTCTATAAGTTTAAAACCTGCCTTTTCGAGTTCTTCTCGTAAAACTTTGTTCCCTTCTCCCGACCATCCGTAGGAACCGAAAACTCCTGCTACTTTGTCTTTAAATTTAAGTTCTTGAAGGAAGTGTAACCAGCCCGAAATCGTGGTAATTGCAGATTGTCCGACTGTGGGAGAGCCTACAGCGATGGCCTTCGATTTAAAAACTTCAGTCATTATGTCATTTCTGTCCATTTCTGCCACAGACAGAACCTTTGTCCTGGTGGACGGGGAGAGTTCTCTTATATCATCTGCAATTTTGTGGGCAATTTTTTTGGTTGCTCCCCACATTGAGTCGTAGATAATTGTGACTTGATCTTCCTTATAAGCATCTGCCCATTCAGCATATTTTTCTACTATTTCAAGGGCATTCTCTCTCCAAATACTACCATGACTTGTTGCAATAATGTCTATAGGCAGGTTCATAGCTACAATCTCCTCAATCTTCTTTTTAGCAAAAGACGAAAAAGGCGTTAAAATGTTCGCATAGTACTTCATCGCTTCATTCCATAGAATGGTCGGGTCTGCCTTGTCGTTGAAGAGTTCACTTAGGGCATAGTGCTGACCGAAGGCATCATTGGAAAATAAGATATTGTCTCCGGTCAAATAAGTTGCCATTGAATCCGGCCAGTGAAGCATTCTCATTTCTACAAACACTAATTGCTTTCCGTTTCCTATATCCACAGAATCCCCGGTTTTTACAACCCTATAGTCCCATTCCGGGTGATGATATTGCCCAACGAGCGATTTTTTACCATTGGCTGTACAGAAAATCGGAGTATTTGGAATTTCCTCCATAATTTCTAATAAAGACCCTGAATGATCGGGCTCTCCATGGTTAATAACGATATAGTCAATTTCCTTCAACTCGATTTCACTCTTAAGATTCTTTACAAACTCTTCTTTATGAGGAGTCCATACAGTGTCAATTAATACCGTCTTTTCTTCTTTGATCAAATAAGCATTTTGGCTGGATCCATTGTGCACGGAGTATTCTGTTCCGTGAAATTCCTGAAGTTCCCAGTCAATTTTTCCGACCCAATATACATTGTTCTTGATTTGTTTTTTCATGATTTTTCATCTCCCTTTCTTTTTATTCCAAGGTAAGAAGAAGGGCCATTTTAAACTTCTTCGTCGCTTTTACCGCGTGCAGACCGCCCTTCGCGAAGTGAAAGTTTTCGCCGGCGCGAATGGTATGATCTGTCCCCTCGTATCCGATGACCGCCTCGCCGTCTAAGGCAAAAATAATTGCCTCGCCGGGAGCGGCATGTTCCGAAAGGCTCGTGCCTTCGTCGAAAGCCATGACGACAAGCTTCATTTTGTCGTTATGCACCACGTCCATGTTGACGATCTGCCCTTCCCCATAGGGAACCAAGTCTTCCAGCTTGAAAATTTCTCCTGCTTTAATGATTTCGTTCATCGTGCTCTCCTTTTCTATACACACTTCCGTATACACACTGCCTTCTGTCGTCCGCATGCCCACGGGGACGTCGGTCCATGTGAAGATGCATTCTCCGGCGCGCAGCTTTTTCCTAAAACCGTCGTTTCCGTAAACCTCCACGCTTCCCTCCGCCACGATCAATAATTTATGATAGGGATAGATTTCCGCGCTGATGTCGGTATCCTCGGCTAGGGAAAAATACGTGATCCCGCTATCGCCGCCGAAGGCTTTCGAGACGGTGCACCCCGGAATCGGCGGATTCTCCTCCCCGATGGAAAAAACTTTGCCGGGGGTTTTCTTTTCGTTGACCTCCATGTCGTTCATGATTTTTCCTCCTCCCTCGATTTTCTACCTGTATTATAGTACAATCGTGACAACACGTATGTTGTTATAACAACCAACCGGAGGATTTTATGAATACTTTTTTTCTCGCGAACACGCAGCTTTTTCGCGGCATCAGCGAAAGTGAAATAGAGGAGCTCCTCCTCTGCCTGGGGGCACATGAGCGCAAATTTCAAAAGGTCGACGTCATCTTCCGTGCCGGATCGCCTGTGGACGAGTTCGGGCTGGTGCTATCCGGCAGCGTCAATATCGTGGTGAATCTCTATTGGGGCAACAGTATTATTTTCGGCCATGTGGGCAAGGGAGAGGTCTTTTCGGAAAACTACGCGGCCGTTCCCGGAAAAGAGCTCCTATGCGACGTCGTCGCTTGCGAGGATACCCGCGTCCTCTTTCTGAAAATGCAGAGTGTGATGACGACCTGCCGAAAAGGATGCGCCTATCACAACCGCATCATTCAGAATATGCTTCGCATCTCCGCCCAAAAAAATTTGAACATGTCTTCCCGCATGATGCATACCGCTTCCAAATCTCTAAGGGAAAGGCTCCTGTCTTACTTTTCCGAACAGGCCTTGGAACGGGGAAGCGCGCACTTCACCATTCCCTTTAACCGGCAGCAGCTGGCCGACTACCTCGCCGTCAACCGCAGCGCCATGTCCAATGAGCTTTCTAAAATGCAGGAGGAAGGGCTCATTACGTTTCGCAAAAATGAATTTATCTTGAATGAAGCCGCACGGGATGAATAAATGGCGATGAGAGGAGGCTGCGGGCTTTCTCTAGAAACGAACTGCTTCGTGTTTTCGCAGACGGTCTGCAACTATTCCACAAAAAAAGATTCTCCGGCCATAGTCGAAGAATCTTTTTTGTTGCGCAAAATCAGGCTTGCTTCCCGAGAAAATGCTCTTTTGCAAACTCCATGTCCTGTACCAACTCCAGGGTGCCGAGATACTTGCCGGCCCTGTCCCGCACGGCCATGTATTTCACCAGCATGGTGCGCCCGCCTTTTTCCATCCATACCTCCACGAGGTCGCGACGGCCCTGTCTGAAATCGTCGATAATATGACGCACCATGGGTTCGATCTTCGGCGGATGGCAAGAAAACACCTCGCGGTTCAGCGCCATGAGGGGGCGTTTAAATACCTTCGGCCCTTCGTCGAAGAAGCGATTGATATTGTCTGCATCGACAAAGGTGATCTCCATGGGGATCGTGTTCAAAAGGGCGGTCAGCTGCTCGATAGTAAGGCGGCCGCCGGGCATGACGATCTCCCCTTCCGCAGCTTCAGCCACGGCCTGCGTCGCCTTTTCCGCAGCTTCCCAAGTCTCCTCTTCTACACCGAAGCAGGCGGCGTAATCTTTAGCATCACGATAGATGCCGTGCCATTCCTCTTCCGAAAAATTAACCGCACAGATAGGAAACAGAATGTTCTCTTCTTTATAAACCATCTCCTCCGCACGGATGAGCGCGGCGTCGAGTTCGGTATTCCAATCTTCACCGCGTTCTTCTTTTTTCGCAAGGGAAGAGAGCGTATCCCGAATTTCATCGTCTACCGTCCACATGACATCGGAAGGGCCGGAGATTCCGTAGTGAACTTTTAGCAAGGGATAGAGGAGATCGCCCTTCTTGGCATAATGAATCGAAAGTTCGCGAATTTGGGGAAGGAGGGATTCATCTCTGCTCTCTTTAAATTTGGCGAGCAGCTCCGACAATGCTTCGTTTTCTTTCTTAAAGGTGGAAAGGGGATGGCCCGGGATTTCTTCCAGCGCCGCGGCCTTGGCATTTTTATCTTGCTTTACCTGCTGTGCTTTTTTCCTTAAGACCGATGCCTCCACTTCCCTTTCGGCATGGGCGATCTTCTCTTCCGTGGTGGATCCGTGAAACAGCGCCGAGTGTACGTCGCACAAGCGCTGAACCTCGCTGAGGGGTGTGCCTTCCTTCAAAAGCTCCTGCTCCGCTTCCATAATCTCGGAGGCCTCCACTTCTCCGAAATCGCGGACGAAATCCGCCCTCACATCTTCCAGCGCTTCTCCGTCGCCGAGTCTTTTCAGAAAAGTTTTCAATTGCTCCCTGCGCTCCGTGGAAGGATGGCTTGTATCTTCTTCCCGCCCTTGCGCGCTCATAGCGGAAGCCATATCCGGCATATCTCCCACCGGCTCAAACCCATGGCTCATCAGTGCGGTCATCACATCCATCATAGAGATGTTCTTCATCTTCGCACCCTTCGGGATGGTCATCATCTTCCCCACGGAATGCAAGATGGGCTTTTTCGTAATTTCCGTAAAACCCAGACCCGCCATAATATCCACGAGCTCCGGATATTCCTCTGTCAGCTCGAAGACCGTTTTATTCAAATCAAGTTTCTTTGCCATGTCGATAACTCCTTTCATTTTTCTTTTTCTTTATTGTAATCGCAAAAGGCGTCTATGTATGTTGTCTCGCCAACATTTTATGTGAATAGGACATTCTTATGTTCTAAAATCCGGTAAGCAATGGCTTTTAGGAAAACAAAAATAGTAATAAAGTTCGACATACTGTCCGGTTCATCCGGGTCGTTGATTAAGTCGACGTATTTATTGACCATGAGGGAAATGGGTTTAAGGGTCAAGAATCCGGTGTTCATAAATTCGCCGGGAACGACGCCGTAGGTTTCTACCATCTTATCTGCATTCAGGAATTTTCCCCACTTGAATAGCAGGCCGTCGTATGTGGCCTGCATTTTCATTGCATCTCGACGCCGAAGACAGGCAATTCATTCCTGTGATTTTACCTTCCGTACTCGGCGATTACTTTAGGCGCTCGATGATTTCATCTTGTGCCTGTCTGCCTTCTATGAAAAACCGCACCAAGGGATAGCAGTGGCACATGCCCTTCCCCACGGTGATTTCATATGGAACATGGTATTTCTCCATGGCTTTTTGAAATTCTTCCGCATAGGCGTAGAGGCATTCATTTTCTCCGTAATAAAAATACGTCTTCGGGAAGTCGGTAAAATCCCCCACCGTTTCGTCTAACATATATTCGGGCAGATCTTTATCTCCCTTTAAGATCTCTCTCGCCGTCTTAAAATAAGTCGGCTCAATCATGACGTCTTTATGGTTAAGCTCATTGACTCTTTCCCATATTTCTTTATTTTCATCGAGATTGACGTCGGGAACACCCCCGGGCGAAACGGAAATAATTTTTCCGGGCATGGGAAGGGGCCTGCCCAAGGCATTATTGTGTAAAAACAGCCCGAGAGAAAGGCCGGCCCCGGACGAAAATCCAAGGACGCCGATATTTTCTGCCTTATAAGTTTCCGTCATCAGCCGATAGGTTTCAAAGCAAACGTCATAGGTCTTATCCACCTTTACCTCTTCGGAGCAGAGGGGATAGAACAAAAACCAAACATCTTTACCCGTTCTATCCATGATTCGTTCAGCCAAAGAAAAATCCAATCTGTCCGGCTGCGTAATCATGCCGCCGCCGAAGAGATAGAGGACCGCCCCGTCGGCGGGGCTTTGGTTTTTTTGATACGAAAGCAGCCTGTATCCCATGACCTCTCTGTCGAAAAGATAATAGTTTTTTCTCTCGGCCCGCTTCATTGCCTTGTCCAAATCAAAGACTGTTTTTGCATTCTGTTTCTTTGCGTAGGCAAGTATGTCTTCTTTGTTTTTCAAAAAAATTTTTTTGACCCCGAGAAGTCTTACGATGGCCGATGCGAGCTTATAAGTTAAACTCATTTTCCCCTCCTTAAAGATCATTTTCCGAATGCTGTTTGGCCCTGCGGTTCATTCTCTATCCCCTGTAATAAAATAATCGCAACAATCCGCTCCATTTGCTATGGTGTCTTTTCTGTGGAGTACGCCGTGTTGAAGGCTGATCATCACATCATCCAGCTCGCAAAACAGGGGCATTAATTCAGCGACCCCGAGCTTCTCGGTGTAGGCACAAATCGGGCAACGAGTGATTCTGTAGTAGCAGGCGCCCTCATAGGGTTCGCCCACAAAATCCACTTTGAACGACGTGGGGTAGCGCTTTTCTCTTTCCGGCGTATACCATTTGACATACTTCAGGATGTTTTTCTTGTTGGCCGCCTTTCCCCACTTCGTATTGAGGTCGATCAGGGAAAAATACGGACCGACAAAATAAAGGGATCGACGCATCATCTCCTGCACGATTTCAGGCGGAATCTTTTTCTCGCTTGCTAAGTAGGGGGCGACAAAAACGAGGGCAAATATCTCATTGTAGGCCATGGGATTATCCTCGCCGATATCGTCCATATTTTCTACAAGTTCCCGATAAACTTTTTTGCTCTTTCTGATAATTTCTGACGCATATGCTTTATCATACTTTTCTATAAGAACTTTCTTCATCGGACTCTTAAATAATAAGAAATAAATACCTTTATATTTCATCTCGCATACCCCATCCGTTTTTTATGCTGATTTGTATGTATTTTATTATTTTCTCCCGATAAGAAGCCTCGAGCCGGAAAGTCCCAGCAACATAGCTTCTTTGTGACCCATAAAAAGACCCTTTGTCGTATCGATGAATTGCACATCTTCATAGCCGTCTTTTTCCAGCTTTTCGATAAATTTATTCATATCTCCATATCTTGGCTTATCCATCAAATCGTGAATAACAAAAACGCCCCCTTTTTTAAGTACACGCAATGTTTCCAGTAAAAGTTTTTGTTTATTTTTCCCAAAAATATTGTGATAGACATAGTTGCTTACCACTGCATCAAAGCTTTCATCTGCAAAGGGAAGCTTCACTGCATTGCCACTTTCAAAGCGCACATTTCCTACTCCCTCAGCCCCGGCATTGTCCCGGCAAAGCTTCTCTGAAAATTCACTCTTGTATCCCCCGGTCCATATGTCACAACCCACCATCATCGCTCCCGGATTTTTCTTAGCACAGGCTATGGTCAGAGCTCCACTGCCGCAGCCCACATCTAAGCCCACGCCACCGTCCGGGATCTTTACATAGTCGGCAGTCCCTTCGACGATGACTTTCGCGAGCTTTCTTTTACCCTTGTAATCAAAGGTTCTGTATAAGATGGCAAGCCAGGCAGTTATTAATAGGAGTATTAAACATCCTATCCCTAAGATAAGGCCGCAAATGATCCTCGGCCTTCCTTGAAGAATTGCATCACTTGCACCAAATAAGATGAATAAGATAAGGCAAACCAGAGTTTCGCCAATCTTAGCCTTCAATAATCTTTTAGGAATCCAGTTTTTGTAGTCAGGTTGTATTTTCTTGTCATCGGACAAATGTAATTGCTTCATAAAATTCCTCTTTATCTCCTATTAATCATTTTAATTCCCGGCTTCATCATCTTATAAATTCATATTCGTGCAGTGTATCAATAAAGATAGGTAGTAAATAAAATAAATAAAGTTGAACCAACCTCCGCGAATAATCATATGGAGCCCCTTTGGCAATCTCTCGGCAATGGGAGTAAAAATCATTAGAAATATCGGTGTAAAGAAGGCTTGCCACCTTGGAAATACGGTGAATCCAAATAAAATGATCCATGCCATTGCTATATTTGCCAAAGCCATGACTCCAAAAACAATTCTTGTTTGGAGTGTTAAAAATTTTAAAAATTCATCAAAAGCTCCTTTGTCTTCGTGCCTTGATAAAAGACCGAGGTAGGCACATTGAATGTGATAGGCGCCTCCCAGTATCATGCCGAAGCAATTGATGAAAAATACAAACCAACCGATGCTTAAATACTTTTCCTGCATGGCCAAGACAATGTGATAAAAGCCAATGCAATAGATAAAGGCACCGATGGGACCTAAAAGACCGCCAATGTATAATCTTTTTATGCTGACGTTTTTCATGATGGCGGTAATATGATTGATGGTGTCCTTGCCGTCGTAATCATTGGAATCGTAATATAAAGTCATATCTCCCAAAAACGTGAGAAACGAACCCAAAAGACCGATCAAGATACTCTCGTATAATGTCACAATAAACACCTCCTTTCGCTTTTGTGATATCTATTATCAGCTTAATTGTACCACCTGATTTTGCTGAAATCTATAAAAATATCGGCGACAACTGACTTGTTCTTCACATCATATTTTCTAAAAAACGCTTCGGCATTTCTTCCTCCGGCAGATACCGTTCATCACATGTTTATACCATGTCCCCTTTAGGCTGTTGAACAAAAAAATGGCCTCCGGGACTTCTTTTGAAATCCCAAAAGCCATTATTTCAACGCATTTATAATCTGTTATCTTATTTTCTCGGCATCGTTCGGTTTCCATTCGGGCACAATCTTTGTCGCGGAATGGTAGAAACTTCCACCCCATCGATCATAGCCGATTGCCGTCAAAAACAAACAAGTCCTTTCTTCCCAAGTTTGTTCTGATGATGTCTGAAACACTTTCACCGGCGGCATTGCTGTGATTCCACTCGACAAGGGGCCCGGAAAATTTGTCCCTATTCCCATCGTCATCGAAGACGGTCAACTCCCAATGTCCCACATCCGTGATCATGTAGGCTTCGTAATCGTCGTAAAAACAGCGGCGAATGGCATCGAAGATCGCCTCCGCCTTCTCCCGATCGATGGAAAATCGATCGTGGCCCATGGGTCTGTTGTCGCCCAAACCATAGGCGTATCTCGAAAGAACGACCTGCCCATTTCTTTCAATGGACAGCTCCTGTTCCACCTCATCTTCCGGTTCGGGCAAGGGCCGTAACAGATATTATTTGACGTAATCTCTATTTTTATTATTCCGGGCTTTCTCGCTTCGCTCATATTCTATCTCCCTTACACCAAGTCAACGTTCTTTACCTGCCGGGTTCTGCTTCGTTTTTCGTCATTTTAGAAAAATAAACATAATCAAAGAGTATGCAAATACCAAAATATAAAATCCATCCTATTACGCCCACCACAATTGAGTTCCCTACTATTTCAGGATATGGTTTAAATGTCAACGAGTAACTAAAAATCAATCCCTGTAAAAAATTAAACAGACATGAATATGGGACAAAAACAATCGGCCAGATTCCTATTAGCCAGAAGATCATTTTTGCTTTTTCTCTATTAACTCCAATATACTGACCAATCATAAATATGGCAATTCCTGCCAAATCCGTAACCAGAGCAAATGCGACTGCAACGGATGTCTGATATTCAATCCATACTGATGTCGAGACAAATAATCCGGCACCGCAAATCAGCAATCCTACTATTGAAAATATTTTTGCATCAATCTTCCCATCCTTGTGATCCGCCTCCTCAATTCCTTTGAGCAGGTAGTCCGTTGTCACACCGAAATAATCGCTCATCAGAACAACTTTATCTATGTCAGGTGTAGACTGTTCGCTTTCCCATTTTGAGATTGTCTGCCTAGAGACACCGATCTTATCCGCAAGCTCCTCCTGCGAAATACCTTTTACTTTACGCAAGTTCTGTATTCTTTCTGCTATCTTCATACTGTCACCTCCATAATGTTTTGATGGTTCAATCGTACTGAAGTCCGCGTGAAAACGCCATCAATTAGACATGGAGATTTGTCAACGGATGCCGACATTACTGCAATTCTCTGATGTCATAGTGATGAAAATATAGAATTTTAATCAGTATTCAAACAGCTATCTCGCAATACAACGCCACGATATCTAAATTACCAACTTCACATATCGACTCTATCTAGGCAACAAACCGCTTCACCGTCAAATATTCCCAATGGAAGCGGCCTTATCGGGCGCTTCTCTTTAAGATCCTGCCCATGATCAGGACCGCAGGCGGTGAGCAGAGGTAAATCATCGGTTACCCGATGCAGCCTCTCGCCCTATTCTAAAAACCCAGTTCCGTCAATTTGTGTCTTCTATTGCTCACTTTTACCGATGTCAAATGGTAATCTGATTGTAGCTTCTTGAAAAAAATACCGGGCTTCGCATTTTTATGAAAGGATAAAGTTGATTCAATAATTGATTCATTCTCTATATGCTCATCGATGACATCTAATTTTCTTACCTGCACACCCTCTTTCGAGGCAAAATCCAGAAAACCATCCTCATCAAAATTATCTGTGTCAAATACCATGATATAAGACTTCGTCATCCTCTTATTAATAAAATCACTGACTCCCATGAGTGATACCAAGGTGATCAGGCAAATAACCGTTGCAATGATTGCTCCTTCATAATATCCGACGCCTGATGCAAGCCCGATGGCCGCAGATAGCCATAAGGTGGCGGCCGTGGTGAGGCCGGATACCCTGCCTTTCGTTTGGAGTATGGTGCCCGCACCTAAGAAGCCGATTCCGCTTACAACCTGGGCGGGAATCCGTAAGGCGTCCCATCCCTCGCTGCCGGAAAGTTTGCTGACGCCGTCGATGCCTGTGAGCATAACTAAACATGCGCCGACGCTGACGATAATATGGGTTCTGAAGCCGGCCGCCTTGTGTTTCGTTTCCCTCTCAATGCCGATAATCGCCCCTAATAAAGCTGCGACAATTATTCTGACCGCAACGACTGTTAAGTTCATCCTCTGCCCCCTTGCATTCTATTCCATAAGCGTTTTAATTCAGTGGTTTCATCCTTTTCTTTCGAAGTGCCTAAGCTCCTTTGCAGCAAGTCAACGGCCGTTATCTTCCGGAAGCTGTTTCGTACGGCAGCTTGGGCATTGAGAATCCGGAACAGGTTAAAATTATTTTATCACAAGTCGATGATGATAAAATGATCAATCGCAGTAAACGCCGTTTCAGAAATGGCGCTCTTTCGGTGCCTTGAAAGCCCGGAAGGCGTTTTGGGGAAATGATGCCTTCCGTGAAATAAAAGCTCTTCCGTTTTTTCACGATATTTTTCTGATACAGGTCTTTCTCTATATATTAATTTGTTATAATCAAATCAGATATTTAAGGAGGTTCTCATGGACAAAATTTTAATTGGCAAGGGGAAAACGGAAAATTATATTCTTCTAAATAAAATTAACAGACACGGACTCATCAGCGGCGCGACCGGCACCGGCAAAACCGTCACTCTAAAGGTGCTGACGGAGGGCCTCTCCGACGCCGGCGTTGCGACCATTCTTGCCGATGTGAAGGGCGATCTCGCCAATATTTCAAAGCCCGGCGAGATGAACGACAAATTAAATTCAAGGCTTGAAGAGCTCGGTATTTCTGATTTTGATTTTAAAAATTACCCTGTCAATATGTGGGATATTTACGGCGAAAAAGGAATTCCGCTTCGGGTGACTGTTTCGGAAATGGGTCCTCTGATGCTCGCAAATATTTTGGAACTAAACGATACGCAGACCGGGGTTTTAAATATTATTTTCAAGGTTGCCGACAGCGAGGGCCTACTGTTAATCGATTTAAAGGATCTTAAGCAGGTGATCAATTTCGTCGGCGAAAATAGAGACGAAATTAGTAAGACCTACGGAAATGTGGCCGGTCAAAGCCTCTCTGCCATTTCCAGAAAGCTTTTGTTTATTGAAGACGCCGGCGGCGACCTGTTCTTCTCAGAGCCTGCCATCGATATCGGCGACCTTATTCGAACAGATGCAAGCGGCAAAGGTGTAGTAAATATTTTAAATGCCACGAAATTGATTTCAAATCCGCTTCTCTACTCCATGCTTCTTCTGTACCTGCTTTCGGAAATCTATGAAAGCTTCCCGGAGGTTGGCGATTTGGACAAGCCGAAGCTTGTGTTCTTCTTTGACGAAGCCCATTTACTGTTTAACAACACGCCCAAGGTGTTACAGGACAAGATCATCCAAGTCGTTCGTCTCGTGCGCAGCAAAGGGGTGGGCGTATTCTTTATCACTCAAAATCCTCTCGACGTGCCGGAATCCGTTTCGTCACAGCTTTCCAACAGAATCGTCCATCAGCTACGGGCTTACTCTCCCAAGGAGCTCAAGGCGATCAACGCTGTGGCAGGCACATTCAGACAGGACGAATCCATGGATATAAAGGAAGAAATCATCGGTCTCAGGACCGGAGAAGCATTGGTTTCATTTGCCGATGAAAGCGGCGCGCCCACCGTGGCGGACAAGGCACTCATCCTTCCGCCCCACTCATCCTTTGCGACATTAAGCGACGATGAGTATAAAGCCTTGGTCGATTCTTCGCCTCACTATGCCAAGTACAGGGACCCAATCGACAGGGAATCCGCCTACGAGGTTCTTTTAAAAAGAATCGAAAGAGAAAAGTCGGAGGCCGAACAAGAAAAATTAGAAGCTGAAAGACAGAAAGAGCTCGAAGCTCAACGAAAGGAATTCGAACGAGCAGAAAAGTCCCGCCGCAGCCAAAAGACGTACATCGATAAGGGCATCGACTCCATGCTCGGCACCATTACGAGAACCGTCGGTCGTGAAATCGCAAGAGGCCTCCTGGGCTCCATGAAAAAAAGAAGATAAAACAAAAAGACCGGAAATGAATCCGGTCTTTCTTTCTTCGTTTAAATTTTATTTTAAAGCTTTTTCAATTAGGACTAAATTTACGCCTTCAAGCCCGTTAAAAACACAGGGAACGATGTCGATTTCTTCATAGCCCAAGGATTTGTAGATTCTTCTGGCAACTTTGTTTTTTTCATTGGTGTCGATGCGCAAATACTTGCAATTATTTTTCAAGGCATAGTCTTCATAAAATTTCATAAAAGCTTTGCCGTAGCCTTTTCCCTTTTTGCCGGGATCGATTACCAGCGTGTGAAACACCATGACCTCAGACGAATCTGCTTTATATCGCCAATGGGCCTTTTCATAAACATCCACTTGGTTTTGGTTAATGATTCCGCTGCCGATAATAAGTCCATCCTCTTCAAGTACGAAAAGATCCTCTCTTTTCAGCGCGTCCTCGGCCGTTTGGCGGACGGGATACACGCCCGCTTCCCAACCGACATGCGCTTCGCCGGCCTTTTCCGCCAGATGAATTGCATTGTATATTCTCTCCACAGCGTCGATATCATTGGCATTTGCTTTTCTGATATTCATTTTATCTTTTCCTCTTTGTAATGACTTCCGCATCCGATGCCGAAAAGCATGGAGCCGATGATCCACGCGTACTCCGTTCTTCCGGTTTTATATGACATGTAGATTGAAGCTATAAGTGCAATAAACGCGATAATCGTTAATATCAGCCATAAGTTCTTTTTGTCCATTTTATCTCCCCTATAATTTAATTCTCTATCTAATTAAATTATAGAATTTACTACCGCCATTAACAAGAATAAAGCTTTAAAAATAAATGAAGACGACGATTAAACGCCAATCCTTTCATCGGATTAGACAGAAGCCGCAACAAAAAAAGGAGAGTCGAGCTCTCCTTTTAATTTTAAATAATTATTTTTCCCTCGGAACGTATCTGTCGTAAGGAAGTGCGTAGGCTTTTTGTTTAATGTATCTGCCCGTGCCCTTGTCGCCTACGAATTTTCCGTTTTCAGCCATTAGCTTTCCTCTTAAAAAGACTTTTTCACATATGCCGGATCGTTCGAAGCCTTCATAGGTTTCGTAGTCACTGCCTTCGTAATTATCTTCGAAGGTGATGGTTCCCTTGACCTCGGGATTATAGATGACGATGTCGGCGTCCGATCCCGGAAGGATCGCTCCCTTTTGAGGATAGAAGCCACATACCTTTGCAGGGTTCGTCGCCGTCAGTTCAACGAATTTTTGTCTCGTAATTCTATTCTTCGTTACGCCTTGGGTCCACATCATGTAAAGTCTGTTTTGCATGCCCGGACATCCGTTGGGAATCTTCGTGAAATCGTCGATTCCTTTTTTCTTTGATTCGAACCCACCCTTCACTGCCGCGTTGTCGGATCCGACAGCCATCAAGTATCCCTTGTCCACTCCGTCCCATAGTGCTTCTAAGTGGTCTTTCGTCCGAAGTGCCGGTGCACATACATACTTTCCGCCTTCGAAGTTGGGTTTTAAGAAATTGGATTCGTCAAGAGTCAGGTAATGGGTACATGTTTCTCCATAGACGCTGTATCCTTCTTCTCTGGCTTGCTTTACAAATTTCATTGCATTCTTGGTGGATACGTGTACTACAAAGAGAGGGCAGTCGGCAATCTTCGCCATTTCAATTCCTCTGAATGTCGCCTCGTCTTCCACGATCGGCGGTCTGGATAGGGAGTGGCCGATAGGATCTTTAACTCCTTCCGCCTTATATTTCTTGGCTAAAGCTTCGATAAAGTCTCCGTTTTCACAGTGAAGCATGGATGTTAAGCCGTATTTCTTCGCCTCTGTCATCCCTTGGATAATCAGCTCATCATTTGCATAGAAAGGGGTGCCCTTGTATGCCATGAAGAATTTGATGTTTGCAACGCCGTTTTCAGCAAGCTCCGGAATACTTCTCATCAAAAGATCCGGATCGTTGTCCATGACCATGGAGTGGAACGAATAGTCACAAGATGCCTTGCCTATGGCATTTTCTTTTTCGTGCTCTTGTAAAGATTCGATCAGGGTCTTGCCTTTGAATTGCGGAGCGAAGTCTACGATCGTCGTCGTTCCGCCCACCAGCGCTGCGTGAGACGTCTCGAATGAGTAAGAACCGAAGGGCCCCATGTGCACGTGCTCATCGACTCCGCCGGGGAAGACGTACTTGCCCGTCGCATCGATCACTTCACAACCGTCTTCAGGAAGGTTGATGCCGATCTCTTTTATCTTTTCATCTTCAACTAATATGTCGGCAACATATTCGGAAGAAGCGGAAATAATCGTGCCGTTCTTAATTAAAAGTTTCATAGCAACTCCTTATAAAAAAACGCCGGGCATTTATAGCGTCATGCCCCAAAATGCCTCAGCGTCTTCATTTTACTTAAAAAGTAATTTTATTTGTCGAATTGTCTTTCGTGTTTGGTATAAACGGAATTGTCGATGCTTTCCAGGTATTTAACAACTTCGTCTACCGGAAGAACGTCAGCGAATTTCGCTTCCATGTCGAACATATTCCATTCAACAACGCCCGGCACCCTGTCTCCTACGGTTCCTTCGGGAATAAGCGTCTTGAATCCGTAACCAGTGGAGTCCATGACGGTGTGTCTTACACATGCACAGGAGGTCGCTCCCATGACGATGAGCGTGTCAACGCCGAGGAAGGTAAGGATGTGAGCTAAGTGCGTACCGAAGAAGTTAGAAGCGTATTTCTTGTGAATAACCGGCTCTTCGGGACGCGGTTTAAGCTTCGGGTCAATTTCCATCCACTCACTGTCGATGTCGAGCGTGTGCATCGGAATTTTTTCATCCCATCTCGGAAGGTCCCATTGTTCCTTACCAACGTATCCTGTCGTCGTGTGGAAAATCGGAACGCCTGCTTTTCTTCCCGCTTCGAGAACCTTCAGTGCGTTTGCACAAACTTCTTCAGATTTATCACAAGTAAACGGGTGACCTTCACTCATCCAAGCCTTCGCCATATCAACGGTCGTGATAGCCGGTGCTTTTCCTTGACCCATGTTTCTCATGAATCCACGTTCTCTATAAATCTTTCTTGCTTCAGCAAAAGCTTCCTTAAGGATGTCTTCGTCAAAACCGTAATGGTCAACAAATTTAAATTCCGGGTTCATTTTTTTGGTCATGATAATCTCCTTTACTTTTTTGAAGTAACGTTTTCATTTTCTTTTCGTAATCCTCATTTGAGCTCGGAATGAAGAAATGAGATAAAGCTTAAAACCCTTAAGTGTCTACACAATGATGTTGTTAAATCTCGAGCTTTGCTTCCTGACTATATATTAACAAGTAGTTCTTACTGTATCAAGTTCGCATACGAACATTTGCAAATGTTTTCTAAACATCTTCAATGATTTTTTTTAAATAATCTTCATCCAACACTTCAATATTATTTCTTTCAATCTTAATAACCCCCAGAGACTCAAGCTTCTTCAGCTCTTGATTCATACTCGGCCTGGTAATCCTTAAGGTGTCCGATAGCATTTTTTGCGTAACCGGTATCTTACAATAATTGATATACTTCTTCATAATGAGCCAATAGGCAATTCTTTCTTGAACCTTTTTGTACCTTGTGGCATTTAATACGATCTTCGTATGGCACGTGCAGTTGGCATTAAAAAGGAGGATATTGTTTACAAGACTCTTTTCAGAAGCGATGACCTATTTTAATTGATTCCAGGGTATGTAAAAAATCTCACTTTCAAACGCAGCATAGATATCGTAGGGCCAAAATTTAAATCCTGCATACAATAGATGCAAGGGATAAACTTCATTCTCATAATAATAGGCGCTTGTTCTTTCCGAACCGTCTTCCAGGAACTTCGTCTGTTTAAGCAGACCGGATTTGATGGCAACAAGCTCGTCTATCTCTTCCCCTTCGCATGCGACCATATCTCCCGGCATTAAATGAGCCTGTTCTATATCTAATTTACAGATTTTCTTTAAAACTTTATCTTCCAAGCCTTCAAAAATAAAAATTGATTTTAAGTCAGAAGTATTCATCCTTATGGCCTCCTATACCATAATTTTATAAAAAGAAATTAAAAAATACAAAGGATTTTCACTATTGTAACCATGATAAACGCTGACTTTTCCAATCATCAATTCGCAGAAATTTTTTCGCCAAACATCGATGTTTAAAAGAGGCTGTTTAAATATAATTTGAACAATTTCTACAATAGTTGAACCTGCTCATGCTCGAAATATGAAAAAGTTAGCTTTGGCAAAAATAAAAAAATGCTCTTAGAATTTTCTGTAATCTTCTAAAAGCATTTTTTGAGTGACCCCTTAACTGTATTTTGCCATTAAAAGACCCCCCCAAAGTTTGATTTCTTGATCCGACTTTTGGGGGGCAGTGCATTTTTTAATGTAAACTAGTTGTTATTCAGCCAGTTGACAGCGGCTGTAAGCATGAGCCCCAGCCCAATCGGCATCATATTCTCGTCAAAATCCACTCCGGGATTGTGGTGGCTAAAGTTGTTGCCCGGCAATTTGCAGTCTACATTGAAATAGGCGGTTGGAACTTTTTCAGCCACAAGAGCCATATCTTCGCTGGCCATGATTCGTGAGTCCGGAATGAGTTCGCCATCAAAGTCACTGTTTTTTATATAGCCCACAATTTCTCTTGTGAATTCCGGGTCGGAATAAAGGCTTGGAACTCCGGTGAAGAAGTCGAAATCGATTTCAGCTTTTGTTGAAATCTTTAATCCTTCAATAATTTCCAGCATCCTTGTTTTTAATTTGTTTCTAACTTCCGGATTGTATGCACGAAGGGTTCCTTGCATTTCTGCAAGATCCGGAATAATATTCGAGTTTGAGCCGGCACTCAGCATGCCAAAGGTCAATGTGCTCGTTTCTTGAGGTGGACATTCGCGGGCGATTAGCTCTAAGAAATTTGTGTAAATATTGACAGCCACATTGATCGGGTCAATGGTCGTGTGCGGATATGCGCCATGGCCGCCTTTCCCTTTAATTATAATTTTAAAGTTATCTGAGCTTGTAGCGACATAGCCTTTATTGTAACAAATTGAACCTGTTTCTCTGTCAAGCGCCGTGTGAAGTGCAAGAGCCCGATCCACTTGAGGATTTTCTAATATTCCATTTTCAATCATCATTTTAGATCCTGCAAAAATTTCTTCGGCAGGTTGGAACATAAATTTAACTGTGCCTTTGAAATTTGCCTTTTCTTTTAATAGAACTTTTGCAGCAGTTAGGCCAATAGCAGAATGAAGATCGTGGCCGCAAGTGTGGGCAGTATCTCCGGTTGAAGCAAAGGGCAAGCCATTATCTTCATTCATTGGAAGGGCATCCATATCTGCCCTGATCATAATGCATTTTCCTTCGCCTTTTTCACCTTGAATGACGGTAGATAAACCGGATGTACCATATTCTTTTACTTCAAGGCCAAGTCCTTCAAGTTCACCCTTTACATATGCCTTTGTTTTCGGTAAATCCAGTCCGACTTCCGGAATTTGGTGCAAGGCTCTTCTTTTTTCAATTAGCTCATCTTTGTATTTTAGAGCTTCTTTAAAATAATTAGTCATAATTCCTCCTTACGTGTTAAACTTCTCTCTTTTGAATATTGCGTTTCTTTGCATATTTTTTAGCTAATATTGGAGTGATAATGCTCGTCAGCACCACGCCAAATGCAATTTGTGCAACCGCAACCTCTGCCATTTCAGTTACATTCGGGTTACCTGCAGCCATTATCGTAGGCACGGAAACCGACAAACCTGCGATGGATGTGATTCCGAAGGTTGTCATTCCATCTTCTTTTAAAACCCTTGTTTCGAAAAGCCAAATGAGCGGAAAACAAATAACATAGAAAATGACAGTTAAAATGATTCCCTTAAATCCGGCTTGAAATGCTGAGATCAAGTTGATTCCGGCACCGAATGCCCAGCCCATAAATGGGTTTAGAATAGGAACAGCTGCTGAGAAAAATTTGCCCAGGTCTTTGTCCAAGTTGCCGATGATTACTCCCGCTGAAATCGGAATTAATACTGAAATAACCGGCATCCAGTCAACATTAGATGCTTTGGACACGCTGTAGACTAACATTGGGAAAGCCGGCACACATAGTAGACCGGTAAGTCCAAATGCCGCTTCATCGCTTTCGCTCCCGTAGTCGCTAACAAGAGCAAGGTACAGGGATGGATTGATTGAACAAATCGTCGTAGTAAAGGCAATGGCTGAAATTCCCCAAATGCCTTCCATTCCAAAGAAACGGAAGAATAGAATTGAAAAAACAAAACAAAGGATAACTTTTACCAGCAAAATCGAACCCTGTTTCTTTAAAACTTTTTTGATTTTTTCTAAATCCAGGGCTGCCGACGAGCAAAAGCAAACCAGGGCAACTATGTAGTTAATACCTTTCGTGGTGAAGAATGCTTCCGTCATCCCGCCTATCTTAAAAATATCCGGCAAAAATGTAGCAAATAATGCGCTGATTAACATGGGAATTAAAAGCATGCCACCGGGAATTTTTCTCATGAATTTTAACATAAAAGCACCTCCGCATTTAATAGATACCCAGTTAACACGATAAGTTATTAAACATGATATTAAAGGAAACCCCAATCATCATTAGTCATTTGATAATTACTTTATACAGATATACTTCTTATCTAACTTATCTATAAATCCCATCTCTTTTTCTTCTTCAAAACTTAGAGCAGTTATATCTGCAGGATAAAACGTATTTTGCTCTATGAATTCTATAATTTCATTTACACTTTTTTGAATATCATAAGAGAAGGTTGAATATAATAGCAAAACATCAATATCTTCTGAATATTTATCTGGTTTCAATATAGAACCAAAAATATAAGACTTGTCAAAAAAGCAAAACAAATCTATATTATTTTTAATTAAATTAATTGCTTCTATTTTATTTAATTTCATTGATATATCCATAAAACTCATCCATTGTAAGTAATTTAACTTCAAAATTATCAGCTAAGTTTAATGCTTCTCTTGATATACAGCGTGACCCATTCCAATTATGTAAATTTACAATTACATAATTAGGTTTTGGCGACATGCTAGATAAAAATGTCCTACTTAAGCAATATTCATAAACAAAAACTATGTTAATGTCATTCACTTTAATTTCTCTTAATGAATCTTGGTTAACATATGTAAAATTTATATTTCGAGATCTTAAATATTTCAAAGCAAAATTTAAACTTTCTAATCTAACACCCGTTTTTCTAAAACAACTGTTATCATAATATAGCTGCCTTACTCTAGGAGTATCATCCATAAATATTTTTTCTCTATTTTTCAGTAATATATATGGTCTATCTATCCCTAGCATAACTTCGTCTATCAAATTTTCTTTTCTCAATACTTTTATCAGTTCTTCCATCGACTCTGTGGATGGAAGAATATAATCGGTTACTGGCATGATTCCAAAAATAGAGTTAATTTCCTGTGGAAAAAGCACCTCTCTCAACTTTTCTCCATCATCTCTGGTAATTTTAAATTCATCAACATGAGTTATAAACTTTTGAATCAATTCTAAATTTGAATATTCCTTATACGAATGCTGCTGAAATAAAGTACGATTATTTTCAAATAATAATTTTAGCTTTTCATTATTTGATAATATTTGAGGCTCAAATTTATCCCATAAAGACTTATTACCACTCAGGTAGTAACTTTTATATATGCTATAGTTCTCTCTCAAAAAAGGAACAACTTTTTCTTTAAGTTGATCAAAAGAGCTCAGTTCTACAGAAAAAAATTTTTCTAATTCATTTCTTCTAATCTCTTTCCATTGCTTAACAATGTTTTCATCTATAAAACCAGTTTTATCAAATTTCTTATGACAATTAGGGCATAAGACTATCAAGTTTTCATATGAATTATCTTCTGTTTCATAATATGCACCGATATGTGCTTTTTCCATAATATCACTATTCTTTATAAATAATTCTGCTCGACAATCTGGATTCATACATCTTCCCATAGATTCTGCCCATAATCTACGTTTACATTTTCAGCAATTGCTTTTCTATTCATTTTCTAACCTCCGTTTATTTATATGGAAATTTGTCGCCAAAATTTATTTAATCATATGAAAATACTTCAACGCATCAAAAATAGCCTCTTCCTTTTCAATTGGGCACTGTGGGATTTTCCGACTCTCGTTGTTTGATATATTGTAGTGTTCCCTAATGTCTAAACCATATTTTCTCTTCACTTGTGCAATATAAAGTGTAGATACCTTAAACCCAAACTTTTCCAAAACATAGTTTTGAATTTGCTTATAGGTAGCCTTACTCTCAGCACTTGTTAAATCCATATCATCCATCGGAAGTTCTACACTAATATATTTCTTTGAATCTAGTCTGGAAAGCAACACGATTGTCTCAACATGGCTTGAGTGGTCAGTATGGATAAAATTTAATTTTTTTAAAAAGCCTCGTATGTGAGAATATATTAATCAATATGTATCTTATAATACATTATATCATTCTGGATCAAAGAAAGAAAAAACAGCCCTACAAAAGAGCTGTTTAGATTATTATTTTCTTGTTATAGTCGCATTACTTATACTAGATGATCTACAAACATTGCTATAGGCAGTAATAAGATTAAAAGTAGATTCAATATTATAAACAACTTATCTTTGTCCTTTATCCCAAATATTAAACCTATTAGTCCAATAATTGGGCAGACAAACATTGATGTCAGTCCAGTTGGTCTTAGACTTGTATAGCTTTGAAATATATCTACTGGAAGTAGGTAGGAAATCACAAAAATCGTGAGTCCAAGTAGAAATAATTTTTTACTGATATTTTTCTTCATACTATTCTCTTTCTTTGAAATTATATTGTTCGAATTAAATCTGTAGTCGGTCTGTTTAAAATTCTCTTTAAAGAAAAATGATAGATGATTAGATTAATACCATAGACGACTTATGAAAATCCTAAGAAACTTTTATAGTCATAATATTTTATTAAAGTACTCATTCTTAAATTAGAAGCGATTATCGATATTATAAACATAACTCCTAAACTTGTTATAATAGAAATTGTAACCGACTTTTCAAAGTAAAATTTAATTTTAAAAATCGCACCATCTTTTCCATTTTTTACAGATATATCTCCATTGTTTGCCTCAACAATTGATTTTGCCATGGCAAGTCCTATGCCAAAGCCCTTAGAGTCAGGACTTTTATAAAATCTTACTAATATTCTTACTCATAAGTCCCTCCTAGTCAAATCCTCTTATCAAATCAATGGGATCGATCTTTAAAATATTTTGTAAAGTTGTCTTGTAAATTAAAATATTTATACCATAAATCAAAATTCCAAAAGCAAGGAAATATTTATATTCAAAATAAGACAACAAAATTTTCATATCCAATGTTGGAGATATTTTTGCAATTGCAAATAAAGCAGCAAAACTTACTATTAAAACTATTGCCAGTGATTTAATTTCTTCTAATATAAAATCTCTTGTATATTTGTTTTTCAGTTCTTCCTCATCTATTCCACAAGACACTAAAGATCCAATTTCTTTTTTCCTTGCCATTAAACTTAAATTAATAGAAGAATATCCATTAGTTATATTTAAAATAAAAATTATGCTTGCAATAAAAATTATCATAAGTCCAAAAGTTTTTACGTCTTTCATGCGATTTGCTTCTACATCTTTGCTTGTAGTTAAATTATAAGTTTCATTGTAGGCAATGGAAGAATCTAATCTCTCTTTAACTTCATTCTTTATATCGTCTAACTTATTTTCATCAACTTTCATTGAGAGTTCGTAGGTGTTTCTTCTCAAGTCATTGTTGTTTTTTAAATAAAATTTATTCCATTCTTCTAAAAGTTTAAAGTATGTGTCAAAGTCAACATATAAATTCACATAAAAAGGTAGTCTTCTTTGCCTAAAGTCCTTTGTGTCATCAATTAATTTATCTACTTTGATTGAATAATTATAATTTTCATCTTCTGTTATGGAGTAATTTAAACTATCCATATTTTTAAAATATTTTGTTGTTTCTGATCCATCAATTGGTGCATTTGGATTGACTTGGACTTTATTTAATAGCAAAGCCTCTCCCTTTTTGCCACCTATCTTTTCAAAAGTTTCATCATCTAAGGCTGTTATAATTCCATCGAGATAAAAATCTTCGCCATTATCATAATATTTGCGGATTGTTTCATCTAAATCAAGAGACCTAAACTCATCTGAATAATTTTGATCCTTACTAAGGGAAATATATTTTTCAGTTGAAAGGAAGGCTCTGTGATTTTCTGTAGTCTTCATTATATCTTTTAATATATTTGGAACTTCAGCTTCATTTGAATGAATTGATATATTAATATTCGTATTGTAAGTGTAAGTATTTTTCACCCTATTGTACTTTGCCATAGAGAAAACTATCAAAAAAATTGATACAATTATCATTCCAATTGCAGAAATATATCTCTGAGAGGAAATAGTTTTTAAATTATTTATCTTTAATTCCTTCCAAATATTTTTATTCTTCTTTAGTTTTATATTTTTGTCATTAAAATTGCCCTTTATACCATCAATTATATTTATCTTTGCGATTTTTTTAGCTGGAGCAAGTATTGCTATTAAAATTATAAAAAAGCAAATTAACAAAACTACAAGTGCAAGCCTTGGCGAAAATTCTATATACTTGTACTTTTCCTCTTCCTCTACAATCCTTTGAATACCAAGATTGAGGAGGTTGATTCCTCCATATCCGAAAACATGTCCCATAACTATTGGTAGAAGCGAAATTTTTAATCCATCTTTTAAAAGCAATTTATAAATTTGGTAATTTGTTGAACCAATGGACTTGTACATTGAAATTTCTCTTATCTTTCTTAGACCCCAAACTGTAAAAATATTTTTTACAAAAAATATAAAAATAAGTATTGTAGCAAATATTAAAATAGAGTCTACAATCACCTGCCTATTTTGTTGTAAAAGACTTCCATCAACATTATAGTAATCTTTCATTATTTCGCTAAATTCTAGTTCTACTTTATCTTTATTCAAGGCAGATGCAAGATCTTTTTCTAAATTATCTTTATTATTGTAGGCTTTTCTAAAATTATGGAATCTTACAAAGCTATTGGTCTTTGCATCCTTTCCAATGACAGTAGAAGCATAAAAAATCTTCATATTCTCATTGTAAAGATTTCTTGTGATACCACTTATTACATATTCTTTGCTATTTTTTCTTGCAAATTCTTCATCCTTAGTAACACTTGAAACTGGCTTTATAATTTTTCCATCAACTAATCTATTCCCAAATTCTACTTTTACCTTATCGCCAATTTTTAAATTTTCTTTTTCTGCAAGACTTTTAGGTATGGTAATTTCGTTATCTTTTGTAGCAAAACTTCCCTCTTTTAACATATTATCTTCTAACATCTTGTTAAAAGCTTGGTCTGTATAATTTATCACTAAGACATTTTGAGATAGCTTGGCAGAATCATTTTCTACTGCAACTTCTCCCACTTCTTTAATGTTTTTTATTTCTTTTAATTTACTTGAGTCACCAGAAACTGTATCAGGCATAATTTTAGCATCATAAATTGATCTGTTCCTAAAATATTCATAATCGAACTTATTATTTACATATCCAAAGTAAACACAAAATGTAAAGAAAATTGCAGTTATAAAAAGTGAAAGTGAGATTGAGAGATTCTTCTTATTCATTATTCTCATCTCCCACTATTTTCCCATCGACAATTGTTATTACCCTTTCTGCCTCTAGGGCTATAGACTCATCATGGGTGATTACTATAATTGTCTGTTTTAAAGTCCTGTTAAAATATTTTAATATTTCAATTATTTCTCTTGAATTCTCCCTGTCTAGGTTTCCCGTTGGTTCATCAGCGAGTACAAGAGACGGAGAATAGATAAGACTCCTTGCTATGGCAACTCTTTGCTGCTGACCTCCTGAAAGTTCACTTGGGAAAGAGTCGAGTTTACTTTCTATACCAAGTTTCCTAACTGTATCTAATAAGGTTTCCTCATTGATTTTCCTTTTATCAAGCTTTAGAGGAAGTTCTATGTTATGTCTGACTGTTAAATTTGGAACCAAATTATAAAATTGATAAATTAGTCCAACTTTTCTTCTTCTAAAGTATGCCAATTCTTTTGTAGAATACTTTGAGATGTCGTTACCATCTATATAAACCTTACCATCATCTGGGCTATCTACTCCTCCTATGATATGTAGGAGGGTTGATTTACCAGATCCACTCGGCCCTACAATGGCAACAAATTCTCCTCTTTCAATTTCAAGGTTAACACCGTCTAAGGCAATGACCTTAGAATTACCCTCGCCGTATTCTTTTCTTAGATTTTCTACTTTTAATATTTCCATAACTGCCTCCTTTTTCTTGTGTCAAGGTAAGCATATGAAAGTAAAGTGACTTTTAGGTGACATTGTAAAATTTAATTTCAAATCTTGCTCCACCATCAATATTTGAAACAGAGATTTCCCCGTTGTTTTTTTCGACAATTGTCTTTGCCATAGCAAGTCCTATGCCAAAACCATTTGAGTCAGGCGTTTTATAAAAGCGTTTAAAGATTTTTTTGATATTATCTTTTGCAATTCCTCCGCCATTGTCTTCAATGATTAAGCATGTATAGATGGGGGTTTTGTATGATGAAACCACGATTTTATCACAAGTCGGTCTATTATCAGCATTTTTTACAATATTAATGAGAGCTTCTGCCAGCCAATAAAAATCTCCATAAATACTATTTTTCTTTAAACTTTCTGCTACTTCTACATTAGTAGATCTCCTTAAATCTAAACTATCTAAAGCATAAGCCACTAATTCATCTAAACGAATTTCTTCTTTTTTCATAAGATCTTTGTTGGCATCAAGGCTTGATAGTTTGAGCAAAATATCTGATAGAGAGTTTAATCTAATAGTTTGTCTTTTTAAAATTTCTATATCTTCATTAGCTGGAAAGTCCATCTCCAAATTTTCTATAGAAAAAAGCATAGAAGTAATTGGAGTTTTTATTTGATGAGCGATGTCTTCTAGGTATTCTATTTGCTTTTCGCTATTTTTTCTACTTGTCTCTTTGGCTTCCACTATTTCAATAAAAAGCTTGTAAAATTTATCTTCCAAAATTGAAAAATCATCTTGCTTCATAGGGATTTTATAGTTCTGATTTTTCATATTCTCTATCAGATCTATAAGCTCATTTATTCTATTTTTCTTTCTTGATTCTAAAAAATAATAAAGAAGTCCCAGACTTATTATCCAAAATACATATAGCATCTCAATCCATCCTATAACCAATTCCTCTGACAGTAGTGATAACTTCCCTATCGAGCTTTTCTCGGATTCTCTTAATAGTAGATGTGAGTGTATTATCATTTACAAATCTATCTCTATCTTCCCAAAACCTTTCTAACAGCTGGCCTCTTGTATAAACTCGGTGAGGATTTTTAGTAAATAAGACTAGGATTTCATACTCAAGTGGAGTTAGTTCTATTTGCTTACCTTTAAAATAAACTTTTGAATCATTTAAATCTATTTTGATATCCTTGTAAGTAATTATTTTGTCTTGACTTAGAGGTATTGTTCTTAAAACCGCATCAATTCTTGCCCTTAATATTGCAAGGGAAAATGGCTTTGTTAAGTAATCGTCTGCTCCTTGATCTAAGGCAGCAATTATAAAATCTTCATCATTTTTTACAGTAGTAACTATAACTCTGATGTTCTTATCTTTTAACTTTTGAATCAAATGTTGACCGTCTTTATCTGGTAGATTTATGTCCAATAGTGCCACATCCATGTCTACATTCATCTTATAGCTTGTTTCGTAAAAAGATGATGCAATCTCTACTTCATAACCATTATTAACTAAATACTTTTCCATTTGTAAGGCAATTTCTTTATTATCCTCTATAATCAAAACACTTTTCATTTTAACCCTCTCTTTGAAATCTATTAAATTAATTTGTTCTGTATCATTTGTCTATAAGCAATTTGATGCTACTAACCAATAATTACACTTATAGTATACCATTATCATTTATATTAAAAGCAGATCCTTTACGGATCTGCTTGCTTTTAAATATTTATTTTATTTTCTCAAGAAGAGAAACTGATTCCACATGGCTTGAGTGGTCAGTATGGATAAAATTTGAAATTTCTCAAAAGCCTCGTATGTGGAAATATGTCCACTAATTAATTATAAACCTTTCTAGGTATCTTTATAGTTTCCATGCTTACCAATTTTATTTCTGTAAGACCTTGAATTAATAGAACTTTCTGCTATAATATAAGTAAGGAACAAGCCCTTGCCATACGTGGCGGGGCGTTTTTTTTATGAGGTGTATATATGAGTAAACCGTTTAAAACTTATGATGAACAAATTGAAATACTCTCAAATAGAGGTTTAGACATTAATAATCCTGAATATGCTAAGATTATTTTATCACAAGTTAATTATTATAACCTTATCAATGGCTATAAAACTCCATTTTTAGACAATACATCTTCTAATGAGGTAGAAGATGTATATAAAGCTGGTAGTAGTTTTGAAGAAATTTATGCTCTTCATGAAATGGATCGTAAATTAAAAGAAGTGATTTTTTCTTCTCTGCTCCGTTTTGAGAAACTTCTAAAAACATCCTGTGCTTATCATTTTTCAGACTTATACAGAGATGGACTATATCCTTACTTACAAATTGAAAATTATTCTGCATCAAAGCATCAGCTAAATTATGTTTTGAAAAATATAGGGACATTATCCAATGCCATAAGTAGAGAAAATAAAAATTCAAATGGCAAGAAACCTATTAAGCATTATATAAAAAAGCATGACCACATCCCTCTTTGGGTTCTTGTAAATTTCCTTACTTTAGGAAATATATCTTATTTTTATAATTCCCTAGATGAATCTCTTCAAAATAATATTGCTAGAGATTTTGGTGAGAGATATAAAGAGAGTTACCAGTCTAAAGAAAAAATTAGTAAGACTGAACTTATAGATATAATTAAAATCTGTAATTTTTTCAGAAATGTTTGTGCCCATGATGAAGTCATGTATTCATTCTCATTGAATAAAGCTGGTCAAACTGCTATTTTTGAAAAGTTTTTTGATGAGAATTATACTGGCAAAAATTTACATGATTTAATACTGGTCCTTAAACTAGTTATTCCCGAAAAAGAATACCAATCTTTAATCTCATCAATTAGCTCCATCAAAAATAAATATGAAGATAAATTTACTAGTATATCAATTGATGCCATATTTGCAATTTCAGGATTTCCTAATAAGTAGTTATTAACTTAACTACTTATTTTTTTATTTGAGCACGATTATCCTCAATTGCTTATGATAATATTATACCAATTATATTAAGTCTATTAAGTAAAATCAAAAGACCCGACTAGGTCCGCTTCATACTAAGAAGCGTGTCGGGTACTGTTATTTTTATTGTATATTTACTTTTAATACCTGTCAATTTTCTATTTCAACTTCAAGTCCTGATTTGAATATCACTTTAAGACTTTCATCATAAACCACTATCTTATCTATAAGTTTTCTTACCAAATCTTCATCATAGCTTTCTATTTCTAATTCTTGATTGTCTAAAAACTCTTCTAATTCCTTTAGCCTGCTTTGTTCATTCTTCTCTTCCGCCATTTCTAGGAGTATCTTTTCTTTTTCATTTCTTAATTCTTCCACCCTGTCTGCAAGGTCTGTGTAGTCTTTCTTGGCATTAGCTACTTCTAAAAGCTCTTCTTGCACTTTCAACATTTCTTTGTCTATTTCTTTGATTCTGCTACTTCCATTACCTGTGATGGCTTTTTCTATATTCTCTTTTATTATTTCTTTTAATTCACTGCTTTCAGTTATAAGCTGATTGATGGCTTCCACAACTGCTTCTTGTAGGTCTTCTTCTCTTATGGTTCTTGCTTCACATGCTTCTGGTCCATGTGTTACTCTTGTACAACATCTCCAAACAGTATATTTCTTTCCTCTATTATTCCATGCTATTCTCCTGTAAATATCCCCGCATTTAGAGCAATAGACAATACTTGAAAGGGCATATTTACTGGAATAAATTCTTCTTTTTCCTTTGCCGCTCACCATGTTAGCTCGTCTATCCATTTCTTCTTGGACTCGCATGAAGATTTCTTTTGGTATGATGGCTTCGTGGCTATTTTCTACATAATATTGAGGCGCAATTCCATCATTCTTTACTCTTTTCTTGTTTAGAAAATCTACAGTGTATGTTTTCTGTAAGAGGGCATCCCCCATATATTTCTCATTAGTTAATATTTGATTGATGTTTGATACATGCCACTTCTTATTTCCTGCTCCATTTAATATCTTATCTTTTTCAAGCCCTTCTTTTATATCTCGTAGGCTTGCTCCTTCCAAGTATTCTCTGTAGATCCTTTTTATAATTTTTGCTTCTTCAGGAACTATGACAAGCTTTCCGTCTTCATCTTTTGTGTAGCCTAAAAACCTATTATGATTTACTTGCACTTGCCCTTGTTGAAATCTGTATTGAAATCCTAACTTCACATTTTGTGATAAAGACTGACTTTCCTGTTGAGCAAGAGATGCCATAATGGTAAGGAGGACTTCTCCCTTGGCATCCATAGTGTTGATGTTTTCTTTTTCAAAGTAAACTGGGATGTTATTCTTTTTTAGTTTTCTAATATACTTTAAGCAGTCTAGTGTATTTCTAGCAAACCTCGATATTGACTTTGTAATGATGTAGTCGATATTTCCTTCCATGGCTTCTTCAATCATTTTATTAAAGCCCGCTCTTTTCTTGGTATATGTTCCGCTGATTCCTTCATCAGAAAATACTCCTGCAAATTCCCAGTCTGGATTTTTCTTAATATAGTTTGTGTAGTGGTCTACTTGAGTGTCATAAGAAGTCGCTTGTTCATCGCTATCTGTTGATACCCTTGCATAGGCGGCTACTCTTAGTTTCTTCTTTTCTGATTCCTTGATGGAGTTTCCCTTTTTCTTCTTCGCCGGTATGACTATGACCTTACTATTCATTATCTATCACCTCGATTAACCTATACTTACAACTCGCTCGTTCAAAGGGATCTAGTGGTAGAACTTCTTCACTTTTATATCTAAACTTGCATGGAACTCTAATGCTCTCTTCTTCCTTTTCCCAAACTCGTCCCATGGCCACTGCCCTTTCTTTTAACATTTGGCCTGCCTTTTTAAAACTTTCTCTATCTATTATCTTGGGGTAGATCTCATTTCCTAAGTACTTTTTATTGGTTAAGATCCTTTTTACACTTGAGCTGTTTTTCTTTAAGCCTGCAAGGTCTGCTGACTTTATAAGGGCATTGCCCGCAAGATAGTTTTTAAAGATTTTTCTTATATTTTCCGCTTCTTTTTCTTGAACTTCTAATCTTCCGTCTCTTATGGTATAGCCATAGCATAACCTAGACATCTTCTTTCACTTCCTCTCTTAATACAAGTCCACACTTTAAATGAAAAACAAGGGTCTCTCTATTGACAACTTGAATGTGATCAATGATTTCTTCAAACAAGTCATCTTCAAAGTGATCTAACATTTTGCTTTTATCTAAGATTCCTATTAATTTTTCAAGTTCTCTTATTTCTTCATCATTTCCAAGGATGGCTTTTTTACTTCTTTCCTTTTCTTTGAGTAGATAACTTTCTTCACTTGAAATTTCACTGCTTTCTTTTGCGTAAATACTTGCATCTAAAACGCCTGAAGTTATTAGTTTGTTTAGAACTTCTTTTCTTTCCTTTATTTTTTGTAAGCTTTCTTCTATTTTATTTATCTTCTCGACTTCTTCCTTGCTATCCACTCTATTTAAGGATTCTAAGAGTGGTGTAAGGATACTATCTTTTCCAAAGATAAGCTTGTTTATTAAAGTTACAAAGGCTAGTTTTATGTCCTTGTCTTTAATAAACTTCATGGAACACTTATGAATATCTCTTAGGTGCTCACTACAAGTCCAGGCTATATATTTATCTTTGCCATTATAGTGATGCCTTCTTTTAAAGCTTGAACCACACTCGCCACACTTTATTTTCCCTGATAGGCTATATCTATTTTGGTATTTTTTTGTGTTTTCTCCATTTCCCTTTGCTATAGCCCTTATCTCTATTAGGTCTTGTACTTTTTCAAAATCCTCTCGACTTACAATGGCTTCATGGTTATCTATTATCTTATACTGGTCTTCTTCCCCATTATTTTTATGTCTATTATAATTTTCATCTGTATAAGTCTTATGGTAGATGACATCCCCTGTATATTTTTCATTTTTTAAGATTCCGTTTATAGTTGATCCATGCCAGTTTGCTCCCCTTTGTCCTTTAATCTTTCTTTTATTAAATCTTCTGCAATTTTATGTGTTTCCTTACCTGAAAGATACTGTTCAAATATTTCTTTTATGATTTTTCCTTCTTCTTCATTCACTACCATCTTTCCGTCTATATTCTCATAGCCATAGGGTGGGCTTGATATAATAAACGTTCCACTTTGAAATCTTTTCTTTATGGACCATTTGTTATTTTCTGATATAGACCTGGACTCACTTTCTGCAAGGGATGAAAGTATTGATAACATCAACTCGCTTTCCATGGTTCTTGTATCAATGTTTTCTTTTTCAAAATAGATACCAATGTTTAAATCAAGGAGTCTTCTTACGATTTCCAAACAATCTGTTGTGTTTCTTGCAAGCCTTGAGATGGATTTAGTTAGGATAAAGTCTATATTTCCGTCTTCACAGTCTTTTAGCATTTTTAGAAGTCCATCCCTGCATTCTTTCTTGGTTCCAGTGATGCCTTCGTCAAAATACAGGCCTGCAAAAGTATATGATTTATTCTCAGATATAATCTTTTCATAGTGTGCCTTTTGTGTTTTAAGACTTACTAGCTGAGCGTCCTCGTCTGTCGATACTCTTGCATAGGCAGCGACTCTTAATATAGATTCTTCTTTTTGATTTGCTTCTATTTTTGTAATCTTTTCCATCGTCTCACCTCTCTTTCTTTTAGTGCTATATTCCCGTACAAGTGAGTATTTATCAAGTCTTATAGCAATAATTCTGAAAGAATAGGTCTGAATTTTTTAATGTTTTCTCTTCTAATTTTTCTATATTCTTCAAGGCTAATTTCATCTAAAAGAAAGAGATCCTGGATGAACTTATCTGATAGATAGAAATTAAGCTCTGCCTTTAAATCCCTTTCAGTGTATTCAGTTTTTATAATTTCTTGTCTACCTTCAAACTTTTCTACTCTCATACTCCACCTCCTATATCACAGGCAAAGAAATCAGGTCTATTTTTAACCCTAATTTTCTTTCCTCTATATTCCATAGGACAAATGGAGTTTTTTTGAGTAAAATTTATAATTTGTAACATAAGTGAAAAAATCAGTATATTAGGAATAAAAAAGCCTACCGATATTACAGTACGAATGTCAATAGGTTGAATATATTTATTTAATTAATTAGTATTAATTCGGCCCTCTATGATGCGTCTCAAACTTTCTCTATTTGGATACAATTTAATGCTTTATTTTTAGAATGAATTTTTATGATTTTGCACATCCTTTTTTAAAAGTGTTAAAAGGTATGTAAAATATTGATTTTTATCTACCAATATCAGATGAGTATTCTTTTACTATAAGGTTTTCTGTTTTTCAGTCTTCATGTATGCTTATAAGTTCAAGGAACAAAAAAAGAGGACTCTATGCATAGCATATAATCCTCTAAAATAACAAAACTTTTTCTTATATCAAATCTATTTTATTTGCAATTGAATTTTCTAAGATTCAAAAAGCATAAGTTAAAAACAAATTATTCTCCAATATCTTATTCAAAAACTGTCCCTTCTTAAATCTTCCACTTTTCAGATTGTTTTCTGATTTCAATAAAATCCTTATATATTCCATGTTTAGATGCAAGTTCACTATGTGTTCCTACTTGTTTTATAACACCATCTTTTAAAACAACTATCTGATCTGCATTTTTTACAGTAGAAAGCTTGTGTGCAATTACAATAACAGTTTTTCCTTTTAATAAGTTTTTCAAAGCAATCAATAATTCTTTTTCATTCTCTGGATCTACGCTCGAAGTTGCCTCATCAAGAACTACAAACCTACTCGGTTTTAACATGGCTCTTGCAATAGAAATTCGTTGACGCTCACCACCCGATAGATTTGAACCCCCTTCTTGCAAAACAGTTTCATAAGCTTGTGGCAATTTCATAATAAAATCATGGCACTGAGCTTTTTTGGCAATATCTATCATTTCTTCATCTGTTGCATTTGGATTACCAAACTTAATATTGTTTTTTATGGTATCATCAAAAAGATACACGTCTTGAAAAACAAAGCTAAAATTTGAAAGCAATTCATCATACTTGTACTGTTTAATATTTAGATTTCCAACTTTTACTTCGCCAGAATTTACATCCCAAAACCTCGCCATTAAATTGCAAAGTGTTGTTTTACCACTTCCTGAAAATCCAACAAGAGCGGTAGTTTTTCCATCTGGAACAAGCATACTTAGATTATTGAAAAGATTTTCTTTTCCATAAGAAAATGAAATATTGTTCATTGATATTTCTGCTTTATCTACTTCTGTCATTTCACCTTCTTCAATTACAGGCAAATTTCTTAAATTTATAACAGTATTAAGATTTCGTACAGCAACACCCTTAATACTCTGCATACTTCCTGCTAATTCAAATCCAGAAAAAACAACAAAACTCATAACAATTAATATAATAGCTTTAGTAACTTCAATATCCCCTGATAAATATCTTATTATAGAACTAAAAATTATCACACAAATACCAAGTTTAAATACTAACAAGAATAAAAACTGTGTTGGAACTAAAATTTTTTCTACAGCAAGGAAACCTTTGCGACTTTTTGTAATACTTTCGTTTAGTTCCTTAACTGTATTTTGATCTTTTCCAAATGCTTTAGTTATTCCTATCCCATTTACATACTCAAGCATTTTTTCACTTAAATCCAATTTAAGTCCTAACAATCTCTCTGTTAGTTGATCTGTGCTTTTTTGTGTGAATAAGTTTACTAAGGTTCCAACAATCAAAGTCAACAATATAATTATAGCTGTTGCAAAATCATAAGGTAGTATGAAAATAACCATAATTAGTGTCTGTATTGTACCTACAAGCATTTGTTCAATAATAAAAACTCCTATTGTTTCAAGTTCACCTATAACAGTTGACAACGCTCCTGCTATATTCCCTAAAGAATTTGTGCTGAAATATCCCATGTTTACATTTTTTAAACGATCACCAATATATAATCTATTTTCTGCTCCTAAATTGTACGAAGCAATATATTTGTTTTTATCAGCCAGATATCCAAATATAATTTTTCCCACCACGCTTATAGCTGCAATAATAAAAACAATATACACATCTTTTATTAAAATGCTTTGGTTCGTGAATATATTTTCACAAATTTTGGTCAAACATAATAGAATTGCACCTAAAGAAACTCCTTCAAATACTCCCTTAAATACATCAAAAATAAGCATTTTTGTTATTTTATTTGAATATGACCCTGACACCTCATATAAAGTTTTTATCAATTCTCTCACTTTATATCACCTCGATTTCTTTAGATTCTGTATATACATCCCACATTTTTTTGTATCTCCCATTTAACTCGAGTAATTGTTTATGAGTGCCTTCTTCAATTACTTCTCCATTATCCACCACAATTATTTTATTTGCATTTACAATTGTAGATAACCTGTGAGCTACCATAATCACTGTTTTATCTTTAATTAACTTATCAATAGACTGTTGAATAACTGATTCATTGTCAGGATCAGAATATGCTGTTGCTTCATCAAGTAGTACAATAGGACTATTCTTTAAAAAACACCTAGCTATTGCAATTCTTTGCTTTTCTCCTCCAGAAAGATTTGCTCCTCCCTTCCCTACAATAGTTTCATATCCATTTGGCAGGCCCTTTATAAAATTATAGCAACTCGCTTTTTCACAAGCCTCTTTAATTTCATCCATACTCGCATCTTCCTTCGCCATCTTTAAATTTTCTAATATTGTTTTATTAAAAAGAAAGTTTTCTTGCGACACATAGCTAACAAGCTCCATATTCTGTTTTAATGGCAATTCGTTCAAATTTGTTTTTCCAATTAAAATTTCTCCATTAGAAACATTCCAAAAACCTGCGATTAGTTTTGTAATAGTAGACTTTCCACCACCTGAATTTCCAACGATTGCAGTTAACTCATTTTCATTTGCTCTAAACGAAATATTATTTAATACATTCTTTGACTCTTCATATGCAAATGTTACATCTTTAAACTCTACATCATAAGATTTTATATCTCTTACTTCTTCTCCTCTTTTTAAGTTAGGAATTTCCATTATCTTTTTTATTTCTTCAAACACAACTTTTATATTTGCTATTGTTTCCATATGACTCATAGCTTTTATTAATGGTTTATATGAAGCATATGATAGCAATATACACATGATAAGAGTCCCTACTTCAACACTACCCTTCATAAAGAAATACAAGGAAGCTGGTAAAACGAATACCATAGTTGACGGGATAGTTTCCATAGTTGCTGTCATTGAAAAACAAACACTCAAGTACCAATCAAGCATTGCGTTCTTATTTTCTTCAACAGTCTTTCTAAATTTCCCAAATGATGATGCTGATTTATTAAATGCTTTTATAACTTTAATACCATTTACATATTCAACCATTGTCGTATTCATAGCTTTAGCTGCTTCTTGGTATCTTTTAGATTTTTCTTCATAACCTCGCATCATTAACATTGAAAACAATAATCCCAATGGAATTGTAAGTAAATTTGCAATTCCTATTCTCCAGTCCATTATAAAAATTGTTATGACCAATACTATAGGAATGAATATATTAGCAATAACTTCTGGAATCACATGAGCAATCGGTTTTTCCATTTTATCAAGTGTTTCCACCATAAATTGAGACCACTGTCCGCTGCTTTTTCTTTCAACTTCTCCCATAGAAATTTTACTTAATTTGTCAGCTAATAACTTTCTTTTATCTTCAATAATCCTGTAGGCAAGATTATGAGAAATAATAGTAGATATTTCATGAAATAATATACTTGCCATAAATCCCAGAAATACAGCAAAAATATATGGATAATAATTATTTAAATTTGCATTTTTTGCAACCAAGTTATTAATAATGGCTGCTACAGAAAAATAAGGTATTACACCAAATCCTACTCCTATTATCGCAATGAATACAGCTGCGAAAACCTTGCTTTTATGTCCCTTTAAGATATCCATCTTTTACCTTCTTTCATAAAATCTTTTTATTCTGCCATCGCAAATCTCCAATAATTTATTACATGTACTATCAATCAATTCATTATCATGCGTAACAATAAATATAATTTTATTATTTGAAGATTCTTTAATGGCTTTGCTTATTTCGAGCATATTTGTATAATCAAGTCCACTCGTTGGTTCGTCCAAAATAATAATTTCTCTATCAATTAACATCCCCAATGCTACAGAAAGTCTCTGCATTTGACCTCCTGATAAGCACATAGGATGACGATTATCTAATTTTTTAAGATCTAATTTTTCTAGAATATTATCTATTTGCTTTTCATCTATTTTAGAATCAAATAAACTAAATTCATCTCTTACAGATTCAGAAAAAAACTGATGAATTACATCTTGCATAACCATATAACAAAGTTTTCTTCGTTTTTTATATTTTATGGGACTTCCTTTATAGCTTATTTTCCCTTCGTTTTCTTTCAACAGTCCACATAAAATTCTCATTAATGTTGTTTTTCCTTGACCATTTTTACCGGTTATTGCAATAATATCTCCCTTGTTTCCGGAAATATTTATCTTATCTAAAATTTTTTGTTTCTTATTTTCATATTCTAAATTTGAAGCTACAAAGTCATCAGATTCACAAAATGTGACAGGATTTGCAAAATCATCATTTTTCTTTCTTACAAAAGTTCTAAGTCCCAGTTTCTTTCGTGAGTCGTCAGTAATTGAAGAAAATTCCACATTTGAAAAAACATATTTTATTTTTCCGTCTTGTAAATAAATAGCTCTATCAATTAAATCCATTAAATAATAGAGTCTATGTTCAGAAATAATAATTGTCTTGCCCTGAGCTTTAAGATTTATAAGCATCTCTCTTATTCTTTCAATGCCATACTCATCAATATTTGCAGAAGGTTCATCAAACACATATACATCTGGACTGGTAGCATAAATAGATGCAATAGCGAGTAGTTGCTTTTCTCCACCTGACATCATAAAAACATTTCTGTTTTTTAATCTTTCAATTCCCAGATCACATACTACTTTAAAAACTTGTCTTTTTATTTTATCAGGATTTTCACCTAAATTTTCTAATCCAAATGTTAGTTCACTGTCTGAATCTAAATTAAAAAACTGTGTTTTAGGGTTTTGAAAAATTGTTCCCACTTTTTCAGAAATTTCATATATCTTCATTTGTTTTGTGTTTATCCCATTTATAAAAATATTTCCTAATAAATTTCCCTCTAAAAAATGAGGGATCAATCCATTGATTAATTTTGTTATAGTCGTTTTTCCAGAACCAGATTTTCCACATAATAAGATAACTTCTCCTTGATTAATCTTTATTGAAATTTTCTTTAACTGGTCTTCTAAGCTTCTCTTGTAGGAATATGAAGCTTCATTTATATTAATCATGTTTTGTACCTCTTATAAAAATAACTTGAACTTTACATTAAAGAACATCAGAATACATAATAGAATAATTATTAGATCCCAAATGTTAAATCCTGCATCATCCATAAAAGTCTTTCTTGCAGGATTTTCTATCCCTCTTACTGTAATAGCCTGAGCTAATTCATCTGCGGTATTAGAAGCTGTAACTATTAAAGATATTAGTCCTAATTGTATCTTTTTAAATCCAGTCACGCCTCTTATTTTTATTGCATCTGAGATTAATACTTTTTCTTCTCTTAAAGATGGAAAATATCTGATGCCTATTGCTAGAGAAATAATTAGGCTTTTTGGAAAATGCATCATTTTCAAGGCATACATAATATTTCGTATAGGATTAGTTTTTACAAGAATTTGACCAACTAAAAAAATCGGTATTAACTTAGGAGCATGAATCACCAATAATCCAAAATGTGCTGAGATGACATCTGGTAGAATCGGCAAAACAAAATATTTCAATCCCTGTAATAATACAAACATAGATAATGCCTTTAAAGATATTTTAACAAGTCCCATAAATAAGGCTATAATAGCAGCTATTAAAAGAATAAAAACATCTAATTTTAAGCTATTATTTGCAAAGCTAATAATACTAACTGAAATCAAAAAAATGATTTCAGTTAGTGGATTTAGCTTTATAATGCCTCTAACAATACCCTCCATTTACATAATTCCAGCTTTCTCAAAACGTTTTTTGAACATTGCTTTACCTACATATGCACCAATAACGCCTCCAATAAATGCAGTAATGATCATCCCGATAAGTGTTGGAATTGAAATTAAAGTTTGTAATTTATTTACATATTCTGGACTCATTCCCATTTTAATAATAGATTTCATATAAGATTCTTGGAACAACCACATAGGTAATGGTGAGCCAATCAACCCAATGCAAATCAATCCTGAAGATACTATTACGCTTTTTTGACTTTTATATCCCAAAATTTTTCTAGTAATTTCTGCTAAAACCCCTGCAATAACGCAAGTTATAACAATTGTAAAAGTGCATTCTCCTATAGCAAAATATATAATCCCTGTAATTGCTATCAAAAGTAAAGCCGTTCCTGGTTTTGGCACCTTAGAGACTAACAACATGTAAATAAAATTACATATTATGCCTGTCATTGCTGGCCATAATAACCAAAGTATCGGTGAAAGTATTGGAATAATCATTACCGCCATGGATAACGCCATATAAATCACTGAAAAAATACCGATGTTAACTAAATCTTTTGTTTTTAATTTTGTTTCATTCATTTGAATACCTCCATTTAAATTTTTATATTTATTTACCAGTTACAATATGATTGATTCAAAAAAATCTTTACTGGTAAATTTTTCTTATTTTTGTTTACTTTCCATAAAACGCAGAAAATCGGGATTAACCCGATTTCAAAATTTATTATTTTTTAATTTTATATTATGTTTTCATTTAATAATCCTCCTCCAACCAAAATTCATTGCTGCCTCCATCATATCGATAAAATTTAAGGCTTCATTATATGGATACCTATGTGTGATTACCTCAAATAAAGGTGTACATGCCATTGTATAAAGAACATGAAGTTCATCATCATTCAAATCATTTACTTCAATCTTTTTTTCCTTAAGAACCTCGATCAATTTCTTAGCACCCTGCACTTCAAGATTCACTAAATCATGACGAATTGATTCAAATTCCGTACCCTGAGAACAGTTAAACAGAAGATTAACTATAGGATCATTTTGGTAAATAAATTCCAATAATTCTCTATTACTATCATCAGATTTTTCTCCAAAGGCTTGTAAACCATTTACTTTAATTTCTTCAATCGCTTGATTTGTCAATTCTTTACTTCTTCTGTATAAGTGATTAAGTGTAGGACTTACAAGTACCTTAAAAATATCTTCTTTAGACTTAAAATGTTTATATATTGCACCAGGTGTAATTCCTGCGTTTCTAGCAATAGTACGAATAGAAGCCTCTTCGAATCCATGTTCTGTAAACTCACTTTTTGCACTTTTTAATATTTTCTTTATTGTAACATCTTTGTCTCTCAGTAAGTTTCACCTCCCAAATTAAGATAACACCGTTTACTATATTTTAGCATAAAGAAGCTAATAAAGTCAATAATCACTATCAAGTACATTTTTTTATGATAACATATTATTTAATTATCTATAAATTCTCTTGTTAGGTCCGCTACTAATTTCCATTCTGGATCAAGCATACAATCATGACACACATTGTCAAAACAACAATTTTAGATTTATACAACTTAGCTGATTCCATTACTGATTCTCCGAGTAAACAATTGTCATTTTTAGAATATATGGTTAATATTGAAATATTCCTTGAAATCTATTCTATGTTGTTTATTAGCTTCGATAAGTGCGGTATAATTGATCATAACTTAATACACGCTTATGCTTATAACTTTAATAGCAAGCACAGTAAGTGTACGGACACTTACGAAAAAATTAATGGAGCAGACCTTTACGGAATGCTCCATTTTTTAATTTTTACCTTGTTAGGGAGAACCCTAAGACCCCGAAATATATTTTATAAAGGAGAATAAAATGGCAAATAGATTTAGAAATGAAAGAATAGAAATAAAACTAACTAAAGAAGAAAAGGAAATTTTTGAAAAGAAAATGATACTTGCTAATTGCAAAACTATGTCCCACTTTCTTAGAAAATGTGTATTAAAAAAGGAAATTTATGTAGTAGATTTAGAACCATTTAGAAACCTACAATGGCTACTTTCGAATGCAACAAATAATATAAACCAGATTGCAAAAGCTACTAATGCAACTGGTGTTATTTACAAAAATGAAATCGAGTCAATGATTAAACAGATAGAAAAATTATCAAAAGAAATATGGCAGATCCATTCCCTACTTCTTAATAAATCAAATAAAGTTCTGGTGATTAGTATGGCAATTACAAAAATACATCCTATAAAATCAACCCTAAATTTGGCAATAGACTACATTACTAAGAGTGAAAAAACTGATGAAAAAATCTTAGTATCTTCATTCAAATGTCATCCATCTACTGCCCATATTCAATTTATGAAAACACGAGAAGACAATGATACTAAAGGTACAGTTTTGGCTAGACATTTAATTCAACTTCTTCTACCAAAATAAGAAAATATAAACAGAAAAAGAGCACTCTCATTTAAGAGTGCTCTAAGTTAATATCAAACATATAATAGATTTATAAAGTAATAAAAATTTATGAATTTTATATTAATACATTTAAAAAGGGCATTCACTTTTTGTTATGCCGAAATCATCTTCGATATCTTGAGTTTCATCTTTATTTAATTTGATTACAATTTCATTTAGTAATTCATAAAAAAACTCTAAAACAGGAACATCATAATCTTTATCGTTCACTATCTCAAATTTAAAATTATCACCATTAGTATAACTGAAAAGTTCAAATATTTCATTTGCTTGAATTTTTCTATTATCTTTTTTAATTGTTATTTTTTTAATGTCATTGACACTAATCTCAATATCTTTGTTTGTATTCATTTCAAGTTTTATTATTTTATCCATATACTTTTAACCTCTTTTCAATAGAATCCTTACCACCATCCATATTTTCTGCAATAAGTTCAAGCATATTAACACTATCATCTTCAAATTCTAAACACCCTGAAGTTATGTTTATTTTATTATTGTTTTTTTCAACATAAATCACTTGCTCAACATCTTGATTTACTACTAGTAATGGATTATGTGTTACAATGATTACCTGTTTCTTATTCCTAATCGAGTTTAAATATTTTATGAGCTTTTTACTAATGTTATTATTTGAAATATGATCTTCTGGTTGATCTACCAAAAAAATACATTTTTCATTTTCATATTCGGTTATATATTTAAAATATGCTAAAGATTGTTCTCCTAGAGTACTTCCCAAAGATTTCTCTTCATTAGATATATCTACAATGTAATTTTTACATTCACACATCTTATCTAAAAATTTATTTAAATTGTTACTATAAGAAGTTTCTATATGATCAAAGGATGTACAACTGGTTATAGCCGTTATTAAGGTTTCCGTATCTTTTATCGTCTTTAACTTATCTATGTCAGCATAATTTTGGTTAAACATCTTAGATAGAAATTCGTCATGTACATCTTTTCCGTTATAGTTAGATTCCGAATTAAAACTGAATCCACAACTAGGTTTTTTACTACATCCCTCAAATATATTTGGTTTTTGAGGAAATTCTATTTCTTCATTGTCTTTCTTTATTGCCTCTATAATGTTTGCAACAAAATCAGCTTTTCTTAAGCTAAAGTCTCTTTGATCCTTTTCTTGAGTTGAAGCTGCTTCTTCTATTTTCAAATTATATTTTGAAAGCTCCGAAGCTATTATATTTTTCAACTTTTCTTCCATTTCTATAATATTGTAATTTTTATCTATCTCATCAAATATTGACTTTAATAGCTCAATAGCTTCCTTAATTTTAATTGCATATGCTTTAAAATACTCCTTACCTATTGCTGTTTCTAATTTATCTATAATACTTGAAAGCTCTTTTCTTGGTGAATTATGAATATTATCTATATTAGAAAAATCTTTATCACATTCAATTTGAATAAAGTAAGTAGCTATATTGTTTAATTCACTATATTCTAAATAATTTTTTCTTAATCCATTTATTGCTTCTTCTTTTTTTATATTTTTTTTAATGTATGATAATATATCTTCGGCATAATTTGAATAAGCATCCCTAAAAGAATCATGTGAAACCTGTAAAAAGTTATCTTTAGGGAATAGTGTGCTATTATCAAACATCTGAACAATTTCTCCTTGCCCGATAAATAGTTTTTTTGCTGAATATTTATTTTCACAATATAATTGATTGGTTTCAACTAGATTTTTTACATACTTAGGTGTACTGACTTTATTATTCAAGAGGTTTAGCAATGTAGATTTTCCTGATCCGTTTTCTCCAATTATTGCATTTATTCCATTTACAAGTTTAACTTTATCTTCTCCTATTCTAAATTCTTCAATATAGTCTAAATTTTTACTATTTTGTTGATTAATCCTGGTCTCAGGAGATGTGATAGCCATCAATAATCCTTTGAATGTTGGTAAAATTTTAGCACGAGAATGAGCGAACTGATTATTTACATTTTTCTTGTCGTGATTGGGATACTCGTTCCAATCATGGCAATCACTCCCCATTACTAATCCAAGATTTATAGGAATACCTCTCAAATTATTTTTTAATATACCTTCTACATTAGGTCTTTGAAACTCTAAAGCATTTATATAGCCAGTCATAATTAAATCCTCTGAATCCTTAGTTGATTCACTCAATGAATTATGTTTACCGTCGTGTTTATCTAAACTGTTTCTTTGACAGGCAATCAATATCACATCAAGACCAATTTTTTTTAGAATAGACTCAAATTTATCTCTTGTATAATAATCTTCTTTTTTCTCTAGTTTATTTTCATCAATACATTCTTTTATTTTTTTATAATTATCCTCTCTACTTTTTGCATCAAAAATTGTAATGATATGGCATTTACCCATATCACTATCTATTTGAACATCAAATTCAACACCTGCAACAATACCTTTTACATACTCATACTTCCCAGTTTTTATTTCACTGTCTAATTTATTATATAACTCAACATTAAATCTGTTGTGATCAGTGATAGAAAATAATCCTACTTCGTTTTCCTCTAACTTCTCTAATAAAACACTTGTATTATCAATGGTTGAATTATCAACAATACCTTCACTCTCTTTATATTTACTATCAATAGAGTGAATATGTAAATCAAATTTCATATATATTATCCCTTCATAAATCTATCATAATTTTTCTCATAAACATTTACATGTTATATATTCATGCACTCTAATATTCCCTTAATATCACAACCAAAAAATCACAAATTCATCCTTAGTTACATTTTTTCTATTCTTAATTTTATAAAATAAACTTTTACAAATTTTGCTATTTTCATCAAGTTCTTTTTGTAATATTAATTCTATTAGTTTTTGAATAATCTTTTATAACTAAAAATTCTCTATATGCCCTACATTGAAAACTAATATTTATTGTATTATACCATTAAATGTCGGTTTAATATAAAAACGTTCTCATTAAATGCATTTAAGTTTTTAAAAAAAGAAGTAGAATAATTCCACTTCTCTAATACTTAATATTTTCTTGTCTACAATTTGCCAGACAGTGTCTGTTAAATTACATCTCATTAATTCTATTTGAAATAATTCTCACTACACCAACAACCTTATCAAACTTCAGATCTCCAATATACTTATTTTCACTGAGATATACTTCCCATAAGGATCTTAGGTATGAATCTTCTTTTATGTCCTCGATTATTTCCTCATAGTCTTGCATTATATCCTGGCTTCCTCTTTTGTTTGAGGTTCTCTCTATTGCTTCTTTTAAAATTTCATAGTCTATCTGGTCTTTTTTCAGCTTGTAGAGAGTGTATAGGTCGTAGAAGTCTCTCATTCGTGTTGTTGCTATATTTCTTCTGATTATTGTTTCGTATTTTTCAGCTAAAATTGTTTCTAATGGATATGCCATTATTTTTATAGCTTCTTTGCTAAAGATACAGGGATAGGTGTATTCTATTTCCCTTGGTGTTATTGCATCACCTGTTGTAAGGTCAAGTTTCATAGGACTTTTTACTCATTCCTATTTTTACTAATAGCAATCAAAAAGCACCTACCATTTAGATAGATGCCGTTAAACAAATTTAAATTATTCTTTTACTATAGGAACCCATAATTCCATTTTATAATCTTCTGAATTAGGGTCTCCATCTCCATATACTTCAAAATCGGGGCTTTCATCATGTCTATATCCCTCTTTTGGGAAGAAATATGAAATAATATACTTCCATCCTTCGTGAATGCACTTTGGTATAGGACCTTCTAAGCTTACAATAGCATACTCTTTTTCAGGAATGCTAAGCGTATCCAAACCTAACTTCTTAGCTTTTACTTCATCCGTTAAATCAAAACCAGCTAAATATATAAATGAATCTTCTTCATCCATTACATAGTCATATCCTACGCCAAAGATTTGACCATTACCAAACTCTTCAAATTTTTCTCTTGGTACTTTTTCAACCAGTCTATCCCAAACTTTTGGGAAATTTGAACTTTTAGTTACATCTGATTTAATACCAGCTACTTTAAACGCTTTCTTTTTCTCAATCTTAATATCCATTTGATTTCCTCCTTGAACTGAAATTGAAAAGTAGATTCTTGGGAAATATTGATACTTTTCTCCTTTTTTTACTTGACCTGGAGTTAGCTTATGAAAACTTTTAAAAGCTAAGGCAAAAGAATCCTGAGAATTATAACCATATTTTATTGCGATATCTATAATTCTTTTATCTGAATTTTTTAAATCAATTGCAGCATTTGTCATCTTTCTTAACCTTATATATTCAGATAATGAATATCCTGATATTATTGAAAATATTCTTGAAAACATTGGAAATGAATATCCTGTTATCCGTGTTATTTCTTTTTCATCAAGTTCATCAGTTAAGTTATCTTCAATATAGTCAATTGCTAAGTTAAATGATTTCATTATATCCATCTTTCCACCACCTTTCATTTAAATTGTACAAGGATTTATTAAATTATACCCGATAATGCTAATACAAATATTATAGCATCACATGTTTATACTATTTTTCTTCTCTGCAAGACTTCTTATCTTGCCCTTTATACTCTCGATATTAATCACGATAATACCTCCATATATTTTCTAATTTCATCTTCAGTTTTAAATAGTCTACTGTATTTTATGAGTCGTCTTAGATTTTTATTTGGTGATTTAAAGTATCTTTTTAAGGCTTCTGTAAAAATCTGTTTATCTATTTTTTCTCTGTCGATTATGATATCGCAAATTGTTCGATCTATATCGTAAACCGGAATTAGGCTATCTTGTGGTGATTTTATTTCTGTCTTTCCTATTTCGTATAAATCTTTTTTTACATAGTGTACTTGTAGATCTTCGTACCTCTTTTTAATATGGCTTGCATTATAGCCTTGGGGTACAGATATATGAAATACATTTGGGGTTCTGTCGGATAGGTCGTGGAGGTAGAGGGCTGTTTGATTGGAAAATATTATTCGGTTACTATTGGATGATATTAAAACAAAATCGTCTATTACTTTTCCTTTTAATTGATATAGTCCTGGTCTTAATCTTTCTAATTGTCCGATTTTGGTTAATTCTGATAAATTATGCCTAGTATATCCAAGTTCTTCTGCTTCTTTGTTAGTTATTACTAAATTTTCTTGTATATAATCTTTAAGTGTATTCATAGTCTACCTCCTCTCATATTCGCTTTTATTATATGTTATAAAAGCGAATATGCAAAGTTATCTTGTGAGTGTTTTCTATTTTTAAAAAGGATGTAAGGAATCCTTACTCCCTTTCTAAAATTATTCTTTCTTAACTCAATATTACTAATATTATTATAGTTACTCTCCGATTTTCGGATTTCTAGAAATCCATTATTCGGAGTTCTTGAGTTCCGATTTTCGGAAGTCTGGACTTCTGCTTTTCGGAAATTAGATTTTGTATTATTCGTAATATTTAAAATTTATATGTACCAACTTTTTAGAAAAAAAGAGCAGCCTTTTAAGCTACTCTTGTAGAAAGTACAAAATGAGTTAAATATATTTTTTGTGTTTCCTCATACTAGTCTCAAAACAACTCTTACATCCATGTAGTTTTTTTGAGTCTTTTTGACGTATCCTTCTTCATCTTTTTCAAATACAAAATGCTTATAAAACTGCTTAAAATGCAGGATTTCTAAATTTACATCTTTTGTATCAACGCTATGGTCTCGCCAGTAGACTTTATAAATATCTTCACTGACTTTTATCTCTTGCCCTCTGACATAAAGGTAATACTCTTTTGCCATAAAGTTTCCTCCATTTCTTTTTTGTCTGCGTTTTTAGACAAAAAAAAGGAGGACTTCTGCTCTTAGGCATACGAAGTCCTCTAAAACGGAAGAATAAGAATAAGAATAAGAATACTTCTTTAGCTACACTTACGTGTTTCAGCTTGTATCTGAAACAATAATCTACTATAGAGATTATTGAAAAGAGGAATGTTTTGTTTCTTTGGTATTTCTAACATTAGATGTTTAGATTCTTTCATATTTGTTTCCTCCATTTTATCAATAATCTAAATAGTCAGTATTTTTATCTTCTTCATACATAATTGATTTTTATTCATTTTTTTTAGTTTCTATTCTATCAAATAGTTTGATAATCTCAGAATCAGAAAATCCTAGGACATATAGTTTTTCAAACAATATTTTTGTTAGCCTGTTCAAATGCTGATTTCTTAACTCAATTATTTTCTTCTCACTTTCAATAACAAAATATCCTTTACTTCCACGACTAACAATTAGTCCCTGTTTCTCAAGAACTTTTAAAGCTTTTTGAACTGTTGCAGGATTACATCCCTCCCTCTGTACTAAAGCCCTTATAGGTGGCATCTGTTGTCCCGGAACATAATCGCCTCTTAAAATAGACACTCTTAACGCTGAGCAATTTGCAAATATAGATATACATTCATTTATTTTTATTTTTTCTTCCTCGTACGAATTTCCAATATGCAGAATATGGAATAACCGCAGCAAATAGAAGATAATATTTATTAGCAAACATATCGGGGATTCCTTTTGCATTGAAATGAACAGGAATTTTCTCTGGGAGAAATATGCAAACAATAAATATTACAAACATTATCCCTATCAACACCAATACATCTTTTAAAAATCTTTTTTTCATAGAACATCTCCTCCTTAAACTAAAAATTTAATTTACAAGTTTTTATATAAACACCACCTGCAATAATAAGCAAAATAAATGCTACTCCTAACAATGTTAATAATATAGGAAAATGCAAAAACCAATGGAGAAGAATTGGTATAACTAACGCAGCCATTCCAATAATTGCAGACACAATAACAGGCATACTCTGTTTTACTATCATCATCTCACTTTCCCATTCAAAGTTGGGAAATTTTTTATTCAAAGAAATTCCAATCACTGTTATAAAAACGGAATAACAAATAGGAACAATTATTAAGCTGATGGTTTGAATAATGTCCATATCAAGCTTTAGCAAAAATATAAACACAGAAACAATATATCCAATTAAATGAAGCGTAAGATTTACTGCAATCTTAGAATTTAAAATCGTTTTTATTGAAATAGGAGAACTTTGCAAAATCCAAACATTTTTACCTTCTAAAGATATGGAAAACGCTGCCGGACAACTAAGTAAAAACATTGAAGCAATACACATTGGAGCAAAATTCGAAAGATATTCATTAATATTTTCGATTCCCGAATATTCCCCTATTTGTTGTAAAGAATTAAAAAGAAGAAATATACTAAAAACACATAAAAGTATTACACCAAGACCTGCATTCAACACTGCCATATATGAGTTTAGAAACAGTCCCATTTCTTTTTTATATAGGGCAAAAAATACTGATTTTCTATTATTCGAATTTTTGTTGTCGGAATATCTTGTTGTTGTTTTAGCAAGAGTATTAAGCAATCCATACTTCAATGAAACCATTTTGGCAAATATATAAAAAAATACTATTGAGAGAACAATAAATAATCCTACTCCAATGTACATTGGAAAATTATAGTATTCCATAAATAGCTTAGATAGTGGGTACAATCCGGTAATTTGCTTAGAAAGCATAATCCCAATACTATTTTCATTACCTGATTTCATAGCTAACACTGCAATATATCCAATTATCCCTATCATTGCAAATGAAAAAATTAAAGCAATAACATTTTTTCTCTTAAAGAAAGATGAAGCAACAACAATAACGATTCCCATACATGCTGCTATACACATAGGTATCAACGGAACAAAAATTATGGAAGTAAAATACAATATAATCTGTAATACATTTAAACTTCCGTTTAACACCCAAACAATTCCTCCCGGAAGCATAAACATCAATCCTATTAAAAAATTCAATAAATACATAAACATAAACTTGCTGCTTATAATATCCGAACTTTTTACAGGCAACGACAAAAGATTTTCCATATCACGACTGCCAAATAAAATCCCATTCGAATAAAATATTGTCAAAAATAATATTGCAAAGCTTGATACCGACACCATATATGCCGGTATCAATTCCTGCTGTCCCACTTGTACCAATGTTTTAGCTGTTATGATGTTATAAAAAAAGAAAAATATGGCAAGAGTTATTATTCCAAAACTTGCAATAACAATTGAACTTTGTTTTTTATTTCCCGGCTCTTTCATTTCGTTGATCGGAAAGAAATTTATCAATTGTGCTCTAATTAGTATCCAAATTTTGCTCATTATCCTGCACCTCCATGAAAAAAGTTTCCAAAGATTTATTGCCTTTGACTTCTTCTGTATTTCCGCTCGCAATTAACTTTCCATTTTTTATAATTGCAATTTTATTACATAATTTTTCTGCAACATCCAATACATGTGTTGAAAAGAAAATAGCTCCTCCATCTGATACGCATTCGTGCATTATTTTCTTTAGTAGAAAAGTTGCTTTCGGATCAAGTCCAACAAAAGGTTCATCTAAAATTAGTAACTTTGGAGAATGCACCAGTGCAGAAATAATCGCCGTTCTTTGCTTCATGCCATGTGAATACGAAGATATCATTCCCGAAAGATGTTTCGTCATTTCAAATAAATCGCCGTATCTCTGAATTCTTTCTCTGCGTATTTCAGTAGAAACTTCAAATAAATCTGCAATAAAATTGATGTACTGAAATCCTGTCAGATGTTCATATAAATCCGGATTATCCGGAATGTATGCCATTATTTTCTTACAAATAACAGGCTCTTCTTTAATAGAATGCCCGTCAATCGTTATACTTCCATTCTCAAAATCATGAATTCCAACTATCGCTTTTATCGTTGTAGTTTTTCCGGCTCCATTTGCACCAATGAATCCATAAATATCTCCAGACTGTACTGAAATGGATAAGTTTTCAACAGCCTTTTTGTTTCCATAGAATTTACTAAGATTCTTTATCTCTAACATAATTTCCGCCTCCATTGACATTTTGTCAGTTATTCTTTGAAATAAAACCGATAACTTGTGTATCAGTAGCTATCGGCAAATTATTCTCCTTGCAAACATTCTATTCTTTTTTTAATTACTAAAGAGCTTTTTCGTATTTAAGCTTTGTTCAAGCATTATCTTAAATGCATTTAAGTAACTATTAACAGGTTCTTTCTTTAGATATCTTATACTTATGTTATTTGAAACAAAAACATAAGCTGTCATAAGAAATTCTGCTGTTTCTAATGGATATTTCACAGAAAAAACTTTTTCTGTTATTCCTTGATTTATAATCTTTTCAAAATATATTGTTAGTTTTTCGACAAGTTTATGAGATAACTTATCTATCATATATTGATTTTCTTTAAGGTCAACAGTTTTTTGTAGCACTGTACCCTCTGCTGAAATATTTTCCGAAGATATAATTGTGACATCTATAAAAGATCTGATTTTTTCTATGGCAGTTTTATCTTCATCATAAGCAATAATATAAATATCTTTCAGTAGTCTATCTGAATATTGTTCTACAAGACAATATAAGATATCCTCTTTATTCTTAAAGTGATAATATAACAACCCTCTTGATATATTTACTTTATCAACTATATCCTGAGTTGTTGTATTAGTATATCCTTTCTCCATAAAGAGTATCATTGCAGCATCCATAATCTCTGCACGTCGTATTTCAGATTCTTTCACATCTCGCATTTTATCCCTCCTATTTAAAGGATATCACGCAACTGACATTTTGTCAATTGCGTTTTCTCATTTCTCTTGATATTATGGTATAATATATTTACAATTTTAGAAAAATGCTTAATGCTTGCTTGACTTTTGTAGCAAGCACAGTAAGTGTACGGACACTTACGGAAAATTGACGAAGCAGCCCTTGGGGATCTGCTTCTTTTTTTATCAATTTTTAGCTTGTTAGGGAGAACCCTAAGACCCCAATATACACTCAAAGGAGAAACTAACTATGGCAAATAGAATACGAAATGAAAGACTTGAAATTAAACTAACTGAAGAAGAAAAGGCTCTTTTTGAAGAGAAAAAAAGACTTGCGAAGTGTAGAAACATGAGCCATTTCATCCGCAAATGCGTTTTGGAAAAGGAAATTTATCAAGTGGATTTAGAGCCTTTCAGAGATTTACAAGGCTTACTTTCTAATGCAACAAACAACATCAATCAGATTGCAAAACGAGTAAATTCGACAGGTGTAATCTACAAAGAGGACATCGATGATATAAAAAAAAGAGATTGAACATTTCTCAAAAGAGCTGTGGCAAATTCATTCACTACTTCTGAAAAGAACATCTGAAACGGAAGGTGAATAATAATGGCTATTACAAAAATACACCCAATAGAATCGACTCTTAATCTTGCTATCGACTACATTGTAAATGGAGATAAAACAGACGAGCAGCTTTTAGTAAGCACCCATAAATGCCACGAATCAACTGCTCACACTCAGTTTTTAAGGACACGAAATGACGCAGGAACAAAAGGAACCGTTCTTGCAAGACATCTCATTCAATCATTTTTACCGGGAGAAACAAGTCCTGAATTGGCTCACCAGATTGGTATGGAGCTGTGTAAAAAGATACTCAAAGATGAGTACGAATTTGTCTTATCTACTCACGTAGATAAGGGGCATATCCACAATCACATCATCTTCAATAATGTAAATATGGTAACAGGTAGGTGCTACCAGTCTAACAAGAAAAGCTACCACCAAATCCGTTATCAGAGTGATAAACTCTGCAAAGAAAATAGCCTATCTGTCATTGACGAGTTTTACGAAAGCTATAAGAAAAAATATAAGATTAACGGTAAATCTTGGTATGGAAACGAACAGGCAAAGCATGGCACTTCTTGGAAAAGCAGACTTCAATTTGACATTGACAGAATGATAAAACAGTCAAAGGACTGGGACGAATTTTTAAAGAAGATGGCTGATCTTGGCTATGAAATCAAATACGGTAAGCACATTGCTTTTAAGCCAAAAGATAAGGCAAGATTTACAAGGACTAAAACAATCGGAGAAGATTATACCGAAGAAAGATTAAAAGACCGCATTGCAGAAAGAAAGTTTATCAAGACTCCTGCCGTCAAAAAACGCATCAGCAATGTTATTGACATGAACACCAATGCAAAGGTAAAGGAAAGCAAAGGCTACGAATATTGGGCAACCAAACATAACCTTCATACAATGGCTGAGTCTGTTATTTATATCAGAGAACATGGCATTAAATCCGTTAAACAGCTTGACGAGTATATTCAAAAAGCAGCTGATGAAAGGCAAAATATACAAGAGAAAATCAAGTCTATTGATAAGGAAATGCAGAAGCTTTCCACCACTATGGAGCAAGTTCATACCGTTAAAAAATACAGAGCGTGCTACAAGGAATATACTGCTAATCCGTCTGACAAGGCATTTTTTGAAGAGTACAAAGCTCAGATTACCCTATATGAAAATGCTCTCTCAGAGCTTAAAAAATCCTATTCCAAACTCCCAAATTCAAAGGATATTTTAGCTGAACTTGATAAATTACAAGAAAAAAAGAACACCCTTATGCAAGAGTATTCTTCCTCAAAATCCACTATGGACGAGCTTTATAAGATACGAAAAAATTACGGAATCTACATGGGTAAGGAGATGGAGAGATAATCTTTATCTCCTTTTTTCGCAAATAAAAAAAGAGTCGGTGCAGTCCCAAGACCACACCGACCATAAATTTATCTCTCAGCTTCTTTTGATGTTTCTTTCTTTTCTTTAGGCTTTTCCTTATCTTCAGCCTGATATTTTTTGATAGCTCCAAGCACAGACTCTTTCTTTTCATCTCGACCTTTCATCTGTTCTTTTGCCTTTAAAAGCTTTGAAGAAAGTATCCTGATGTTAGTATGTTCCTTGCCGTTATCGTCAACGGAAGTTCTGATCTGTCCAAAGAGTTTTACAAAATCTCCCTGCTTAAAGTCTTTTGGAATATCACCCTTTTCTCCGTATGCGGAGCAATTATGATATACCTTATTGCCCTCATCATCTTTAGATGCCACAGAGAAGTTTACTACTTGAAAGGCTTCGCCGTTCTTATTTTCCCTTTCAACTACATCGATCTTTCCTACAATATTTCCAACGATATTGACAAGATTATCTTTCTCCTCTTGAACATAAGGAAGATTTTTAATCTGCCCCTGTTCTCTTAAATCTTCAATCATGTAATCAAATTCCTCATGCAGTAGATTAACGGTGTCATTGTCCATATAAGCCTCATAGAGCTTATCCAAAGCACTTTCATCGTTGATACCTTTTTCCATGCTGATAACCGCCTTAACAAAGTCCTTGTGATTATCACTTACCATATCTTCTATCTGATTTCTCATTGTTTTGTAATCCATGTTTTATCTCCTTTCATGGTAAAAGGGAGGTTTCCCTCCCTTATCGTACATATTCCTGTTCTTTTGCAGTTTGTTTTTCTTCTGTTTTACTTTCTTCCTGATAGGCTCTTATCTGTCCTAAGATAGATGGTTTATCACCCGTTTTCTGTGTGGCTTCCTCTTTGGTATGCAAATTATCTTCAACATCATAGGTTGACTCAAAATAATCGCTGTCCTTAAAGTCATTGTCGTATCTGTCAGCAATTCCATCATTATCAAGGTCTTTAGAAAGTGGATCATAGAAGTTACCTTCATCATCAATGTCCAGTCCCAGAGCTGCCTTTAAGTCCTCGGAATCCACATAGACTAAATCTTCAAAAGAGGATAGCTCTATTTCATTTTTCATATTCCTTAGAGCTTCATTTTCTCCTTTGTTTTCATAATCAAAACTCTCCGTTTTAATCGGTATATCTTCAATATACTGTGTCCATGTCTTATCCTCTAAGTTAAGCTCATATTGGATGCTGTGTCTTTCGTCAGGTGTATTGGTATAGGCGATGCCGATGTGCTTTAGATCAGGATATAGAGTATCAAACTCATCATAACTATGATTTTCTTCATACTCTCTGTTGCAGAAGTCAATGATGGCTCGTTTTACATCTTCTACAAGGGGATTATCATTTCTCTTTTCTTCCACTTCTCCCATATCAAGGAGCTTATTCAGTTCTGCCAAGCGAAGCACATTATCCTTTAGTTCATCAGCTTTTTCAAAAGGCTTTTGTAATTCCTCTTTGGCATTTTCAAGCTGTTCTTTTGTGCCGAGGAGCTTTTCTTCAAGCCTCTTTAATTTCTCAGGCATTTTCTCAAGAGCATTATCAAACCTTGTAATATTACCGTCCGCACTCGTTCCAAGCTCTCCTGAATGCTTTGCAGCACCGTTTAAGCTGAAGTTATGCTCATTGGTGAAGAAGTTGTAGCTTACCTCTAAGTCCATGTTTCTATACTTACCGATAACCTTGCTTTCATTGATTTTCACTTTAGAAATAGCTTCAAGCAACTTTTCTCCGGCTAACTTTTTATCTAATATCTTCTCACCACCGATAGTAATAGAAGTAAACTTTTCCTCTCCTTCAGCTTTTGCTTCTACATCTTTAATATCTTTCTTTACAGCCTCAATGAGTTTTTCTGTCCTTGCAATTTCTTCCGGATAGTTTTTAGCAACCTTATCCTCTAATCTGTAACGGTTGGACTTATAGTTTGCTTCAAGCATTTTAAGTTTTGTAACCTCATTATCCAAATCCATCTTTTCCTTAATCTTCGGATCACCTGTAGCAAGGGCTTTAATCTCTGCATAGTTTAAGCTGCTTTCGTCCACATCTTCCGCCACTCTGACAGGTGTTTTACTTGTCATAATCTGAGAAATGAACTTCTGTTTATTCTCGATGGTCTGCCAAAGGTACGCATCAAAGGTATTCTCCGTTACATATCTGTATATGCTGACTTCTTTGTTTTCATTTCCCTGTCTTACAATTCTGCCCGCACGCTGCTCAAGGTCGGCAGGACGCCATGGGACATCTAAATCATGAAGTGCAATCAGCTTGTTTTGCACATTCGTTCCGGCTCCCATTTTCTGTGTAGAACCCATCAAAATACGAATTTCGCCTTTTCTTACCTTTGCAAAGAGTTCATCCTTTTGCTTATCGGAATTTGCTTCATGGATAAAGGCTATTTCTTCTTTCGGTATTCCCATTGCCACAAGTTTTTCTCTAATATCATCGTAAATATTAAACGCTCCATCTCCTTTTGGAGTTGACATATCGGAGAAAAGAAGCTGTGTGGACTTATTTTCTTTTGTCTTATCCCAAATGGAAAAGACATTTTTCACGCACACATTGACCTTGCTGTCAGGATTATCCGGAAGCAGTGGATTGATTAAACGCTGATCTAAGGCGAGTTTCTTGCCGTCATTAGTAATCTTCAGCATATTATCTTCGTCAGGCTCTACTACCCTGTTTCTCACATCATCAGCTCTTTCCGATAAGCTCTTTAGGATTACCTTTTGCTCCTCACTTGGCAAAGTTTTAATAACTTCATAGTGTGCTTCAGGTGTTGGAAGATTTAGCATATCTGCTGTCTGAATATCCGCAACTTCTTTAAACATAGACATTAGTTCAGGAAGGTTATAGAACTTGGAAAATCTTGTCTTTACTCTATACCCTGTTCCCTCCGGAGACAATTCAAAAGCTGACTGCGTTTCACCAAAAGTAGAAGCCCAGCTATCAAAATGCTCCAAATTATTCTTTTTAAGGCTTTCATACTGAAGATAACGCTGCATAGTATAAAGCTCTGTCATCGAGTTACTGACAGGCGTTCCTGTGGCAAAGACAATTCCTTTTCCACCTGTCATTTCATCCATGTATCTGCACTTCATAAACATATCGGAGGACTTAAAGGCTTCAGACTGTCCAATACCTGCTACATTCCTCATTTTTGTGTAAAGGTATAGATTTTTGTAATTATGTGCCTCGTCAATAAAGAGCTTATCTACACCTAATTCTTCAAAGGTAATGACATCATCCTTCTTAAAATCATCGTTTAACTTTTCAAGCCTTGTTTCAAGTTTCTTCTTTGTCTTTTCAAGCTGTTTTACCGTAAAGTTTTGGTTTCTGTCATGCTTATATTCTTCTACATAGTTTATAATTTCATCAATCTGATCCTGAATATGCTTTTCCTGATATTCCTTACTCATCGGAATTTTTTCAAACTGCGTATGCCCGATTACAACGGCATCATACTCTCCTGTGGCAATTCTTCCGATAAATCTTTTTCTATTTTTCGGCTCAAAATCTTTCTTATCTGCAACCATAATGTTAGCTGACGGATATAGCTGCATAAACTCACGACCGATTTGACCTGTTAAGTGATTGGGGACAACAAACAAGGACTTACTGCACATTCCAAGCCTTTTACTTTCCATCGCAGACGCCACCATTTCAAAGGTCTTACCACTACCTACCACATGGGCAAGCAAGGTATTTCCTCCATAAAGGCTTCTTGCTATGGCATTTCTTTGATGAGATCTTAAATCAATTTCTGTGGTCATTCCCTCAAGGGAGAGCTTGCTGCCGTCATATTCTCTGTTACGGATAGAGTTAAAACGCTCGTTATATATCTTTACAAGACGGTTTCTTCTTTCCTGATCGTTAAATATCCAGTTCTTAAATTCTTCTTTTAGAAGCTCCTGTTTCTGCCCTGCAAGAAGCGTTTCCTTTTTATTTAATACAGAAGTTTTCGAGCCGTCCGGATTTACAATCTGATCAAATACCTTTGTTTCTTTTAAATTTAGAGCATCTTCAATCAGCTTATAGGCATTTACCCTTGAGGTGCCGTAAGTCATCTCTGCAAGGTCATTTCCTCTATCCCTGCTCTTTCCTTCTACATTCCATTCGCTTGTCAGATTTGAAAATTTAACCTTAATATCCCATTTGGCATATCCCGGAGTTTTAAGCGTTTCAAAGATGAATTTTTCAATATCCTTAATCGGTATCCAAGTAGCTCCGAGTCTTACATTGATTTCACTTGCTTCAAGCTCTTTTGGAAGAACTTTTATTAGCTCTGCCTTTTGGTATTCCAAACGGTTCATCTCATAGCTTATCAGCTCTTTTTCTTTGCCATCTTCCGCATAGCCAAGATGAGGCAACTCTCTTTCCGTTTGTCTTAGCTTTGCAAGATAGCTGTCTACAATAGCAATCTTATCTCTGATATTTCCGCTTAGGTACTCATTCTTTGTTACATAGCCGTACTTATATGAATTACTGCCGTTTGCACAGGCAAAAGGTAAATCTCCATCTTCAAGGTTAAAAGACAATGGTCTATAAAAGTTTTGTTCTTCTCTGATGTTTAGATAGATTTCCCCTCTAAGTTCTTCTATCAAAGTCGGTCTGTCTTTTCCTGTAAGGCTTCCCATATACTCAAAATCCACATATCCTTTTTCTGATACCGATAAAACAAGAGCTTCAAGGGAAGTGTCTACATGGTCGATAACCTTCGCCTTTGTGATTGTTCGCTTGGAGAAAATATCTCCCTTTGCTTTGAAGTTTTCTTCTTCATCAAGGATTTCAATGGAAGAAACAAGCGGGAAGTTGCTATCCTCTTTTAAGGCTCTGGTATTAGAAAGGTTGTTGACATATCCATGCTTCTTAGAAAAGCTGTCATAAATTTCATTTAGTTTTTCCTGAGCTTTCTTTACTTCATCATCTGAAAAATCTTCTTTCTGTTTGTAAATAACGTCCTTTAAGGCAGCATTTAACTCAAGATAGTCCTTAATCTTTTCCTTGTTTTTATCCGTTACTTCTTTCTTTACAAACAGGGAGTTTTCTCTGTAATAAACTTCATCATCAATAATGGTGTAGGAGAAATTCTTGACATCGTCCGTTGCGGGTATTGTACTGATTTCATCATCAAGTAGCTCTATTTCTTCATAATTAGCATTTTTAGCGATTTCTTCGCTTGCTTTTGTCAGTAGCTCCTTTAAGTCTGTGTTTTCTTTTGGCAGGCAAGCTATTGTATTCCCAAATCTTCCGGATATTTCTTCCATAGAACCAAGCACCTGTTCAGGATGATCAACAAAGTATTTGTTATATAAAAGCCCGTTTTCATCTTCAGCAAGGTGAATCCAATCCTCATCCCTTTCTCTGATACTGTCCCTTTTCTTTAGGAAGATAATATCTGAGGTTACTTCTGTTCCTGCTACGCCCTTAAAGGTATCGTTCGGAAGTCTTATCGCTCCTAAAAACTCTGCTCTTGCTGCAAGGTAGCGTCTTACACTTTCGTCCTTTTTATCCATCGTTCCGCTTGATGTAATAAAGGCAATAATACCTCCGTTTCTTACTTTATCAATGGACTTGGCAAAGAAATAATCATGGATAAGGAAGTTATTTTTGTTATACTCCCTGTCATTTACCTTATATTCTCCAAAGGGTACATTGCCGATAATCGCATCAAAGAAGTTATTTGAAAAGGAAGTTTCTTCAAGCCCCTTAATCTGTATATCACTTTCAGGGTATAAGAGTTTTCCAATTCGACCGCTTACTGAGTCAAGCTCTACACCATAAAACTTAGACTTGTTCATTTCATCAGGGATATTGCCTATAAAGTTCCCTATTCCCATACTTGGCTCTAAAATGTTTCTCTGTTTAAATCCCATATCCAAAAGTGTCTTATACACTCCGTCAATCACTGTTTTCGGTGTGTAAAAGCTCGTTAAAGTAGATTCTCTTGCAGCTTCATATTCTGCCTGCGATAAGTTCTCTTTTAGAAAGCTCCTTACTTCTTTCCACTGTCCGCCTTTTTCTTCATCGAATACATCAGCAAGTCCTCCCCAGCCAACATACCTTGCTAAAACTTTCTGAGCGGTAATATCTAAATCTCTCTCACCTCTTTCAATTCGATTTAACATCGAGATTGCTTCAAGGTTATTGTTTAATCTCTCACTTGGAGATAACTTGTCAGGTAGCGTTTCTTCTTTAATTTTGAAGTTATGAGCTTCTGCTTTCTTTATTTCTACTTCTTCAGTAGTCTGCTCTGGATGTTTATATGTTTGATTTTGAAATACCCTCTCAAGGTCGCCTTCCAGACGATAAGGAATCACATCGGAGCCTGTTATCATACCGCCAAGATATTCTGTATTGTCCTTAACCGTTACCGTCTTTAGGTTATTTCCCATATCATCAAAGCGTGTGATGGTATAGTCTTTATCCTTGTATTTGACTTCATCTCCGACAATAAAGTTCGGTCTTTCAAGGCTTATCTGCTTCATAAGATCCTCATTATCTGTAAAGGCTACAATCGGAATTTGATGATTGCCTTGCCTTACAGGATCAAGCCACAAGTCATTTTTTCCTGTGATTTCATTTTTAGAAATTTCTCTGACTTTGTATTCTTCATGATGAAAGTAGACGGTATCACCTGCTTTAACTGCAAAATCCTCTAAAGGGATTTCCTCTTTTTTATTCAGTTCTACTTCTTCTCTTTCTTTGAGGTAATCAAATAAGGTAGCTTGAACTGTGTCAGCCCTTCTAACTTCTTCTGTTTCTTCAGGTGCTTCAAGTTCTTCTTCTACAAAGCTAAGTTCTCCATTAAAGACAGACTGAAGCTCCTGCTCATCCATCTGCTTTTTAAGTTCTGTATCTTTCAGCTCTCTAAAGGTCTTTGGAAAATCTTCTAAAATAAGCCTTTGGGCATTTAATTCCTTTAGTTCTTCAAGATTAAAATATCCCCATTCAGGTTCAATCCCAAGTACCAGTCCAAAGGCATCGCCACTTTCCCTGTCATATTCCGTCATATACCAAGTCCAATTAGAACGGAAAGGAATGATATATGCAGCATGAACCTCTTTATCCGCTAATGCTACATCCTCCTGTGCGTAAAGCTCCGGCACTCTTTCAAGCATTTCATCGGTCATTAAGTTTTCAGGAGCATCTTTGGAATAATATTGTGGTTCTTCAATCTTTGACTTGTTTTCTGTTTCCTTTTCTTCAGGATAAAGATTTTTAGAAAACAGCTCGTCGATATGCTTTGCAACACTTGTCCAAGTAAGAAACACATCATTACAATCATTTTTCTGTGATTTAAGTCCCTTAGCATCGTGCCATTCATCACTTCCCATTGCTCCGGAAACAGCATGGGAATGTCCTCCAATTCCATATTCGTCTTTTAAGAAATTCGCTTTTTCCTGAAGCGTATGATTTTCTTTAAAAAACTTGGTGATTCGTTCTTTTCCTCTATCAACGCCACTTCCTCTTGAAAGACTTTCAAGGACTTCATCTTCTGTAATAAAGGACTTTACCTTCGGAAGTTCTGTCAAATTGGTGCTATATTCCTTTCGTGGCAGCTCAAGTTCCTGTAATTTCTGATAAAGGCTATCTACCTTGTGATAGTGAAACCTTAGTACATTCCTATTTTCTTTATATCCTGCTATAAATCTGTCATATTCTCTGATTGTTTCTTTCAGATACTCAGGATTTTTTAATGCTTCAGATAATCTTTTTGTTTCTTCCGAAAAGCCCCCACCTCTTTCAAAAAGTTCAAAATATCCTTGCTCTTTTCCTTCTTCACTTAAATCATGAGATAGATACCATAGAGATTCTGAAATCCGATCTCTTTCATAATCAAGAGCTTCAAAAAGCTCTACATTTGTAGCAAATTCCCCACTATTAAGAAGTTCATTTATCCTCTTTGCAGCATCATTCCAGTTTAAGACCTGCGTATCATCTTCTCTTGCAGAAGTTCCATAGGCTAAATGAATGCCTTTATCCGAATACCAGGAAGATACTTCTCTTTCATCAATGTAAAACCCGTTTCCGCCTTTAAAGGTATCTTTGAGGTATTCTCCCAATTCTTCTACTGTTTTTTCTTTGGAAAACTCAGCAATAACAGGAAGTCTGCCGCCATCGTGATTTCCTCCGTTAATAAGGACGGTATCTATATCATTCTCAGTTAGCGGAATCGTAAGGCGTGTCTGTCCATAGGAGTTTTCTGGTAAAGAAAAAGAAGCCTTTTCAGCTTCTCTTATCTCTACATCAATATTTTCTCTTAACCTTCTACTATTTCCTTGATCGTCATCTCTTTCAAAGCTGAAATCATTGCTTTGTACTGTGGATTGCTCTCTCCCTCTATCTTCCAAGCTGCCATCAGCTTCGGCTTCTCTCTTCTCATAAACTCTATCGCCTGTTTCTGAATGTCCATCAGGTGTCCTGTCAACTTCTTCTCCTTGTATAGATCTACTAACATCTCGAAGTTGCTCTGCTCCTCGCTCTGTGAAAGAAACTCCAGCCTCATCACTGCGTAGGTCGGATTTGGATACTTCCTTATGAAGTCCGTCTCTTCCTCCAAGCTGTTTAGCGTATTCTCCCTGATTTTCTCTATTATCTCGTCTGTACTCTCCATTTCGGAGAACTCGCCCGTTTTCATTTCTTCCCTGATCATCTCGTCGAAGTACATATTCTTCTACCTCCTCCAATTCTTCTTTAATCTTATTATATCCCGCTTCTTTTCCTCTTAAAACTTCTTTTTGCAGCTCAAGTTCTTTGCTTTTTTGAATGGTCGCATCAATAATCTTTCCGCTAATATCCGATACGCTTTCACCAAGACTCATTAGAGATATGCTGTCAAGTCTTTGAAAATTCTCTCTTAAAAGCTCATAATCTATCGAATAATCTAACTTAAATCTTGATGCTACCGCATAGCTTACCGAGTCCCTTACAAACTTTGTAAAGGATATTCTATCCTCATCCGCTATTCTAAGTTCATTCATTAAGGTATCTATTTTTTCATCACCGTAGAGTCTGCTTAAAGAAAAGATGTTTTCAAGTGTGCTTTTACTTTCCTCATAGCCCTCGCTTTTTATCATTTCCTTTAACACATCTTGATGATTTTCTTTGTCAAACTTCCAAAGATTTACTTCGTTGACATCTCTGTTTCTTGAAACTGTCTGACCTATATCAAAAATATAGTCCACTTTCTTGAATGTGCCATAGTCCTCTAAAATGGGGATACCTTTCTGTCCTCGCATTACTGTTCTATTAAAACGTTCCCTCCAGTAGTCAAACTTGGCACAAGCTATTGCTTCAGGATTTTTATCATAGATACTTAATTGACTTCTAAAGTCATATCTTTGATTGTTTCCGACAACCTTTAAGAGCTTCAGATACTCTGCTTCACTATGAAGCACATCTTGTTTTATAAGCTCCAAAATGTTATGAAAATCATTTATTCGCATTTTTACCTCCTTCGTTTTTCCAAACAAAAAAGGCGGTTAGATTTTACTCTAATCACCTTTTACGCATTATATTATTAAATTTTATTCGTTTGTTTCTTCCGCAATATCTACATATTCTTTTAATTTTCGTTGCAACAAATTCTTATCTATCAGTTTTAATGTATACTCCGATACCATTGTAGGCGAAAGACTTCTACTTAATGCAAATTCTACTACCTCATCATCTTTTGAAGCACAAAGGATTACTCCTACGCTTGGATTTTCAGTTTGTTTCTTTACTTCTCTATCCAGTGCTTCTAAATACAGGTTCATTTTTCCGATATATTCCGGCTTAAACTCTCCAATTTTTAATTCAAATGCAACTAAACAAGATAGTCCCCTATGATAGAACAACAAATCTACATAGTAATCATGATTGCCAACCTGTACCCTATACTCATTACCTATAAAGGAAAAATCTTTCCCAATCTCTAAAATAAAGTTCTTCAGATTCTGGAGAATTGACTTCTGAAATTCTCTTTCATTTCCAATCTTGGGAGCATCAAGAAATTCTAAAACATAACTGTCCATAAACAAATTATGCGTCTCTTGTTTTGCCCTTTGTATAGCAGGCAAATCGTTACTATTTGAAAGCATATAACGTTCATAATAGCCACTGTCCATCTGCCTTACCAACTCTCGGTGAGTTAGATTCTCCTTAATTGCTAAGTTAATGTAGAATTCTCTTTCTTCTTTACTTTTAGATCCTGACATTATTTTCAAATGATTAGACCAGCTCAATTGTGTCAACAACGTTGACACTTTTTCATCATCCTTATATAGCTCATAGAATTGCCTCATTCTATAAAGCCCCCTACGGGTAAATCCTTTTAAATCAGGATAATTTTCAGAGAAAAAATCGGCAACATTTTCCACAAAATTTGACCCATAACCTGCTTCTTTACTTTTCTCACTTATATACTTTCCCACTTCCTGATACATCAAAATCAATTCTTCATTGACTTTTCTATAAGCACGATCCTTTGCACTTTCGACAATCTTAACAATATCATCAAACTGATGATTATCTTTTCCAATATCTGTATTCTGCAATACCATCTTATCCTTATTCATTGTTTCACCTACCTCTAAAAACGTGCTGTTATTTTTTAATGTTTTCTTCAATAAAAGCCTTAGAATTTTGAATTTGCACTTTATCTTTATTAACTACAAAAGTAACATAATCTCCATTTTCTAAATTTAAAAGTTCCCTTATCCTTTTCGGAATAGTAACCTGTCCTTTTGCCATAACTTTTGCAGTATCCATAAATATATCTTCCATATTTACTTCCTTTCGCCCTACTTTTCCTACAAAATTATAGCACTTTTGGAGTATTTTTTCCACTCTGAATTAGTTATCTCTTACTTACTATATGTCAGAACAACCTCTTTTATTTCATTTTCAATTGCTTCTAAAAATTCTTCCTTTGAAGATTTCCCTTTGGCAATATCCGCTAATTCCATTTCCCACTTTGCAGTTGTTTCCGCTGACTTAAAGGTATCGGATACTATTGTTACAAGGCTGATCCCCTTATGCGTGGCAATCAAATTTTTCTTATCTCTTTCGACAAAACCCTTATAGATTAAGTTTTCAATAATTCCTGCCCTTGTTGCAGGTGTTCCAAGTCCCTTTCTTTCCACTTCTACACCTTTTTCTAAGGCTTCATTTCCTGCAATCTCCATAGACTTTAGAAGCGTATCTTCAGTGAAGTGTTTCGGTGGTTGAGTAAATTTTTCTTTAATCTCTTTATTTTCAATACTTAAAACATCACCGATACTTACATCAGGAAGCTCTATGAACTCATTCTTCTTGGACTTGTATTCTTTAAGGTATTTGCTAAAGCCCTCGTCTCTAATTACCCTTCCTGAACTTGTAAATTCAAATCCGTCAAATTCAGCTACAATCTTTGTTGTGTTTTCGACTAATGGATAGCCTACACTTGCGTGAAGCTTATTAGAAATAAGCCTATATACCTTCGCTTCACTATCAGGGATACTCGATAAATCTTCACTTAACGAGCTTACTGTCGGAATAATAGCGTGATGATCCGTAACATTTTTTGAGTTAAATACCGTCTTGATACGCTCTGTATCAAAATCATTTTTTCCTAAAATGTTATTGACCGTACTTACAATCATATCTTCCGTTAAGCATCTGCTGTCTGTTCTTGGATAGGTAATTAGTTTCTTTTCATACAGGCTTTGAGCATAATCAAGCGTCTGCTTTGCTGAATATCCAAAATATTTATTACACTCTCTTTGAAGTGTTGTTAGATCAAAGGGTAAATCCGGCTTTGTAATCTTTTCTTTTTGAATGACATCAGTTATTTCAATATTATCGCCTATTAAATTAATAAGCTGCTCTGCGGTTATTTCATCACCAATTTTGTCTGTCGATAATGTAAAGCCGTTCATAGAAAGCTCTACGGTGTAGTATTTTTCTTTCTTAAAATTATTTATTTCTTCATCTCTTTTTACAATCATGTAAAGCGTTGGGGTTTGCACTCTCCCGACACTGTAATTTTGCTTATACAGGCAAGAATATAGCCTACTGATATTCATTCCGACAAGCCAGTCTGCAATAGCTCTTGCCTGTGCCGATTCAAAGAGCTTATCGTAATCTTTGCCATTCTTTAGATTGGAAAATCCCTCTTTGATAGCACTATCTTCCATTGACGAAATCCAAAGACGCTGCATTTTCTTTTTGCATTTAGCTTCGTTATATACCAGTCGAAAAATACTTTCTCCTTCTCTTCCCGCATCGCACGCATTGATAACTGTATCAATCTCCTTATCATTCATCAGTTTTTTAAGGATATTAAACTGCTTTTTTGTAGCCTTTGCCACTTCAAATTTGTACTGCTTCGGAATAATCGGCAAATCCGATATATTCCACTTAGCGTATTTTTCATCATAAGCGTCCGGATTTGCCATCTGAATTAGATGGCCTACGCACCAAGATACCTTATATCCATTTCCCTCATAGTATCCATCTTTCTTTTTTGTAGCTCCTATTACCTTTGCAATTGATATAGCTACACTCGGTTTTTCTGCTATCACAAGTATATGTTCCATGTATATTTTTCCTCCTGCTTTCATTGTAAAAGGGCGAAAGATTTTACTCTCCCGCCCTGCGTTTGCACCCATAACAATATATTTTAAGATGCATTTATTCTTCATCATAAGCTTCTGTTTCTTCTGCTTCTCCTATTTCTTGCTCACTTTCTGCTTCCGAAAAGAAATCATCATCTTCTTCCTCTAATGATTCAAGCTCCTTATCCTCTTTCTTTTTTACGACCTTAAAGTAATAACCTGCTCCTAATGCTCCGCCTATAACAAGAAGCAGAATAATATATGTTCCTAAATTACTCTTTTCTTCTTTTTTCTCAGGCTTTACTTCTTCCTTAGTTGGCTCCTCTTTGCTAATCTCCTGCTTCGGAGCTTCTTTCTTTTCAACCATATTTAGAAGATCATCTTCAGATACTTCCGTTAAAAGCATTACATTTTCTTGTGTCTCATCGTGGTTGATGATGAGATGGAAGGTCTTACCGTTTTTCGTTTGAAAGGTAATAAACTGTCTTGCATCAGCAGAATACAGATCTGTTTCTTTGTTATCACCGCTATCCCCGTGATGAATTGGATAGTCCTTATTCGCATTGTCCTTATTTTCCGTAACGGTTCCTCTTGCCTTTGACGGAGCAGAAGCTACTCCCTTATTGGTATTTACAGTCTTACTTGTCCCGTCCATAGATGAATCCTGATTGTTATTGGCAGGAGCTTTCGGTGTCAGCTTATTAGGATAGCGAATATCTTTCTCTTTCGTTTCAGAATTACTTGTATCTTTTACAGTATTTTCTGAACTCGCCTGTGTAGTTGTGCTTTTTCCTGTATTGTTTACAGGTGTTTGATTTGAAATGCCTGAGTTTTTCTTAATTCCGGAAATAGGACTGTTCAGTGCAGGCGGATTAGATATTACGGGAGCCTTGTTTGCTTCATTTGCCTTTTCCTCAAGCTCTTTAATCTTTTTATTCAGCTTATCCATTTCCTTCTTCATTTCTTCTGATAAGTCCCTATTTTCCTTATCTTTTTTCATTTTTTCTTTCAAGCTTTCAATCTGGGCTTCAAGTTCTTTGATTTTTTCTTTCTGATTATCGCTTAATTTGTCTTTATCCTTCATTTCGCTATTTAACTTATCAAGTTTTTCCTGAAGCTCCTTAGCATCTTTTTCCATTTTGAAAATATCATTTTTAGAAAGCTCTGTCTGCGTTGATTTATCTTCCGTCTTTGGAGTTTTCGTCTGCGAGCTTTCATCCTGTTTCGGCTTTTCTTCTTCTGTCTGAGTCTCTTTATCTTTAGCCTCAGTCTTTGCTACCTTTCGGATAATTTCATCATTTCCATCGCCTTTTACTTCATAAAATAGAAACTCATCAATAAATTTCATATTATCAGGGAGCATCGGCAGATCACCGCTGTCAAGAAGCTGTCCTTTCTCAGCCTTTATCTTTTCTTCCTTATAAACTTTTTCATCTTCAAAGATATACTTTACATTTACTTCCACTTGTGTTTGGACAGCTTTATCGCTTGTAGGTGCTTCCGTTAAGCTTTGCTCATGAGCATAAACAACTGTCCAAAGACCCAAAAGGCAGCTTATACTTACAACGACTGCAAGTGCTGCTGTCCAAAACTTCTTATTCTTTTTCCAACTGGTTTTCATTTGACTTCTCCTTTTTCATTTCTACTCTTTGTCTGTTTACCTTTGCCATCAAATCACTGATTGTAATGTTGTTCTTTCTGCAAATGGCAATGATTTCTTCGTTTTCAAGTTCTTCTTCACGAATAAATAAAGGCTCCAATTCTTCATCAATCAAAGCCTTTTTATCCTTCAACTTCTTTATTTTGTTTTTCACTACCGTTAATTCTCGTTTCACATTGTTACCTCCTATTTCTTTACGTTTGGTGGGAATCCAAATCCTACGGGATGATGCTTGCAGAAAGACGCAATCCAATTGTCTAAAGTGGTTACTCTTATTCGTCCAATATTATCCATAACTTTACCATCTCCAATATAAATTCCTACATGACCATAGGTAAGTCCTGCTGTGCTTCCACTACTACTGCTTTCCACCGCTACAAGCATTCCCACCTTGAGTTTTGACCTGTCTGATGTAAAAGTATAGTTTCTGTACATATCGCAGGCATTTCCGCCAATATATCCAAGACCTGCATTTTGATAGACCTGTGAAACCCACATGGCACACCAGCCTGCACCCGGAGATGGCGTGATGTATGCAGCATTAACAATCTTCTTTTGAACTTCACTTGATGCTTCATACTCAACTCCACCACCTACGCCACCATTTGCACTGATAAGGTCAGAATTTCCAAAGGCTTCTCCCATATTTCCTTGTGCAAGGAATAAGGCTTCATAGTGCTTTAAGTTATCGGGATAATCAGCAAAGACCTTTCGGATAATGCTGTCCATCTCTTTTTTATGCAGCGTTACAATGAGCTTTTTATACTCATAAGGTTCTTCATGACTTTCGGTATATTCGTTGCCATCTTCATCGGTATAGGTGTCTGTAACTGTCCTGTATCTGATTTCAACTTCTTCCCTATATTCAAGGTCATACATGGACTCAAACAATTCTTTTAATATGGATTCTACTTCCGATACACTCTTTACCTCTCCACATCTTGATGTAATATAGGATAAAAGCTCATGGACATTATGACCAATATACTCTGTATTATTTAAGATGTACTCGTCATAGCCGGGATAGTTATTTTTGACATGATCAACCTCATTTTGAAGCTCACTCTCCATAGCAGAAAAGCTCTGATTGATTTCATTTAGGACATTTGGCTTTGACAAATAGCTTGTTGTAAGAATAGAACTTGTGGAGTTCATAAAGCCTGTCATTCCCGTTCCTGCAAAGTTGATAAAGAAAGTTCCCAAAATAATAAGACCTATGAAAATAATCATAAGTCCCTTTGCTTTTCTTAATATAAATCTCTTTGAGCCTTTCAACGAGCCAATGAGGTTTTCTTTAATCCGATCTCTGAGCCTTGACTTATTCTCACGACGAATGGCTGCCTTTACCTGATTTTTCTTTTGAAATCTTTTATAGGCATTTGCTCTTTTATATTCATTCGTCTTTTTCAGGTTCTCTTTGGCATCACGAAATTCAAGCTTCGATTTTCGCTTCCTGATTTTATAATCCTTATTTGTAAGATCGTATCCTTTCTTCGCCTTTTTCTTATCAGAATATTTCTTTATGCCATGAATGAGTTTCGAGCTTGCGTCCGCTGTCTTTTCTCCTGCCTCTACCCCTTTATTTTCATCACTTCCATGAGAAAGATAATCCCTTACGGTTTCACTTCCTTTGGCAAGTCCTGAAAGGGCAGATACCTTTACCATATCTTTCTTTAGCTTTTTCCTCTGCTCTTTAGAAAGGCTACTATAAACTTTTTCGCTTGCAGCATCTTTTCCAGTCTTTTTACCTTCAGATTTATTTCCCTTTGACACATCTTCTTTTTTTCTTGTATAAAGGCTTTCGGTGTAGTTTTTCCTCTTATACTTTCTCTTTTTAGCCTCATGAGTTATAGAGGAACTTCCAAAAAACTCATCTTTTTTATGGAGATTATCATCCACATCATAGGTCGATTCAAAGTAGTCGCTGTCCCTAAAGTCATTATCGTATCTGTCTATAATCCCGTCATTATCAAGGTCTTTTCCTAAAGGATCATAGATTTTTCCATCCTTTACCTCCGTAATATAATCCGATCTTCCTGTTTCACTTACAGCAGCTATACTATCCTTATCAGAAGCTCTATATCTTGCATTTCTCTTGGATGTTCCATAAGCCTTTTCATTATCAGAACTTACCTTGTTTATTTTCTTATGAACCTTGTCCTGAAATCTGTCTTTGTCATGGACGATTTTTCCTCTGTAATCATCGTTGTGCTTTAGCTTACTTTCTTCAGATGTAGTGAATGTTTCACTATGGATCATTTCTCTTTCAAGACTTGCCTTATGCCTTTCCCTAAAATCCTTTTTCAGCTTTTTCCCCATAGGCTACCTCACTTCTTCAGGCTTGGTAGTCATCTTCTGATAGAGAATTGTATCTTTCGGGAACTTATCAAGGAAAGGAACAATGGTATTTCCAAAGAACAGTAATCCCTCGCCCTCATTTGAGTTGGTAACATATCTAAGCTGAGGAAGTGAGATTTTAAGTTTTCTTGCTAAAATTTCTCTGTCTCCTGACGCTTGATTTAGCATTAAGACAAAGTCGGTATTATCAAAGATATTTTCAATTTCCTTACTCATAAGTAGGTCTTTGACATTTTGCGTAATACCCGTAGGGATACCTCCCCACTTACGAAATCTTTTCCAAATCTCTACCGAATACGATGCTGTCTGTTCATCTTTTAGCAGCAAGTGGAACTCGTCGATATAGTACCTTGTAGCCTTGCTTCCTCTATTTTGAGATACTTTATTCCACACCTGATCCTGTATAACAAGCATTCCTATTTTCTTTAGCTGACTTCCAAGCTCTTTAATATCAAAGCACAGGAGTTTCTTATTTAAGTCCACATTTGACCTGTGATTAAAAACATTAAGGGAACCTGATACATAGATTTCCATCTCCGTTGCCAGCTTTTTACCGACCTTTTCTTCCTGTCCTTTTAACATATCGTATAGGTCTTGCAGTATTGGCATATTGTCAGGAGTTGGATTATCAAAATACTTTTCGTAAATCTTAGGTAAGCACCTGTCTATAACGGACTTTTCTTCTGCCGTAAGACCACTGCCGCCTACTACAAGCTCCAGCATACTCATAATGAAGTTTGCTTTGTCTTTCAGTGGCGCATCCCCATCGCCATAGTTCATATTTATATCAAGGGGATTCAGGTAATCTTTGGACTTACTGCTGACTTTAATGACTTCTCCATTAAATTGTCTTACAAGGTTTCCATACTCTCCTTCTGGATCGCAGATAATCACATCATCGTCCGTTACTAAAATTGCATTTGCCATTTCTCTTTTAGCACTAAAGGATTTACCACTTCCAGGAGTTCCGAGGATTAGACCGTTTGGATTTTTGAGTTTTTTCCTATCTGCCATAATCAGGTTATGGCTTAAGGCATTTAGTCCGTAATAAAGACTGTTACTTGAATTGATAAAAAGCTCCTCTGTGGTAAAGGGCATAAAAACTGCCGTAGATGATGAGGTTAGTCCTCTATCTATCTCAATCTTGTTTACGCCAAGAGGTAGCACGCTGATAAGTCCTTGTTCTTGCGTATGGTCAAGTCTTTTCAGCTTGCAGTTATGCTTATTTGCAATGGAACTTATCTGAGAGATTGTGTTATCAAGCTTTTGCACCGTTTTTGCAAAGTTCATAAAGACGATACTTACCACAAACATTCGTTCATCTCTTGTCTGCAAATCTTTTAAGAGACTCTTTACATCTTCTCCATAGGTGATTAAGTCCGATGGAAGAATGTCCATATCATAACCGCTTCTTACCGCTTTCTTATTTTCCTCAATTTTCATCTTGTCAATATCGGTATTTTTTCTCTTTACCATTTTAATAGCTTCCGATTGGTCGATTGCCTTAATATGAAAGGAAATATTGATGTTATCATCAATATCCAAAAACTCGGCAAGCATACGGTCTGAAAGCTCGCTGGCAAGAATTTGAAAATGGCTGACTGCCCCGATAAATTTTCCAAACTTAAAGTACCTTGAAGGCGTGAAGTTAAATTCATCAGGTACAATGTATGTTTTAGTGCTTTCCCTTTTCCTCAAATTTTTGTATGAAAACTCAAAGGTCTTATTGGGATTTAATATATCGTGAAGAATCTTGAGTCTTTCTTCCCCACTTAAACTTTCCGCACGAACTCCCATACTCTTTAGATTAGATAATATATCTATCTCCAGTCTTTCAAGTTTTGATGTTGCCTGCTCTAAATTATCCGCTTCTACTGTAAAGGTTACATACTTTGATTTTTTCAGTCCATTATTTCCCTTTACAATCTGACTTTTAAGCATCTCTCTAAACTCAAGACGTATATCGTCAAAACCGTCCTTTTTATCTGGTATCTGAATTGCCGACTTCATTTCTTCGTTTCGTCCAAGTTGATTGATATATGAAAACTCAATACTGATACTTGGATCAAAGGAGTTTAGAAAATTTGCAAACTGATTAAAAATAAGATCCCTATCTTCATCTAAAGCAAGTTGGTAGTTAATATCCTGAAAGGCTATGCTTTTACTAAAGTGCTTTTCGTCAAGCTGACATATACCACTTTTTAAGAGTCTATGATAGGGAATGGTATCTTCGACAGTATATCTTTTTGGTTCTTTTCTAAAAATAAGGTCAAGTAGCCCGCCTTTATCTTTTTTAGATTTTCCCTTATTTTGCTTTAAGTCCTGTCTTTGACTTCTTAACATCTTTTTGTTTTGTTCTAACTTTACCTGCTGAATCTTTCTTTTGTCTTTCAAGGTAAACCTCCTTTCTCACTCTTTTTTGTGGTTGATAAAACTTATGAAGGTAAATATATTTAAAATATTTCTCAAATGTCAGTCCGTCCTTTTCAAAAAGAGTGATGAAAAATATAGGGAGTGTGGACACAATGAGAAATATGACGGCTATATCATTTGGAACAACCTTTCGCATAAATAAATAGACTGGTAGTCCTACCAGTCCTGCGAGTGTGAAACCTATCATCTGCCTTTTGGTTAAGTTAAAAGCTACCTTTGTTTTTACCTTCTTTAGGTCTTTTGGGATTGGTACATACGCCATAACTTACCTCCCATCTTCTTTTTCTTTTGAAAGCTCCGCCATGTGTTCATATACAGAGCCGATTTCTTCCTGAATGCTTTCTATCTGTTTATCTGTATTTTTGTTATATCTTTCCTGCAAAATACAAAAGTCATTATGGCAGCGACCGATGTCTTTTGTTCTTTCTTCCAAGTCATTAATCTTGCTAAAAAGTTTGATTCTATCAATCACCGCTATAACACCTGCTCCGATTACTACTGATGTAAATACTGTTTTTCTTTTGATCATCCTATCCTTCCTTTCTGTTAGTGTGCATTTAATACGCTTTTGGCCAGAGTTCCGCTCTTTAGCATCATTAACCCCAGCAAAACCGCATATCCAAGTATCGTCATGGTACTTGTGTGTATATCTGTTATCTGTATTGTCTTAACTAATACTGCGTATATTCCAAGACAAACCATTAAAAAGAGTCCTTGTAGCCCAAGTGCAAATAGTCCTTTGATATAGTTTGTTCCAATTTGTCCCCACTCTTTGTTTCCCATTGTGGCAAATGGAATGGCTGAAACCGATGAGTAAACATAAATCTCAAACATTCTTCCGTAAACCACAAGCATGATTACAATGGAAATTACCTCTATGGCAACCTTTATGAGTGAGGTTTCAAAGAGAATCATGACAAGCTCTCCAAGCCCCTTTTCTTTTAAGGTATCCATCATTGCCACTATCTGATCTCCGGAAACGGTGGCAGAGGTATTTATCACCCCTGCCGCCTTATTTACCATATGTTGTGCCACATCAAAGACTGCCATTGAAAACTCAAAAGCATGAGATACTAACCATACAGCAATCCACATCTTGATGATGTACTTAAAAAATTCAAAGGTATCTGTATCGTGCATATTGTTCTTTTGCATTACCATATTGATAAGCTCAATACAAAGGACTGCTGTGATGATTAGTCCCGCTATGGGAATAATGACGGAATCGTTAATGCTTTTGATAAAGGCAAATACATCTCCGTTCCACCCCATGGGAGTTTTTCCTACATCTGTTGCAACTGCACCAACTTTATCGTTGATGTCAAGAAACATGGACTCTAAGTTTGCTTGGATACCGCCCAGTAGAAGTTCCTTAAAAAATTCTTCTATCTTGTCGAATATTCCAAACATCTAAGCTCTCCTTTTCTTCTTACTTGAGTACATTGGCAAGTAGCGGAATCAGCTTAAGTCCGATAAGGACAATACCGCCTCCTGCCATAAGCTGCTTTATGCCTAATTAGAGATTGTAAAATACTTGTAGTGTGTCTGTATTTCCTATGAAATTGTAGTAAATATCAATTGTTTGGGTGATTTCTCCATTCACTACTTCTTTTTCGTGAACATAGATTTTTGAGATGAGTTCGTTTAAGGTTTCTTTGTCCAGCTTCTTTATATCCCTATGTTTTTTTATGAGTTCAATCCATTTTTTGACATTAATATCTTCAAGATCTTCTTTAACAATCAATTTTTGATTATCTTCTATTCTTTGGTTTAGATAGTCTTGTTCGTTTTGTGATTTTTCAAGAATTTTTTGGAAGTTGCTTTCACTTATCTTGTTATCTAGCCAGTCATCATATAGTCTTTCAATCTTTTTAGTTAAGTCTTCTACTCTTATCTGATCTTCGTAAATCTTATCCATGATAAATTTTTGTTCTTCTTCATTATCAATTTCTCGTGATTTTTCAAGTGCTTTTATAATTTCTTTTTCGTCTTTTAATGCTATTTCTGCATTATTTCTAATATCTTTAAGCACTATCTCATAAAGAGTATCGTAATAAATTCTATGTTGACTACATAATGACTTTCCGTATCTTCTATAAGTGTTACAAGTGAGTAACTTTTCTCTTTTTTTCGATTTGTTTCTTCCAAGATTTAAAGATTTTCCACAATCGGGACATTTCACAATGCCTGCAAATATGCTTTCTTCTCCATTTTTAAATGGTCTTCTCCTGCTCTTTAATTTTTCATTTGCTATATTATAAATATCTTCAGAAATTATTGGTTCGTGTGTATTTTCTACTATTATCCATTCCTCTTTAGGTTTATCGGATAACCAACCTACTTTGAATTTATAATTAACTTTTTGACTAGCAATATGACCAATATAAACTGGGTTTTCAATAATTTCTTTTAGGGTTGTGCAGTCCCACCAATACTCTCCACCATCTACGGTCATTTCTAACTTAGTTTTTTTATTTCTAAGTCCTTTTTTTCTATTCCACCAGGTAGGTGTAGGTATTTTTTCTTCAAAAAGTCTTCTCCTAATTGCTTGTACTCCATAACCACTAAAAGCAAGATCAAAAATTTTTTCAACAATCCATGAAGTTTCATCATCGATTACTAATTTATGTGGATCATCATTGTCTTTCCTATATCCTATTGGAGCAAGACAACCAATAAATTTTCCTTGCCTTGCCCTTGTCATATAGGCAGATTTCATCTTTTTGGAAACATCTCTTGAATAAAACTCGTTTAAAACATTTTTAAAAGGAACTATTTCATTGTTTTCTTGAAAGGTATCTACTCCATCATTTAAAGCTATATATCTGACATTGTTCTTTGGGAAGAAATTTTCTGTATAGTATCCAGTCTGCAAATAGTTTCTTCCAAGCCTTGATAAGTCCTTAGTGATGACTATATCCACTTTCTTATTTTCAATATCTCTAATTAGTCTTTGAAATGATGGTCTATTTGTATTTAATCCAGTATATCCATCATCTATATATACATCGTAAATACTCCAACCTCTTGATTTTACATAGTTTTCTAAAAGTTCCTTTTGGTTTTGTATGCTGGCACTCTCTCCTTTCTGCTCATCATCTTTAGATAGTCTGCAATAAATTGCAGCTTTGAATGAAAATTGATTTGAATTTGTTTGTATCATTTCCTATTCCTCCTTGTTTGAGTTTTCAGAAATAACACAACTTTCTCTAAAACTATTTTTATTATAGCACTCTTTTTTATTACTATCAATATTATATTTGTTATACTCAATTTCATTGTCCTTACTTAATTTGCTTGATTTTTTTATTAGTCTTAGAAAAGCTTCTGTATCTGTTCTTCTGTTATCATAATTTCTTTTTACAATGTATTTTGTTTGTCTTTTTGTCATAGCTTATCCTTTCATGCAATAAAAAAAGGCGATTAGATTTTTAATTTTCTAATCGCCTTTTAAGTGTCATATTTATCTTTTTATTATATCTGGCATACTTTGATACCTTTTTAGACTTAAAGTCTTTAATAATGGCTTTCCACCTCTTTTTATCTATAAAGATTCTCCTACATCATAGTTCATTTTTTTATTTAAACCTTTCTGTGTTAGTTTTTCTTTATCTTCTTCATACCATTTTAAGATTGTCGCATAGTGGTTTTGATAGGTCTTACCACTGCTTTCCATGTATCTTGATAGTTTATTTATCATTATTTCTGTGTGTGAGTTTAATTTTTCTTTAAGATTCTTATATTCTTCTTTGCTTAACCTTACATTTTTGAATTCTCCATAAAAGATGGGGGTGGACTGTTCTTCTCTCCCCTTATCTATACTAACCTTATCTAATCTACCCTTATCTATACTGGGTTGACCACTTGACAACCTTTGGTTAACCAGATGACAACCATCTTTTTCTTCTAAAATATATGCTCCATTTTCCGTTTGATAAAGCTGTTGTTTCTGCTCTATATACATTGTTGGCTTATATCTGTCTTTTCTAATATAGTTATTTATCTTCCAATGAGTAATGACGATTATTCCCTGATCAAAGACTATCACAAAGCCTTTGGCAATAAGTATTTTCAGGTCATCTTCATTAGCCCCGATAATTTTGATGATTTTCTTAGGATTATTTACAAAACCATCATCATCTGCCCTCATTGATAAATGAAAATACAGACATTGACTACTTAGTGGCATATCCAAAAATAAGTCGCTATCCACTATCTTTAGTGAAAACATTCTTTTATCTGCCATGCTCTCCTACCTTTCTTCAAATAAAAAAAGACGATAGTTTTTAATTCTACCGCCTTGTGTATTGCTATGATTTAACATAATTATATATTAAATTTTTAAGTCTTTATTATTTAACATCTTACTAAACATATCATGGTACATATCTTTAGAAGATTCTTCTATCTTGGTAATACTTGATATTTTATTTCCCGCATCCTTTGACGAAGCTCCGCAAAGATAAAAGGCTTCATTTTCTGTTCCAAAGTCTATTGCTATATATCTATCGTGATATTTTTTACCTGCTATCTTCAGTTTCAGGTCTATATTAGGATAGTCTTTTCTAAAATCATCTAAGATATTTTTTGTAAGCATATCCTTGTTCTTGACATTATCACTAAAGACTACGATTTGAGTCTTATCTCTTGCAGCTCTTAAAAGTTCTAATGTTTTAAGTCCGATATAGTTATCTATTACATAAATGCTTTTCTTTGCTGATTTATATATTTTTGTATAGGCAACATCAGCTTCTATCTTATCTCCATTCATCAAGAGGAAATGTTTATATGTTTCCGGGTCTATAAAATTATCCATTACCTTTTTTAAATCTTCTTTAGTAGCCAATGTGTTAATCTTACTATCTATCCTTGCAATATCATTTGTGTTTTGATTTGTTTGAATTGCTATTTGAACTAATTCCTTTGAGCTGATAAAATCTTGATTTTTAATGATGAAGTCTTTCATCTGCTTAAACATTCGTATTAAAGCCTTGCTCTGTCTAACGGCAAGTTCTCCTCTTAATACAGTCATAAGCATATAAATACCCTGCTCTGTAAAAGCATAAGGTAGTTTTCTACGACCGCCCCAACTTGATGTCGATTTTTTCGATATCAAGTTTTCAAACTCTGATTTCGTCAACTGAAACATAAAATCATCATCAAATTTCTCCGAATTGTTTTTTACTTGCTCGTTAAATCTTGTCGTTGTATATCCATAGATTTCAGCAAGCTCAAAATCAAGCATAACCTTTTGATTTCTTATATAGTAAATCTTACTTTTAATTGTAGTTTCATCTATAACTACAATTTCCTTGTTTTGTTCTGCCACAAAATTCACCTCCTATATATTTTTGGGGCTACAACTTGTAGCCATTTTCTCTTTATTTCATTTAGTTTACAGCTCTTAAGCCAATTATCCATAATATTTTCAAAGTCTAATTTCTATAATTATACCAAAAATGTTAAATCTTTTCTATCTCTCCCTCTCTCTCTTTATCTATCTCTATATCTTTCTCTATCTCTATCTCTTGTCGGACATGGGTTGGACTCATTAAGGACAATGTCCTCTGTTTATTTTGTCTGTGAAAAATTCTTCTTTCAATTTTATCCAATAATATATTTTGTTTGTTGCCATATCTGCTCCTTTCTTGATTTTCGATAATCGAAATTCTTGATTTCCGATTTTCGAAATTCTGGACTTCTGCTTTTCGGAAGTCTAGTTATTATGGTTATTTAAGGGTGTAACTTTTCGTTACTCCCTTAGATTTCTCTGGTCATATCTTTTTTACTTGGTTTTACTTTTTCTTTTACTTTCCTTTTGACTTTCTCTTTTGTCTTATCCTTGTTCTTGGATAGGTCTTTGTATTTCTTTATTTGTTTTAGGATACTTTCTTTTTCTTTTTTATTTTCTTTGACTATGACTTGTTTAAAGGCATATTCCATTACTTTTATGTCTTTGGCTTGGAAGAATATTTCATAGTTTTGGCTTTCTTTGTTTTTCATTACTGAGAAACTTACTCCAAGTTTGTTTAGTTCTTTTTTTAAGTCTTTGAGGTCGCTTTGATCTATACTTATATTTTCTAGTTGTCCTTTCTTGTAGAGGTCTTTTATTTTCATTTCATCGCCCATAAGACTTTTGAGGTTTCCGTTTGCTTTTTCTAAAGTATCATTCATCTTTTTTCTTATTTCTTTGTCTAAGTTGATTGTTTCTTTTGCTGCCTTTATTGTGTATGTTATTATGGTTTGTGCTGCTTGACCTGCTTCTTTGCTTATTTCTTCGTTTATCATGCTTTTATCTCCTTTGTTTGAATTAAAAAAAGGGAAGTATAGGCTTTAATTTTTCTATACTTCCCTTTGCTTGTTTTTATTTGGTTGTTCTTGGTGGTGGAATGTTTTATTTTGATGTTTTTATTGCTTACTTAGGCATTTGTACCTTTTCTTGTTTTTCTGCTCTTATTTTGCTTTTCCACCTTTAGTAGTTTATATGTGTTCTTTTGTCTGATAGATAGTTTTTCATGTTGGAATATATAATCTGTATTTCCTCATTGTTCATTGCTTTTATTTCTTCTGTGCTTTTATAGGTTTTGTATTTTCCATCTTGATCTGCTTTTATGAGTTCATCTATTAGCTCTTGCCTTTTATTCATCTCTATTACCTCCTAGTTCTGCCTTTATTTTCTTGGTCATATTATAGCTTGGATAAGATATTTTTACCAGGTCTTATCTTTCTTGATTCATTTTCTTGTTTTTCATACTTTCTCTATATTCATTATCTTTATTAACTTGGTCTTGGAATTTTTTAATCTGTGCTATTACACTTGGTTTTTCACCTTGTTTTATTAACTTATCTATTTCTATGGATAAATCTATGCCAAGTTCTTTGTTTACAAAATCTACTGAATATTTTATATGATTAATTTCCTGGTATTCATCTTTTATCTTGTCTTTTTCTTTATTTATTTCTTCAAGATTTGCCATTAAAAGATTTTTTTCTTCATTCCATTTTTTAGGACTTAGTTTTTCCTTATCTGATAGGAGTTTTTTTAATTTCTCGCTTACTACTTTATATTGGTCTATATCCTTCTTATGTTTATTATAGAATGTGTCTTTGGTGAATAAATTTTTCTTTTGATATTCTTCATAAACTTCTTTTTTGGCTTTGTAGATTTCATAGTATAGAATTTTCTTTTCTACATCTTCCATTTCTTTATGGATTGTCTTTGCTTTTTTATTTAGCTTATAACTATTAGACTTTAAACTTTCTATTTTTGTTTGTAACTGACCTATGGTTTCTATGTCATTTTTTCTTAAATAACTATATGCACTTGTTAGCTTTTTGAAGTCATACTTTTCTTTATTAGTTTTGGCATATCCTTTTAGATATTTGCTTTTTTCTTTTTGAATTTCTGAATAAGTTAATAGATAATTTGTTAGATTGAAAAGTTTAGGGTTGTCTATTACCTTATCTCTTTCTATATCCTTAAATTTTTCATAAGCAGTAGATAGGTTACCTAATAGATTTCCTATCCAACCCTTTAATGTCTTTATCTCTTCTTTTATTGTTTTTACAAGTTCATTATATTTTCTTATTTCTCTATTATAGTTTCCCTTGTCAGTTTCTATTCCCTTTCTCTCCATTGCACTTGCTGCTGATCCTAAATGGATTGTCGGTAGATAATCTGAATTTTGTCTTTTAAAACTCCTATGGTCTACTCTTTTTTCTATCTTGTTTTTTGCTAGATATTCATTGCAAAGGTCTGAAAAATTTTCTCTCCATTTTTCTACATTGCCTTTATCGTTCCAGGTTGTTAGTTCTACTTTTCTTGTCTTTGGTTTTCCATTTTTGTTTAATACTTTTTCTCCTTTTTCATCTAGGATATATTCTTTTTTTGACTTTGCTAAGAACTCTCCTTTTTCGTTTATGGGTCGCATTATGGTCATGATATGACAATGAATATTTCCATTTTTATCTTGACTCTCATCATGGATTGCATAATCTACTATCATTCCTTGTGATGTTAGATTTTCTTTTATAAATCTTTCAACTAGGTTTTTATTTTCACTTAAAGATAATTCTTTTGGTAGTCCTATTATGAATTGTCTTGCTAGTTGTGCATTAGAATTTTTTTCTGCCATTTCTACTTTATTCCATAAGGTAGACCTATCATTAAATTCTTTTGGTATATGATCAGGCAATATTATATTTTTTACTAATACTTTTTCTTTTCTTGTGTAGTCATGGGTTACTCCGTCCCATTCATTTTTTATTTTTTCTCCACTTATATATGCTGCACTTGCTACTGCACTTTTCCCTTTTCCTCTTGATATTATGTTTATTGAAAAATGAAAACTGTCTGCCATTTTTATCACTTCCTTTCTTTTTTGTTGTTTTAGGTGGAGGCTTAATAGATTTTTATAGCCACTTTGTGAATGAGCGTTTTGAAATGATAGAATAGAAAAAGCCGACTACTGAATTTATTTTTGTTGTTTCAGTATGTCGGCTTAATTGTTTTGTTCATTTCAAATTTTAAAAGTCAAGGGCGAGCCTTAGCGAGTTTATTTACCCTTGACTTTTAAAAAGCGAATGATTGTTGCTCCCTGCAAGGGTTTGGCTCCGCAGGACGCAAGCACCCTTTAGGGTGTATAATTGCGCCCTTAGAAAATCTAAGGGAGATTTGATTATTATATTTCCCCTAATTTTCTCTTATTATTTTTAGTGTTTCTTTAAATTCTTTTGTCTTTGTTGCTTCTTCTAGTAGGATTTTTATTTCTTTATCTGTTAGTTCTTCTGAATTTTCTATAAGGCTTTCTAAGATTGCTCCTCTTGTTATGAGCCTACGTGTTCTTTCTTTTCTTTTTTTCACTATGTCTTGTTTTAATATCTTCTTTTCTTGATTTTTTAGTTGCCTTAATCTTTCTTCTGTATGGTCAATTTTATCTTTTATTTCTTTTGACTCTTGTCTTAGTTGTTCTAATTTTTTCATAAAAAACTCCTTTCTTGTATTAAAAAAAGACGATAGAGTTTTTAATTTCTATCGCCTAGGCTACTTTTAATTATTCTATTTACACAATCCTAAAATTTTCGCTTTATCTTTTATTATCCATGTCTTTCAATTCTTGTACTATATCATTAAATTCTTTTAAATCTTCTTTAGAAAGTTCCCATGTCAATGGAGTTGTAATCATAGGCACTCCCTCCATTGTAATATAAGGGTAATTTTCATAAATATAAAAATCTATCTTTGTACCTTCATTGCCGTTGGTAAATATAAAATGATAAGATTTTATTGCATCGTCAGGTATTTCTTTAAAAAAATTTTCGAATTTTTTATCATTAACATTTTCTACACTCATTTCTATAAAATCACTAAAATAATCTAACTCATCTTGTTTTTCTATTTCAGCAATTTTTATATCGTTAGAATCAAATATTTCAATCTTGTCTTCTTTTTTCTTGCTCTTACAAGAAGTGAGAACTATTAAAAAAACAAAAACAATAGTCATAAATGCAAATCTTCTTCTCATTTTGAACCTCCAGTTTAATAGTTACCTTCATTATTTTTCATTAAAAGTAACTCTCATTTAAATATCAACTTTTATCATCTTGACCCAACCCATGAATTAAAATGTTCTTCATAATTAAATCTAACAATTCTCAGGCTTTATTAAGACTAACCATTGATATAATCTCTTAGTAATTCTCCATAACCCTATCCCAATAATAGTTAGTAAAAATCCAACAATTACAGAAATAATTAGGTCTGGTAAAACTCCTAAACCAAAGCTAGGTTTAGTTAACCAATACAGGTCTATTCTAAATAATTTGAACACAAATTTCACGATGCTTCCAACTATAACAATTGGACCACTAATCATAAAAGCCCACCCAGTTATTCCTGTTATAGGAAATATAAATATCCATATACATGCAGCTATGGTATACCACTTTAAACTTTTCATAATAATCTCCTTAAAAGTAATCAAATTGTTCATATTATTATACCCGGTTTTTTCATTTTCTATTCTTAGTCTATTGGTTGCATAGTAGTATTATAGCAAAAATATTCCTATTTATTCTGTACTTGGGTATTTGCCAACAAATCACCCAAATGTCTTTTATCATTACGTATTAGACCCATTAATAATAGCAGTACAGCAAATCCCATGCCTATAAAAAACATGACGATAGCCCATACATCAAAGTCAGTATAAATTCCATGAATCGTACTCATATGTCCTATTTGCCATGGTAAAAATTTGATTACGTTTCTTATAAAGCTTGCTTTTAAAGATTTATGTTTATAAACAAGTTTTAACCCCGCTTTGCGTTTACCAAAACTCCCATCTTTTGAATAATCCAAATAAGCAAAAATCAAAACAATCGGAATAACTGATGTTAATAAAGCAATTAGTTGTGACTGTAGTTCGTTCATTTTCGGAATCCCTTTAAAAAACAGATGATAAACTGCCATGCTTACTCCAAATAACAATGCTAAATACAAAAGAATAAGTAGATAATCAAAAAACAATTCTTTTATTCGTTTTTTTAATGATATTGGATTATTATTCATAAACATAATTTATTTATCCTCATTTCTATGAATTTCTATAACATCTTCAATTCTGCAATCCAATGCCAGGCAAATCTTTTCTAATGACTCTAAGTTCACATAAGAGTTTTTGCTCATTCTTGAAACTATGTTACTTGTTATGTTTGCTGCTCTTTTTAAGTCTTCTTTGTTCATTTCTCTTTCTACCAATAAATGCCATAATGGTTTATAAGAAATTGCCATATTATTACCCCTTATCCGTTTTATTCATTAATTTATATTATATCATAAATAGGCTGATAAGTCACTTTAGCCTATTTTATACTTGTGCTTGCGTTAGTATTTATTGAGATAGTCCTTGTTTTTTTCTTTCCTCTATTATTCCATGCTATTCTCCTGTAAATATCCCCACATATAGAGCAGTAGACAATACTTGAAAGGGCGTATTTACTGGAATAGATTCTTCTTTTCCCTTTGCCACTTACCATATTAGCTCGTCTATCCATTTCTTCTTAGACTTGCATGAAGATTTCTTTTGATATGATCGCTTCGTGGCTATTTTCTATATAATATTGAGGTTCTTGATCCTCAATTTATTCTTTAATTATAATTAAGATATTTATCTAAATAGAAAAATGGCTTTTAGGATTTCTTCTAAAACCCCAAAAACCATTAATTTCAACACTTTTATAGCCTATTATCTTATTTTCCTTGACATCAATACCACCGTCTCCACATGCCCTGAAGTTCCAAAGTTCCGTAACTTTTTATGATTAATTATACTGAAAGCAATTTGATATAATTCTTGTTTATTCATTTTCTTCTCCAATATTATTTAGCTTAATAATACGTTATTCTTTTTTCAAAACACTAAGTTATTCAGTTCACCATCAAGAACTTTTATAGTTTCATTTCTTTCCTTATCCTCTTGATTGTCATATAAAAGTTGTTCAATAAACTCCCATATATCTTCTAGTTTACGTCTAATATGATAGAATAACAAAGCATCCGTATTGATTAAAAAATCTTTGTGTAATTTCAGGTATATGTTCATAAATACATCATAATATGGCTTATCAACAAAAAACATGAGATCAGCTTTTACTGGAGCCAATTTCAAGCCTTCCCAGTCAATTAGAACTAACTGCTCATCCCGTTGCATCAAGTTCCAATTATGAATATCTGTATGGCATAGGGCCATTTTAGGATTACTTCGTCTTAGAATCTCCGACAGTCCTTCAACTCTGTCAATAGATTGTTCAAGGGGTTTTATGTGTGCCCCAAGCAAGCATTTTAAGTCCATGGGAAGACTGGCGCATTCTTTACGCAATACTTGTTTTAGCTGTTTCAGAAATGGCAAGCTAAAATCTTCCCTAATTAGTTGCACATATACCTACTATATCAATAAATTTTGAGTTATCATTGACTATATTAGTTGCTATTATCAGAATAGTCGTCGATAACTATATTTTCGTGCAAATATGCAAATAAGTAAAATGATAGTTATGTTATATCATAATAATTGAAAATAATAGAATGCATTTTTCAATGTAATAAGATTAAGCGTTCTCTTAAAGTTAGAGAACGCTTAATTATTTTTAATTTATTGAAATAATTTGTAACTATTGAAAACAGACAAAAATTGTTCATTGGATAATTTATCAAGATCAGTAACATTCGCATGCTTCAGCACCTGTCTTAATTGATTTTTAGTAAAAAGAACATGATATTCCCTGTTTACCCATTTATAAACGAAAAATCTATACTTTTTGTAGTCCTTCTTTAAAATAAATGGTTTATGCCTTTCAAGTACAATCAATACAGAATCTACATTAGGCTTAGGGTGAAAATATGCTCGTGGCACTTTTTTAAGAATTTTTATATCCATTTCCACCATTAACAGCAAACCTAAAGCTCGTTGGGTATTTTGCAACCTTTTAGCAAATCCCCTCTCTACAATAAGGTAGCTATATTTCGCTTGACTATCAAAAGCAATCTTTTTTACAATATCAGTACTAATATTGTAGGGAATATTACCAAATATTTTATAGTCTGTATTTTTAGGAAAGCTAAACTTCAAAATATCCTCATGAATAACTTTTATATTCTGAAAAGGTTCAACTGCTTTTTTCGTGGCATGACATAAACCTTCATCAATCTCTATAGCATTCACCCGTTGACTCATTTCCACAAGTTCCTTGGTAAAATGTCCTTTTCCTGACCCAATTTCTATTATTTTATCTTGTTTATTGATATTCGTATATTTTAATATTTCCTTTACATGCTTTTTAGATGTAATGAAATTTTGCGTATTTTTCGGGTTTTTCTGTTTCATTATAACCTTCTCCTTGCCGGTTATAATGAACTAATCTTAAGAGCTCATTATAACCAATTATTTTTGGTTTGGTGGATAATGAAATCTCTCAATAACAAATATAGAAAACATACCCATACCTTTACCTCCTTTAATTTTTTTCATTATAAATGAGATAAAGTAATATCTACTACTGCAATACATGTACACATATTTAACTCCTCCTTATGCAACTGATTATATCACTTTTAATTTCTCTATTCAATAAAGTTCTGTGCTAATCTACCTCACCCTATGGATTTTTAATCCCGAAACATCAAATGTCATCTGTCAAATGCCCTATTTAAAAGGGTCAAAAAACGGTATTTTTTAGCCTGTTTTTGACCCAATTTTCGTACTCAAACCACTACATGTTGTGGTTGACTCCTATTATTCCTTGTCCAAACCACAATACGTCATCAGAATTGCTGCTTCAACGTGGGACGAGTTGATAGAATTGATGTATTTATGATTTTTAGCGAAACTGTTGTATATGGGAACATATCGACTAATTTGTACGTTCGTGGGAACATAACGACTAGCTTTCTAATGGTCGCCAAAAGAATCGAAATATAATTCTAGTTTAGAATACTTCTATCCTTATCAAATATATGAAACTGTAATAATAAAATTTAATTGCTTTCATCGACTAATGTTAAAACCTACAACACAAGAATTTAAATCATTAGATTACACTATTTACTATTCAATCAATTTAAGCTCCTTCATTCATATCCCTTCTACTATACCCCAAGAAACCTATTACTATTAAAGCAATGCTAATTATAGTAACTGTAAGAAAAACTGATGCTTCAAAATCATCCATTGGCATTTGAGGCATCCAACTTTGTATAGCAGTATTTAAAAACCATTCCGGGAGGTCTATTAAGCCGCTAAAATAATTTAATAAAAAAGAGAATGTAAGATAAATATACACTATTTTACCTAGTTTCGGTGCCCATCCAAGAGCTAACGCTGCCAGACCTATAAAGAATAAAACAGTAGGGAAAAGGTTAAAGCCAGCAGCAAAAAAGTCAACTATATCCATCTCTCCGCTATTCCCCATCGCAGAGATAGCAGTACCTCCAAGACTACCTGCTGCTAATAAAACTCCTAATAATCCGCTTAATATCGATAACCCTATACTAGTCCAATATAATTGACTGCGGGTTACTTTTGTTGCATAAATCTGACTTAAGTGTAATCGTCTTTCTTCAGAAAAGAGTTTATTTACAATCGCAATTGGTAGAATGGAAACTAAACCAATCAAAACCATCATAACTGTGCCTGTGAATGATTCTTCAATAGAAAATCCTGTATGAGAAAACATTTGTTTCATCATTTCATTACTTTCTAGGAATGTCTGCATATCTCCATAAATCGAACCATAGGCAGCACCCATAACAACATATGCGATTAACCAACTAATAATGACACCTTTATTAATATTTATAAATAATCCTCGGACGGACAGCAAAGACTGCTTTGCACTTTCACGCCCTTCTCTTTGCGGTAAATATCCAGCCCCCATATCGCGGCCACCTTCAAGTGAAAAAGCTATGAACACCACTATTATACTGAAAATTAAAGCAAAAATAAGTGGAAACCAATTATTATCTGTAAAAGGAAAAGTTAAATATGTCCAGCCCAAAGGATTCATCATAGATAAGTCAACATTGGAGACATCTGTTCCAGCACGAACAATGTATAGTAAGCCTACAATTCCTAATGATGATCCTGTTGCAGCCGATGACGTGGGCATAATTTGTGCCATTATTAGAGCAATCCCAGCACCAATAATCCCTGCCATTCCAATTGATGCCCCGTATAACACGGAACCAAAAATAGAAATCGTATCGGCACCGAAACTTATCATTACTACTGCAATAAAAAGTGCTAGTATACCATTGATAAAGACTATCTCTGCTATTGCTGCAAGAGAATTTGCCTGACGACCTATTTGAAAGGAACGCAGTAGCTCAGTAAGGCCAAGATCTTCTTCTTTACGAGTATGACCTATCACGTGTAAAATAGACATTATCATCGCAAACAAACCACAAAACAACAACATTTCATGTGCATACATTGCTCCTAAGGTATAATCAGCTCCTGTTTCAACTGGGGTCGGCCCTACCATAGATATCATTGCAGGGTTTTGCAAAGTTTCGAACATGCCGACTAAACCTTGCCCTTTTGCTATTTCTTTGAAAGCTGGAACAAATCCAGCCGAAAACATGCCAAGTCCCAATACCCATATAATAATTTTTTTCCAATCTCGTTTTAAATACTGTAAAAACAATATGTTCCAACGAGCAAATTTTTCTTTCATAATAATTTTTCCACCTTCCCACGGTTTAGCTTTCATAATGACGCATAAACAAATCTTCAAGTGTTGGCGGTATAGATTCAAACCTTGTGACACCTAATTTGCTAGCTTCAATTAAAATACTATTGAGATATTGATTATCGACAGAGAATGTTGCTTGGCTATCATTTTGAACAAAATCATGTACTCCATCTACAAAAGCCATTTTTGATACGTCTCCACTTGTCACTAAAGTGACAGTAGACCTAGTTAAATGTCGTAATTCATCAAGGGTTCCAGTTTCAACAATTTCACCTTGGCGTATAATTACAACCTTATCTGTTAATCGTTCTACCTCACTTAAAATATGGGAGGACAATAAAATAGCTTTACCAGATGCTTTAATTTTTTTAACTTCTTCTTGGAAAACTTGTTCCATTAGAGGATCAAGGCCAGATGTTGGTTCATCAAAAATATATAAATCAGAATCAACAGATAATGCTGCAATCAATCCAACTTTTTGACGATTTCCTTTTGAATATCCTTTGGCTTTTTTCTTAGGGTCTAATTCAAAACGTTTAATTAAATAATCGCGCTTTTCTTTATCTCCACTACCATGTAATTTAATGAAGAGATCGATAATTTCTCCTCCCGTTAAAGATTCCCAAAGGGCAACATCTCCAGGGACATAAGAAATTCGCTTATGAATTTCAAGGCTATCCTTCCAAACATCCTTACCGAATATCTCGGCAATACCAGCATCACGTTTTATAATTCCTAATAGGGCACGAATAGTTGTAGATTTCCCAGCACCATTAGGACCAATAAACCCAACCACTTCCCCCGATTTTATCGTGAACGAAACGTCACGCAATGCTTGAAATTTACCAAACTTTTTTTGTAATCCTTGTACTTTTACTATATCGGTCATAATATAGACACACTCCTTTAAAATTTTTTAGATAAAAATCTAAAGCTATTATATTTTCATTTCAATACACCTTTAATTTAGTTTTATTTATAAAAGCTGTATTTCAGTAATTCGGCATAAACGTTCCACTCTTCTAGATATTTCTCTCCAAATCTACCAATATCATCAAAGGTAAACAATTCCTTTAGTCCTTTCTCTCCTACACCAAACATCGTCCAATTCAAAATCTCAATTGCTTTTTCAATATCAACTCCTTCCCTGAATTTAGAGTAATCAATGTCTTTATATAATTTATTTATGGCTTGATTATAGATTGGATTGAGCCTTTGTTTAATGATATCCTTTACTTCTACAGACTCCTCTTGTTTAGTTGATGCCAAGAATTCAAATGCCTGTGGGTACTTTTGTTGAACATAGAACTTTTGTAAAGCAACTCTTTCGATTCTTTTAAATAAATCAGTTTCAGACAAATCAATTTCTTCATTTAGATTCACGATTGCTTTACTACTATACTCAATCAAGTACAAGTAAAGATCCTTTTTACTGTTAAAATAGTTAAACAGCGAGCCTTTTTGCACTGACCCCCAAAAGTTGGACCAAGAAATCCAACCTTTGGGGGTCTTTTAATGGCAAAATACAGTTATGAATTGAAGAGGAAAATCGTCGAAGAATACTTGTCAGGGAAGACAAGCTATCTCGTCTTAGAAGATAAATATCAGATTGGCGAATCGCAGATCAGACGCTGGGTCAACAATTACAAACATTTTGGCGATGAAGGCTTAATACGCTCTAGAAATAAACGCTCGTACAGTGTAGAGTTTAAGTTAGAAGCCATTACACGTTACGAAACGAGCGAATGTAGTTACCAACAATTGGCCCTTGAACTCGGTTTGACGAATCCGTCCATGATCGCCAAATGGCACAGTCAGTATCGAAAGGAGGGCATTGAGGGGCTGCAATCACATAAGCGAGGGAGACCTGTGACGAAGAAAGACGCCTGCAATCAACCACCGAAGTCTGCAACTAAGAAGGAGCCTCTTGATGCAAGCTCACGTGAGGCATTGGAAAACCGCATCAAAGAATTAGAAGCGGAGAATCGGAGGCTCACCATTCAAAAGATATATCTGGAGGAGCTAAGGAGTTTGGTGAGGGAAGAAAAAATGAGAAAAAGGCGAGGATCGTCGCCAAACTCCGAGAACAATTCCAACTAACAGAGATACTCGCTGCCATCAACTTTCCCAAATCCACCTTTATGTATTGGCAGAAAAAGTGGAGCGAAGAAGACAAAGACCAAGCGTTAAAAGACGAGATCCTCGCCATTCGGCGCGAACACAAAGACTACGGCTACCGCCGGATCCATCTGGAGCTGAAGAACCGGGGCCAAGTGGTAAACAAAAAGAAAGTTCAACGACTGGTTCAAGACATGGGCCTTCAAGTCCACGCCTACGGTAGGAAATACAAGAAGTACAACTCCTACAAAGGCGTCGTCGGCAAAATTAAGAAGAATCGAATCAATCGACGCTTCAACACCTGTATCCCCTACCAAAAAATTACCACCGACACCACAGAATTCAAATACTACATCGAAGATCAAACCGGGAAACTTCAAACAAAGAAACTCTATCTCGATCCATATATGGACATGTACAATCTGGAAATCATCAGCTACGTCCTCTCCGACCAACCCAACGGCGTCACCATGCTACGAGGCTTAGAAGAAGCCATCGAACGAACCAACGGTTGCCCCTACCGGCGCACCTTCCACTCCGATCGTGGTTGGGGCTACCAAATGACCGCCTATCAAGCCATGCTGAAAAAGCATCACATCTTCCAGAGCATGTCGAGAAAAGGCAACTGCTACGACAACGCACCCATGGAAAACTTCTTTAGTGTGCTGAAAAGAGAAATCTACGACGGTTACGTCTACCGAAGCCGGCAAGAACTCGTGCGGGCGATCGAACGTTTTATCCGCTACTACAACAACGATCGAATCAAAGAAAAGTTGGGTGGCTTGAGTCCGAAGCAATACCGTGAACGAATGAAATCCGCATAGAACGAATGTTATGTAAAACAAAATCGAGCAAGCGAAATGCTTACTCGATTAAGTCCAACTTTATGGGGTCACTCTATTTGAAATATTAGCTCTTTTTACAATTTCGTTAGTAGATGCTTTTTCAAAACCATTTCGAACAAATTCTTTTATAGCTGCGTTAATAATTTGCTTTTGTTTTTCTGGTTTTAAGTTATTAAATTTTGAATAAATGATCAAAACCACCTTTCTTTATAAACCGATGACCTAACTGGTCATTTCCTCTTCACTAAAATTGTCTTCAAAACTAATAATATCATTAGGGGTGCAAGATAGAGCCTTACATATTCTTTCTAAATTTTTAAATGTAATTGGTTTATCCTTGCCCATTTGTGCCATAACATTTGTTGTAAGTCCTGCCATAGCTATTACATCTGTTTTCTTTAGTCCTTTTTTTGCTAACTGTATCCATAATGGTTTATAGTTAAGTGCCATAATATCCCTCTTTTTCTGTTCATTAGATTTATTTAATTATAGCATAAATATTGATTTCATTCAATCTTACATTGGTTTAGTGTTTTGTTTTAGAGAATTTGTTGTGTTATCCCGTCCTTATTTTGCCATAAATTGCTTAATACCTTGAGATTTTGCACCCGGATTGTCATTCCCATAACCTTCCATCAGGTTGATAACACCCCATGCTCCAAGTCCTGCACCTACTGCCATTACCAAAATCTTTAATACATTAACTGCCTGTGTAAAAAATTCCATAATTTATTCCTCCTCGCTTTCTTCTTTCTTTTCAATCTTGTTATATGACTTCACTACAAAGTTTTTGTAAGTCTTTCCCTCTTTTTCACGCTTCTTAAAGTAACCAAAGATATGAATCAAATCGCCTTTTTCAAAGTCCTTTGCTTTCTCCGATTTTTCTCCATAGGCGGCACAGTTGATATACTCCTTGCCTTTCCCGTACTTTTTTACAAGCGTGAAGTTTGCAACCTCAACAGTTTCTCCCTCTTTGTCAAAATTTGAGAAAGTGGGCTCTGCCAATAAATTGGCATTGATGTTAATCATTTCTTGCTTCATTAAAAATTTCTCCTTTTCTTTCAATAAAAAAGCGATTGGAGTTTTTTCTTTTCCAATCGCTAATGCTCATCCTATTTACTTTTTTCTTAGTGGGACTTCGTATTCTTATCATCTTACCTCCTGGCTTTGAGTAATAAAAAAGCAGCAAATCTATGTTCTTTAGACTTACTGCACTCTTGTAATAACTGTTTCCCTATTCAGCTTTGCTTTTCCTTTTCGCTTCATATAGCTTTCTATGTCAAACAAATTTTTCTTGTCATAGTCCTCAAGCAGCTTATAGTTCTTGTGTTTTGTAATATCGAATTTATCTGATAGAAAAGGTCTGACACCACGAAGCTGAAAAATACATTTACCGCCGTCCATGACCGTAATTTCATCTTGGCTCATAAGCTCCTTACCTGTCTTTTGATAATTAAGTCCAAAACTCTTTTGATTACTCCTTGTTTCCGATGTGTTGTAAAGGTCAATGGTTTCTTTACCAAGCGTTTCAGAAAGCTCTTTAAGTGTTGTTTTCTCCTTTCCACCAAGAAATAAAGTGCTATCACAGTTGCCCACGATTGTGTCAGCATTATCTTTATAGATTGCCTTTAGCTGAGATTGTGCTTGAAGAATTATACTCGCTGATATTTCTCTGGAACGGATTGTCGCTATCAGTTTTTCAAACTTTGGAATTAAGCCGATGTTTGCAAACTCGTCAAGTAGGCATCTTACATGAACAGGTAATCTTCCTCCATACACATCATCTGCCTTATCACATAACAAGTTAAATAGCTGAGAATACATAATAGATACCACAAAGTTAAAAGTATCATCTGTATCGGAGATGATAACAAAGAGTGCTGTCTTTCTATCTCCCAGTGTATCAAGCTCAAGTTCATCTTCACTCATTAGTTCTCTTAGCTCTCTTATGTCAAAAGGTGCAAGTCTTGCTCCACAAGATATTAGAATTGACTTGGCAGTTTTTCCTGTAACAACTTGTCAATGACTTTCTAATCATTTTTATGGGTTTTTTTGTCTTTTTTTTGCTCCATTTCCCTAAGCATTATCCTTTTCAATTTATCTTGCATGGTTTCCGTTGCATTTTCATTAAAATGGACAACAACCTCATAAGTTGCCTTTCCAATCTTCTTTATGGTCTTTGTTCCAATATTTTGTTCATTTCTGTTTTCGTGCATATTATTTTCCTCCTATTAGTTGCAATTAAAAAAGACGATAGAGTTTTATTTCTACCGCCTTTTGCAAGTCTTATACATTGAATAACGCTTGAGCATTTACATATTAAATTTTCAAATCCTTATTGCTCAGCATTCCGCCAAACATTGTATGATACATATCCTTAGAGGATTCCTCTATCTTTGAAATCGTTGATATTTTATTTCCTGCGTCCTTTGATGACGCTCCGCAAAGATAAAAGGCTTCACTGTCTGCTCCATAGTCGATGGCAATATATCTATCGTGATACTTTTTCCCTGCAATTTTCATCTTAAGATTGATATTAGGGTAATCTTTTCTAAAATCGTTTAGGATATTTTTTGTCAGCATATCCTTGTTTTTCATATTGTCGCTAAAGACTATAATTTCAACATTGTCTTTTGCAGCTCTTAATAATTCTAAGGTTTTCAAGCCTATATAGTTGTCTATCACATAAATACTTTTCTTTGCAGACTTATATATTTTGGTATAGGCAACATCTGCTTCAATCTTATCTCCGTTCATTAAAAGGAAATGCTTGTATGTGTCCGGATCTATAAAATTATCCATAACCTTTTTCAAATCTTCTTTTGTAGCCATTTGCGACTTTATTTCAGCTATATCCTTTGTATTTTGATTTGTCTGTACTGCTATTTGAACTAATTCTTTTGAACCGATAAAATCTTGGTTTTCTATGATAAAATCTTTCATTTGCTTAAATGTTCTAACTAAAGCTCTACTTTGCCTAACAGCAAGTTCACCTCTTAGTACAGTCATGAGCATATAGATTCCTTGTTCTGTAAATGCATAAGGATTGTATTTAATATTACTTCCTCTACCAGTCCCTCTGTTCAAGGTGAAATTTTTGCACCTTGAAAGTTCTACCATTTCTTCGTCCGTTAATTGGAACATGAAGTCTTCACCTTCAAATTTTTCTGCGTTGTTTTTCACCTGTCTATTAAAGTTTTTTGTTTCATAACCATATATTTCAGCTAAATCTGCATCAAGCATTACTTTTTGCCCACGAATAAGATATATTTTTTCTTGTATAGTTTTATCATCTACAATAACTATCTCTTTATTTTCTTCTGCCATGAAATGCACCTCCAACATTATCTAAATTCTTTTATATTTTTCTACTCCGCCTTCAGCTTTTCCGATGTGTTCTACATTTTTTACAAGTCCCTTATTTACATTTTCATAAAACCATCTGCCAATCAATGCCGGCGGTGTTGCGATTAACTCTCTCAAAACAAATTCTTTGCCTTTCGGTAAAGAGCTAATTTTGTTTAATAAGGTAGTATATAGGTCAACATAGCTTGTATTTTCTTGTAAACTGCTACACTTACAATATTCAGTAACGCTTGGGAAACCTCCCTCTATTGCTTTTTTAGTTAAAATTTCAAGTTCTTCATCGGTTACAGTAAATTGAATTCGCATTTATATATCCTCTCCTTATAACTGAGTTTATTACCATATCATTATCATTTTATCATAAATACGATATTTTTTCCATACTGCAATTTTAAGCTCCATTTTACACTTAGCAATAGTCTGATACCTGTTTTATCATTAACGCTCTAAAAACACCTTTCCACCGTCTTATACGAGGTCTACAAGTGTTCCCCCTTGTCATAATCTTCAAAGGTATATACTTTTGATTTACTGCTCTCCTTTAATTTCCCTTTGTCTTGTTCGTACCAATGAACTAAGGTCGCATAATGATCTTTATAGTTTCTTCCTGTGCTTTGCATATAGGTTGACAGCTTCTCTATCATTTTATCCCTATGACCTTGCATTTTATCCTTTAATTTTCCATATTCTTCATCAGTTAAGGAAACATTTTTATATTCTCCTTAAAGGGAGGGGGATATTTTTTCTATCTCCCCCTCTTTCTCTAACTCTATATCTATCTCTTTATCTATCTCTATATCTCCGTTGCAGTTTTGTTGCAAAAGGTTGCAAGGTGTTGCACTGGTGTTGCATTGCAACGCTTTTTGTCCTCTCGATTTTCTTGAACGCCTTGTAGAAGCTGTTTCTGAACCTATAAGACTTGGGATTTCTGTTAAAAAATACTCGTCATTTTCTGTGATTATCTCCATCAATCCTTGTGCTACAAGATAATTTACTGTAACCATTACATCATCTTCCGTTTCATCAATCGTTAATGCAAGCTCCTTGATAAAGTCTGTTTCTACTCCGTCATAATACAGCTTCCCACTATCTTTTAAGCTAAGTAAAAGCAATTTGAGGTAAATGATTGTATAGGTATCTCCTCCTGATATTTTTCTTAGCCTTTTGATTCTCTTATCTGTAAAAAAATCTTCTTTCAATTTTAACCAATAGTATCTTCTGTTGTCTGCCATTTTTATCTTTCCTCCCCTTTATTTTTATAATTTTCTTTAGCCTTTTCTTTTGCTTTTTGTTTGTACTGCTCCTTTCTTTCCTCTTGCTCTTGGAATTTTTTCAGTTGTGCAATTACACTTGGTTTATCTCCTCTCTTAATTGCCTTATCTATTTCTATGGATAGGTCTATTCCATACTCGTCATTAACAATCTTTACTGCATATTTGATGTGGTCTATCTGCTTAAATTCATCTTGTACTTTAGCTTTATCTTTGGTTAAGTCTTGTATCTCTTTTTCAAGGCTTGATATTTCTTTTTGCCAATCATTTAATTTTATAGCTGATGTCCCGGTAAACTTTTCTATAATCTTTCTTGCTCTTTGGTACTTATCTATTTCCTTTTTATGAGAATTGTAAAAGCTGTCTTTGAATATGGTTTTGCTTTTGTATTCCTGATAGACTTCTTTATTTTCTTTGATAGAGTCTATGCAACTTACACATTGATTTAGGTCTTTTATTCTTTGTGTTTTATCTTGAATATCACCACTTATTTTTTTACTTTGCTTTGCCAGTTCAAAGACTTTTTCTTGTAGGTCTGCTATGGTTTGAAGATGATTATCTTTCAAATAGTAGATTGCTTTTACAAATCTCTTTAGGTCTGCATTTCCCTTTTTTATCTGTCCATAGTAGGATAGATTTTTTGTTTTTTCTCCCTGTATTTCGTTGTAGATAGAAATATATTCATAGAGGTTAAAGAGTTCTGCTTTGTTCTCCAGTTCATCTTTCTTGGTCTGTTTATACTCATCGTATTTTGCTTGCAGATTTCCAAGTAAAGAGTCTATCCAAGAAGTGATTTCTTTTATCTTGTTCTTGATAGCTTTTACTAAAGAGTTATGTTTTTTTATTTCTCTGTTGATGTTTCCTTTGTCGGTTTCGATTCCTTTTTTCTCTAAGGCACTGGCACTTGCTCCCATGTGAATGGTTGGGATTTCTTCTATTCCTTGTCTTTTGTAGGAACGATGATCCACTCTCTTTTCTTGATGATTTTCTTCTAAATACTGATTACAAAGTCTTGCAAAATTCTTTCTCCATTTCTCTGCGTTGCCTTTATCGTTCCAGTCTGTCAGCTCTACTTTTCTTGTTTTGTAGTTTCCGCTTTTTAGTTTTATCTTTTCTCCGTTTTCATCAAGAACATATTCTTTTTTGCTTTTTGCCTGCCACTCTCCTTTTTCATTGATTGGTCTAAGGGTAGTCATAATATGAGCATGGATATTGTTATTTTCTTCATCACTTTCATCATGGATTGCAAGGTCTGCTATCATTCCTTTTGATACAAAATTTTCTTGTATGAAGTCGATAATGAGTTTCTTGTTTTCTTCAAAAGATAATTCTTTCGGTAAGGCGATAATGAAGTTTCTTGCAAGCTGTGCATTGCTTGCTTTCTCATTTAGTTCAACGCTATTCCATAAAGTAGTTCTATCTTTTAATGCTATGGGGACATTCTCTGGCAAGAAGATTTCTGAATGTAAAAGTCCTTTTTTATTATGATAGTCATGAACTTCTCCATCCCATTCATTTTTGATTTTCTCGCAAGAGATATATGCTGCACTTGCAACTGCCGATTTACTTTTTCCTCTGCTTATCATGGAAATATTAAAGTGAAATGTTTCTGCCATCGGTATAAGCTCCTTTCATTTTTTGTTTATTTTTCATATAAAGAAAAAAGCAGACAGGTTATTTTTTCTATCTTTTCCTATCTGCTTTATCCGTATATTTTTATTAAGTTTTGTGTGTTTAAAGACTTGCTAAAATCCCTTAGTTTACTAAGGGCGCAATTATACACCCTAAAGGGTGCTTTGCGTCCTGCGGAGCTTTTTGCCCTTGCAGGGAGCTTCTGAAAAAACTAAGGTCTTTTATTCTGTCTACTCGATGTCTGTTTCATCTTCCATATCTTTCCCATTTATCATTTCTTCATAGGCTTGTCTGTATTCTTCTGTGTGAGTAGAAATATTTAACAGCTTTTCTATATCCTCATTGGTAAACATAAGAGGATTTTTAATTACCTTTTCTACTATCAAGCCTCTTTGAATAAGCCTATGATTTCTTCTTGTTCTCTCTTTTTGATTTGCTAACTTGACTAACATTTTTTCTCTATTCTTTAGTTGTCGTAACTGAATTTCATAGCTTTCTTTTTCTTCCTCAAGCTCTGCAATTTCTATTTGTACTTCTTGTAATGTTTTTTCTTTTTTCATTTTCTATTTTCCTCTCTTTCTAATTTTGAGCAAAGAAAAAACAGTAAACCTTTTTGATCTACTGCTTTTCTCGTTAGCCATTATTTAATTATTAGTTAAACAAACTGATAGTTAACTACCAATTAAAATGAGTAATAGCACCTAACACCATTATTAATATCCCGGTCATTCTAATCCAAATTTTTAAATTAGAATATCCTTTATAGTTTTCAGGTTCTACTGGATTTAAAACAAAAAACAATCCAAAAAGACATGCTCCAATATTAGAAAACCATTTAACATCTGTAACACTGCTTATAATAAACCCTAAAAACATACAAATAATTCCAATTGTTATTTGCCTATTAAAAGTTAAATTTTTCAAAAATCTCATCCTCTCATAAATTTTCATTCATTTATCTCTATATTTAATTTTATTATTAGTTCATTAGTATTTTCTTCACATTACTTGCAAAAATTTATAGATAGACTAACTCTATATAATTTTTGACAAACAATAAGCATTAAGGTGCATATTATAAGCATTGTTACTTGATATGACAAATGCAAGAAAATCATCATTATAACAGGAACTGCAATCATCAAGATTGCAATAAGATTGGTTAGTATGGCTGCTGTACTATGCTTAACTACACTTATCTCATCATTCCATTTAAGTTTCATGTATCGCATGTTTAGATAAAGACCTACAACAGAAATAAATAATGAATAACATATCGGAACAATCAATACAAAACTCATTTGAAGCAAATTCAATTTAGTTTTCAAAAGAATCATCATTACTGCAAGTACATATCCAACAAAGTGTATTAAAACATTAACCGCTATTTTACTATTTATGATTTTCCTTGTAGACACTGGTGATGATTGTAATATCCATAGATTATTGCCTTCCAATGATATGGACGATGATGTAGTGCAGGACATTATTAAAAATGAAGCAATAAACAATGAACCATATTGAGTAAGTATTGGTTCCAATGAGCTTATTCCTAACAGATTTTCTATATTAGAGATTCCAAATATAATACATCCACATGATACAAAACACAAAATCATAATGCCCAAAGAAGTATTTATTACATAACTGCTTGAGCCTAAATATCGTCTCAATTCTTTCTCAAACAATGCTCTAAATGGTGTCTTTATCTTAATAGTTAAGTTAGCATCTCTTTTCCCTTGAAAACTTCTATTTAGAAATAGATGTATTTTATCGTAATTTTTCATTGAGAAAGTGAAATACAAGCTAAATATCGCAACTGAAATAAACAAGAAAATAACAAGTCTAATTTGTAAACTTTCTCCGATATAAAATAGCTTTGCAAAAGGAAATATTTTTATAAGTTTATTCTCAATAATTTTTTCTAACGCTGAATATTTCGCCTCACGATTTATTAATATAACTATAAAATATCCCATGAAAAGCAAAAATGATAATGTGATGTTCACAATATTTTTTCTTTTACATAAACTACCTAACATCTCAATTAAAATCGCCAAGCCGGAAGCCACACACATAGGAATAATAGGGATAATTATGCTTGCTACTAAAAAAATCAAAAATAGTTCAATTGAAATGTATTGTTTTAATAATAATAAAATTACATCTGGCAGCAGTACGCTTTCACATATAATTAAGTCTATTAAATATAATAGAAAAAACTTACTTGCAATGATTTCAGATTTTTTTACCGGAAAAGAACTAAGCATTTCAAAATCTTTGTTATAAAAGAAAATAGAATTACTTCTAAAAATCGTTGCTAAAACCACAAAGAAAAACGATATGGAAACTCCATACGATACAGCATACTTATATAACCCAATTTCTATAATTGATTTTATTGAAAAGAAATTGTACAAGCAAACCAACATAAATACAGAAAATAGACTCAATGAAGTATATATCAATGTTTCTTTTTTGTTTTTCTCTCCATTACCGATATTAAGGAGATTGATCACTTGATTTTTTACAAGTATGACAGTATTCTTCATTTTTTAATCATCTCCATAAAATATTGCTCTAATCCATCAGAGGTTTTTAATATTTCTGTTGTTTTACCCTCAAAAATCAAATGTCCATTATCTATCATGGCAATTTTATTACAAAGCTTTTCTGCAACTTCTAAAACATGTGTTGAAAAGAAAATTGCTCCACCATTTCTCGCTAACTTTCTCATTTCTTCTTTTAGCAAATATGATGATTTGGGATCTAATCCCACGAAAGGCTCATCCATTACTAATAACTTAGGGGAATGAATCAATGCTGAGATAATCACAATTTTTTGTTTCATACCATGTGAATAGGATGAAATTGTATTGTTTAGAAAGGATTTCATTTCAAACAAGTTTGAGAAATAATCTAACTTTTCCTCTCTTACATTTTTTGCGACTTCGTATAAATCAGATACAAAATTGACATATTGAAAGCCTGTCAAATTTTCATATACATCAGGATTATCCGGTATATAAGCAATATCTTTTTTATAAGTTTCATTTTTTCTGCTTACTTTTTTACCATTAACAATGATTTCACCATCAAAATCATGTATTCCCACGATAGCCTTTATAGTTGATGTCTTACCTGAACCATTAGAACCAATAAACGCATATATATCACCTGCTTCTACCGTTAAATTTAAGTTAGCAATTGCAACATGACCATTACTATAGGTTTTCGAAAAATTATTTATTTTCAGCATAATTCCTCCTAAAAATAGCCCCAGCAGAATAATCTGTCTGGAGCTATTTTACTCTGCACTATGTTCTTATCTCAAAGCTAAAAATATTACCAAGAAACTAATTGCTATTACACTTAATGGTACAAGATAGTATTTCCATGTTGCTTTTTCACTTCCTTGAAACTTTGCAAATGCAATAAAGTTAATAAGCAAATATGCAAATGGTGCTCCGTAAGTTAAGTAGGTTTTGGCGATAGTACCATTAACATTTCCAGATGAATCCCAATGTACTGGTACTATATCTGGTAAATTCTTACCAAATACCAAGAAAATGCCAACTGTAGCTAAGCATAAAATACTACTAATAATTAGGTGCTTAATCTTTGATGATTTCATTTTTCTCCTCCTTTTCTTTTTTTAATAACACAATGGAATATATCAATGGAATGACATATAGCAGCATTGCATAACTAATCATCCAAAACCATTTATTTGAAAGACCAACGGATAGTATCAAAATGCCAGATATAATCCATAAATATCCCGCCAACCTATGCACTTTAAACCATAGTACCGGTCTATCTAATAACCAGAAAAATTTCAGTCCTACAAATCTACTTGGTTTTGTTTTTGGCAAATAATTCCCAACTGCAATAATGGTTAAAGCTACTAAAACATGTATTATTTTCTGAGTATAGTTTTCATTCGCTTGATTAAAAACATACTTTCCATATTGTGATATAGAAAATAACACAGGAACACTCATTGCAATAGGCAATACTAATTTATGTGGCAATCTATCTCTTTTCGCCAGCATCCCACCAATTATATCTAAGCCTATGCTAAATACCGAAATTATCATTGGTAGTATATACAACTTATAGAAACTAATTTCTCCATTTCCGTTAGTTAATAGGTATATACTTGCTGAAAAACTAAGTAGTATTATTACCACATACCATTTTTTATTCTTCATTTTCCACTCCTTGAAACTGTGATAACCAAATTATCATTTCCTCAAATACGGATATATTTATGTCATAGTATATAAAATTCTTATACTTCCTCTCCGTTACTAATTCTGCTTTTTTTAGCAAGGATAAATGATAAGAAATGGTTGAATTAGATAAATCATATTTTTCAGCAATTTCTCCTGCTGTAAGTGATTTTTGCTTCAAGGAAAGTAAAATATCACGCCTTACAGGATCTGCTAATGCTTTAAATGTATTCGGGAATCCCACTAAAATTACCTCGTCTAATCTATTTTAAACTTCAAAATTCTATTTCGATATATTTCTAAATAGATTATACTTTTTTACAGAATGTATGTCAACTCTATTTCGAAAATATTCGAATTATTTTTCAATTAAATTATTTGCAATCTGTTTTATGGGTACACATATATTCAGTAATTGGTATACCCACTCTTTTTAGAATCTTTAATTTCTCCTGTTTCTTCTGCTCTCTTCTTGCCTTATATTTATCTTCATACTCTTTCTGTTTTCCGCTTGCTTTTCTCTTAAGATAATTTTGATGTAACTTGTCCTTTCTTTCCTTGATTTTTCTTTCTTCTTCCTCAAGTTTTTGTTTTTCTTCCTCACTTAACTCCGCCTGTGGCAGTTCATAATTGCCTATGAAATTAAAGTAAATTTCTATCTTTTGCTTTGATGTCTGACTTCCTTTTCTATCTCTTTCATGTACGATAATTTTTTCTACAAACTCATTTATCATTGTAGTTGTAAGTTCATCAAAGTTTTCATAACGACTGATAAGAGATATAAATTTCTTAGCTCTGTCTGTTTCTTTTTCATATCTTGATATTTCAAGCTCTAAAGCTTTAATCTCTTTGCTTAAAGTTATCTGTTCCGTTTCATATTGGTTATTTAGTATTTCATATCTGCTATTTGGTATTTTGTTAAGGATCATATCTTCGTAAATTCTGCACATCAGTCGTTCAAGTTCCTGAAGTCTATTTTGGCTTTCCGTTAATCTTATCTTTTTCTTTTCTATCTCTATTTTTTCTTTTTCTTCCATTTCATTTTGAATAGAACGGATAAAGTCTTCATTATCTTCATCAAGGTTTTTTTTAATGTCTTTCAGTGTTTCCCTAATAAGATTTAAAACTGCTTCTGCTTTTATTCTGTGTGCTGATGGACAAAGTGTGCCGCAAGGTACTTTCTTGTAATTGCTGCAAACATAGTATGGGACATTCTTGTAGTTGCTTGTTCTATGAACATACATCTTGCTCCCACAATCTGCACAATACATCAGTCCTGTGAGTGGGTGATATTCGCCCCAACCGTCAGGATACCTTTTTACATTTCCTCTTATCCTTTGCACATTATCAAAGGTTTCTTGGTCTATGATTGGCTCGTGTGTATTTTCAAAAATAAGCCAGTTATCCTCGGATACATATTTACTTTTCTTATCCTTGAAGTGTTTTCTTGTTTTGAAATTGACTGTATGTCCTAAGTATTCCTGTTTCTTTAGAATACTTGCTATTGTGGAACTACACCAACGATATGGGTGTTCAAAGTTTTTGCTTTGATATAGCCCATAGCCTAATTTTTGTTGATGGTAGGCGGGTATATCTACTTTTTCACTCTCCAATATCTTTGCTATTCGATACGGACCATTGCCTTGCATGGTCATATTGAATATTCGCCTTACTATCTCTGCTGCTTTTTCATCTACTATCCATTTGTTTTTATCTTTTTCATCTTTGATATAGCCATAAGGTGGTGTACTTGCCGTATGTTTTCCACTTTCGCCTTTTGATCTGAAAGTCGATTGGATTTTTCTTGATGTATCTCTTGCATACCATTCGTTCATAATATTTCTAAAAGGGGTAAAATCATCTTCTCTGTAAAAACTATCTACATTGTCATTGATAGCGATTAGTCTTACGCCCTTTTGTCTTAGTATCTCCATACATTGACCGACTTTGAGATAATCTCTGCCAAGTCTGCTCATATCTTTTACGATGATACAACCGATATTTCCTTGATTGACTCCGTTCATCATTGCCATAAATCCCGGTCTGTCAAACTGTGTTCCGCTGATTCCATCATCTGTAAAGTGAATGATGTTTGACAAATTATTTTTGCTTGCGTATTCTTCCAATATTTTTTTCTGATTGATGATAGAGTTACTCTCTCCTTGCAGTTCATCATCACGACTTAATCTTTCATAGAGTGCTGTTATCTTTTCAAAATTCCTCATTTTTACCCCCTTTCTCTTAATTTTTCAATAAAAAAAGAATTAAGAAGTACATATTTCACTAAAATAGTGATTAAGTGTTCTCCTTAATTCTATTACTCCAGCAGCCAATTTGTACTTTTTATATTGCTTCACCGCAAAGTGTGTCGGTTCTTTCTTTTCCAATGCTTCAAAGAGTCTATCAATCGGATTCATGTAGGTTTCATCATCTTCTCTTACCTCTGAAGCGTCTATCATATCAAGTAGTGTTGCAAAGTTCTTTTCTTCTCTTGGAGCTTCATACCAGATATATCCGATAAGTGCTGTATAGTAGAGTTTTTCAGCTTTCACCCAAAAATCCTCACCTGCTTTTTCTCCCTCGCCCTTCGTGTTTGCGATAATTGTCTGAACAAGCTTTAGAATATCTTTTTCAGAACGAATATATGCGAATGGATTGTACTTCATAGACTTTTTGAAGTTTATGGTATTTAGAATTTTAATCTCATAGCCATTATCTTCAAGCATCTTGCCACACTCAAGGACTATTGTTCCTTTAGGATCGGTTACACAATAGCTACTGTGCATTTGCATTAAGTTCGGTTTTACATAAAATCTTGTCTTTCCGGAGCCTGAACCACCTATAACCAAAACATTTTTATTTCTTGCATACTTTGGATTAGCTGGTCTGCCGTTCATAGTTAATCGTTCTGTTTGTGTAAGTAAGATATTGTTCTGGAACTTTTCATCCATATACGGTTCTATATCTTTTCTCGTTCCCCATCTTGCTGAACCATACTCTTTTCCCTGTCTGAACTTTTTTGCATTTTTGCCTTTGCTGTAGACAATGAATTTAATTAAAGCTGCTACTCCTGCACCAATTAAAATATCCGTAGGATGAATACTTGGAAGAAAGCTCATGGTGTTAAGCTCTAATATCCCTTGAAAGATTTTGTCTATTACATCGCCACCAGTATAAGCTCGTACATGGTGAGAGAAGATATTGCCAACATAGAAAAATGCAAGGTAGGGAATGTTCTGCTTTAGAAACTTTGCCTTATCCTGCACCTTAAACAAGCCTTTGATGTCCTTTAGTATTTTCTCTATCATAGGCTCTGCTCCTTTTGCTTGTTCTTGATTTTATCTTTAGAAACAGAATTTTTAGCCATCTCCTTAAACTTCTCAATGTTTTTATGAATAGATTCTTTCCTTTCCGTTTTCTTTTCTGATTCTGAAAGGGCGTGCTTAAATGCTTTGTCCATCACTTTCATATCTTTTGCTTGAAAGAACACTGAGTATTTACCTGATTCTTTATCTTTCATTACCGAAAACTTAACTCCATATCTGTTCAGTTCTTTTTTCAGTTCCTTCAATTCTGTTTCTTCTACTGGTATCTCTTCAAGCTGTCCCTTTTTAACCATATCTTTTAGTTTTACTTCATTCCCTTTACTCCCAACGAGCTTTTCAAGTCCACCGATTTTTTCTGATTCTTTCAGTAACTTCCTTATCAAATCCAAAAGTATCTTGCTTGTTACTTTGCCGGCTCTCACTTCCATGTTGAGCGTTTTTCTTGCAATTTCTTCATTGATCAAGTCCTTTCACCTCCGTTCAGTAATCTATCTTTATTACGAGTTAGCTTATCTCTTTGAATAAACTTTCTGAAATCCTCGCCTACAACCATAACGGGAATACACATTTCAATAATTCTTGAATAGATTCTTTGATATTCAACACTGTCCTTGCAGTTTTGAATTGTGTCGTAGGAAAGATTTGTTGTGAAAATTGTTGGTTTCTGTTTTAAGTACCTGCTATTGACAATGTTATATACCTGCTCTTTAGCATAGCTTGTATCCCTTTCAATTCCCAAGTCATCTAAAATAAGAACGGAAGTATTTACAAGGGATTCAATATATGCGTTTTTATCAAAGTCAAAGCTGCTTTTTTGAAGTTCATTGATAATCTGTGCGAAATTTCTAATCTTAACACTTATTTGATACTGTTCAATAAGGCTATTTGCAATGGAGCAGGCAAGATAGGTCTTTCCGCTTCCTACAGAGCCATAAAAGAGAAGTCCGATATTTTCTTTTTTCATTTTCTCATAATCTTCTACAAAATTCTTTGCAATCATGAGGCTTTGATTTTCTTCTCCCTGATAATTTTCAAAGGTATATGACCACTCCCTCATGGAATTGAAGCAGGTTCTTTTTAACCTTTCAATTTCCATCTGTTTTTCTCTTCGTTTCTTTTGTTGCTCTATTTCTCTATCGCATTTACAAGCTACCCTTAATATCATTTTATTCCCGAAAAATTCCATTACATCACCGTCTTTTCTTTCGTGGCAGACTTTACAATAGGCGTGTCCATCTTTGATATACTCTTTTTCAGAATCATAGGCAAATTCTACATCCTCTATCATTATTTTTCCCAATTCTCTTTTCATAAATGTTCTCCTTTGTTATATTCTTCCCATGTCGGGACATTTGATGTTTTCGGCTGCTTGCTTTTGCCCTGATCTTTATAAAACCAAGAAAGGATCGTCGCTTTATGGTCTTTATAGATCTTTCCGGTACTCTTGATATATGCAGATAAGCGTTCAATGTAATTATCAAGCTGTGCATTTAGTTTGATTTGTAAATCAGAAATATCTTCATCAGTTAAAAATACATTTTGAAATGTTCCAAGTCCGTTTTCGCAAAAACTATATTCTCTCTTACTATACTTACTCTTATTATTCTCTATATAGTTAGAGTTAACATTTTTAACTTCCTGAAGTTCATTTTCTTTACTTCTGAGGTCAACATCTTTTACTTCTGAAGTAAAGTTTTTTGACTTCTGAAAGTCATTTCCTTTTGCTTGAAATACACTCATAAAGTCTTTTACATAAATGATATTAGGTTTTCCAAGTCCAAGCCTTACTCTTTCAATCAGTCCGATTCCTTTTTTACTGTCTAACTCATCCAATGTTTTTATGGCTGTTGGCTTTGAGATATTTCTTCTTCTCATAATTTCTTCGACGGTAAAATAGATAAATACTCTGCCTTCCTTGTCTATCCATTTATTTTTAAAGGACATTCCTGTACGCTTTAGAAGCATAGAGTATAGGATAATTGCTTCTGCCGATAACCCCTTAAATTCTTCTCCATCTACTAATATTTCAGGCACTTTCAAAAAGTTAAATCGCTCTGCTTCTCTGTTATAGAAATAGTCAAAGTCCATCGCTTCACCTCCTCTCTTAAAATTTGCAAAGAAAAAGACGATAGTTTTTCTATCGCCTTTGGTTACCATTTTGATGAAATTTTTTAAATTGATTTTATCTCTTCATTGATTCCCTGAAAGAATGCTATAACGGTTGCTCCAATCATCGGTACGCCGTATGGACTAACTAAAAATCCGATAATCAATGCTTCGATTCCGATGGTAACTTCTTTTTGTAAGAAAGATGCTATTGCTCCAAATATGCAAAACATCATCAGCAAATATAGCAGTGCCGTTCCTATTCCGAGTAAGAATGTCAGAAATGCAGTGAGAATACTAAGCAGGAAGCTGATTGGGAAAAAGATTATTTTTATTGTCCATCTCATAAAATATCTTCCCTTTCTATTCAATCATTTTGAAGTGTCTCAAGGCATCCATGATAGCTTCTTCTTTTTCAGGTGTACACTGTGGAATAATTTGTTTCTCCTTTTTAGACTTGTTGTAATGTTCTCGTAATTCTATTCCACATTTCCTTTTTATCTGTGCAATATATAATGTCGGAACTTTTAATTCAAATTTATTCCAAACATATTCTTTGATTTGAGCATATGTTGCCTTACTTTCAGCACTTGTCAAATCAAGCTCATCCAGCTCAATTTCAATATTTATATGCTTATCGACATCAAGTTTGGACAAAAGTGCTACCGTCTCCACATGTGCCGTTCTCGGGAATTGGTCCACGGCTTCGAGGTGTTCCACTTTATAGCCCTTCGCTTCCAGTATCTCGATGTCTCTTACTTGGGTCACGGGGTTGCAACTGATGTAGAGGATGCGTCCCGCGCCGAGGGCAGCGAGCTTGTCGATGGCTTTCGGGTGGATGCCGTCACGGGGCGGATCCACGACGAGGAGGTCGCAGGTTTCCTCCACGGTGTCGATCATCTCCAGCACGTCACCGGCGATAAAGCGGGCGTTGTCGATACCGTTTCGCTCGGCGGAGCGATTGGCATCTTCCACGGCGGATTCCACGATTTCGATGCCCACCACTTTCTTCGCCGCCTTGGCCAGCACCTGGCCGATGGTGCCCGTGCCGGAATAGAGATCGAAGACGACGCCTTTTTCTTCCGCCGCCAACGCCCGGGCCTTTTCGTAGATCAGCGTGGCCGTATCGGGATTGGGCTGAAAGAAGGAAAAGGGCCCGATGTCGAAGTGGAGGTCCAAAAGATTTTCGCCGATGACCTCGTCGCCAAAGAGATGGCGCACTTCCTCGGGCTTAATGGCGTCGGCCCAGTCGTCGGTGATGGTGCGGTAAATGCTCGCGATATTGCCCTTGAGCTTCAGGCCGCGCAAAAATTCCACGAAGGCCGCCTCGTCCACCTCGTCCGACGAGGTCACCAGGTTCACCAAGTAGCTGTCCGTGGCCCGGGCGTAGCGCACGACGAGAAAGCGCAGGGTGCCCTCGTGCTTCATGCGGTGATAAAAGGGCGTGTTCAGCTCGCGGAAATAGCCTTCCACGGCGGCGCGAATGGCCTCCATGTCTTCCGGCACCAGGAGGCAACCCGTGGTGGAGACGATGTCGTAAAAGCCCTTTTTGTGGTGCAGGCCCAGAGTGAGGGGGCCGCCCTTTTCCGCATCGCCAAAAGTGTATTCCATTTTGTTGCGGTAGTGATAGGCCCTGGGCGCCGGGGTGTAGGGCACGTCCCGGCCGTAGAGGTCGTCGATCATGGCTTTTTTCAGGGCCGATTCCTTTTCGTAGCTCAGGCTCTGGTAGGTGCAGCCGCCGCAAATGGCCGCGTGTGGGCAATCGGGCGCCTCTTCCATGGGAGATGAGGCCAAAAGCTCCACGATCTTTCCCTTTTTATTGTCCTTGCGATTCCTGGTAATGCGTACGCCCACCTTTTGCCCGGGCAGGCCGCCTTTCACCACAACCCGCACGCCGTCTTCCGTTTCCACCACGGATTTGTTGGGGAAATGCCGCCGGGTAATCTCGCCTTCTACATATTTCTTCGCCATAATGCCTCCTTTTCTGTCTAAGGCATTATACCACACCCCCGTAAACCTCCCGCCTTTGGGTATATAGATATCGGTGATACTATGTTTAATTTTGACAATTCTTACGAAAGGCTGCCCGGCGCTTTTTTCCGCAAGGTGGAGCCCACGCCGGTGGCGCAGCCTTCTTTTTTTATAACCAACCCTCTCCTCGCCGAAGAGCTCGGGCTCAATCCCCATGCGCTTTTTTCGGAGGAGGGTTTAGAGGTGCTGAGCGGCAACGCCCTTCCCGATGGCGCGTCGTCCATTGCCATGGCCTATATGGGCCATCAGTTCGGCTACCCGGCCATTTTAGGCGACGGGCGGGCCATTCTTCTCGGCGAGCAGGTCACGCCCGCCGGGGAGCGCATGGACATTCAGCTTAAGGGGGCGGGGCAGACGCCCTTTTCCCGCATGGGCGACGGCAGGGCGGCCCTGGGCCCCATGCTTCGCGAATATATTTTAAGCGAGGCCATGCACCATTTAGGCGTGCCCACCACCCGGGCCCTGGCCGTGGTGACCACTGGCCAGACCGTTTTTCGCAACCAAAGGGTAGAAGGCGCCGTCCTAACCCGCGTAGCCAAGAGCCATTTGCGCGTGGGCACCTTCGAGTGGGTGGCGCAATCCGGCGGCGACATCAATGTCCTCCTGGACTACGCCATCAAGCGCCACGACCCGGATCTCCTCGGCGCCGACGACCGCGCAGCCCGCTGGCTCGCCCGTGTGGCGGCACGGCAAGGGGAGCTTATCGCCCGCTGGATGGCCCTGGGCTTCGTCCACGGCGTCATGAACACGGACAATATGACCATATCAGGCGAAACCATCGACTACGGCCCCTGTGCCTTTTTGGATACTTTCAGTCCCAAGACCGTGTTCAGCTCCATCGACCAATTGGGCCGCTACCGCTTCGAAAATCAAGCGCAGATCGGCGCATACAATCTCACGAAATTGGGCGAGGCCCTGGGGAGCGTCCTCGGCGATGAAAAGGCCCGGGAGGAAAAAATAAACGCCGCCCTCAATGCCTACGCCGACGCCTTTCGCACGTCCTACTTCCGCCTCTTGGCCCGTCGCCTGGGCTTTAAGGATGCGACTGACGCCGTCTGCGAGCTGATTAATCAATGGCTCAATCTGCTTTTAGAGGAGAAGCTCGATTACAACGAATCCTTCCTGCGCCTCACCCACGGCGACAGGCGGGATGATTGGTCCGATAACTTTGCCGCCCTCTACACAAAAATTATTACCGCCGCGGGCGACGGGGGCGATGCCATTCGCCGCGCAAACAATCCCGCCATATTCCCCCGCAATTATCTGGTAGAGCGGGCCATACAGGAGGCGGAGCTCGGGGACAAGAGCTTTCTTCTGAACTTTATGGAGCTGTTGGAAGATCCCTATGCCCACACGCCGGAACAAATGGCCCTGCGAGACGCCCCCGCCATTGACGGCTACAAAACCTTTTGCGGCACGTGATGGTGCGATCCCGATGATAAAAGAGAATAGAAGAAAGAAAAAAGCCACCGCGAGGTGGCTTTCATCTTTTCCCATAAGGGGTCCGTTATTTTTTAGTGATTTCGATGCCGATATTATTTTCAAAAGCGTTGTCAGCTAATTTTGTAACCGATGCGGGAATGGTGACTTTCACAATATTATTGTAAGCAAAAGCTTTTTTATCGATGGTTTCGATGCCTTCTTCCAAAGTCAGATTGATCAAGCCGCAAGCATTGAAGGCACTGTTGCCGATTTTCTTGACCGTGCCGGGGATCACCAGGTCTTGGAGATTTTTATTGCCGCTAAATGCATTCGACTTGATGTCGGTGACCGATGCGGGGATGGTCAGATTTCTAATGTCCGCATTTTGGAAGGAGCGCATTCCGATGGTGGTCACGCCTTCGGGAATGGTCAATTCCTGAATGGGGCAACCGTAAAAGACGGAGCCCGCGATTTCGGTGAGGCTATTGGATAAGGTGACTTTCTTTAAGTGTGTGCAATTCGAAAAAGCACCGCCACCGATGGTCTTCACGCTGTCGGGGATCACCACTTCTTCGATGAGGTTGTTTCTAAAGGCTCCTCCTCCGATTTCTTCAATGCCGTCTTCGATGACCAGCTCTTTAATCTTGTTGTCGTCCGGGTCGGAAGCATCTCTACCGAATAGACTCGGTGCGATCTTTGTAATGGGATTGCCTGCCGCATCATGGGCCGGAATGGTCACTCTGTTGCTGGTGGCAAGTTTATCTTTCGCACTATCGGAAATGCCGGTGAGAGTGCCGCCTTCAACGACGAAGTCTTCCGGTGTCCAGGGCACGCCGGTGTAGTCGTCGTCGATGTCTTGGTCGGTGCCGCTGTCGATGAGGGCATCCAGTTTCACGACAAAGGGGGTCCCTGCAAGTTGACTTTTTACTTCCTCGGCAAACACAGGTTTCGCCGTATCGCCGTTGATTTCCCAATCAACCGCCTTGGCCAAGCCGGCGCCGTTTTTTCCGTAGCCGACTTGGGTCGTGATCTTTTCATTTAACAATGCTTTAACTTCATCCGGTGTCATGCCTTTGACGCCCAGGCGGTTGCCGAGAATGACTTCGATGCCGGTGTTGCCGCTAAAGGCGTTTTCACAGATCTTCTTCAGGCCGAAGGGCAAATTCACTTTGGTCAATTGATTGTTTCCAAAGGCGGAGCATGCCACTTCTTCCAATGCTTTGTTGAATTTTACCGATGTCAGATCATTGCCCGAAAAAGCATTGACGTCGATTTTCTTCAGATTTTCGTTGCATGTAAGCTCTGTCAGCTTCCCATTCATAAAGGCATTGCGCCCGATGGATTCAAGGTTTTTGCCCAGAGTGACTTTTTCAAGTGTCTTTTGACTCGGAAGGCCCCTGAATGCCATATCGCCGATAGACTTCAGGGAGTCGGGGAATTGCAGTTCTTTAATATGATGGGCCAGGAAGGCTTGTTTGTCGATGGTTTCCAGGCCTTCGTTGAAGCGCACTTTTTCCAAGGGATTTCCTGCAAAAGCTCCCATTTCGATGGTCTTGATATTTTTGGGAATTTCCACCGATGCCAAATCATATTTCGGGGCCCTGGTTGGGTTTTTAAATGCACTCTTGGAGATGGTATCGACGCCGTTTATTGCGGGGATGATCAGGTTCTTATCCGTGGCGACCCGTTCCTTGCCTTTATCGCTGAAGCCGGTAATTTTGTTACCTTCCACGGTAAAGTCATCTTCGTCCCAAACGCCCAGTGTATCTTTGGCAATTTTTACCTTGACGATGAGGCGAATCTTCTTCAGATTTTCCTGTACGGTTTCGTTGGAGGTCCCGTCTGTTTTGTTGGGGCCTAAGAGGCTGTTCAGCTTTTCGTCGGAAATTTGTTCGAATTTCGCGCTGTAGGTGGAAATATCGCCTTCTCTGCCCAGAAGTTCCCAGCTGTCGATGCCCAGGGCCGTCTTTTCGTCTTTGATTTGACCCTTGAAGATATAGGGACGTAATTGAACGACTTCGCTTAATTTTTCTTCCACGGTCTTTCCGGCCAGGGACGTGATTGCCACGGGATCCTTCAGATAAATTTTAAAGATATTGTCGCCTTCAAAGCCCGGGTTGAAGCGGAAGGAGTTGCCGCAGAATACCTTGAGGGAATTGGGCACGGTGACTTCCGTGATCTTGTTGCGGCAGAAAATCTTCGGCGCAATGGTTTCCAATCCGTCGGGGAAATTAACCGTTTGAACCAAATTCGACTTAAAGGCGCCCAGGTCGATTTCCTTCAACGTGGAGGGGAATTTAATCGTGGTAAGGGCGTCAGATGAAAAGGCGGAATCGCCGATATAGGTCACGCCTTCTTCAAAGGTTAAATTCACGATATTGCTATCGCTAAAGCCGTTGGGCTCAATATGATTCAGAGTGCCGGGAACGGACAGAGTTTTGATATTATTCTTGGAAAATGCGCGGGCCTTGACGTGTTCGATGCCGTCCTTCAAATTTAATTTGGCGATGCCGCATTTGAGGAAGGCGTTGACGCCGACGGTCTTCATGGAGCCGTCGATGGTCAATACTTTGATCGGCTGCGTGGCAAAGGCGTTGTCCGCGATTTCATCCACGCCGGCAATGGCTGGAATGACCAGGTTGTTTTTGTTCTTTTCAAGCTTAGCCTTGCCTTGTTCCGTCAAGCCTTTAATGGCATTGCCTTCGATGATGAAATCTTCCTTCACATAGGGGTCGACGGTAGCGGGTTTTTCGCCTTCCACGGTTTTAAAGTCGATGGTGGCTTGTTCCATATCGGCTTTTTCCTTTTCCAAAGATGCCAGGGTGGCCTTGGGATTGTTAAATTCCGCTTCGGCGACTTTGATTTGTGCCTTTAATGCGTCGATGTCCGCTTGTTTGGCTACGACTTCCCCTTCTTCGATCTTCTTGGGATCCGTTTCGTCGCTTGGGGTCAGGCCTGCGAGAAGGCTCTTGGCCTTGGCGATGAATTCGCCCAGAATGCGGCGGGCATCTTTCATTTCAGGCGTGTCGTTTTTGCCGGGATTCGGATCGGGCTTCGGGTCCGGATTCGGCTTCGGGTCCGGATTCGGTTTCGGATCCGGCGTGGGCGTGCTTCCGCCGTTGGAATTGCCGGTATTCGACTTGCCGCTATTACCCGAGTCGGGGGGAAGCCAGGTGCTGTTGTCCTTGCCTGCAACTTTATCCCGCAGGCGATTGTTTTCTTCCAGCATGGGCAGGCCGTTGTAGACGATGTCGAAAATATCTCGACGGACGGCCGGGGCGTTAAAGTCTTTGATATCTACGCCGGACAGCAAGCCTTTTGCCGCGGCGTATTGAAGATAGGGCTTGGCCCAGTCTTTTCCCGTGATGGGGGCGCCTTCTTTAAACCCTTTGTCCAGGCGCACGATAAAGGTGATCATTTCCTGATAGGTGACCGGTTTTTCCGGATAGAAATTTCCGTCGGGCATGCCCTTGGCCACGCCGGCGGCTCTCAGAAATTCGATGTAATCGTGGGCCCAGTGGCTCTTGGGAACGTCCTTAAAGCTTTGAGATGCCCAATTGATCTCTTTCATCTTTCCTTCCAGGTCGGAACCGTGAACGATAAGTTTCATAGCTTCCGCCCGGGTGAGATAGGCGTCCAGTTTCAGATCTCCGCCGTCTCTACCTACGACGATCTTCTTTTCTTGCAAAATATCCAATTTTGAATTGGCATGAACCAAGTTCAGAGGCAAGCAAGTCAGAATCATAAGTAGTGACAACAAGTAGATCAATGGTTTTCGTTTTATCATTGATTCTCCTTTCACTTAAATAAAAAACTATCTATCTTATTTATATCTATATATAAGAAGGCTTTCAACAATTAGTGGATATGCCTATACAAGTACTTTTGTATTTCCTTTTTCTATGACACTTCCCTCTCCCCCAGCGCTTCGCCTCGCCGTCCATTCGGTCATTATGGTACAATAAAGAAAACACCATAAAGGATCTGACACTATGAATTATGAACTAGGCATCGTCGGCGGCATGGGCCCTTTGGCCACTTCCGTTCTCTTCGACTACATCGTCCGCCACACCGCCGCCCATAAAGACCAAGACCACATTAACGCTTTGATTCTAAATCACGCCACGCTGCCCGACCGCACGGAGGTCATCCTCCACGGCGAGGATGAGGATTTTCTCGACGCCGTGAAGGGCGACTACGAAATTCTGAATATGCTCAAGGTGCCTCTCATCGCCTTTCCCTGCAACACGGGCCACTATTTTTTCGAAGCCATGGAAGCCATGGCCGACGGGGAAATCATCAATATGATCGACGAGACCCTGGCCCGCTGCAAATCCATGGGCGCCGATAAGGTGGCGGTCTTTGCCACGGAAGGCACCCGCGCCGCCAAGTCCTACGACCGCTACGCTAAGGCCCACGACCTGGCCGTGGTCTATCCCGACGCCGAGGAGCAGGCCGCCATCAGTCGGGTGATTTACGACGTGAAGGAATTGGGCAAGACCCGCTTCCCCGTCATGGACGAGTTGATCGACAAGTACACGAAGGACGCCGTGGTGATCCTCGCCTGTACGGAGCTTTCCACCATCGGCATCGACCACGAGAAGGTGGTGGACACCACCCAAGTCCTGGGAGATGTGATCATCGCCCGCTGCGGCAGAAAGAGGGTATAATGGATTTTATTTCAATTGTTTTAGGTACGGACAACAATGCCTACGGCGTGGCCCGTTCCCTTCACGAGGCCTACGGCGTGCATTCCTACGCCTACGGGGTGAAGCCCTTGCGCTTTACGCGGAAATCGAAAATCGTGGACGTGGAAATCCACGACGGCTTCGACACGGAGGAGGGCTTTATGCCCGTCATGAACGCCATTTACGAGCGCTTCAAGGATCAAAACCTGCCCCTGCTCCTCACCTCCTGCTCCGACGGCTACACCGCCCTGATCGCCAAGTACAAGGAGGAGCTCAAGGATCGCTTCCGCTTTAATTACATCGACTACGAGCTTCAGCAAAAGCTGGAAAACAAAGAGGACTTCTACGCCATTTGCGAGGAATACGGCCTGGACTATCCCAAGACCGTCATCATTACGGAAGAAAACAAGCACGACTTGGACCTGGGCCTCACCTATCCCGTGGGCCTCAAAGCCAACGACAGCATCGCCTTTGTCCATCTGCACTTCGAGGGCAAGAAGAAGTTTTATAAAATCGAAGACGCCGAGGAGCTCGCCCGCGTAGTGGACGACATTTACGCCGCCGGCTACAAGGGAGATCTCATCGCCCAGGACTTTATTCCCGGCAACTCCTCCGCCATGTACGTCCTCAACGCCTATGTGGACACCCGCGGCGAGGTGACCATGATGTGCTTGGGCAAATGCCTCTTGGACGAATGCCTGCCCTATGAAATCGGCAATTACAACGCCCTTTTGACCATGGGGGATCAGGCCCTTTACCATCAATACGAGGCCTTTTTAAAGGCCATCGACTACCGGGGCTTCGCCAATTTCGATTTGAAATACGACGTGCGGGATAAAACCTACAAGGTCTTCGAAATCAACATTCGCCAGGGCCGCTCGTCCTACTACATGACCGCCGGCGGCTGCAATTTTATGACTTATCCCGTGCAGGATTTGATTATCGGCGAATCAACGCCCTGCCACTACCACGACGAGCGGGGCCTGTGGCTCTTTGTGGATCCCGCCGTGCTGAGAAAATTCGGCAGTCCGCAGGATAAGGACTTAATCGAAGCATCCTTAAGAGAAGGCTTCACCTTCACCCAATGGTACGAGAAAGACCGCTCCCTGCCCCGCTGGCTCGACTACATGCGCCGCCGCATCTCCACGCGGAAATACTATCCCCACTACGAACCCCAACGACAAAATGACTGATGCCCCCGCCCGGGGGCTCTTTTATTGCTTTTGTCGATTGAAGAAATCTTCCATGGAAAAACACAATCCTCGGCTCCTCCTTTCCTGCGTATAATAGCCTTAGAACGATAATGACTCAACACAACATAAGGAGGTTCCTATGGCAGAAGACAAACGTGCATTGGTTCAAAAAGTATTGAATATGGAAGATGCCCCTCGCGTCCCTATCGGTTTTTGGTGGCATTTCGTGCCCAAAGACAAACACTCCGCAGGCCTTCAGGATCCGGGAATTTTCGACACGGTGGTAAAGAAGCAAAAGGAAACCTACGACATACTGAAGCCGGATTTCGTGAAGCTCATGACCGACGGCTATTTCTCCCACCCCGGCGTCGTGGAAAACGATATTCGCACCGTGGAAGATTTGAAGAAGATCAAACCCATCGGCAAAGACCATCCCTGGATTCGTGAACAGGTGGCATTGACGAAAAAAGCCATGGAATACATGGAAGGCGAGGTCATGGTCTTTTACAATATTTTCGCCCCCATGCAATCCATGCGCATGTACATCGAATACATCTTCTCCGACGTAGACGCCTTCCAGGATTTGATTATGAACCACCCGGAAGACATGGCCGCCGCGGCAAAGATCATCGGCGACGACACCATCGCCCTCATGGAAGCGTTGAAGGAAGAGACGGCTATCGACGGTATCTACTACAGCGTGCAAACCATTCAAAACGAAAAGGCCGACGAAGCCTTCCACGATAAATACGTGGTTCCTTCGGATCTGCAGGTGCTGGATGCGGCCAACGAGCTGTGGGACAACAACCTCATCCACATTTGCGGCATCGCCGGCTACCACAACGACATTCCCTTCTATAAAAAATACAAGGCCAAGGCTTACAACTGGGCCGTTCACACCGACAACTTCTCATTGAAAGAAGGCAAGGAGCTCTTTAACGCCGCCGTCATCGGCGGGTTCGACTACAAGCCCCACACCGTGTTGGAAGACGGCACCGACGAAGAAGTGGAAGCCTTCGTCAAAGACCTTATCGAAAAAACCGGCAAACGCGGCCTGATCATCGGCGCCGACTGCGCCGTGCCCGCGGACATCGACTTAAATCGACTGGCCTTCGTTCGCGAAGTGGCGGAAAAATATTCCCGATGAATGAAAGCCCCTGCGGGGGCTTTTTCATACACACAAAAAAAACCGAGGATGTCCTCGGTTTTTTCATATAAGAAAGCCGATTATTCGCCTTCTGCTTCTGCTGCGCCTTCAGCCATGCCGGCCATATCGCCCATGCCGGCCATTTCCATCATAATGGTTTCCGGATCGGCAACCTTCCACGTGTCGCCTTCCTTCTTCACGGCGATTTCCACGTCCTTGGTCTTGTCCTCCAGCTTGCTCACGTCGATGCCGGCCATAATTTCTTCGTCGGACTTACCGGCCATAATGTCGTCCATGGATTGAGTCATAATGCCCATGAAGTCCTTCGACGTAATGGTATAGGTCATGGTTCCGTCCTCGGCGCCGTCCTTGATTTCGCCGGATTTAAATTCGAACTTGGCGCTTTTAAGAATGTCCGCGACCAATTTGTTTTCCGGATTGTCCATATCCTTCATAAAATCGTCATCTTTCATGGCGCCCTTGTCCTTATCCAAGACGTGTTTTTGCGCCTCGTCCACATCCAGCTTTTGAATGGCGGTCATAAAGCCTTCGATGGATTCCTTCGCCATATCCGTGTCGGATTTTTTGTTGCAGGCGGGAAGGGCCACGAGCATCATCAGTGCCAGGGCGATCCACAGTAGTTTCTTTCTCATAGTCATCCTCCTTTTAATCCATTGGATTTTTCTTGACTACAGATTACCACCGGATGAGCCCTTCCACATCGCCCGAAAGAGTGAGATGAAGAAATTTTTTAAAAATTTTTTCCAAGAAAAAACCCGAAGGCCTTAAGATACCTTCGGGTGATTTTTTTAATGCAGAAGAACCAGCTCTTCCCCGCCGTCCAATTCCATGCGCCAGGCTACTGTGGCATAGCCCCGGGTGCCGTGGGAGAGATTTTCCACGGCGCCCTGTTCCTTGGGATTGAAGTAGTAACAGGGGTCGATTTTTTTAATGGTCCTGCCCTTTAAGCTTTTGTGAGACAGAAGTCTGAGGAGGGATTGGGTCGCCATAGGCAGCGCCTCACGCTCCCGGGTTTCGTCCAAGACGTCGATCCACATGCGGTCCATGTAGATCACCCTGTCGCCGATCATCTTCACTTCCGTGTAGGCCGACTCCACGTAGTTTTTCTTGTAGGTCTTCGTAAAGACGAGACGCCTGCGGTTGCCCGCGGTCTCGCTGTAGTAGAGGTGCATGTCGTCGGTGGCGAAGCCCCGCTCCTTTAAAAAGGCCAGGGCCTTTTCCTCCGCCTCGTCCTTTTCCAAAAAGGCGTTGGAGGTGCCGTCGGCTTCGTAGATAAAGCGGCGGTTGTCCAGCACCTTTAATTTGGCACGAGCCGTGGCGATCACCGCCTCGTCGTCGCCTCTGTCATCGATCTCGCCCTTGCCGTGAAAGAAGCGCTCGTTTAAATCCTCCGGCGTCTCCGTTTCAAAGGCCACGTCCAAGACGGGCAGGGTCTCCCCGTCCTTGGGGATCTCCGCCTCTACCTTGATTCCGGCATCGGCCAGCATCTCCTTGGTCTCCCGATGAAAGGCCGCGGCGTTTTCCTGTGGCTCCACCCGCCTGCGGTCCATGTAGAGAACGCCGGCGAGAAAGACGTCGGTGATGAGTAGGGCGACGATTAAAACGGTTTTTGCTTTTTCCCAATTCACGATGGATCACCGCCTACTAATTGCCCGCTAAGGGCGTCGAAGAGATAAAAGGCGTCGCCGTAGAGGACGTAGTAGCCCGGCAAAAGGGCCGCCTTTTCCTCTCCGGCCCGGTCCAGGTAGCAGAGGCTCACCCGGCGCAGTGGCTTTAATAACTGATCGTAGCCGTCGGTCTTGGCGCCGAATATTTCCGGATGCATGGCCACCACGTCGGTAAAGGCCATGCCTTCCACCTTGTCGTTTTCGCCCCGGTCCTCCGCCTTGTTTCTGTAGAGATAGGTCATGCGCCTCACCTGATTGTTAAAGAGCTCCACCACGATGTAGTCGCCCTTTTCCTCCCGCATGGGCAAGACGGGGAGGCCCTTTTCCGAATGGTCCATGACCACGCGAAAGCCGCGAATGCCGCCACTGGTCACGGGCTCCAGCTTTTCCAAATACACGTCGTCGATATTGCCGGTGCTTTTCGCCACAAATTCAAAGGCGCGCTCCACGGCGCCGGCGGGGTCCATGACCTTCTTCGCTACCTCCGACTGATCCTTGTAATCCAGAATGCCGTTTTTGTAAAGCCGCACCGTGCGCTGGCCGTTGACGTAGAGGGTGGAGTCCTCCTCGTCGATTTCGTGCATATCGTCGATACTCGCCTTTAACAGGCGGCGCAAGAGGTCGTTTTTATAGGCGCTTTCCATATGGGCCAGGTCGTTTTTGTAGATGACGTCCCCTTCAAAGACGGGCTTTTCGTCGGAAAGATAGAGGGCCCGCTGAATGCCGTAGCGCTCCCAAAGGGAACTGTAGGAAGGATTGTCTTCCTTTTCCAAAGAGCGAATGTATTTCGTAATGTCCGACAGGTTCACGGCGAAGTCGGGCTTCATAACGCCCTCTTCCGTCTCGAAAATAATCCCTTCCGATTCGGAAAAGTAGACGGACAAAATTTCCCCGGGCAGAGATTCCAGGTGGTACACGTTTTTAAAGAGCTCGGAGTAGGTGCCCTTGGCCACCTCAAAGACCACGGAGGGCGTGTCGTGGCATTTTAAATAATCCTTGTAGGCCATTTTTTCCCACTGAAAATCGTCCTTGCCGACGAAGGTCTGCTTCAGCACATTGCGGTAAAAGGGCCACAGGTTTTTCAGCTGCACCGTCTTCGTGTGCATGCCGCCGCCGAAATTCACCACCATGGCCGCGGGCATCATGCGCCCCACGACGGCGTCGGTGAGCTTCGGGTCCGACACGGGAATCAATTTGTTGCCCGTGGGAGGCGGCGCCAGCCAAATCTGCTGCGCCAGTCCCAAGGTCAAAAACAGGAGCACGCCGATAACGATAGATTTTAAACGCGCCTTCATGCTTCCTCCTGATCCATGGGAAAGCTCAGGAGGACCTCGGTGCCCACATTGAGCTCGCTCTTAATGCGGATTCTGCCCCCCATGTTTTCCATAATGTCCTTGGCGATGGAAAGGCCCAGGCCGCTGCCGCCCATGGCGCGGCTCCGCCCTTTTTCCACGCGGTAAAAGCGTTCAAAGATCCGGTCCAAATCCCGGCGGGCGATGCCGATGCCGTTGTCCTTGATCTGAATGTGCACACGGGAGCCGAAATTTCTGCCGATGATTTCGATTTTTCCCGCGTAGGTGGTGTACTTAAAGGCATTGGTCAAAATATTGGTAATGACTTGATACGCCCCGTGCTTGTCCGCCAAAAAGGGCCGTATGTCCACGGGAATGTCCAAATACACCTTGTGGTGCCGCTCCTTGATCATGGGCTGCAACGATTCCAAAATCGCCGTTACCACCTCGTAGGCGTCCATGGACACGGGCTCCCAATTGGTGCGCTTCGCATCCATATTGGACAGCTGCAAAAGGTCGGTAACCAGGTGGGTCATGCGGTCGCTTTCCCGGTCGATAATGCCTAAAAAGCGCAGCTGAGCCTCCCGATCCAAGGACGCCTTCATTAAAGTCTCCGTGTAGGATTTAATGGTGGTAATGGGGGTCTTCAGCTCGTGGCCCACATTGGCGACGAAATCCTTCCTGAGCACGTCCAAATTGTGCTCCTCCGTAATGTCCTGAAGCACGGCGATGATCCCCTGGGGTCTTTTGCTCTCGCCCTTATAGGGGGCGTAGCGAATATTATAGTACTTGTTTTTAATTTCCACCTGACTGAGCCCGGTTAAGGAGCCCGTCTCGAAGTAATTGAGCTTGGCGATGTTCAGCCGCTTCACGTCGAAGGAGCCGCCGACGGCATCGTCGGCCAGATCCAAAATCTCCCGAGCCACCGGGTTCACGTGGACCAGCTTGCCCATGGAATCCACGGCGATAATCCCCTCGGACATGTAGTGGAACATGGTGTCCAGCTTGGACCTTTCGGAGTCCATGCGGGAGATGGTCTCTTCCAATTCGCCGGTGAGGTAATTAAACATGCTCCCCAGTCGGCCGATTTCGTCGTTGCTCTTCACGTCGACCTTTTGATTGAAATTGCCCTCCGCCATTTCCCGCGCCTGCCGCGTCACGTCCCGAATAGGCAGGGTAATGGAGCGGGCGAGAATATAGGCGAGGAGGGTGGTAATGCCCATGGCCACCACCATGGCATAGGTCATAATGACCCGGGCATCGCCCACCACGCCGTAAAGGCTGCTTAGATCGGCGACCATGTAAAATAAGCCCATGACGCTGCCGTCTTTTGCAAAGACGGGCATGGTGTAATGGGCGTAGCGTACCTTTGTCTTGGCGTCTTCTCGAATAATCGACGAGCCCTCGCCGCGAAAGCCGTCTAAGATCAGCTTCGGCGACAGCTCCGACTCCCCGAGGGCGTTTTGTCCCGCCGTCAGCTCACCGGAATTGTTGGTGGTGGCGATGACCTTCGGCACCTCCCCGGGGCCGATGACGTAAATGGCCTCGTCGCTTCCGATTCGCCAGGCATTCAGCGTGTTTTGAATGCGGCCGTGAACCTCGTCCCAAGGCGTCTCCGTTAAATAAGGCGATGAATTGGCGATGGAGCTTAGGGTCTGCTCCATATCCGTCTGCACCTTCTCCAGCTGGGCATCTTCCAAGCGGTTGACGATAAAGGCCCCGATAATGGCCATAACCACCAACACGAGAAGGACGTAGATAAAGATAAATCGCCACTTAATGCTGGAATAATGCTTATCCTCCAAAGTAATAGCCCACTCCTCGCTTCGTTAAAATATAGCGAAAATCTTCGCCGGCATCCTCGATCTTTTCTCTCAAACGGCGCACCGTCACGTCCACGGTGCGAATGTCGCCGTAGTATTCGTAGCCCCAGACCTCTTCCAAAAGGGTCTCCCGGCTGAACACCGTGCCCGGCGACTGGGCTAAGTACTTCAACAGCTCAAACTCCCGCAGCGTCAGATCCACCACCTTGCCCCGCTTGGTCACCTCGTACTTCACGGGATCGATGTTCAGATCCGCTTCCTCGATGACCTCGTCGGGCAAATAGCCTTCGTTTTCGAAATCCTGGCGGCGGAAGTTGGCCTTCACCCGGGCGATCAATTCCCCCATGCTGAAGGGCTTCACCACGTAATCGTCGGCGCCCAGCTCCAGGCCCCGGATGCGGTCGCCCTCGGCATCCTTCGCCGTGAGCATAATCACCGGCACCCGGCTCCTCTTGCGAATCTCCCGCAGAGTCTCAAAGCCGTTCATGCGCGGCATCATCACATCTAAAAGCACCAGATCCGGCGCCCAGGCGTCGAAGGTTTCCAGACATTCCACCCCGTCCTTGGCCGTGGCGGTTTCGTAGCCCTCGTTGGATAAATTGTATGCGATAATTTCGGCAATAGCCGCTTCGTCTTCAGTAATTAAAATTTTCATGGGATCGCCTCCTACTTTGATTATATCACAGGTCAAATCGGTTATAATCAAGGGGAAGTCTTAGCGCTGAAGCTTTCGCGAAAGTTCCATGATTTTTTCATAAAGCGCCCGCACTTCGCCGCCGTAAGGCGCCGCCTGCTGCTCCAGTCGGGATAGGAGCAACCCCTCACGCTCGGGATCGTAGACGGGCAGGCTCTTTCTCTTCTTCTCCTCGCCGATGGCCCGAGACAGCTCGAAGCGTGCCTTTAGAAGGGCCACCAGCTCGTCGTCCACGGCGTCGATTTCTTTTCGTATAGATTCGATAGACATAATACCTCCGGAGGTTCTATGATTCACATTATTTACCACGGCTACTTTTCCTTCGCCATCCACAGGGTGGTGCAGGATTTAATCAATAAAGGCAGGGGCGTTCTCGCCAAGCCCCACACGGACTATATCCTGGAGGCGGATAAAAACGGCATCGTCGCCCGGGATTTAAAAAGGGATCCCGCCCCCGACGCCTATTTGTTTTTCGACAAGGACGTGCGCCTGGCGAAGGCGCTTGAAAAAAAACGCCCCGTCTTTAATTCGGCGGAGGCCATCGCCTTGGCCGACGACAAAATTTCCACCTACACCGCCCTGGCGCCTTTCTTACCCATGGTCGACACGGTGCCCGCCCCCTTCCACTACCGAAGGGAAGCACTGAAGGAAAATTTCCTCGATTATGTAGAAACGCGCTTCGACTATCCCATGGTAATCAAGGCCGCCAAGGGCTCCTTCGGCGAGCAGGTCTATCTGGCGAAAAATCGCGACGAGGCACAGGCCATCGCCGAGACCATGGCGGGGGATGATTTTCTCTTTCAGCCCTTTATCGCCGAATCCGCCGGCGTAGACAGGCGGGTGCTCCTTATCGGAGGTGAAATCGTCGGCGCCATCGAGCGCAGAAACGAACGGGACTTCCGCGCCAATATCGCCGCGGGCTCCGTCGCCCGTCCCATCGAGCTCACCGAGGAAGAAAAAACCATCGCCCTCGCCGCCCACAAAAGGGCCCGCCTCGCCTTTTCCGGCATCGACCTGATCGAGTCCGAAAAGGGTCCGCTCCTGGTGGAAATAAATTCCAATATGAGCTACCTGGGCTTTCAGGAAGCCACGGGGATCGACGTGTCGAGGAAGCTGTTGGCTTACGTTAACATGGCCGCAAAAAGAGCCTGATGCCTTTATGGGATCAGTGTAGCACGTTTATTCCATAGAGACAATTCGGTGGCCTATTTAAAAAATCTATAGCCGCCGATTCCTATGACGTAATTCTATAACCCGAGGTCCATTCCCTCGCTCTTTCCTATGTTATAATTCAATTATGGAGGGATACTATGCATCTAGACGTATGTGGAGGTTGCAACGCCAAAATCGGCGCCGGCGACCTGACGAAAATTTTAAAGAAATTACCCATTCACAAGCGCGACGATATTATCGCGGGCTTTGAAGGCAACGAAGACGGCGCCATTATCCAGGTCTCCGACGACTTGGCCGTGGTCACCTCTGTGGACTTCTTTCCGCCTATGGTGGAAGACGCCTACGCCTTCGGTAAAATCGCCGCAGCCAACTCCCTGAGCGATCTCTACGCCATGGGCGCGGAACCGGTGAGCGCCATGAACATCGTGGCCTTCCCCGAGGAAGAAGACATGGCCATTTTAGACGCCATCCTGCAAGGGGGCGCCGAGGTTTGTGAGGAAGCGGGGGCCACGTTAACCGGCGGCCACTCCATTCACGACCCGAGAATTAAATACGGCCTCAGCGTCATCGGCAAATTAAAGCTCAGCGAGGTGCTGCGCAACAACACGCCGAAGGTCGGCGACGCCCTGTATTTGACCAAGCCCCTGGGCGTGTCCCTCTTAATGAGCGGCTACCAGGTAGACGAGGTTTCCAAGGAGGATTACCAACGGGCCGTGGATTCCATGTGCCGCCTCAACAAGGGCGCCTACGAAATCCTGAGAAAATACGACGTCCACGCCCTCACCGACGTCACGGGCTTCGGCCTCTTGGGCCACCTGTGCGAAATGGCGGAAGGCGCAAGCGCCGTCGTCTTATCCGATCAGTTGAACATTCTCCCCGGCGCCAAGGAAGCGGCGGAAGGCTTCCTCTTCACCGCCGGCGGCCAACGCAATCGCAAGGCCTACGGCGACAAAATCGCCTTTGAAATCGACGACTTCGCCCTGGAAGAGGTCCTCTACGATCCCCAAACCTCCGGCGGCCTCTTAATCAGCGTCGACGGCAAGGACGGAGCAAAGATGGCGGAAGAAATGAAAACCGCCGGCATCGACGTCGCCTGCATCGGCGAAATGATCGAGCCCGGCGACAAAGCAATTTACGTGAGGTGATAGAAATGAAAATTATCGATGCCATGGGTCTCGCCTGTCCGAGACCGGTTATTTTAACGAAAAAAGCCATTCGCGAGGAAAACCTGGACGAGGTCACCGTCAAGGTGGACAACGAAATCGCCACGGAAAATCTGACGAAAATGGGCAAGCAATTAGGCTTTAGTGCCGAAGTCAAAACCAATTCCAAAACCGATTACGAGGTCTACCTGAAAAAAACCGGCGACGCTCAATGCGAGCTTATGTTTGAAGAGGACAGCAGCGAATACATCGTCGTTATCTCCTCCGACCACATGGGCACCGGCGACGAAGCCTTCTCCAAAAACCTACTGGAAGGCTTTGTCTACGCCCTAACCGAACAAGACGTGGCGCCGAAATACGTCGTCTTCTACAATATGGGCGTCACCCTTCCCAGCATCAACGAAAAGGTCATCGGCGACTTAAAGGCATTGGAAGAACGGGGCACACAGGTCCTCTCCTGCGGCCTCTGCCTCGGTCAATACGACCTGAAGGAAAAACTGCAGGTGGGCGAAGTCACCAATATGTATCGCATCTGCGAGCTCATGATCCAATACAAGGTCGTCAAGCCCTGTTAAACTTACGCAATAAAAAAACATCCTCTGCCTCGAGCAAAGGATGTTTTTTTAATGGGGAAACTTATGCCAAACGTTCGTCGCTTAAGGCGCGGCGCAGAAGGGGATAGAGAATATCCGCCAAGAGGGCGCCGCCGACCCCTTGAAAAATGTTGGGAACGAAGCTGGCGATGGCCGTGGGAAAATTATAAAGAATGATTCCTTCAGCGAGTAAATAGCCTACCGCCATGACAAGGCCCCCTGCCAAGCCGCAAAGCACAAAGCTCATGCGGGTCTTTTCGTGGAGATAGCCCGCCACAAAGCCTTCCAGACCCTTCACCACTAAGGTGATGGGCGCGTAAAAAGCGTAGCCCGACAAGAGATCCGCCAGAGCCGAACCGATGCCGCCGATTAGCCCGCCGGCCATTTTGCCCATTAAGAGCGCCGATGCGATCACCACCGTGTCCCCCACGTTGAGATAGCCCTTGGTGGCGGGAATGGGAATTTGAATAATCATGGTCGCCACCGTGGTCAGGGCCATAAACATGGCGATCATGGTCAGCTTCTTTGTAGAAATATTTTTCATGTCTTCACCTCTTCCCACCATTATAAACCAAAAGTGAAGCCACCATAAGTAACAGTCTCAGCTTTTCTCGTGGTACCAGGGGAGGCTCGTCTGCCTTTTATTCCTTCCGCGCCTCGGCCATGGTCTTTAATTCCGCCGTCGCATCCACAAAAGCATTGGGCAGCTCGTCGTGGATGTCGTGGCCGCATCGATAGCCGGATTTAAGGACACTTCCCCGAATCAATCGATTCACCCTTTCTGCGTCTTTTTCATCCATGGCGGAAAGGAGCAGACCGTTTTCGTCGTAATAAGAGGGCGCGGTGGCCTTTGATGGCGCCGCGTGAAGAATCAAGGCGGGACAGGCGACGGCTCTTAAAGTCTCTTCCTGATCGAAGCCCTCAAACCACAAAAAATTGTAAAAGGCTCGTCCGAAACGCAAATCGTAATTGCCGGTGCGATCCTGCAGATTCCGCGTCCTGCAGACCAGCTCGTTTAATTTGGTCTTCGGCGGATAATACCAAACCGCCGGCACGCGATGGGAGCCTTCCTTCAAGCGCTTTAGAAAAGGTCCTTCCACCAGGCGATGCCAGTTGTCGCGACCGTCCTTGTTGAACTGCGCCTTCATGGAGGAATGAACCAGGTAATAGGCAGTGAAATTTTTCACCTCGTCTTGGGCGAGAAAATCGTTCATGGTTTTAAATTCCGAATAGGCGAAGGTCTTCTCCGCCCGATTCGGTTCCGTCGAAAAAAAGGGACCGTCTTCCAGGAGAAGCCCCGAGATATGCTCTTTATTGTCCGCGGCGATTTTTGCGGCGATCAACGCCCCGGAGGAATGACCGCTTACAAAGGCCTTTTCGCCGACGACCTCATTCATAAAGCCGATCAGATCGCGGGATATAGAGCGAATCTTATACTTGTCCGGATCTTTCGACGAACGACCGTGGCCGTAGCAGTCCACGGCAAAGACGTGAAAGACCTCGGCTAAAGCGGGAAGCACCTCGGCGTAATCCTCCTTCGACGCCATTTGCCCGTGGATCAACAGCAAAGGCTCCCCGCGGCTCGGCCCTTCCAAATAGGCGATGCTGCCGCCGCCCGGGACGTGATAGGTTTTTTCTTCAAAGCCAAGTTTTCTCCCGGTCTTTTTCATAAAATTGTCGTGGAAGTAATCCACGTGCGTATTTCTATAGGCGAAGGCCGTTAAAAGCAGCGCCGCCGCGAGCAATACAAACACGATACGCCTCCTTTCTCATCGCCTCTATTCATTTGTCTCAGCGGCGAAGTCCATCTTCCCGAAATCAATTATCCAAGGCATTCAGAAAATCCAACACGTCGCCGTTGATTTCACTTAGGGCCTCCTGCGGCTTGCGCTTATCCAAGCTTCCGTCGATTCGATTCGTCAAAAAAGGGGATATCCGCCCCATGTCCGTGAGACCGATATGGCCCACGCCCTTCACGTGGCGATTGACAAATTTCGGATCCTTCGCCTGAATCAGCTCCTCGTTACGGGCGTAGGTGGGGATGGTGCCCGTCTTCCCCCACAGGGCGTCGGAATAAATATGCAGAATCGGCCGCGGGTAAGGCGCCGCGGTCAACACATAGCGGTCGCCCTTCACGCCTTCCATGTCTTTGACAAAGGGCGCTTCCAAAACCACCAGGGCCTTCACATCCTCGGGTCGCTCCCTTCCCACGGCCAACATCGCCCCGCCGCCTAACGAGTGGCCCGAGAGAATCACCTCATCCTTGTCGATCATCCTTTCATACTCATTGTCGGCCTTGTCGTCTAAAAGCTCGTCCAAGACGAAATCAATGTCTTCGATCCTCGGATCCGTCCAACGATTCAGATCGGCCAAGGTGGCCTTTAAATCCTCGAAACCCTGAGACGCCATGACCTCGTTGAGAAAGGCCCTGTCGACAAACACCGTCTTGCCGTCTGAGAGCTTGCTGAAAAAAGTATGATGGGGATGGTCCAAAGACATAACCACATAGCCCCGGGACGCCAGCTCGCGAAACAGCGTTTCATTGGAAGCGCCGACGCCGAATGCCCCGTGAGAAAAGAGAAAGAGGGGCCGGGTGCCCTTCTGCAAATTTTCCGGCGCGTAGACGTGCACGGGAATCTCACGCTCCTCGCCCTCCGTGGCCATAGCGGGATAGGCCGTTTTATGTTTGTAATAGACCATATCTTCCTTCACCGCCTTGGGGCCCGTGGCAGCCGGGGCGGGGAGCACGGGAAAAAATACCCGAAAGCCCACATAGAGGCAGAGACAGATTTCAAAGACGACAGCCGCCGCCTTGACTCCCTTATGAGAAAACCGCCGCCGCGCCGTAAAAACCAAAAGCCATACCGCGGCGACAAAAACGCCGATCCAAAGAGACATCGCCCTCCCCCTTTCTAAATCCATCTTCAATTTATATATACGCCTGCGCCCGCTTCCCGTAAACCGTTGGCGACGAATTTTACAAAGGGGGCGAAGGATTTGGTGCAAAGGAGAAACCGTGATAAAATAAATAAAAAGAAACAGCTGCACGCAGAAAGGGGTATCACGTGAAAAAAGATTTTGATATGGAAAAAGCCAGAGCCTATGCCGACGACGTCTTCCACTCCGGCTACGCCTGCTCCGAGGCCGTCATCGACACCTTCAGAAAAACATTGGAGCTGGACATTCCCGACGAAGCCATCGCCATGAGCAGCGGCTTTCCCTGGGGACTGGGCGGCGGCGGATGCATCTGCGGCGCCCTGGCCGGCGCCACCATGTGCCTGGGCTACCTCTACGGACGCACCGAGCCCGGCGATCCCAAGATCAATCACTGCTTCGAAATGAGCAAAAAAATGCACGACGCCTTCCGGGATAAAAACGGCGCCACCTGCTGCCGCGCCCTCACCCACGGCTACGACAACGACGATCCCGACAGAAAATGCAAATGCGCCAAAATCGTGGACAACACCGTCACCGATCTGCTGACCATGGTGGCGGAGGAAGAGGCGAAATAAATACAGGCATAAAAAAAAGAGCCGCGAAGCTCTTTTTTTAGTGGAAGGAATCTTTATGGGGCGGAAGGTGGGCTTACAGACTTTCCCAAAAGCCCCACCACTCCGCCCAATTATTGGCGGCCATGGTGCCGGGACAAATCTTGCCGGATGCATCGAAGTGGCGCACCACGTGATCCTTGGGGATGCGGTAAAAAGCCATAAGCTCCCGCACCAGCTCACGGGCATGGGCGAGAGCCGCCCTGCGGTCCACGCCGCGATTGATGCAAATCTCCACGCCGATGGAATTGCGGTTCGTAATCCCCCGCTTCCCCCGGCCGTCGCCGCAGTGCCAGGCCGCATAAGCGTCCTCGATAATCTGCACCACAACCTGATCGTCTACAAAGTAATGGGCGCTCGCCCGCCGGTTCCCGCCGCCGAAATAACGGTAGTGGGCCAAGGCGTCGGCACCGGGAGCGGGATTGCCCGTGTCGTGCACCACGATATAGGCGATGCGCGTCCCGCCCCTGGGCGAAAAATTATAATGAATCAGCTTCTTGTTGATGAGCATAAAACCTCCTTAAACGCTTCATGGCCCGCACCTTCGTATTGGCCACGGTTTGATAAGACAAATTGAGCTTGCCCCCGATTTCAGAGAGCGACAGATCGAGAAAAAAATACATGGCGATCACCGCCCGCTCCCGATCCGGCAGATCATTCACCGCCACATGAAGCTCGCGGGCCCGCTCACGCGCCACCAGATCCCCCTCCGTGTCCTCCTCCGCCGCGAGATAGGCCACGACCTCATCGTTAAGAGGGACGTCGTTGTGCTTTATCCTGCGCTTTAAATCGTCCATTAAAAAATACGCCAGACGCTTGCGATAAAACAAATAAAAGGGCACGCCCCGATCCTCGTCGAAATCGTCGAGGGCTTCGAGCAAAATAACATTGGCTTCACCCGATAAATTTTCCGGATCCGCCGCATAGGGCTGGATCCTGCGGATCGTCGCCCGGGTGAGCGGCGACAGATCCACCAGTAGCTGCGCCAAGGCCTCGGGATCCCGAGACTTGGCGGCACGTATCAGTTGACCTTCCATAAAGATTAAAGACTCCTTTCACATATAATCGAACAGATGTTTTTTTCTGTGAGAATATTTTACCACTTATAGAACATACGTTCAATGAGTGGTGGATAGAAAGGGCGAGATGTTATCTCACCCTTCTATCCCGGGAAAGAGGGGGAAGCCCTCGAACCCCGAATTAAATAGCATAGCTGACGTAATGGAATCACGCTACTTTTCTCGTATAAATTTTCATTCTTACATGGCTCTTAGACCCGGGGAAGGGGCTAGGGCGTTGCGATTCGCCCTCTGCTAAGGCGGACCCGGTTCTTTGGACACGTCAACCCCTATGCGTGGAGCAGTGTGGAGCCGTATTCGTATGGCGTCATATCGCCGAGGCCTTCTTGGTATCGGCGGTAACGGTAGTAGTTTATGTAGTCGGCGACGGCGGCTTCGATCTCTTGGTCGTCGGCGTTTTCGTCGAATGGGACTTCTTGTTTCATTTTACCGAAGAAGGATTCGCAGGGCGCGTTGTCCCAGCAGTTGCCTTTTCTTGACATGGATTGGATGAGGCCCATGGATTGGACGGTGTCGCGGAATTTTTTTGCTGTGTAGTGAACGCCTTGATCGGAGTGGATGATGGCGTTTTGACTGTATCCGCAGGCGCTGAGTTGCTCGAGGGTCTCGAGGACGAAGTCGAGGCTGTAGCTTGTGCTGGTTTTGTAGGCGACGGGTTCGTTGGTTTGGGCGTCAATGATGACGGAGACGTAGGAGAAGTGGCCTTGGTGTTTGATGTAGGTGATGTCGGTGAGGAAGAGTTTTCTGGCTTCGCCGGGTTTGAAGGCGCGTTTGACGCGGTTGGGGGCGATTTTGCTTTCTTGGCCGTCGTTTTTCCGTTTGTCGTAGGGGCGTGCTTTTTTTACGGGGCATTTGAGTTGGTATTTCCGCATGATGCGTTGGATTTTTTTGCGGTTGTAGATGATGTCGTAGTCGTTTTTCAGGATCATGCGAAGGGAACGGCTGCCTTTGTGGTAGTATTTGCCGCTATGGTCATAGGCTTTTTGTATGAAGTACAGGGCTTCTCGATCTGCTTCTTCTCTTCGTTGCCGGTTTTCTTTGCTGGCTTTATAGTAGTAATAGGTGCTTCGAGGCAGTTGAAGATTTTCGCAAAGGGCTTTGATGTTAATGGCTTTCCCGTAGGTTTCGACGGTTTCTTCGATGATTTTACAGAGATCAGTCGTTCCATAGGCCTTCTTGTCGCATCGCCTCCCTCCTAGCCAGCCAGCTTTTTTTAATGCTTCGATCTCCGCGGCTTGTTGTTGTATGGTTTTTTCTTGCTTTGCCAGTTTGTCTTTGGCTTTTTTCATGTCGTCGATGGCATCGATGGCCTGCAGGGCTTCTTTTGCGGCTTCTTGGTCAATTGATTCGAGAATGGTGTCCCGAATGTGGCGTTCTTTCCATCGCGCGGTGGCTCGTTCGATGCGTTTGTCGCCTAAGATTTCCAGGTCAAAGCCGGCTTCAACGAAGATTTGTTTAGGCCGCTTGCCCTTGGTTAGCGCTTCAATGAAGTGTTTTTTAAATTCGGCCGTATAGAAAATGCATTGATCGTTGACTGATTTGACATTTGGATTGGTGCGTAAGATGCCTTGCTCTTCAGCAGTTAGTTTTCCTCGTCCCATGGTTTCCCTCCTTAATTGAATTATACACGATTTAAGGTAGGGGGAATGTCCAAATCTTGGGGACCGGGTTACTGCCCCTTCCCCGGGGCCCCATCCCCTTCCACCCACAAACGCCTTTTAGCAGTTCAAATGCCTATCGGCATTTGATTCCTGTTGGGCCGTTTCGCCGACGAAAGAATGTGAGTTGGATTTTTATTGAGGATGTGAAGTTTGACTTAATATACTTTCGCAACTTTAGTCTCTGGTAGGCAACGGACGCTCTCGTCCGGTCACTTTACATCTTCTCTTTATGGTATAATTTATTTAAATATAAACAAAAAGGAAGTGTTCATTATTCTTAAAACAAGCGACCTAATTACAAAATTAAAAGACAAGGGAATTACATTTGATCTCTGCAATGAAACCGACGCAATGAAGTTTTTAAATGAGCACAATTACTACGTTAAAGTTACTGCATATAAAACAAACTTTTTTAAACATGACAATAAATATGTTGGACTCGATTTTATGGCACTAGAAGACCTATCAACAATAGATATGCATCTTAAGCAATGGATCTTGAGTGCGAGCCTCAGCGTAGAACATTCTCTTAAAGTAAACCTCTTAAAGGACATGGAAGAAAAAGGTGTTGATGACTTTAATATCGTTGAGCACTATCTTGACAAGTACCCTAAGATTCTAGACGAAATTAAATCAAGAAGAAACAAGCCTTATGTTAAAAATCTTTTAGGCAAATATAAGCATCCTCATTACCCCATATGGGTCTTTCTTGAAGTGATCCCTTTTGGAGAGTTTGTAAACTTCTATAAATACTATTGCAGCGAATATACGTATGACGCGTTTCAAGAAGAGTTGTTATACAAGGTGAGAGACATACGTAATGCTTCAGCCCACAATATTTGTGTTATTCATGATCTGGGTAATAAAAGTGGATTTTATAATCAGGACTTGGTGAATATACTGGACATATTATTACCTAATACAAAAAGACGAACCATTCAGAACAGACTGAAAAACAATTCAGTTCAAGATTTCGTTTCGTTGCTTTTTGCAATCGACATCGTTATAAAAAGTAACGATCTGAAGAATCTATACTTTAAAAACTTGAAAAAACTTTTTGGCGAAAGAATGCCTCGAGATGCTTATTTGTATAAATCATCTCCTGCTATAAATCAAATGTATGAGTTTTGCAAAAATGTAATTGACAACCTCTGTAATTAAGATTACAATAGATACACGAACTGAAAACGAAAGTTTTGCGGGTGATGCATTTATGCGTCACCCGATTTTTTTATTCTTTCGAAGTTCAATCGTGATCATTCTTTTTTTACGCCCTCGGTTCTTGACTTTCCATGGCGGACGTTTTACACTTCTAAAAAAGGAGGTTGCTATGGCTGACTATACTAATATGGATCGGCGACCGGATGCCGACGACGATATGAACCGTCACAAGCCCAATGACGTGACGCGGCGTGCATTGATTGAAGCCGACGAAATGATCGACGACCCCCGTACCATCTACTATGCCGACGTAGAAGACGCTCTTTCGGAACTCAATAAAAACTAACACTTACCGTTTACTTCTCCCCTGCCCAATTACGTCTGCCCGACACACAACGCCCTTTCCGCGACACGGCCCAATAGGAATCAAATGCCGTCAGGCATTTGCACATTAGAAAAGCGTTAGGGTCGAGTGGGATGGGGTCCAGGGGAAGGGCCAGAGGGCGAATCGCAACGCCCTGGGCCCTTCCCCTAGTTTAGGAGCCATGTAGGAATGGTTTCTTAAGTAATAAAGTAAATTGATTTTATTACGTCAGCTACGCAATTCAAAGTCGGGTTGAGGGCGTTTGTGGGTTAAAGGGGATGTACAACTATACATCCGTTTCGTGAAGGCTTCGCCTCCCCGAAACGGTGTAAGACTGCATCTGACCTTCCGACGACTCGCTTCGCTCGTCGGGATAGGTCATGAGGGTCCAGGGGAAGGGCCAGAGGGCTGGAATGGCAACAGTTTTTTGGACACTTTTGTTAAGGTGTCGCTCGAATAACGGGCTTGCTTTTTATCCCCTCTCTTTCTCGGTATGCCAGAGGGGTCATGTTTTCAAGGCTTGTATGTCTTCGCTCGCTGTTCCACCATTGAATATAACTGCTGAGTTTCTCCCTTAGATCATTCAGGCTTTGAAAGGTTTCTCTCTCTAAAAATTCTGTTTTAAAACTCTTAAATATGTTCTCTGCCACGGCGTTGTCGTAGGGATTGCCGGGGCGACTCAGCGAGCGTTTAATGTGGTTGGCTTTTAAAAGGGTGCGTATATGGTTGTTATCGAATTCTTTCCCTCGGTCGGTGTGAAAGCAGCCGATAGCTTCTAACGGATAGGGGATGGTGTCGAATGCTTGTTGTATGAGGGCAGAGTCGCGACGTAAGCCGCAGGAGTAGCCGATGACTTCGCGATTGAAAAGATCAGTGATGGCACAAACGTAGGCCCAGCGCTGATGGATGCGAACATAGGTCAAATCAGAGACGATGACTTCCAACGGCTGACGTTGACTGAATTCGCGGTTGAGCGCATTGTGTATTTGCTCTTCGTTTTTCTTTGACGGATGATGTCTGTACTTTGCTTTGGTGTAAACGGAAACCAAATGTAGCTTCTTCATAATGCTGCGAATTCGTCGCCTGGAAGCGACGATGTTTTCCGCTTCTAATTCACTTTTTATCTTGCGTGCGCCATAGACGTTGCGACTTGCACGAAAGATGGCACGGACCTTGATCTCCAGATCGATCGCATCATCGGAGAGAGCTTTCGGCCGGTAGTAATAAGCGGAACGGCTGATGCCTAGTACTCTACAAAGCGCTGATACCGGGTATTTGTGTTTCAAACGATCGATGATGTATCGTTTTTCTCCGCAAGTATCAGCGCGGCCTGCTTTAAAATATCATTCTCCATCTTGAGCCGTTGAATCTCTTTACGTAAGGCAATCTTCTCCTGGTCCGATTCACTTAACGACACCGTCTCTTTGAAGGTACCGGTGGTACGGAATTGGCTAACCCAGCGGTCAAAGGCTGATGGGGTTAATGAATATTTCTGAATGATTTCTTGTCGGCTCATGCCTTCTTCGTAAAGATCCACCACGTGCTGCTTGAACTCGTCTGAAAAGGCTCTTCTTTTTCTAGGTGCTTTATCCATTTGATCCTCCTTGTTGATCATAAGATACCACACCTTAAGGAAACTGTCCTAATTATTGTAGCCTATCCAGGGCGAATCGCAACGCCCTGGGCCCTTCCCCTGGTCTAAGAGCCATTTTAGAATAAATCTTTAGCGAAATAGAAAACCGGATTTTATTCAGTGGGCTATGCAATTTAAAAAGAAGAGCATCGTTTGAGTAAGAGCAAAAAGAAAAAAGAGAACAAAAATTTTATATTCGGAAAACTATGTTTTTTTGCAATGAAAAAGGGACCAAAGGGTCCCTTTTTCATTGCATTTTGCTTTCAATGGTGTGTCCCAGCTCGGCGATGGTTTCCGCCAATTTGTCGAGCTTTTCTTCCATGCGGATGATGAAGTAGCTGGCGACGACGATGGGGAAGCCGGTGTTGGCGATGAGGGACAGGATGTCGTCCAAGTTCATGGCGAAACCTTACTCACTGAAAAGCTGAGTGGAAGAGACGGTAACCAGATCGGCTTTTTTTGCAGCAGTGAATTTGCCTTTGGCGCGAAAGACGCCGGCGCCGACGACGGCTTGGGCGGCGGCCTTCACCGTGCCGGCGTCCAGATCTTTTTTCGCGTCGTTGACTCGGATCAAGCCGGTTTTTCCCGACTCGTCCTGAAAGGTGACGGATACATAGGTTCTTTCCATTTCTTACCTCCTTATTTTAATCGTTGAACGGTGCTGACTTCGGCATACATGATGGGATTGGTGCAGAGACCGGCGAGGGCCTTGGCCGCAGCATTCATGTTTTCGTCGGTGGCTTCGGCGATGAGACCGGAATAGGTTTGACTCTTGGCAATGGTCTTGCCGGCTTCATCGGTGCCTCCGTTATAGACGATGCGCAGAGATTTCTTTTTTTCGTCCATGTGATCACCTCCTTCACTTATCAGATAGAAAAAGAGAGGAATTTTTACCTATGGTTTCGAAAAAAACCGGGGATTTTTTAAAGACACAATTCTTTTACTATTTTAACTATGTAGAAGAGCCCGATAAAGGGCTCTTTTATATTCGTGTCGTCTTATTGTCCTATGCATTTAAGGCATGGTTTATGAATTTTGCGCACAAAAAAACCCGCGTGTTTCCACGCGAGTTTTTTGTAAGCGAATGCTTAGTTGGTCTTAATCAGATTACACAGCATCTCCCGGTTGCAGTGCTGCGGGCATCGGATATACCTCTCTGACTAATTTCCAAACGCCGGCTGCTTCATCATAGAATTCAAAGTCATAAGCTTCTTTTTCGTCGCCTGCATTGAATTTCTTGAATTTGTAGCGGAAGTCAGCGTGACCAGCTTTAATCGCTTCTGTCATACCGTATGCTTCCGTGTCGTTTACTACGAAGTAGTCAACGTATACGCCAGCATCTTCGTCATAGATGTTGTTAGCATCGCTGAGAATCCACTTCTTGTAGCCGTTTAACAAACCATATTTAGTAAGGTCAGTTGCTTTAACGCCAGCAGCGTATCCTTGATTCTTTTGGTTGTTGTAAACAACGTTTTGCAGAACGCCTGCTTTTGCAATGCCATCAGGCATTACGGATACGATGTCTACGGTGTTCGTGCGGGTAGAATCGATAAATCTGCCTTCTGCATCCTTAACAACATTACCTGCTAAGGTACGGAATTGAATCAATTTACCTGCCTTTAATTGACCATCGCAGAAGATGTTAGCATCTACGCCGGTGGTGAATAATCTGGCGGTGTTGCCTCTTTCGTCTTTAACGATTAATTTGTTACCGTCATATTTAACAACTTCGACGATAGGATATTTTACGGTATCCTTGTGTTTGATCAACAGATCAACCTTGATGCCGAGAGCAGCGTTTACGCTGTAGTTTACAACGTTGAGCTTGCCGTCGTTAAAGTTGAAGGGTAAGTGGAAGCGATAGGATCCAACGTTCTTCACGATCTTGTCACCGGCGGTGTTTTCGAAAGTGAGGTTGTAATCTCTGGTAGCTTCGTTGGTAACGCGGAGCATTTGTGTTCCGTTGTTGTCTTTTTGTACTCTGTTGAATACGACAACGGTGGCTTCGTTGTAGCCTTGGATAGCAGCGGGTCTGGAAGTTTCTTGTTTGTTTGCGGGGGAGGTTACATTGTAGCCTGCGTAAACATTGTCGAACCAGTTGCTTGCTGCGGTGTTGCCTAAGATACGAAGAGCTTCGTCAACGCTGTTAACTTCCGTTAATTGGTTCTTAACGACGTCAGCAACGTAATATTTGGTCTTAGAGGTTAACTTAAGAGTTCTGGACCAGTCATTAGTACGTCCAGCAGCTTGATATACCCAATTGGTAACGGATTGTGCATCAGTTACGTTCTTTGCGGGGGACATGAAGCGTCCGCCTTGGAAAGTGATGGACTTGGGATCGCCATTGTTGTAATTGATTTTAGCTAAGATAGAATCTACGGAACCATAACGGTTGCCACCGAAATCAATGACACGGCCTAAAACAGTTTCAAGAGTACGATCTGCAACATCAGCCCAACGAGCGTTGTCTTGGTCGTTGTTGCTGCTGCCGATTGCTAAGTCAGCCGGGTTACCTAATTCCAATACGTGGGTAACTTCGCCCTTGTCGTTAGCGAGAACTCTAACGAAGGAGCCGTAGTAGTATTGGGGATTGGATACTGCGCCGGCAAATACGATTTGAGCCGGATTAGTGTGGTGCGGATTAACGTTTACGTCGTAAGCCGATTGGTTACGTTGATAGAGAACGAAGGTGGTGTTGGGGGTAAACTTCAAAGTTTTAGCCTTGTCACCTTGGTTGATGGTGATTTCACCGTTCTTAATTTGAGAGAGAATACCTCTCACTTCGTTTACGGGCATCTTCTTGATGTAGTTCAATTTATACATTGCGTTGTAAATCATGGTGAAGGCATCTTCACGGTTTACTGCTTTGTTAGCGTCTGCAACGGTTACATCTTCAAAGATACCGAGGTCGTATGCCCATGCCATCCACTTAACAGGCCATTCTTTGTTGGCTTGGTCGTGCATGTCTTTGGTCAGATCTTTTTTGGTTAAGGTAACCAACATTTTTGCCAATTCGGCATAGGTTACGTCTTTAGCGGGTTTGAATACATTGCCCGGATAACCGATTAAGAAGGGAAGGTTGTTTGCCTTGGAAGGTTCGGTGCTACCTACGTTGATGTAGCCGTTAGCCCAGTGGGTTAAGTCTACGTCGCTGTAGAGTTTGTAAGCGCCTTGTAAGGAATCAGCCTTCTTGTCTAAACCGATAGCATAGACGAGAAGCTTACTAACTTCTGCACGGCGAACGTTCTTGTCAAGTGCGAGATCATTGTTTTTGGGATCTTCGTTGACCTTACGTCCTAATACGATGTTGTTGTCTTGCAGCCATTTAATCTTTTCGGCTTTACCTACTTTTTTGGGGACAACTGTTTCAGTTGCCTTGGGAGCTTTTTTAGCTTCCTCTTTTTTAGCAGGTGCTGCCGCAAAGACAGAGCTGAAGGTGCCGAGTACCATGACTAGTGCGAGTACAAGGCTAAGAAATTTCTTGTTCATCTTGTCTTTCGACCTCCTTATGAATTTTCAGATTCTTCCAGGCATATTCCTGTGAATCTTACTACATTATACCATCGAGTCGCGCTTCCATCAAGTGAAAAGCTAAATCGACTCGTTGCCATAAAATGCCGATTCAACCCTCGACATTTCTATGTAGCTTCATTATACACGAGTCCCGCGAGTAGTAAAATTACAGTTGTATGACAGGCGGAAAGGCTTTCACTTTTTTGTTACGTTTCGCCGGAGGATTTCCTCGGCGGCGGTGTCGATGGTTTTGTTTTCCAAGGTTTCGTCGGCTGCGGCGGCGTAGATGTCTTTTCTTTCTTCGTATAGCTTTCTCAGGGTTTCGATGCCGCCTTTGGACAGGGGGCGGCCGTCGGTAGCCAAGCTTTCAAGGGGGCGGGTGATCCAATAAAGGGTGCCGGTGGCCTTGAGGGCCCGGGTATTTTCCGGATCCAGCAGGCTGCCGCCGCCGGTGGCGATGACGACGGGGGTCTGTTCTGCGGCTTTTACTACCGCCTCTTTTTCGTAGGCGCGAAAGGCTTTCTCTCCTTCTCTTTCGAAGATTTTGGGGATGTCGCCGTGGGCTTTCACGATTTCGGTGTCGATGTCGATGCATTTTCTGCCGAGCTTTTCCGCCACGGCTTCCGCCACGGAGGTTTTGCCCACGCCGGGCATGCCGATGATGACGATGTTTTTGTCCTTCATATTCTCTCTCCTGTTTTTTCCCGGAGGGCGATTTCTTTTTGCCTTTCCATCCACAGATCCAGGATCGTGAGGGCGGCGGCGGATTCCAGGACCACGGGGATGCGGCCCACGATGGCGGTGTCGTGGCGGCCTGCAATTTCAAGGGCGGTGTTTTTGCCTTCTCTGTCCACGGTGTGTTGGGGCTTTGATATGGACGGGGTGGGCTTGACGGCGACGGTGATTTCGATGGCATCGCCGGTGGTGATGCCGCTTAGGGTGCCGCCGGCATTGTTGGTCTCGGTGTGAATGTTTCCCTTTTCTTCTATATAAGGGTCGTTGTTTTCGGAGCCTTTTAATCGGGCCGCCTCTTCTCCCACGCCGAAGGCCACGCTTTTCACGGCGCCGACGGCGTAGAGGGCGTGGGCCAGGGCGCTTTGGGCGGAGGCCTCTCGGGGGCCGCCCATGCCTGCGGGGACGCCGGCAATGGTGATGTGGACCATGCCGCCGAGGCTGTCCCCTTCTTTTTTCGCCTGCTCTAATGCTTTTTTTTGCATCATCGGATCGGTCTCTCCCCCGATTTCTGTGATCTTCGATGTGATGGATATGTTTTGTTTTTCCAGTAGGGAATTTGCCAGGGCGCCGGCGACGACGAGGGGGGCGGTGAGGCGGCCGCTTCTGTAGCCGCCTCCGCGGGGATCGTCTGCGCCGAAGCTTTTCACGTGGGCGGTGTAGTCGCCGTGGCCGGGGCGGTAGGGCATGTTATCGTAGTCTTCGCTTTTGACGTCTTTGTTCGGGATCCAGATGGCGATGGGATCGCCGGTGGTTTTGCCCATGTAGGTGCCGGAGAGGATGTCCCAGGGGTCGGGCTCTCTGCGCGGGGTGGCGTAGTCGCCTTGTGGTCTCCTGCGGGCGAGGGCGCGCTCGATGGCGGCTTCATCCACGGGGACGTGGGGCGGCATGCCGGTGATGAGGGCGCCGACGCCTTTGCCGTGGCTTTCGCCGAAGAGGGTGACGGAGATGTTTTTTCCCATGGTGTTCCTTTCTATTTGTCTTCGATGATTTTCAGTGCGGCGAAGCTTTCAAAGAAGCCGGGCCAGCTTTTGTTTACGGCTTCGGCTCCCGCGACGGTGACGGGGCCCGTGGCGACGGTGGCCGCCAATGCGGCGGCGAAGGCGATGCGGTGATCGCCGCAGCTGTTTACGGTGCCCGCTGTAATTTGCCCCGGGGCGACGGTAAGGCTTTCGTCTGTTGTCGTGGTATCTATACCCAGATTTTTGAGCATGGCGGCGGTGGCGGCGATGCGGTCACTTTCTTTGGTGCGCAGGCGGCGGATGCCGGTGAAGGTGGCGCCGGTTTTCGTGGCGAGGACGGCGAGGGGCATGAGAAGGTCGGGGGTGTGGGTGAGGTCCACGGGCATGTGGGCTTTCATGGTTTCGATGTGCTCCAGGATTTTTTGGTCGCCTTGGATGCTGTGGTGCGGCAAGTTTGTGAGGCTGATGTTGCTGCCCATGGCGTTGGCGACGATGGCGTAGGCGGCGTGGCTGTAGTCGCCTTCCACAACCGGGGCGATGTGGGTGATATCGCCGGGTTTTATGATGTAGGTGCCGTTTTTTTCTTCTATATTTATTCCCGCTTCCGACATGATTCGCGCGGTCATGCGGATGTAGGGGGCGGAGGGGGGATTCTTTGCGGCGACGGTGACCGGGCGGCGCTGGGTCAGGCTCGCCAGGAGGGCGGCGGTGACGAATTGGCCGGTGGCGCGGGCACTTATGTTTGCTTCTTTAAATGTAAGGCGGCCATGTGTCTCGATGGGCCAGGGGCCTTTTACCTCCACGCCGTTTTCTTGCAGGAAGGCGATGCCTTCGTCCATGGGCCGTGGGCGGAGCTGCTCCCCTGCTGTGAAGATGACGCTCTCTGCTATGGTCGGTGCCAGGATGAGGGCGATGCGCATGGTGGTGGCACTTTCGTCCACGTGGATGCGAACGGGCTTGATTATTTTTTTCGGGAGCGGGGCGATTTTTATGTGATGTATTTGATTAAATTGTTTAATACTTATGCTGCCGCCGAGAGCTTCGACGAGGTCGAGAGTGGCGCGAATGTCGTTGGAGATTTCAGACAGGCGCACTTCTCCCCCAAGGGGCGCGAGGGCGGAGAGGATTATTTTTCTGTGGGCAATGGATTTGGAGGGCGGGAGGGCTAGGCTGCCCTCCCGAGCTCCCGCCGGTAATGTGATTTGCATGGGCTTTTTCCTTTTTTGTTTTCTTTCTTTCCTTTATGTTCTTGCGGAAGGATGCTTATGTATGTTTTTAGCGGTTTATTTTATCTTCTCATAGCTAACATTCATTCTTTCCTGTTTCCGAAGACGGGGAAAGCCCGTCGACCCTGATGAAAATTGCGTAGCTGGTGTAATAGAATCAAGTTACTTTTATCGCTCAAATTTTCGTTCTTACACGGCTCCTAAACCCGGGGAAGGGGCTAGGGCGTTGCGATTCGCCCTCTGCCCCTTCCCCGGGGCCCCATCCCCTTCCACCCACAAACGCCTTTTAGCAGTGCAAATGCCTATCGGCATTTGATTCCTGTTAGGCTGTGTCGCGGAAGGAAGAAACTGAATCGGGTAATTGGTCAGTTAAGTCAATGAAGTGCGTTGGTCGTCATTGAGCGGGCAAAAAATGGAATGTGATCGCTCGAAGAAACAGGGGCAGCGGGATACCAGTGAGGCCAGTCATTTGCTTAGTGCCGCCTAGCTTTTGTGACATAGGCTACCTATCGCGACGACGAAAAGGGAAATATGTAGAAAATGCCGCAGGCATTTTCTTACCAATCACACGCGGCCAAAAAAGGGGTGGTACAACTATACATCCGTTTCGTGAAGGCTTCGCCTCCCCGAAACGGTGTAAGACTGCATCTGACCTTCCTACGACTCGCGACCCTCGTCGGGATAGGTCATGAGGGCCCCGAGGCGGGAAAAATAATTCCACCTCACCAATAAAAAACGAACTCACTTTCTTCCCTACGCAACACATCCCAATAGGAATCGAAACCCGTCAGGGTTTCGCACATTAGAAAAGCGTTAGGGTCGAAGGGGATGGGGTCCAGGGGAAGGGCCAGAGGGCGAATCGCAACGCCCTGGGCCCTTCCCCTGGTTTAAGAGCCATGTCAAAATGGAAATTTACGCGATAAAAGTAACTTGATTCCAAAAAACAGGCTACGCAGTTATGGAAGAAATATGTATTTTTAAATAGAGAAAGGACGTGTTTCCACGTCCTTTTCTCTATTTGTTTTGCTTTTTATTCTACAATTTTGGATACGACCCCGGAGGCGACGGTGCGGCCGCCTTCTCTGATGGCGAAGCGTAGGCCTTCGTCCATGGCGACGGGGGTGATGAGTTCTACTTTAAAGGTGGCATTGTCGCCGGGCATGACCATTTCGACACCGTCTGCTAAGGTGATGTCGCCGGTTACGTCGGTGGTTCTGAAGTAGAATTGGGGACGGTAGCCGTTAAAGAACGGGGTGTGGCGTCCGCCTTCTTCTTTGCTCAGGACGTAGACTTCGGCTTCGAATTTGGTGTGGGGATGGATGCTGCCGGGGGCTGCGAGGACTTGGCCGCGTTCGATGTCGTCTCTTTGGACGCCACGAAGGAGGAGGCCGACGTTGTCGCCTGCTTCGGCTTGGTCGAGTTGTTTTCTGAACATTTCGACGCCGGTGACGACGACGGTTCTCTTTTCGGTGGTTAAGCCGACGATTTCGACGTTGTCGTTGACTTTGACGGTTCCGCGTTCAACACGACCGGTGGCGACGGTGCCGCGGCCGGTGATGGAGAAGATGTCTTCCACGGGCATGAGGAAGGGGTGGTCGATGTCACGAACGGGATCGTCGATCCATTCGTCGACGGTGTTCATGAGTTCGACGATTTTGTCGCCCCATTCTCCGTCGGGATCTTCCAATGCTTTTAAGGCGCTGCCCACGGTGATGGGGGTGTTGTCGCCGTCGAATTCGTATTCGCTTAAGAGGTCTCTGACTTCCATTTCGACGAGTTCGATGAGTTCGTCGTCATCGACTTGGTCTTGTTTGTTCAGGAAAACGACGATTTTCGGTACACCGACTTGGCGGGCCAAGAGGATGTGTTCGCGAGTTTGGGGCATGGGGCCGTCTGCTGCGGATACGACGAGGATGGCGCCGTCCATTTGGGCTGCACCGGTGATCATGTTTTTAACGTAGTCGGCGTGACCGGGGCAGTCGACGTGTGCGTAGTGACGCTTTTCGGTTTCGTATTCGACGTGAGAGGTGGAGATGGTGATACCACGTTCTCTTTCTTCGGGGGCTTTGTCGATGTTTGCGTAGTCGACGAATTCGCCGCTGCCGTAGCGTTTGTTCAATACGAGGGTGATTGCCGCCGTAAGGGTGGTCTTGCCGTGGTCGACGTGGCCGATGGTGCCGACGTTGACGTGGGGTTTGGTTCTTTCAAATTTTCCTTTTGCCATAATTGTCCTCCTAAATTTTCGCACAATATATAAGCCTATGTTACCCCAATTCTTTTAAAATTGCAAGGTTTTACAGGGCGACGACGATGCCGCCTCGTTCGGCGTAGACGCTTGAGAGTCCTTTGGTCTGAACGATGCGGATACGCACGTTTTGAAATTCGTCTTGAATGTAGTCTTTAAAGAGTTTTGCCTTTTCTTCCGCTTGGGAATGGCTGATGGTGATGAGGCGCACGCCTTTTTCCGCGTTGATTTTGATGACTTCTTTCGCCAGCTTCGCCAGGCTTTTTTTGAAGCCGCGGTTGATTTGGAAAAGGCCGACGGCGCCGTCTTCGCCTCGCATAATGGGCTTCATGTTCAGGACGTTGACGGCTTTTCCCGCCAATTTGGGGATGCGGCCGTTTTTAATGAGGTTGTCCATGGATTCCAGGATGAAGAAGGTGGATTGCTTGTCGGCGTAGGCTTCGATGTCTTTTTTGACGGTGTCGAAGTCTTTTCCTTCTTCCGCCCAGGTATAGATCATTTCCACCACGTTGGCGCTGCCGGCGGCGGCGGATTTGGAATCGATGAGAGCGATTTTTTTCTCGGGATGTTCCCGCAGGACTTCCGCCACGGCGCTTTGGGCGGCGTTGTGACTGCCGGAGAGCTTGGAGGAGATGGTGACGACGAAGACCTCGTCGGAGCCTGTTTTTAAGATGGCCTCTTTGTAGTTGTAGGGCGAGGGGCAGCCGGTGCGAGTGGGCTCGGGGCTCTTCTCCATGTCGGCGTAAAGGGCGTTTAGATCCAGATCGTCGTCGTCGATGTAGGTGTTATCTCCCGCGTCGATGGTGAAGGGGACGTAGGTAATGCCCATGGCTTTTTCTTCTTCTTTGGTGAAGTCGGCGGCCGTGTCGCTGACGATTTTTATTTTGTTCATTGAAGCACCTCTTCTATATAGCGGGCCAGTTTTTCCGCTTCTTCTTCAAGCACCGCCTGATCTTTGCCTTCGATCATGACGCGAACCAGGGGCTCGGTGCCGGAGGGGCGGATGACGACGCGGCCTTCGTCTTGGAATTTTTCTTCCAGGGCGCGGATTTTTTCCTGTATGCCGTCGTGATCCGCGTAGGCGTGTTTTTTCTCTTTCGCCACCTTGGCGTTGACCAGGACTTGGGGATAGGATGTCATGAGGGCGTTGAGCTCGCTCATGGGCTTGTCCGTTTCCGCCATGACCTCCAGCAGGTGGAGGCCGGTGGCCAGTCCGTCGCCGGTGGTGTTGTAGCGGCTGAAGATGATGTGGCCCGATTGTTCGCCGCCGAGGACGTAGGTTTTTTCCAGCATTTCTTCCAGCACGTAGCGGTCGCCGACCTTGGTCTTGACCAGGGCGATGCCTTCCTGCTTCAGGAAGCGGTCCAGGCCGATATTGGTCATGATGGTGCCGACGACGGTGTCGTTATCCAGCTCGCCTTTGGCCTTCAGGCTTTTGGCGCAGATGGCGAGGATGTGGTCGCCGTCGATGATGTCGCCCTTCTCGTCTACGGCGATGATGCGGTCCGCGTCGCCGTCGAAGGAGAAGCCGACGCGGGCGCCGATTTCTTTCACCAGGGCCTGTATTTTTTCCGGGGCGGTGGAGCCGCATTGGGCGTTGATATTGGCGCCGTCGGGGGCGGTGTTAATGGCGGTGACCTCGGCGCCGAGGCGCGCGAGGACTTTTTCCGCCAGCTCGCTTAAGGCGCCGTTGCCCGTATCGATGGCGATTTTTGTGCCGGCCAGGTCTCGGTCCACGAGGCTCACGAGGTAGTCTTCGTAGTCGGCGATGCCGGGGAAGTCGCTCCGCTCGATGCCCAGGTCTCTTCCCGTAAGGGCCGCCGGGGCGTAGTGGGGATCCAGGAGCTTTTCTTCGATTTCTTCTTCCACGGCGTCGGGGAGCTTGAGGCCCTTATCGGAAAAAATCTTGATGCCGTTGTATTCGAAGGGGTTGTGGGATGCGGAGATGACGATGCCCATGGCGGCGCCGTATTTTCGCGTCAGGTAGGCGACGCCCGGGGTGGGGATGACGTGGAGCTCCACGCAGTCGACGCCTCCCGCCATAAGTCCCGAGGAGATGGCCATGGCCAGCATGGCGCCGGATCGCCTCGTGTCTCTGCCGATGAGGACAAAGGGCTTTTCCGCGCCCGTTTCTCTGATGCGCTCGGCCAGGACTCTGCCCAATTTCATGGCCAGCTCCGGTGTTAGGTCTGTGTTTGCGACGCCGCGAATGCCGTCGGTTCCGAATAGTTTCATGGTGTCTCCTCCGGGGATGTGTCTCGTGTTCTATGCTTCATGCGCTCCTTGGCGTAGGCCAAGAGGGTTTCTTTCTCGTTTAATGTAGGATCGTCGACGGTTTTGTCTTCGATTTCCTTTAACAGCGCGCCCATGGCGGGGCCGGGTGTCATGCCCAGGGCCATGAGGTCGTTGCCGTTTATGGCCAGGGTCTTTCGGCTGACGATGCCTTCGTCCATAAGGGCGCGGATGCGCTCCTTGCGATTGAGTATAAAGGAAATATCTCGGTGGCCCCAGGTGCAGGCCATGTCCGCCGCCATGAGATCGTAGAGGTCGAGGATGTATTCCTCCCCTACCCGCCTGATCTGGCGGCGCAGGGCTTTGTCGGTCATGGTGTCGTGGACCTTCATGTGCTCTCTTATAAGCACGTCCACCTCGCGGATCAGGGCCTTTTGGCTCTTCAACCGGGCGAGGATTTCCTTCGCCGTCTCGGCGCCCATGGTGTCGTGGCCGAAGAAGTGGCCCTTGCCCGTATCGTCCACCGTCAGGGTGTCGGGCTTGTTCACGTCGTGAAAGAGGGCGGCGTAGCGCAGGGGCAGCTTTTTCGGCGTGTGATCCACGACGCAGAGGATGTGGTCGAAGAGGGTCTTGTCGTGATGGGGATTGCGCTGATCGTAGCCCACGGTGGGGGTGAGCTCGGGAAAGAGCTTATCGAGGACGCCGGCCTCTTCCATGGCGTAGAGGACGCGGGAGGGCCTGTCCTGAAGAAGGATCTTGCCCATTTCCTCCGCCACTCGCTCGGCGGAGAGGCTTTCCATGCGATAGGCTTCTTTTTTTGCCGCGGCGAGGAGCTCGGGCTCGAGGCTCATGTTCAGCTGGCCCATAAAGCGAAAGGCCCGCAGGATGCGCAGGGCGTCTTCCGAAAAGCGCCGGGCGGGATCGCCGACGGCGCGGAGTATTTTATTTTGAAGATCCTCTCTGCCGCCGAAGGGATCCACGATGCCCGTTTCCTCGCTATAGGCCATGGCGTTGACGGTGAAGTCGCGGCGGGCCAAATCTTCCTTTAAATCCGCCGTAAAGGTCACGGTGTCGGGCTTGCGATTGTCGCTATAGGTGCCGTCGATGCGAAAGGTGGTGATCTCCACGGGGCCCGTGGCGGTCATGACGCCGATGGTGCCGAATTTTTCCCCCTCGCGAAAGGTCCTCTCGCCTTCCATGAGGGCGAGGATCTCTTCCGGCCTCGCCGGGGTGGTGAGATCGTAGTCGTGGGGCTCGATGCCCATGAGGCTGTCGCGCACGGCGCCGCCGACGACGTAGATGGGTATGTCTTTTTCGCGAAAGCGGCGAAAAATTCCTTGGATGCTTGCAGGTAATTTCATAGGGTTATTATAACACTTCCCGTGGTTTTTTTCTTTTCCGTAGGCGTTTTCTCCCCTACGTGATATAATCGTAAAAAAGACGGAATGTGTTGGGAGGTACTGTATGAAACGGAATTACTCGGCTATCGCTTTGGCCCTTTGCTTATGTCTCGCCGGCTGCGGCAAGAAGTCGGAGGCGCCTAAGACGGATGAGAAGGCCGCCAAGGCTGCCGCTACGACGAATAAGGACGAGGCTTACGAGCCTGAAAAGGACAAGGTCGCCGCTGAAAAGGCCCTTTTCGAAAGCGACAACGAGGACAAGCGCAACGCCGCCTTGGAGGATGCCAGCGACTACATCGCCCTGGTGGAGCTTTCCACCAACGCCAACGGCAAAATGGAGCTGGACTTTATTAAAAATTACAAGGGCATGCTGAGCACGGTGGAGCTGCCCGTTCCCAAGGGCATGACGCCGAATCAGGAATACATTATCTTCTACCGCGACGGTGCCGACGGCGTGGTGGGCCCGGTGCATCCCACCTACGGCTATTACGCCGTGGACGGAAGCGACGACCCGCTCCTGCGCCACATGGAACGGACTTACGGCGACTTGGATGAGGAAGAGGATACGTCTTCGGTGAAATCGAAAAAGGACGCCGACGCCTATGACGAGGACAGCTATAGCTCGTCAAAGGATTCGTCTTCCGAAAAATCGACTTCTTCGAAAAAGTCTTCTTCGAAAACATCCTCTTCTTCGAAGGAATCGACGAAGAGCTCGTCGGATACGAAAAAATCTTCGAGCCAATCGAAGAGCTCGTCCGATTCGAAAAAATCGTCGAAGAAAGCTTCCTCCGAAGAATGATACAAAGAGCAAACAGCCTCGGCGCGAGGCTGTTTTTTTGTGTCCACTTTTATTTTTCCTTCGGCGGGGCCAGCTCTTTGACCTTCTCTTTCAGTACCTTGACCCCTTCCTGTAATGTTTCCAAGCTCATGTTGCCGTAGCCGACGATAAGGCTCGGGTAGTCCTCCGATGCCTTGACGGAATAGTCCGACAGGCCCTTGATGTAGATGCGGCTGTGGTGCAGGTGCTCCAGGAGCTCTTTCTCCTTCGCGGGAATTTTGCAGGTCAGAAGGAAGTGCATGCCCGCCCGCTTGTCGTTTACCTCAAAGAGCTCGTCGCCTAAAAAGGCATCCACGGCGATTTTTCTGCGCAGGTCGTAGGTCTTGCGCCGGCGATTGAGCCTGCGTTCGAAGTGGCCCTCGCGCATGTACCGGGCGAGGGCCAGCTGCACCAAATTGGGGCTGGGACAGTTCATGACGGGCTGCATGCGGCGGAAGCGCTCCATGAGAGGGCGGGGCAGCACCATAAAGGAGACCCGCAGGGTGGGCGACAGGGATTTGGAAAAGTTGGAGAGATAGATGACCCGGTCCACGGCGTCCAAACTCTTTAAGGCGGGAATGGGCCTGCCGTAGTATTTAAATTCGCTGTCGTAATCGTCCTCGATGATGTAGCTGTCCGTAGCCTTCACGTGATTTAAAAGCTTGGTGCGCCGATCCACCCGCAGTATGCTTCCCGTGGGAAATTGATGGGAGGGGGTCACGAGATAGATGCTCTTGTCCTTGGGCAATGTCTCGGGATCCACGCCGGCGTCGTCCACGTCCATAAAGGCGTAGGGCCTGCGGTGTTGCTCGAAGATTTTTTTCATGCCGATGTAGCCCGGGTTTTCCAGCCGATAGGTGGCATCCTTGGGCAAGATGGCGAAGAGGCTGAGGAGCAGATACTCCATGCCGGCGCTGAGGATAATGTCCTCCGCCTGCACGTCCACGCCGCGAGAGGCGCGGAGGTAATCGGCGACGGCGCTTCTTAGCTCGGCAAGGCCCTCGTTCTCCCGGCGATTCAGGGGCTCTTCCTCCTCCGCCGCCCACTGCAGGCATTTCTTAAAGTGGTTGTCGGGGAAGCGGTAGTCGGCATTTTTGTTTAGGTCGAAATCGTAATCGTAGGCCGGGGCTTCCTTGGCCGGTGTCGTCGCCCGAGGGGCGATTTTTTTGTGGAGATTTTCGATCTCCGCCACGAAAAAGCCCACACGTTCCTTGGCGATAAGGTAGCCCTCGTCGGCGAGCTGGTCGTAGGCGGCGGTGACGGTGTTCACGGAAAGGCCCAGGTGATGGGCAAGCTCCCGCTTCGACGGCAGCTTCTCCCCTTCCTTCATGGCGCCCGTGACCACGGCGTCTTTAATGTAATCGTAGAGGGCCTCGTAAAGGGTTGTGCCCTCCTTGAAATGGATGGTAAACAATCTGGTTCCTCCAAATTTTATTTATTTGATCCTTTTGATGATACCAAATTCGTCCTACAATGTCACTGTAAAGCTTACATAAATCACAAGGAGGAAGAAATGAACGAAGCATTTGTTAAACTGACCGATTCCCTTAAAGGCGGCGTCATTATGGACGTCACCAGCCCCGAGCAGGCAAAGATTGCCGAGGAAGCCGGCGCCGTGGCCGTCATGGCCCTTGAACGGATTCCCGCGGACATTCGCGCCGCCGGCGGCGTGAGCCGCATGAGCGATCCGAAGATGATTAAGGAAATCCAAAGGACGGTGAAGATCCCCGTCATGGCCAAGGTGTGCATCGGCCACATTGTGGAAGCCTCGGTCCTGGAGGCCATCGGCATCGACTACATCGACGAATCGGAGGTTTTGACCCCGGCGGACAATAGCCACCACATCGATAAGAAAAAATACAACACCCCCTTCGTCTGCGGCGCGCGGAATCTTTCCGAGGCCCTGCGCCGGATTCAAGAGGGGGCGGCCATGATCCGCACCAAGGGCGAAGCCGGCACCGGCGACGTGTCTCAGGCCGTGGATCACATGCGCGCCATTATGGGCGAAATCGCCTACGTCAAAAGCGCGAAGAGCGACGAGCTCTACACCCTGGCAAAGGACATGGGCGTAAGCTACGAGCTGCTCCTCTACGTTCACGAAAATGGCAAGCTCCCCGTGGCCAATTTCTCCGCCGGCGGCGTAGCCACTCCCGCCGATGCCGCCCTCATGCGCCGCCTCGGTGCCGAAGGGGTCTTTGTGGGCAGCGGGATCTTTAAATCCAACAATCCCGAAAAGCGGGCCAAGGCCATCGTGAGAGCCGTGGAAAATTACATGGACGACAGCGTCATCGCCGAGGTGAGCGAAGACATCGGCGACGCCATGGTGGGCATCAATCCCGACGAAATCGAAACCATTATGGCGGAAAGGTAAGACGAAAATCTCCTCTCTATTACACGAAGATACAAAAAAGACAAACCCCGCTTTCGAGGTTTGTCTTTTTTGAATTAAAGTGCTTTAAATACCGCTTCTTTTTCGCTGTTCGGACCGGATATGGGTTTTAAGTCCACCACTTTAAAGCGCAGGACCGGCCATCCTTCCACTTCAAAGGTAATGACTTCGTTCAGTTTTAAATGTCTGAAGGTCACGCGCAAATAGGACTCGGGATTTTCCAAATAGTAACCCCGCTCGTCGCCGCTGAGTTTATCCTTGCGCAGAAGCACTTCGCCGTTTGCCTTAACGACGCCTTTTTCGTACAAGGCCTTGTACCAGGAAAGGGTGTTGGCGTCGGGAGAAACATTGTTTAAGACATTGGCCTGTCCGTTAAAGGGCGTGCCCAGTTTCGGCATGGGCTTCTCTTGAGGAACCGGTGCTTCGGATTCTGAGAAGCTTTTGATTTGCACGAGCTTGAATCCGTTCCCTCCGGCGGCCTCCGCCTTCAGGTACAGATCTTCAAAGCCCGGGACGGAAATCTTTACCTTGTCTCCCGCCTTTAAACCCGTGAAGGTGAGGGACTTCGTCGAAGCTTTGTTGTAGATGCGGACTGAATTTTTGTTCATAGCCGCGAGCTTCGCTCCCTGTTTCTTTTGAATGGTTCCCTTTTCTATAAAGCCTTCCATCCACAGCTTGCTGTCGGGATCCTTGGCGTCGATGCGCATTTTGTTGCCTTGGATTTCCGTGACCCGCACTTTCTTCAAAATAATCTTATCTTTAAAGCAGGCTTCGATCTTCAGGCGATTGCCTTCGCCTACAACGGCCTTCGTAATCACCGTTTCTTTTAAGTCCGCAGTTTTTACGAGATCGCCTTTGCCGTTGATCTTCCAGCCCAGAAATTCTTTATTTTCCACGACCGGATCGGCAAAGACGTAGGCACGATCGCCTTTTTTCAATTGGCCCAGCTTATCTCCTATGGTCGCTTTCAGCGTGTCCACGGCACTGCCGTTATGAACGCTTACGGTAACTTCAATAAGCTTGAGTCCCTTCACGGCCTCGTCCACGGCTCGGGATGCCGCTTCCAGAGCTTCCTTCGTGGCGTCGGCGTAGTCGTAGCTTTCGTAGTCTTTCAAGACCTTCAGCAGAGCCTCTTTGCTTTCATCGGTGTAGCGATCATCGGCAGCCTTCGCCTTGGCTTCGGCGATTTTTGCCTTCAGCGCTGCTCCGTCGCCCTTAGGCGAGAGCTTTTTCATCGCCGACTTCAGCGCCTCCAATGCCTTTTTCAGCTCCGCCTTGTCCTTTGATTTTTGCTTCGCCTTCGCCTCGCTTAGAGCGCGATTCAACGCGTCGACGCTGCTTTTCGTGTAGGCGGAGGCATCCACGGCCTCGCCTTCTTTTATGCTTTCGGCGATGGCCTCCTGCAATTGAAGCAGGGCTTCGTCCACCTTATCTCTTTCGACAATCACCGCAAAGGGGGAAAGGCCGTTTACTTTGCACGTCACCCGGCCGCCCTCTACTTTGGCCTCATAGGTCTTTACCCCTTCCGCCGTCAAGTGCTTGATTAAGGCGAGGCGGCCATTAAAGGCGGCATCCACGGGCAGGCTTAATTCCAGCTCGCCCTCGGACTCGCCTATGAGCTTTACGTCGTAGGAGGCGACGAGGTCGTAGAATTTGCCTTCCGGCGGCGTCAGTTTGTTGTAGTCTTTCAAAATGCTTTCGGCAACGGTGATTTGTAGCACGCCGTCTTTTATCTTCGCCTTGTTCGTGATTTCCAGACGGGCGCCTTTGGTCAATTTTCCCTTTAGAGAAATCTTTGCGTCTTTACCTTCGATGGACTGCAAGGTAAATTCTTTTTTCGCGTCCGGCTTTCTTTCGGGGGCCTTTTTGTCTTCCACCCACACTCTGTCCCATTGACTTTCGTAGCGGGTCTCTGTCCAATCGAAGGTTTGCACTCGCTTTTTCACGTCGGGATAGTTGACGGCGGACATGATTTCCAAATAAGCCCAATGGCTTTCGGGCACGTCGCGGAAGCTTTTGATTTTTTCTCTGTGTGCCGCCAGCTCGCCTCGGGTCAGGTAGTGTTTGTAGAGGCGATTCATCATGGCGACGGCTTCGGCCCTCGTGATTTTGTTTTCGGGCTTAAAGCTCTTGTCGGGATAGCCGACGACGATGCCGTTAAGATAAGCTTGCTCGATGGCCGCCTCATAGGGATGCTTCGCCGCGTCGGCAAAGGAATGCTTGCCCTCTTTTTTCGGAAGAATCGGGGCTAGCATGCGGGCGAATTCGCCGCGAGTCATGGGCTCGTCGGGGCGAATGGCGCCGTTTTTCGAAAGGAGCATGTCCTTCTTTACGGCGAAGTTAATGGCTTCGTTGTACCACGTGTCCTTTGCGTCCTTAAAGGCCGGCCGATCCTTCGATGCGGACCCGGCTTCCATCTTAAACACCATTTGCGCCGATTCCGCCCGCGTCACCCATGCCGACGGCTTAAAGCTTCCGTCGGGATAGCCTTCCACAAAGCGTTGGGGGGCGACGGTTCTTTCGCCCTTCTTGCGATAGGAAACGGGACGCTTGGTCAAGCGGTATTCGTAATGGCCCTTGGGCTTGTCTTTTTGCTCGGGGTCCTTCTGTCCCGGCCGGGGATCTTTCCGTTTCGGATCCTGTTCGCCGACCAAATCCTTGTCTTTTTTCTCGGGCTTGTTGGTTTCTTTGCCGTCGGACAGGAAGACGAAGTCCGCGTTTTCCACGGCCACGCCATCGGCCACTTCCATGGAAAAGACGACTTTTACCAGGGCCGTGTTCGGAAAAGCTTTCTTCAGTTCCTTTTCCTTTACGGAAATCCGGTAACGGCCCTCCGCCTTTTTCACGTCGTAATACTTTTCATCCAAGGGCGCTTCTTCAAATTTCGGCGTGGCGCCGGTTTGGGCATCGGCTTCGTATTTTTCTTTGTCGATGCGATAGAGCTTGACCTTGGGATTGCCCGCTTTCGATAGATTTTCCAAGGCGGAGGTATAGACGACTTCTCCGTTTTTGAGGACGGCGTGGAGGCGCGTGGCGTCGTGGCGATTGGCCACTGTTTTCGGCGACTCCAGCTTCATGTCGACTAATATATTTTTGGTCTTGTCTCTGAATTTGCTTTCGGCGAGCTTGACCAAGGCATTCTTCTCCACCGGGGTCAGATCCCCTTTCGCGGCCAGGGCCTTGGCATCCTTTACGGCATTTCTAAATGCACGAATAGTGGCTGAGTTGCGAGCTGTGTTGACGCCGGGGGCAGCCAAGGCGCTTTCGTCCAGGGTCAGTTCGCTTATGAATTTTTTTGCCGCCTCCACGCGGGCTTCGGTGATTTCTTTTTCGTCCTCGGGGACATAGGGCTTGTCTTCTTCTTTGGCCCCCGCCTTTTCCAAGCGATAGGGCACTTGCGGATTGTCCGAGGCTACGGCTTTTAGCTTCACCGGAACAAAGCCCTCGACTTTTATGTCCGCTTCATCCCCGACATTGAGCCCGTAAATGTAAAGGGTGGTTCCTTCGACTTTATAACCCTTGCTTTCGTCGGCGACGGGCTTTAAGGCTTCGCCTTTGACCGTAACGGTGCCGTGGCCCTGTTTCAGCTTTTCGAGCCACAGCTTCGAATCGTCGCTCTTGCCGTCCACTTGTATGGAGCAGCGGTGGAATTGATTGGTTACGAACTCGACCCGCTTGATTTTGTCTTCGGGCTTCCCTTCGTTAGGCAGAGGCGACGGTCTGCCTTCTTCCGGCGCGGCGCCGGCGGGATCGATTCGCTGAGTGCCTATGGTTTTTTTGTCTAATTTTTTCGGAATGGAGGAATGCTTCCAATACTCGGGATAGTCGCCTTGGCCGCCGTCGATGGCTTTTCCCACCACATTGTTGGCGATGGCGACGCCCCCGTCCTTTGCTGGGGTTTCGCCGGCGCCGTTTCCGCCTCTTAAATAAGCGACGGCAGGGGAAATAAGTCCTTTGCCCGAGACGGCCATGCCGCCTTCGCGGGTATGGCCGCTGCCACCCAGGGCGACGAGCTTGCCTTTGCCGAGGACCTTTCCGTCGTTTGCCAGGGTGAGGGCGTGGCCCCCGCGAGAGGTGGTGGCCGAGGTGCCCCCGCCATAGAGGTAGAGGGCGGAGCCATCCAAAACAGTCAGGGAGCCGCCGTCGATCGTCATGGCGTTTTGCCCGCGATAAGGCTTGCCGTCGGCTTCATTGCCCGTCGGCGATTCATCACCTTTGACGAAGACGTTGCCTTTAATAAAGGCGTGGCCCTTGACGAGAACCACGGGTCGCGTGTTTTGTATGGCGCGACCGGCGTCGGTTAGGTTGTTGGTGTTGGAATAGATGTAAGAGTCTTCCATGACGGCGTCATCATTTAAAATGATTTGCCCTTGTATCGACGAGCCGGAGACCACTTTTTCTCCCGTGGGCTTTTTAAATTCGCCGATCATTTTTCCCTCGGGGTCGTAATTGATGCGCAGTCGCCCGCCGTTTACGGTAATTTTTCCGTATATCGAAGAATCATGAACGGTGAGGGTGGCTCCTTTGTTGACGACGATGTTCACGCCGGAAAAGACCTTCATATTGACCAGGGTCAGATTCGTGCCTTCGTTTAAAACGAGATCCTGAATGGGCAGGCGGTCTTCGTTAGGTCTATACTCGTGCTTTTGTCGATTGGGGCTATCCTTTACGGGAAGGACCAGGCCCAATTGACCGTAGGTCCCGCTTTCGTGGGAGCCTTGCCATAAATTAATATTTTTAGGCACCGTATAGGACTGGCCGGCGCCGCGATTCTTCTCGTTAAAGTAGGCGATGTACCAGGGCTCTTGATTAAAGAGCACCTTCCCGTTGGCCGTAGTCTTCAGCCGCGTGTTTACATTTTTCATAATCGAATCCAGATAGACCGATTCGATATCCGAAACGGAGAACCACGCCTCGTTGCTGGTGGCTTTTCGTCCGTAAATGTCCACCAGTTCCACGCGCACCGGATATTCGCCCACCGCATCCGGCGTGCCTGCCAAGGTGATGGATGAATCCGAGGCATTAAAGGACGCCTTCATGCCCGACTTCGGGTCCAGGGTAATTCTCGTCTTGCCCTTGTCCACTTCCACATCGGACTTCGACAGTTCTTTCCACGCCGAGGCTTTGGGCTCTTCTCCCTCTTCCGTCACTTGGGCGTAGACTTTAATGTCGGAATTTTTATTATCCGTCACGGAACCGGTGGCGCCGCTGGTGGCGTCGTATTTTCTCTGGCCCACCAAGGCCCCTTCGAAATAGCCTTCCAGCTTAACGTGGATTTTTCCCTTGGGCGGATGGGCCACGTCGATGGGCTCAAACTTTCCGTCCTTGAAAATGTAATGGAGGGTCTTGTCCTTGAACTGCAGGCTCAAGGTATGTTTGTTTTTCAGAGGATTGATTGCAAGCTTTCCGTTCTCAACTGAAAACTGCTTTCCCTGCACCCATCCGATTTGATACTTGCTTCCGATTTTGTCGTGTTTAAAAACGGAATCCGTGGTGACGCCGATGATATTTTCGGCCTCTTCCTTAGGCTCGACGGCAATCTCTATGTAATCCTTCGTCGTATTTTCCAATTGTAGCTGCAGACCGGCCGTCTCGGCAGTCATGGCAAAGGCCGCTGATCCGTTAAAGATCATCAGCATACTTAGGAGCAATGCTCCCAATCGTTTCATCATTCAAATACCTCCTTTTTAATTGATACTGATTATTGTTCTATTATAGCAATGTCTTTTCTCGGACACAAATATTTTTTTCAGCTTGAATTTACAATCTAAGTGCATCAAAAAAGCGGATCTCCTTTTTCGGAAATCCGCTTTTCTTTTATCCCTTAATTGTCCGCAGCGCGTTTGTGTTCTTTTGCCATTTTATGATTGACGAATTTGTTTTTCTCCGCCTGTGCCATCATGAGCTTGATGCGATTGGTTTGGTTCACCGCCGAGGCGGAGGCGTCGTAGTCGATGGGGATGATGTTGGCCGTGGGGTAGGCTTCCCGCACGGATTTGATCACGCCTTTGCCCGTAATGTGATTGGGCAGACAGCCGAAGGGCTGGACGCAGACAATGTTGCCGGCGCCGGCGCGAATGAGTTCCACCATTTCCGCCGTGAGCAGCCAGCCTTCGCCGTATTGATTCCCCAGGTCCACGAATTCCTCGGCGTAGGCCATAAGGGTTTCCACGGTTTCCGGGGCGTCGAAGGGGGAAGCTTTCAGGGCGTCACGGATGACGCGGCGATAGCTTTCCACGTAGCGGATCATGATTTCCGCGAGGAAGCTGCCTTTTTTCGACGTGCCGTAGCGATTTTTCTTGATGCTCGCATTTTTAAAGGAGTAGATCATAAAGTCCGTAAGGTCGGGCACCACCACCTCCGCGCCCTCCGCTTCCAGTTGGCGTTGGACGTGGTTGTTGGCCTCGGGGAGATACTTCACGAGGATTTCGCCGACGATGCCTACCTTCGGCCGCACCTCGTCCCGTGTTTCCACGGCGGTGTAATCGGCGATCATGCGGCGGACATTTTCCCTGAATTCTTTTCGGGAGTAGCGGCGATCCTTTGCGTTTAATTTTTCAAGCCACTTATCCGCCAGGGCTTTCGCCGCGCCGGCTTCCACCTCGTAGGGCCGTGTCGCATTTGAAAGGCGCATGATGAGGTCGCCGTAGAGCAGATTCTGCACGGCTTTTTTCCCGATGCGGACCATTTGCGTTCGGGTCAGATCGATGCCCGGGTGCAGCTCGATGCCCTGAAGGGAAAGACCGAGGACGGGGACGTGGCCGTAGCCCGCGTCCTTCAGCGCCTTCCTGATAAAGCCCACGTAGTTGCTTGCCCGGCAGGCGCCGCCGGTTTGAGTCATAAGCAGGGTGAGGTTGTCGGTGTCGTAGCGACCGCTTTTCACCGCTTCCATAAATTGGCCCACGACGAAGATGGAGGGGTAGCAGGCGTCGTTGTTGACGTACTGCAGGCCCTTGTCCACCACGTGGGTGGACAGATCGGGGAGCACTTCCACATTAAAGCCTTCGCCTCTGAGCATGGGCTCGAGTAGGCGGAAGTGGATGGGCGCCATTTGCGGAATGAGGATGGTGTGGGTCTTGCGCATCTCTTCCGTAAAGAGGACGGGATTCTTGTATATGGACTCGGCTTCCTTATCCAAGGCGCGATTTTCTACGGCTTGGATCAAGGAGCGCAGGCGAATTTTCGCCGCCCCTAAATTGTTGACCTCGTCGATTTTTAAAACGGTGTAGATCTTGTGGTAGGCCTCCAGAATTTCGTTGACCTGATCCGTGGTGACGGCGTCCAGGCCGCAGCCGAAGGAGTTGAGCTGCACCATTTCCAGATGCTCGCTCTCCCCGACGATTTTCGCCGCCCGATAGAGGCGGGAGTGGTAGTTCCACTGATCCAGCACCCGGAGCTTGCCGTCGATGTTTTCCTCTTCCACGATGCTGTCCTCCGACAGGACGGGCAGGCCCAGGCCCGTAATCATTTCCGCCATGCCGTGATTGATTTCGGGATCCACGTGGTAGGGGCGGCCGGCGAGGACGATGCCCACGCTGTCCGTCTCCTCGAGAAAGTCCAGGGCGCGCTTGCCGGCGGCGCGAACGTCGTCGCGGTAGCGGGTCTGCTCCTCGTAAGCGGCGGCCACGGCGTCTTTCACGGCCTTTTTGTCGTGTTCGGGAAAGACTTCGGCGAGGCGCTCGACCAGCTTTTGCCTGTTGTCGAAGGAGAGGAAGGGATTTAAATATTCGATGCCGCTTTTTTCGATGCTCTCCACATTGTTTTTAATGACTTCGCTGTAGCCGGCCACCACCGGGCAGTTCAGCGTGTTGTCCGCCCGGTCCATTTTCTTTTCTTCGTAGAAGATGGCCGGGTAAAAAATTCTGTCCACGCCTTTTTCCACGAGGTTTTCCACGTGGCCGTGGGCGATTTTTGCCGGGTAGCAGGCGGTTTCCGAGGTAATGGACTCCAGCCCCTTTTCGTAGAGGGCGCGGGAGGACATGTCGGAGAGGACGACGCGGTAGCCCAGCTTCGTAAGGAAGGTGTGCCAGAAGGGGTAGTTTTCGTAGATGTTCAGCACCCGGGGAATGCCTATGGTAGGCGCCCCTTCCGGGAGGCTTTCGTAATCGAAGACGCGCTTTAATTTATAGGCGTAGAGATTGGGAAGCACGTCGTCTTCTCCGCGGACGATGCCCGCTCCCCGCTCGCAGCGGTTGCCGGTAATGTAGCGGCTGCCGTCTTTAAAGATATGCACGGAGAGCGCGCAGTTGTTGGCGCATTGGCCGCAGCGGGCGTGTTTCGTGGTGTAGGTAAATTCGTCCAGCTCTTCCCGGGACAGAAGGGTGCTCTCTTCGCCGCCCTCTTCCATGGCGATGAGGGCCATGCCGATGGCGCCCATGGTGCCGCTCATTTTCGGGCGCACCACTTCCCTGCCCGTAATCTTTTCGAAGGCGCGGAGCACGGCGTCGCTGTAGAAGGTGCCGCCTTGAACCACGATGTGCTCGCCCAGTTTTTTCGGGTCGCGAATCTTAATGACCTTTTGAATGGCGTTTCGTATGACGGAATAGGCGAGGCCCGCGGAAATATCCGCCACGCTCGCCCCTTCTTTTTGGGCCTGCTTCACCTTGGAATTCATAAAGACGGTGCAGCGGCTGCCCAGATCCACCGGGGCGTCGCTTTCCAGGGCCACGGCGGCAAATTCCTGTACCGTGTAGTCTACGCCGCCGGCAAAGGTTTGAAGGAAGGAGCCGCAGCCCGAGGAGCAGGCTTCGTTTAAGAGGATGGACTCGATGACATCGCCATTGACCTTCATGGCCTTCATGTCCTGGCCGCCGATATCTAAAATGAAATCCACCTCGGGCTCGAAGTAGCGGGCGGCGCGGAAGTGGGCGATGGTTTCCACTTCTCCGCGGTCCACCTTGAGAGCCGCCTTAATAAAGTCCTCGCCATAGCCGGTGACCCCCGATGAGGCCACGTAGGCGTCGGCGCCCATGCGGTCGTAGAGATCCATAAGGTAAGACCTCGCCCGGTCCAGGGGCGAGCCGTTATTTGGGCCGTAGGCCTCGTAAAGCACCTCGCCTTGGTCGGAGAGGGCCACCATTTTCGTCGTGGTGCTGCCGGCGTCGATGCCTACGTAGAGAGGGCCGGCGTAGGAATCCAGATCCCGGCGGGGCAAATCGCAGCCGGCGTGGCGGGCGCGAAAGGCCTGAAGCTCCGCCTCGTCTTTGAAGAGAGGCTCCAAGAGGGCGTCGGCATCCACGTGGACGTCTTCCGTGGTACTCAGGCGGTCGTAGAGGGCTTTCACCTTCACCGGCACTTGACCCACGGTCTTTAATGCCGCCCCCAAGGCCACGAAGATCTGGCCGTTTTCAGGCGCCAAAATTTCGTCCTCCGTGAGGCCCAGGGTTTCGATAAAACGCTTTTTCAGTTCATCTAAAAAGGTAAGAGGGCCGCCTAAAAAGGCGACCTTGCCTCGAATGGCACGGCCGCAGGCCAAATTGGAAATGGTCTGATTCACCACGGATTGAAAGACGGACACGGCGATGTCCGCTTTCGTCGCCCCTTGGTTTAAGAGGGCCTGCACGTCGGTTTTGGCAAAGACGCCGCAACGGGATGCGATGGGATAGATCTTCGTATGTTCCTTGGCCAAGGCGTTTAAGCCGGCGGCGTCGGTCTTTAAGAGGGAGGCCATTTGGTCGATAAAGGCCCCGGTGCCTCCGGCGCAGATGCTGTTCATGCGCTGTTCCAAACTGCCGCGAAGGTAGGTGATCTTGGAATCCTCTCCGCCCAGTTCGATGGCCACGTCCGTTTCGGGGAGGTAGGCTTCGATGGCGGCGGTGCCCGCCACCACTTCCTGGATAAAGGGCACGCGCAAAAATTCCGCCACGGCGATCCCTCCGGAGCCGGTGACGTTGATGGTGGTTTCATCGTCAGAAAATTTATGGTAGACCGTCGTCAAAATGTCCGCGACGGTTTTTTTCATATCGGAAAAATGTCGTCGATAAGTGGAATACAAGATCTCCTTCTTATCGTTGAGCGCCACAAGTTTTACCGTGGTAGAACCCACGTCCAAGCCCATGTGCAGCAACATTTAACTACCTTCTTTCTTATATATGTTGTTTGCTCTTACCGTTGCCATAGATTATAACATCTTTCAAATAAAAAGGCAGTAATCAATTTGATCTCGGTCCACTTTCTTTTTCCGCTCTACCTTTACACCTTTCCTTCCACGGTGATGCCGATGCCGTAGGCCCCCGCGCCCGTGTGAGCGCCGACGCTGGCGGGAAGAGGGTCGTAGCGCACATCCGCCAGGGGAAAGGCGTTGGCCGCCAGTTCGAGCCAGCGCTCTTTTTCCCCCTCGTCGATGCCGAAGCCCGCCACGCCGATGCGAATGCGCCCGGGATCCACTTTGGAATACCGGCGGTCCACGTCTTTGTGCAGAGCGTCGATCATTTTCAGTTGGGCCCGGTACATGCTCCCCCGCACCTTCTCGTATGCATCAAACTTTTCACCGCGGAAGGTGAGCACGGGCTTAATGCTTAATACGGTGGCAATGGCCGCCGCCGACGAGCTGATCCGCCCGCCTTTTTTCAGCTGCTCCAGGGACGAGACGGAAAGATAAATCGTGCTGTTGGCGCTGTCTTCTTCCAAGATGCGGGTAATTTTCTTTCCCCCGACTTTTTTCTGTGCCAGGCGAAGGGCGTCCATGACGGAATCCTTTTGGGTGACGGAAATGCGGCGATTGTCCACCACGTGCACCTTCCCTCCGTATTCCTTCGCCACCATTTGCGCCGTGTGGCAAGAGCTGCTCAAGCTGGAAGACATGGGTATATAGACCACTTCTTCAAAGCCATCCGCCAAAATGGTGTCGAGCTTGTCCATCAACAGGCCGATGGGCGGCTGAGAGGTGGTGACTTTTTCACCCTGCTCCATAAATTGGCAGAGTTCCTTTTCGCTTAAATTCTCCCCTTCATAATAAGTGCTGTCGCCGATGACGATAGGCATGGGGAGCACGAAAAGGCCGGCATTTTCATCGGGGGTAAAAATGCCGCTGTTGGTGTCGGTTAAAATGGCAACTTTCATCTTTCGCTCCTTCTTTATTTCTATTCTCCGTTCTGATTTTCTTTTTTATTCAAACGATAGGCCACACCAAAGGCCGCCGCGGAGACGGCGATTTTAATGGCGATCATGATGGCAAATTGCGGCGAAAGGGGATTTAAAATCACATCGCCTAAAAGGGTGTTGGTAATGACGCCGATGGATGAGCCCAAGAGGGATGCCCCGAGGTAAACGGGATAGGGCGTGGCCGTGGCGCCGAAGTAAAAATTTAGTATATCACAAGGGAACCAGCCGATGATCCGCACGATGAAATTAGAGAAAAATTCGTTTTTCTTCTGCATGGCGATGACCTTCTCCATTTTCGGGTAGCGGTCCATGACGTAGTCGATGCCCGCGCCCCCTGCCCAGCGACCGAGGATGTAGGGGATGCTCAGGGCAATGGCCAGGCCCAGGTAGCTGACGGCCACGGCTTTTACGGGAGAGTAAAGCAGGCCGCTTGCAAGATAGAGGGAGGGCAGGGGGATGACGATGGAAAGGCTTTTGATGCCGAAGAGAAGGAGGAGCATCAAGGTGGCTCGCGGGGTATTCGCTCCCACGCCTGACAATATGCTCTCAACGGTCATATGCTCTTTCGTCATCAGATAAATGGCGATAAGGGCGATGCCGAAGGATAGAAGGGCGATGATCTGAATGCGCTTGAGCTGTTTTTGCAGCGTCGTTTTCTTTTTGTCACGCTCCTTCATTCCGTCTCCTCCTCTCTTTTTCTACTCCGCCACCTCGTCCTCCATGCGTTCCGACGCCATGATGTAGAGGCGTTCCATGCGCTCGTCCAAGGCGGCGCTCATTTCCGCGCACTCGTTCAGCTCCCTTTCGATGTATTCCGAATGGGGCAGGCCTTTTTTGTAGCGTATCTTGTGTTCCAAACTGGCCCACCAATCCATGGAAATGGTCCTAAGCTGCACTTCCACTTCCATCATGGCGCAGCGATAATAGCTCATGAGCTCCTTGTAGGGTTGAATGGATTTTCTCAACAGATCGGAAATTTTTTGATTTTCCAACTGTTCCGGAAGGCGGGCGGTCAGCCGGTTTTGAATGTCTTCAAATTCCATGGTGTCACCTGTTTCTCTTTTACAAACAATAAGCAATAAGGCCGCACCTTATTGCTTATCGCTCCGTTTTTTAGAATTATCTTACGTCGTACCACTCTTCGTCGGCGCGGGGTTTCCAGCTTGCGGCATAGGGTTTGCACTTGCCGCAAAGGTGTTCCACCGCCTCCGGCGATTGCAGGTCGGTGGAGTGGACGCCGGTTTCGTGGACGATGCGTTGGAGAATTTCCGGATTTTCCAACATGGGGCAGGGCCGCAGGTGGTTTTCGTTAAAGGGTTGATTGTCGTGATAAGCCATAAAGAGAGGCCGCTTCAAAATTTCCAACAGGGCGTGGTCTCTGATATTGGAGTCGGAGTAGTGGATGAAGACGCAGGGTTCCGCATCGCCGTTGGCGTTGATGTGGAAGTAATTTCGTCCCCCGGCGATGCAGCCGTCCATGTATTCCCCGTCGTTTTGGAAGTCCATGGTAAAGAGCCCTTCCCCGTGATCCAGATTGCGAATGGCGCGGATGCGGTTTTTCGTCGCCACACGTTGCTCGGGCGTGGGCAGAAGTTCTACGGAGGCGTCGTTGCCCACGGGCATGTAGTGGAAGTAGAGGGCGTAGCGGCAACCTTTTTCGATCATGAGTTCTACAAATTCTTTGCTCGTCACCGACTCACAGTTTTTCGACGTGTAGCAAATGGATGTGCCGAAGATCAGGCCGTTTTCCCTTAAGAGATCCATGGCGGTCATGACCCGCTCATATACCCCGTCGCCGCGGCGCAGGTCGTTGACTTCCGGGGAGCCTTCCAGGCTGATGGCCAAGGCAAAATTGCCCACCCGCTTCATTTCGTCGCAGAAGGCCTGATCCACCAAGGTGCCGTTGGTAAAGGCGAGGAATTGGCAGTCGTTGTGTTCTTCGCAGAGCTTGATGATGTCGTCTTTGCGCACCAGGGGTTCGCCGCCGGTGAACATATAGAAGTGGATGCCCAGCTCTTTGCCTTGTTTGACGATGTCGGACATTTCATCGTAAGTTAGATTCAGTTTGTTGCCGTATTCCGCCGCCCAGCAGCCGGTGCAGTGAAGATTGCAGGCGCTGGTCGGGTCCATAAGAATGACCCAGGGAATATTGCAGCCGTGTTCCTTGCGCAGGGCGTGCATGGTCTTGGTGCCGGAGAGCATGGCCTCGAAACCCAAGTTCAGTACCGTAGTCTTGATGACAACCGGATCCAATTCGTCCAATGCCTTGTTTAGGTAGCGGTTCAAGGCGGTTTCCTTGCTGCCCACCAGGCCGCGGATCCAATCGTAATCCAGGGCCATCTCGTCGCCTTCCATGAATTTTTCCATAATATCCACGAGCTTGAGCATTTCTTCTTCCCGGTCGTTTTTGTTGACCTTCTTAAGTAAAACGTCGATGCCTAAACTCGCCGCTTTTCGCGCGGATCGATGTGTCAATTTTGCCATGATACTACCTCCTCAAAATCGATACCGTGTTCTGTACCACATAGAGATTCAAAACGCCGTCGATGATTAAATTAATTCCCATTAACATGATGATGGCGGTGCGGCCTTCATAGGGTCTTAAAAAGAGCATGGCCCCTGCCAGTGCCACGAGCAGTGCAAAAACCAAGATCATTCGCCAACGCTTGACGCCGATGCGCCATGCGTCCATGGCCGTCTGCATTCGGAGCAAGGCGTCCACCAGCATAAACAGGCCCATGCAGACGACGATGAGATCGAGAAATTTCGTCGTTTGGCTGAGCATCACGATGCCCAACAGCGCCGATAAGATGCCCATGGCGAAATCGAATTGAAAGGCCAGCTGCAGTAGATCTTTCGAAAAATAGCTGTAGAGCTTCACTGCGCCGAAGAAGAGCATAAACACCCCACCGATTTTGCAAAACACCTCGGCGGTCATAGTCGGTTTAAATAAAAACAGAGCGCCGAGGGCGATAAGACCGACGGAAAAGATACTGTACATCCTTTTTATTTTTATTAAACGGTCCATATTCTCACCTCGCTTAACTACAGTGTAATCCCGCTCCGGGGGTATTCCAACGGACAAAAAAAGCAAAGTATCTGAATTCCAGACACTTTGCTTCTTTTGTCTAATGAAATTTGATTTTTCTATTTGTCGCCGTGGCCCTCGATGTAGGCATCGATCATGGGATGGATGGTGGCGTAAAAAGCGCGCTCGACGGTTTCCATTAAATCTTCCTGCGAAGCCTCCATCTTCCCTTCCACCCAACGAAGGGTGGCGGCTAAGACGGCATCGCTGTAAAAATAGGTGATGTTTTCCTTTCCCTTTTCGGAAAGGCACGTGCCCACGGCTTCCTCTTCCACGAAGCGGCCGATAAAGTAGCTGACGGCGGATTCCACGTAGCTGATGACGACCCGTCGGCTCTTGGATTCGTAGATGTGGATAATGGCGTCCCGATGCTCCAGGAGAAAATTCACCGTGCGCAGGTATTCCTCGCCGAAGTCGTTTTCGGCGCGGCTCTCTTCCCGGAATTTGACGGACTCCCGCTGAAAGGCGGCCTCCAACAGATCGTTGATGTCCAGAAAGTGGTAGTAAAAGGTGTTGCGGTTCACTTCCGCCCCTTCGATGATTTCCTTCACCGTGATTTTGTCGAAGGATTTTTCTTTCAACAGCGCCATAAAGACATCGATCATCGCCTGCTGCGTATGCTTGCTCAACGGGTCACCCCCTCTCCTATCGGCTCTCGTCTACGGCGGCGCCCACTTTGGGCACCAATTGTTTCTTGCGGGACAGAAGGCCTTCGGCGGAAAATTTGTCGCCTCGAATCTCTTTTCCGAACTGGCGGGCCAAGGCCTCTTTAAACCCGCCTACGACGATGATGTCGGACACTTCTCTGAAAATGTCCGTGATCATTAAAATAAAGCTCGCCACGGCTTCTTTTTTCACGTAATCTTCCATGGCTTCTTTCAGGCTCTCTTCCACGGCGGCGATGCTGTCGGGATCCATGGTAAAGATCTGGCAGATGCGCACGGTGTCGCCGTCGAAGACGAAATTTTTCACGTCGGTGTTTAAAAGCTCTTCCGGCTTCTTCCCTTCCAGACTCGTCCCCGCCTTAAACATCTTCATAGCGAAGTCTTCCACGTCGATGCCGGCGATCTTGCTCATTTTATTTAAAATGTAGCGGTCCGTGGCCGTGGACGTGGGTGAGCGGAAGAGAAGGGTGTCGGAGATCATGGCGGCGCACAAGAGCCCGGCCACTTTTGTGGAAGGCATAATGCCGTTTTCGAAAAACATTTTGGAGACGATCGTCGCCGTGGAGCCCACGGGTTCGTTTCTGAAAAAAATCGGCGACGACGTGGCCACATTGGCCACCCGGTGATGGTCCACGATCTGTAAAATCTCCGCGCTGTCCAAATCGTCGATGGATTGATTGCGCTCGTTGTGATCCACGAGGATGATCTTTTTCTTCAGATCCGTGATCAGATGGTAGCGGGAGATGCTGCCAATCACCCGGTCCTTTTCGTCCAGCACGGGGTAGGCGCGGAAGCGGGATTCCTTCATCTTCTCCCGCACCTCGTCGATTAAATCGTCCTTGTGAAAGACCACCAGCTCGTCTTTGGTCATAATGTGGCCGATGGGCACGGCTTGGGGCAAAAGGCGCGCCACCATAAAGGTGGACAGGCCCGTGGAGATGACGGCCACATGGCGCTCCTCGGCGAGCTTCAAGAGTCGCTCGTCCAATGTGGTGGAGATGGTAAGGATCAAGAGGGCCACGTCTTTTAGAATGGTGGCTTCCTGATCTTCCACGTCGTCGCCGACGATGACCACGTCCCCTTCTTCGATGAGGTTTTTGTTTTTAATGGCCTTAATCGCCATTTTCCCCGTAATGGGGCGGGGCGCCTCCGGCAGGTGAATCCATTGGCCCTTTAAGACGTCTTTAATATTTTCAAGGCTCGCGTCGGAGCGGCCCATAATGGTATCGTCCCATACTTCCATGTAGGTGGCGGCGATATTGGACAGGCTGATGATGCCGATGAGATTTTCTTTGCCGTCGATGACGGGCAGGGAGGTTATATTATTTTTCTGCATAATCTCCATGGCCCCGGCCATGGAAAGATCGGGGCTCACACAGTAGGCCCCGTCCATATCCAAATCGCGGATTTGCGGCATAATGGACGTCTTTAAGCGAGGCTTCTCCGCGCCGAAATAATTCAGAACGAATTCCGTCTCCCGATTGATTTCTCCCAGACGAATGGCCTCGGCGTCGTCTCCCGTTTTATTTTTCAGCTCCGCCAAGGCCATAGCCGAGCAGATGCTGTCGGTATCCGGATTTTTGTGACCGGTGATGTAAATCTTGTTCTTCATAATCCCTCCAAATATATGCCATTATAACATATTTTCAGGGGCGGACGAAGGACGCCGAGCGGCCTCTGCGATGCAAATGCCGACGGCACGGGCGCGTGATCGCATTACACCTCCATTCGCCCATATGGTAAAATCGAATCGGAAGATCCGACATCACCCGTTAAATGTTGCGTTTCACCGATCTTTTATCTTACATCATTCGGAGGTTTACGATGAAAAAAAAGATTTTTCTTGCCGGCGTCATTCTTTCCGCCGTCTTATTGATCCTCGTGGAAACTAATCCAAATAAACGAGTGCGCATGAAAGAGGTCAGGCAATTCACAAAGACCATGTGCCGTTCCGACGAACATATAAAAGAATTAAAGTTCTATTTTCGAAGGCCCGACTTGAGAGCGGAGATGGTCTATGAGGGTCCCTTGGAAAGAGAAAAGCTGATTTCCCTCATGGAAGATTTTAAGGCATTGGTCGATGTGGAATTTATGCAAAAAATCGGCGATAAATATTGGGGCGGAGCTCGGCCCTCCGGCTTTGAGTTGTACATTTATTGCGACAAAGATAAAGAGGGAAATAATTACGATTACTTGATTGACAGTCGATACAATAAGACGTACAGATGCGATGAAAACCCCGACAATATCGACGGCTATAAGACCTGGACGATCTCCGGCGCAGAAAATGAAGGGGTACTATATAAGGATAAATAATCAGAACCACCGACATCCGGTGGTTTTTTTCATGGAAAGGCACACGAAAAAAGCCCGACCCCGAAGGATCGGACTTTTTATTCTAAGGCTTAAGCTTGTGCTTTTTCTTTTTCTTCCTTGATCTTTGCGAAGGATTCGACGATGGAATCGGCCAGGCCGTCCAATTCTTTTTCCGTAGAGTCGGTTAAAGAGGAGGAAACGGTGACTTCGCCGCCCAGGGTATCCATGAGCTTCATGTTCTTGTCTAAGAATTCTTCCATCAAGGTGCCCGCTTGCGGTGCCCAGGTTCCGTTTTCGATAATGCCGACGGTGCGGTTTTGCAGGTTCAGCATGCGAATTTCGTTGAGGAATTGGTGCATGACGGGATAGATTTCCAGGTTATAGGTAACCGATGCCAGCACGATGTGGCTCAGGCGGAAGGCTTCGGAAACCAGGTAGCTGACGTGAGTTTTGGATACGTCGTACATGTGGACATTGGTCATGCCCCGTTCGCAAAGTTTGGTGGCCAAGCATTGTGCGGCGTATTCCGTGTTGCCGTACATGGAGGCGTAAACCAAGAGCACGCCGTCTTCTTCCGGTTCGTAGCGAGACCATTTGTCGTATTTTTCGATGAAGTAGCCCAGATCTTCTCTCCAGACCGGTCCGTGTAAGGGGCAGATGATCTTAATGTCGATGGTGCCGGCCTTCTTCAGAAGGTCTTGAACGTGGGGGCCGTACTTGCCGACGATGTTGGTCAGGTAGCGGCGAGCGTCGTCGAGCCAGTCGCGGTCGAAGTTGACTTCGTCTGCGAAAAGCTTGCCGTCCAATGCGCCGAAGGTGCCGAAGGCGTCGGCGGAGAAGAGGACGCCGTTGGTCACATCAAAGCTGACCATGGCTTCGGGCCAGTGAACCATAGGTGCTGCGACCCAGGTGATTTCGTGTTTGCCGAAGCTCATAGCGTCGCCTTCGGCTACTTGAATTTCTTTGCCGTCGACATTAAAGCCGAATTGACGCATCATCATAAAGGCCCGTTCGTTGGAAATGACCTTGGCATTGGGGTAGCGAATCAAGACTTCGTCTAAGGATGCGGCGTGGTCGGGTTCCAAGTGATTGATGATCACGTAGTCCAGATCTCTGCCGTCCAAGACGTGTTCCACATTGTTTAAGAATTCCCGGCATACAGCCCAGTCAACCGTATCGAAGAGGACGGTTTTTTCGTCCATAAGCAGATAGGAGTTGTAGCTGACGCCACGGGGAATCGGGTGAATATTTTCAAACAGGTGCAGGCGGTGTTCGTTGGCGCCCACCCAGTATAAATCGTCGGTGACTTTTCTAACGGTATACATTGCTTACCTCCTAATCCTTATTTAAAGGTACGATCTTCGGGGAAATCGACTTTGATGAAATTATCTTTTTCTTCGCCGCATTTCGGGCAGATGTATTCATCGGGCAGCTTGTCGAAGGGCGTTCCTTCTTCGATTTCGCTTTCTTCGTCGCCCCGTTCGGGATTGTATTCGTAGCCGCAGCCTTGGCAGACGTAGATATCGTCCTTCGGTGCGGTCTTTCTCGGTTTGGAGCGTTTCATCTTGACCATTTCAGGTGCTTCGCCCTTGCCTTCCGTACCTAATGCTTCGATGATCAGGGGTGCCACTTCTTCGATGTCGCCGACAATACCGTAGTCGCAGTTCTTGAAGATCATGGCGTTGGGGGCGTTGTTGATGGCGACGATGGTGGCCGCATCCTTAATGCCCTTCAAGTGTTGGCCGGCACCGGAGATACCGCAGGCTACATAGAGGTTGCCGCGGAATTTTTGACCGGACATACCGACGTAGCGTTCGATGGGGAGAACCTTGTCGGTTTCGGCGACGGGACGGGAGGAACCGATGGCGGCGCCGAAGGCACGCGCCAAGTCTTCTGCCAAATCCTTGTTGCCGTTAAAGCCTTTACCCATGGAGACCACGCGTTCCGCATCGACGATGGGCGTCATCAGATCGATGCCGACGCCGAAGTCGTAGCCGTCTTTTTGAAGAGCGGCGATTAAGTTCTTGACGTTTTCTTCTTGATTGTCGCTGTCGAAGATTTCTTTCTTGCGGATGCCGGTGATGGGGCCTTTACCCGCTTTCTTCTTGCCGCCGCCGCCTGCGGAGCGGGCAGCCTTGCCGATAATATTAGCGGCAATGACGACACGTTGAATTTCGTTGGTACCTTCGTAAATGGTGGTAATCTTAGCGTCTCTGTAGGCGCGTTCAACTTCCATGCCCTTCATGAAGCCGCTGCCGCCGTAAATTTGCAGAGCGTCGTTGACCACTTCAAGAGCCATGTCGGATGCGAACATTTTTGCTTCAGCTGCTTGCAGACCGTAACGTTCGCCGTTGGTCTTCATTTCAGCTGCGCGGTAGATGAGCATACGAGCGGCGTCGATCTTGGTGTACATATCGGCGAGCTTAAAGGAAATGCCTTGGTTGGCTGCCAAGGGTTGACCGAATTGAATCCGTTCCTTGGAATAAGCCAGGGCGTGTTCGTAAGCGCCTTGAGCGATACCTAATGCTTGTGCTGCGATACCGATACGGCCGCCGTCCAAGGTGGCCATGGCGATGTTAAAGCCCTTGCCTTCTTTGCCCAGGAGGTTTTCCTTCGGGACGCGGACATTGTTAAAGTGCAGTTCCGCCGTGGTGGAGGAACGGATGCCCAATTTGTCGTAGTGATCGGAGAAGGTGAAGCCTTCGAAATCTTTTTCTACGATAAAGGCACTGATGCCGTGGGTGCCGATGTCCGGTGTGGTCACGGCGAAGACGACGTAAGTGTCGGCGGCCGGTGCGTTGGTGATGAAAATCTTTTGTCCGTTTAGAATGTAGTGATCCCCTTCCAATACGGCGGTGGTTTCCGTTTCACCTGCGTCGGAGCCGGCATTGGTTTCAGTTAAGCCGAATGCGCCGACTTTTTCGCCCTTAGCCAAGGGAATCAGGTATTTTTGTTTTTGTTCTTCCGTTCCGAAGTGATCGATGGGATAAGTACCCAAGGAGGTGTGAGCGGATAAAATAACGCCGACGCCACCATCGACGCGGGAAAGTTCTTCAACGGCAATGGCATAAGAGATCACGTCGGCTCCTGCGCCGCCGTATTCTTCGGCAGTGGGAAGGCCCATGATGCCCAGATCCGCCATTTGCGCTACGATGTCTTCAGGGTATTTGTTTTCACGGTCGAGCTCGAAAGCGACCGGTGCGACAACGGTTTCCGCGAACTCGCGAACTTTCTTTCTCAGCGCTTCGTGCGCTTCGTTTGTTTTGAATAACATATTTCCTCCTTGCAATCAATGTCACAGACTACAATGCATGTGAGTGGCCGGTGTGAAGCCGGAACAACAAACCGTACCGCTTGTGTATAGTTTTACTATAGCACAGGCTTTTTCCGTTGTAAAGCCGTTCGAGCTTTTGTTTTTTCGAAAAAATGCAATATTTCTCGACTTTTTTCGCCCGCTCTCACTTCATACATTAGGAATTTACCCCTTGGAAATTTATTTATGCTGTTTTTTTGTAAAAAATATCAAATGTTTTTAGCTTCCCGAGAAAACTATTTCATACAAAGCCTTTCATATCTTTCACATTTATTGCACTTTTCTGTTTTTTGCCTCCATTAAAAAAAAGGAAGCAGCACAAAATCCTCCACTTCCTTTATCCTCCCATTTACGTGTTTTTTACGTGTTTTTCCCATTTTTTATTTATTATTTTGTCGACCTTATTATTTCTTTCAAAACGCAACTATTTCTGCTTTTCCTCTTCCCTTTTTGCCTTTCAGCAACTATAATTAGGTTGATTGAAAAGATAATAACGATACAGGAGGCAAACAATGACCAATATGATCAAAAACCCCAACGCAAAAGTAATCCTCGTCGGCGACGGATCCGTCGGATCCTCCTTCGCTTACGCCATGACCTTAAAGGGCTTGGGCCGCGAGCTGGGCATTATCGACGTCAACACGCGCAAGGCCCAAGGCGATGCCATGGACTTGACCGCCGCTCTGACCTATAACTCCGCAAAGACCATCTACGCCGCCGAATACAGCGACTGTGCCGATGCGGACATCGTCGTCATTACCGCCGGCGCACCTCAAAAGCCCGGCGAAAGCCGCTTAGACCTGGTGCACAAAAACCTGGCCATCGTCAAAGACGTCGTCGAACAAATTATGGATTCCGGCTTTAACGGCATCTTCCTCGTAGCTGCCAATCCGGTGGACATCTTAACCTACGCCGTCTTAAAGATCTCCGGCTTCCCGAAAGAACGGGTCATCTCTTCCGGCACGTCCTTGGACTCCGCCCGCTTCTGCGACGAAATCTCCCGCTACCTTGAGCTGGATGCTCGCGACGTATCCGCCAGCATCATGGGCGAACACGGCGACACCTCCTTCCCCGTATGGAGCGAAGCATCCATCGGCGGCCGCCACATAGACGAATGGCTCGCCGAAAAGACCGACGACATCGACGCCGCCAAAGAAAAAATCTACACCGACGTTCGCGACAAGGCCTACCGCATCATCGACGCCAAGGGCGCTACCTACTACGGCGTAGCCACCGTCCTTGCGAAAATTTGCCGCATCATCATCGAAGACTCCCACTCCATCATTACCGTGGGCGCCTACCTGGACGGCGAATACGGCTGCAAGGACATTTACATGGGCACCCCCGTCGTCCTGAGCCGCAACGGCATCCAAAAGGTCATCGAAGTTCCCTTGAACGACAAGGAAAAGGAACAAATGCAAATTTCCTACAAGGCATTGAAGGAAGTTCAAGAACAAGGCATGGAAAGACTCGGCCTTTAATCGAAAAAACATTTCTCAAAAAACATTCCTCATAAAAAAAGCGTCCCGCGGGGCGCTTTTTTTGTCGGATGAAATTTTATCTTCCCATTTTATTCCGGTATCTCGTATTTGCTGTTGCCTAAAAAGTCCACGCTGCGTTGGATTTTTCCCTCTTCCGCCAGTTGATCCAGGGCGCTGATGAGGCCTTCTCTGGTAAAGGAGAGGCCGCGCTTTTCCAGCTCCGGCAGCACGGCGAGGATGTCATTGGCCGTGGAGATGGGGAAGAGTTCCTCCGCCGCTTTCAAAAGCCGGTCCTGGGAGGCGGTCTTCACCTTCTTCAGCTCGTCGAAGGGATTTTCCGTGTGGGGGGAGGTGGTTCTCGCCATGCGTATGCGGGCGAAGGTGGTGCGGCCTAGGTGGGAGGAGGAGATAAACACGTCGCCGGTTTGCAGGTAGGGCAGGCGGCGGGATTCCTCCACGCTGATGTCCGTCTCGCCCTGAATGGTGTCGATGTCCTGTGCCCGCACGGTGCGGTAGATCATTTTGCAGTTGAGCTGGGCGGTGATGGTGTCGTCTAAGAGGGTGGGCCGCTGGGTGGCGAGGATTAAAAATGCGCCGTACTTTCGCCCTTCCTGAGCGATCTCACGAAGCACGGTCTTCGACGGAGCGGGGAGGCCCTTGGGGGCGAAGGTGTGGCTTTCGTCGGTGACGACGAAGAAGGGCGGGAAGTAATCGCCGCCTGCGGGCTGTACGAATTGGGCGTCCTTGTAGTCCCGGCGCTTTTTGTAGAGATTGCGAATGATGTAGGTGGCATACATTTGAATGAGCTTCACCGAGCCTTGGATCACGGCGAGCTTGCCTTCGAAAATGGTATCTTCCACGGGCTTGGAATCGCCGGCAAAGAGGCCGTCCCGCTCCAGGCTGTTGAGCCGCCATAATATTCCCCGCAGGGAGGAAATGTTGGTGGACTTGCCGAAGCGTTCATACAAATTTTGCACCCGCTGCCATTTTTTCTGATCCGCCGAGGGATCCATGGTCATTTCCCGAATTTTATCCGTGCCGCCGGCCTCGTGGCCCTCGATTAAATCGATGAGCCGCCCGGAAAAGGTGGAGAAGCTGCTCTTGCTTTGGAAGAGAAGATCCACGGTGCTATTCATGGCCTCGGACAGCTCCGACACGGCGTTTAAAATGGTTTTTAAATCGCCGGCGGAGATGGAGGAAAAGTCGATGCCGATGTCCACGCCGATTTGAAAGCGCCGGTGATTTTTCTCGTAGCTCTTGCCCCCTTCCGCTGCATTGGAAAAGTCCATTTCGTAGTGGGGGTCCAGAACCACGCCGGGGACGTTTTTCTCCATAAGCTCTTCCAAGAGGACGCGCATGCCGAAGGACTTGCCGCTGCCGCTGCCGCCGAAGATCCCCATGTGGGGGTATTGGTGCATGGCCCGCAGATCCAATACATAGGGCACGTCTTTTTGAGGCGTGTGGCTTCCCTCTTCGTAAAGCTCAAAGAGCCCCTTGAGATTGTCTTCCATGGCATCGTACAAATAATCCGTGTGGCGAATGGCGCCGAGCACCAGCCCTTCACCCGGGCCCGTGGGCACGAGAAGGCCGCGGATTTCCGAAAATTCCGGTCTGCGGGCGTCGGAGCCCGTGAGAGGCGGGTACGGGGTCTCGTGCAAAAAGCGCACCTTGGCCACGTAAATGGTTTCGTTGTGAATGTCGTAGCCCAATTGCCGCAAAGAGGCCAACACGCCGTCGTCGACGAAATCGCCGCCCACGTCCATGGGGATGAAGCGGTTGTAGGTCTGTGCCTCCACCACCTCGCCGAGGATGGGCCCCTGCACCGGGTCTTCGATCATTAAAAATTCCGCCACGCGAAAATTGTGGTCCCGACTTCCCACGGCGACCTCTCTGGGATTGGTCAATCCCACTACTTTTATTTGCATCACACTCTCCGATCTCTTTCCGATACAAAAAATCGTTCCAGCATATCTCGGTCCATGGCCTCTTCCAAAATAAGGCGCACTTCTTTCTGTTTGACCTTCACTTCCTTGTCCACGATGTCGATCCAGAAGGGCACGCCGCGGCCGTTTTTCGGCGTCAGGGTGTAGAGCAGACGGGCGAGGAAATCCAACGCGTCCTTCTGCTCGGCGAGGACGTCCATGCCCACCACTTCCCAGTGGCGGGTGGGGCGGTAGAAGGCCCCCACGAGGCCCGCGGCGGTCTTACCCTCTTCTTCCTCGTCTCTATCGTCTGCGAGGATCAGGAGCTCGCCCACGTCCAACTTGCCGGCTAAGTACTCCCGGTCGTAGAAATCCCGCCCCCGGTCCATGCGGCGGGCAATGTCTCTGGTCTTTATGTCTTTAATGGCGCCGACGAGGAGGGTGTCCTTCGCCAGGCAGAGCCCTCTCAGCTCCTCCCACTTGGCGGGGGAGTTAATGGCGTAGCGCAAGAGGCCCCCGTCCATGATGAGGACCGCCACGTCTTCGTCATCCACCAAGGCCATGGCCGCTTCCAACTCCACCTCGGCCAGGTTGCGGTCGTGGAGCTTTTCCGCGCTCACGGCGTCGTCCCCGGCGAGAAGGGGCGTGTAGATGCGGCGAATGCGCCGCTCCTTCTTCTGCATGCTAAGAGCCAGGCCCTGATAAAATTCCACATAGTGGGGATAGGCGCCGCCCTGGCGAATCACCGAGCCGTCCACCCCGGCGACGGATCCCACCCGGCGCAGCTCCGCCTCGCTCAGGGACTCCAGCTTGTGAATGGTGCCCACCTCTTTTGTGAGGGCCTTTTTAAAATCCCGTCCCGTTTTTTGAAACAGGGGATCGTACTTCGTCTTTAAGGCTTCGTTCAGCTCGCCGATTTCCCGGCGAAAGGCCAGCAGATCTTCTTGATTCAAAGCTTCAAACTCTCCTTATACACCACATTCTTCGGCAAATTCCACTCCTTGGCCACTTCCTTCGCCGCCTTGGAAGGGCTCATGCCCTCTTCGACCTTTTCCCTGAGAGCCGAGAGAATGTCCACGGTTTTCTCCTCCTGTTGGGGCATAAGCACCACGGCGAATTCCCCCTTGATGGTGTAGTCCTCCATGTGGGTGAGGAAATCCTCGGCGGTGGTTTCGATACGCTCCTCGTACAGCTTGGAAATCTCCCGCACAAAAATCAGCACCCGATCCCCCATGGCCTCCACCACGTCTTGAGCGAACTTCTCGATGCGATGAGGCGCTTCGTAAAAAATCACGGGCACGGGCAAGTCCTTCAGGCTTTTCAGCGTCGCCACACGTGCGCCGTGTTTTTGCGGCAAAAAGCCCCAGAAGAGGTAGCGGCCCTCTTCCAAATTGGCGATCACCGACGCGTTCACGTGGGCGCAGGCCCCGGGGAGCACCTCGTAGGGCCTGCCTTCCTTTAACAGCGCTGTCATAAGCACGGCCCCGGGATCGGACACTCCGGGCATCCCGGCGTCGGATATGACTGCCACGTCTTCCCCGGTATCCAGCCGCGCCAAAATGGCGGCTATTTTTTCCGCCTCGTTAAACTTGTGGTAGCTTTCCATAGGCGTGGCAATGGCGTAGTGATTCAAAAGAGGCCGGGAGTGGCGGGTGTCCTCCGCCAATATAACGTCGACTTCCTTCAGCACCCTGAGCGTCCTCAATGTAATATCTTCCAAATTGCCGATGGGCGTGGGACAAAAATACACCTTACCTGCCATAATAGCCTGCTACCTCCTCGCTGTAGGCGCCGTCCTCGTAAACATAAAGGGCGGGCTCCAGAACCATAAAACAACCGCCGCCCGACACTCCTTCGAAGAGAATGCGACGGGCCGCCTCGCCCCGCTTCCAATAGACGGGCCGCATGCGCTTTATCGCCACCTTGGCCGCGGTGAGATCCGCCATGACCTCCTGAAAGCGGGCCACATCCACGATGCCGTAGAGCCTTCCCCCGGGCTTTAAAAAGCGGGCGGCCTCGTAAAACCAGCGCATGTCCGGATCCAAATGCTTCGCCGCGGAAATGGACGGGTCGTCGTTCGTCATGCTGTCTCTGTAAAAGGGTGGGTTCGTAAAAATCACATCGAAAGGCGGAAGATCCAATTCTCTGAAATCCCCCACCGCCGTGTGAATGGTGACGCCGTTGGCCGCGGCGCTTTTTTCCACCAAGTCCACGGCTTCCTGCAAGCGGTCCAACGCCACCACCTCGTCGGCATCCTTCGTTGCCATTAAGGCCAGGTAGCCGCTGCCGCAGCCCAGATCCAACACGCGACCCCGGCTCTCGCCGTATGCGGCCAGAAGCACCGAATCCATGCTGAAGGAAAAGACGCCCTTCCTTTGAAAAATACGCATCCCGTTTGCGGGAATATAATCACTGCCCATAAGCCCTCCTCATAAATATTATACCCGAAGGACAGTCCGCGCACTAAAAAAGCCGACGCCCTTTTCCAAAAGCTCCCGGTTTAAAAAAAATCGGAGCTTCAAGCCCTTAGAAAAAAAGAAAAAAAGAAAAAAACAGACAATTTCCTTCCCGAATGCATAATACTTAATTCCTTTTATCTAAACAGTGGTAAAATAAAAGTAGCAGCAACTGTTTCTTTATCGACCTCTGTCAATAAAGCTCGGCCCTGCAAACCCGTCCGTTTTTACTTATTCAAGAAAGAAAGGAAGTATCTGACGATGAAAAGAAAATTTTTATCCCTCATCGTTGCCATGGTCATGGTGGTCGGTATCATCGCCCCTTCCCTAGGCAACATCGCTTATGCCGCTCCCCCCTCCTCGACGAGTGCCATATGGCTCGACGGCACGAACGGCGACGACAGCAATGACGGATCACAAGAAAAACCGGTTAAAACCTTTGCTAAGGCAATGAAAATAATCAATGATGGGGAAACTCTAAATGTTCTTAGCTTAGCTGAAACAAATATAACAGTTAATAAAAAAGTAACATTAAAATTTCTTAACGATGCAACTATGCAAGGAACTGGAACGGGAATTGAATTAGCAGAAGGAAGCCGTTTAACTGTTGCTGATGGAAAAACACTAACAATGTCAGGCTATAAAACAGCAATTAATGTTAAAAAAGGAGCAGAGATAAACGACGGAAATTATGTTTTAGATAAAAATGAAATAGCTTTTAGTTTGGCTGACGGAGCTAAAATTAATGGTACATCTAAAGATAACTTACAAATTTCTGCTAAAGAACAAACAGGCAGAGGATTTTCTTATTCTTCTGATTCTTGGTTTATTGGTTGTACAGTTTATGTTGAAGGTAAACTTGGATCAAGTGAGCAATATTCAGGACTTTATATGAAAGATGCTTCTCTTACAACTAAAGATGTGTGGTATTATTTTGATCCATGTAAACAAAAGGATGGAACATTAAAAGGAGGATTACATTTAGATAATTCTGAATTTTATGTATATAAAGCAAAAGGAGTTCGAGGATATAAAAATTCATTTGCACTTTTAGGACCATCAGAAATAAAAAACAACTCGACAGTAACAGCAGATGGCTCAAGAGTTACGGTTTCAGAAAAATTACTTGTTAAAGATTCAAAATTTGTAATAAAAAATAGCACCGATGGGGGACTTAATATTAATTATAAGCCGGGAGAAGTTATTTTTGAAAATTCAACTTTTGAAACTACAAATATGCAAGGGATACCATCTTATGGAACAGGCAGAACAAGTGGACCTTGTTATTTAACTTTTAAAGGAAATTCTGTTGTAAATACAGACGCAAAAGATAGAACTGCTGATTGTGGTGGAGCAAATCGCGGAACTGGAAGTACCTATGTAGTAAAAGGTGGATCATATTTAGTAGCCTATGATCCTACTTATAATTATGATGTTACAACTCCAACAAATGGTAAAGAAAATGGAGATGAATATTTATCTTATTTTACTCTTAAAGACGGCACTATAAATGAATTAAAACCAATAAATAAAAATGGTGTAGAATATATTTATCCGGTAGCTAATGCGTCAAAGGATAATAAAAAACACGTTTTTGTCCCCGCAGCTAAAGTAACATTTAAATTAAATAATAATGATGCAAGTTTTGCCGATAATACTAATGCAGACAAAGAAGTTAAGACAATAAGAGGTTATAAACTTGATGATGTTGTAGGAAATGTTAATCCTGGTGAGCCAACTGATAAAAACGGCGTTAAATTTTTAGGCTGGTTCTACAAGACAGATAATGGTGAAGAAAAAGCATTTGATTGGGATGAAAGATTAACTACTGACACAGAAGCTTATGCAAAATGGGAAAGAAAAACAGTAATTTATCACAATGGAGCTGGCAAAGACTATATATCTTCTGCAGGCGAAGATGCAGAAAATATAGAAGTTTTATCTTTTGAAGATATAGTAAAAGAAAAAGCTGACTTTAATGTAGTAGGTAAAAAATTTGTAGGCTGGACAACAGCTCCTGATGGAAGCGGAAAAGTTTATAAGGCAAAAGAAAAAATAAACTTTACTGAAGGCAAAAGTCAAATAGATTTCTACGCAAAATACACTGATAATGAATATAAAGTTTCTTTTTCAGCAAATGGCGGAACTTTTAGCGAAAATTCAATCTTTAAGAAAAACCCAGGTGTCTTTACAATTGAAAAAGATGCAAATGGTGGAGAAGTTGCAGTATTAAAGATAAGGGCTAAATATAATGATAAGTTATTTGATTTATTAAACGGACTTGACCATAACCAACTAAAACCAGATACAAATGCAACAAAAACTGGTTTTATTATTAGAAATAAGGATTACTGGTCAACTACAGCAGAAACTGGCGGAAAGGCAATAAGATTTGACGATTATAGTTTTTTCGGTTTTTCTATGAAAGGTGAAAATCCGCAAATAACTGCTGATACAACCTACTACATGACTTGGCAAGATGACCCGAATGTTGCCACCATCAGATCTGATGAAGCCTTAGGTGCCGATATTTGGGGTCAAGACCGGGCAAGCAGCCCGAAGGTTCAGGTTGTCACTCCCGGCGAAGCCTTCAGCTTAACCGGTGAAATTAATGCGAAATCGATTAAAGATAAGATGCAAGGGATTGAAACGGTATTTGACAAGCATACCGACGCTGAATTCTCAAGTATTGCCTTATCGAATGTAAGCTCCACCTTTAAGGCCACATTGACCATGCCTGACGATGTGATCATTCCCGAAAATCCCACGGTTACGGCAAAGGGCCTGGGTAATTGCTTCGACTTAGGAAAAGCAGAAGTGAAAGGCCAAAAGGTCACCATTCCCTTTACCCTGAAACCGGGGATGGCCGATTACAAAAAGTTAAAAGATGCCGTCTTCTCCACGGGACAAGTCTCGGAAGACAGAACAAATAATTCCCTTATTTCGGTAAAAATCGACGGGTTAAAGCTGAAAGATGGCGTTGCCGACGGACAAAAGGTCACCGTCACAGGCGCTGTCGACGGCACCTTCTCCGCTCTGGCAAAAGATAATGCCACCTTAAAGAGATTCTCCTTTACCTGGAAGGGACAACAAACACCGGAGGGTAAAGACGAAGCGGCGACGAGTGAAGGCATTCAATACACGTTGATGATGTCGAAGCCGACGGAATTCAATTTGCCCGGCGACCTTTTAGTGAAGAAAGGTCAAGAAGGCTACGACACAACACACCTGGCCATCTATCCCATCGATGAAAGCGACACCTTGACCTTTAAGGGACAATTGGATGTTTCGCCCATTAAAAATCAAATCAATCTTTTGGCTGATGGCCAAAGCTCTACTGACAAAATCGACTTAGAGAAAGTAAAAAGTGGTTTCGTTGCCAAGATAGAAATTCCCCAAGGCCTTGAAATTCCCGATAAAGTCCAAGCTACATTGACGGAAAATGACTTATTTGAAGTGACCGATGTAAGCAAGGCGGGAAATGTTATTACCGTAAGGATGGATTTAAAGAAGTCCTACACGAAATTCGACGATCTGAAAAAAGATGTCAATGCCGCCGGCGGAGATGAAAGCATATTAAATGTTGAAATTCCCGGCATCATCGTAAAAGATAACACTTCCGGAAAAAAATTCGTCGCCAAAGGACAGGTAGAAGGAAGCTTCTTTGGAATAGCAAAGAAAGAAAAAACGACAAGAGTATTCAATTTTGCTTGGAAAGCCCAACAAACGCCTGATGGCAAGGACGTGAGACAAAGCGAAGACGATAACACTACTATTCAGTTGACCCTTGCTTTACCGGAACAATTCGACTTGCCCGGCGACATCCTCATCGGAGAAGACACGGAACACGATGCATTGCACAAGGTAAAACCGGGCGAGCTCTTGGAATTTACGGGAAGACTTGACGTGACGAGTATTAAGGACAAAATTAACTTACTCAAATCAAGCTACGGACAAGATACTTCAAAAATCAAGACCGACAATGTGAAGAGTACCTTCATCGCCAAATTGGAAATTCCCGAAGGTCTCGAAATTCCCAGTACTCCCACGGCAACCTTAACAAACAATGATTTGTTTGAAATCAAAAACGGCGACGTCTATAGAGATGGCAATCAAATCGTTGTAAAAATGACCTTGAAGAAGGCCTACAGTAAATTTGACAACTTATGGAAAGATGTAAACGCCGTGCCTAATACTTTGGACTTAAAGGTTCCGGGCATTAAGGTAAAAGACAGCTTAGTCGACGGAACGAAGAAGACGGTCCTCGGGCATGTCGAAGGTAACTTTGAAGGCACAGCTGCATCGGATAGCGGCAAAATGCAAAACTACCATTTTAAATGGATTGGCAAACAAACACCTGACGGACGAGACTTCATCTTAAAAGGAACGGACAGTGAATCGATTCAATACACGGTTGTGGTTAATCGCGAACCGAAACCGACCCCCGAACCGACCCCCGAACCGACGCCCTCGACCCCCGGTTGGACCGTGACGCCGAGCAGCCCGGCAGACAGCAAGCTGAATCTCGTCGATCACTTGGCCTATATGAAGGGCTATCCCGACCTGACCTTCGGGCCGGACCGCAACATGACTCGGGCGGAAGTCACTATGATGTTTGCCCGCCTCTTAAAGGATCGTCCGGAAGCGAACAAGGTTTACGCCATGCCCTACTCCGATGTGACGAAGGCTGACTGGTATGCCTATGCCGTCTCTTATATGACGGAAAACAAGCTGATTATGGGTTATCCCGACGGTACCTTTAAACCGAACAGCCCCATCAGCCGGGCGGAATTTGCCGCCATCGCCTCGCGCTTCGATCAATTGAAGCCCGGCTTGAGCCTACCCTTTAACGATGTGGCAAAAGGTCACTGGGCCTATGACGTCATCGCCTCGGCTGCCAATAAGGGCTGGGTCAACGGTTATCCCGACGGAAGCTTTAAGCCGGAAAACAAGATTACCCGCGCCGAAGTGGTCTCCACCACCAATCGCATGCTAAACCGCTACGCCGACCTCGCCTTTGCTAAGGCGCACAAGACGGAGCTTGCGCCTATGCGGGATATGGACGAAAGCCACTGGGCATACGGGGCCGCGGTAGAAGCCATGAACGGCCACGATTACTACAGACAGGCAGACGGGAAGAACGAAACCTGGATCCTGTTAAACGGCAAGCGCTTCACCTTCCCCATCGCTCCTTCGGGCATGGCGAATTAAGAAAACGACAAGCTTATCTCGCGATATAAAAAGAAGGCTGAATTATCAGCCTTCTTTTTTATGCCCTAGTGCAAGAAAAAAAGGGCGTCTCCGCCCGATTTCACAGCTATTCGTCTTTTGTTTCCCTTCGCTTTTCGCCTTCGATAGCTCGATGGGCCTCGTGCTCTCTTCTCGCCCTTTTGTTTTGGACCAAGATATAGATGACGAGGCTCGCCAGCACGGCGGCGTAGATGCCGATCCAAGCAGGCGTCTTAAAGCCGTCGTCCACGGCGCCGTAAAGCTTCAGGGTGCCGAAGAGGAGAAAGAGAAAGGCCGCCAGATAGCTCAGTGCCCTGTGGGGAATTTTCTTTCCCAAGCTCCGCCCCACGAAGATCCCGAAAAGGGAGACGAGGATCATGGAAGAGACGGTGGCGAGAAAAATCACCGCCGGCCGCTCGCTGTTCATGGCCAGGGTCATGGCCATAAGCTGGGTCTTGTCCCCCAGCTCGCCGACGAAAAAGGCCGTGGCCACGGTGAGCATGGACCCTTTGGAGCAGGTCTTTACCTCCTCTTCCTCATCCTCATCATCCGCTTTTAAGGTGGAAAGACCGAAGAAGAGAAACAAAAAGCCCGCCGCGATCTGCAAAAAGGTCATGTCCTTAAAGATGCCGACGATTAAAAGAGCGGCGATGATGGCCAGGCCGTGATTCAAGCCGATGCCCAGGCTCACGCCGCCCAGCACCGTCCTCATAGGATAGCAGGTGGCGAAGGCCAGGGCCAAAAATTGCGACTTGTCTCCCATTTCCCCCATAAACACCATGACAAAGGCTTCGATAAATTCGCGCAAAGCGATGACTTCCTTCCCTATTTCCGATTCTTACTTTCCTTGCCCCCGCACTAAGATAGAGAGGGAGATTCCGGCGTCCGGATCCACCTCCCCTTGGGCGGAGAAAAACACCGTGCTCGTAATATAGATCTTGTAAGCATAGCCGCCCTCTTCCCCTTCCATGGTCAGGTCCTCGGGCTCGAGCTCTTCCTTGGTTTCGCGCAAGATGCGGATCTTTTCGCGAATGTCTTTTAAGTCCAGGGTGATCGCATGTTTGTCGTCGAGATAAATCATCAGGCGGCCGCCGCTGCGCTCGGTCTTTAAGCCTTCCGAAGCTTCCGGATCCCCTTCCCCGTAGGAGTCGATGAAGTAAAGCTTGTCGTAGCCGGTAATGTCCATGCCCTTCGCCATGTCCATGGAGTAATTCAGATCCGTCACCGGTCCGCCGTCGTCGGGAGTAAAGCCGTAGATTCGCTCCATGGCTTCCGACGAATTGGCATCGCGCAAATAGGCCACGTGGGACACGTCGTGGTGTTGGGTGAGGTATTCGACGATTTCCTGTATCTCCCGCTTCTCTTTCACGGAGAGATTGTTTGACGGCACCACCTCGCCGCCCTTTAGCATGTGATTGGCGGTGAGGATGCGGTCCAGCCGATTTTTCTGGGAGCGGAAGGCCACGCCGTCGGCGCCGATTGGCCCGCCGAAGACGGAAACCAGAAGCACGGCCACCAAGGTCATGGGCAGGATCATGTGCAGCTCTCGCTTCTGGACGATAAAGTGGATCATGGCGAAGGCCACCCACAGGCCCAGGGCGAAGATCATGTAGCGATTTTCAGTGAGGCCGTATTGGTGCACCCGCAAAAACCAGGCGTAGTACATAAGGCCTATGAGGGGCAGGGCCGCCGAGGGCATCAGCTTGCGGAAGTAGTAGGCGGCGGTGCGGTCCCGGTTGTGGTCCACCATAAAGAGGACGAAGACGGCGAGGGCCATGGGCCAAAGGATGAGTTTTACGACGCTGGTGGTGGGCAGCTGGCGCAAAGCGATGATCTTCGCCAGATAGACATAGAGGAGCAGGACGTAAAGGCCCAAGACCGGCGCCAAAATATTGTTGAACAGATTGTTGATGACGTGGATCCCCGCGCCGTAGGGGCTATGGCCGCTTTCCACGGCGCCCAGGCGGGAAAGAAAGATCGTCGCCATAAAGGGCATAAAGCAGAGGGTGGCGAGGTAGGTGACCGTCTTGGAAAAATCCACGATGCCGAAGAGCACGTCGGCTCCGACGACTAAGAGGCAGAGAGCCCCGAAGAGGACGAAGGCGTAGAGATAGGCCACGGCGATTTCGATGATAAGTACGAGGACATAGGCGGGAAAGCGCCGCTCGTCGTGAATTTTTCCGCCGCAAAAGACCATGAGCCCCGATGCGGCGAAGAGAATCAGGGTGGGCATGGCAAAGTAAACGTCCACCCCTTCTTTTCCCATGGCGGACAGGCGAAAACCGCTGAATACGAGGAAGAGCAAAACGCCCATCCAGGTGCCCAAGAGGACGGAGTGGAAGTTTTCCTTATCTGCCGCCCCTTCTAAAAACAAATAGGCCGCCGTGGTGGTAAAAAAGCCGATGACCGCCAGGACGGCAAGAAGATAGGGCGAGGTATTAAAGACGGCGGCGTCGTTTTTATGTAGCCACAGGCATTGAAAGATCGCCGCCAGTATGGCGAAGGCCATGGACAGGGGGAAGCGGCGAAAGGCTTCCTTCCCCTGTCTGAGCTCTTCGGCAATTAAGTGCAACAGTTTCATCACAGCCTCCTACATAATCGGGGCGAAGATACGGAGCACGCGGCCCGCGGCCCGTTGGAAGTAGTTGAACTCCATACACATATCCATGGTAAAGGGCGTGCATTCCTTTAATGTCTCTTGGAAATCTTCCTCCACCTTTCGGGCCATGGCCTTGTCGAAGAAGTAGGCGGCACATTCGAAGTGCAAAAAGAGGGAGCGGTAGTCGCAGTTAATGGTGCCCACCACGGCCTTTTTGTCGTCGGAGACGAAGCTCTTCGCGTGAACAAAGCCCGGGGTGTACTCGTAAATTTCCACGCCGTTTCGGATCAGCTCTTTGTAATAGCTGCGGGTCACGCGAAAGACGATTTTCTTGTCGGGAATGTGCGGCGTAATGATCTTCACGTCGGTGCCCGTGTGAGCCAGGTGGATCAAGTCGCTCTTCGTTTCGTCGTCCAGGATCAAATAGGGCGTCATAATGTGGAGGTAATTCACCGCCTGATTCACGATGTCGTTGTAGACCTCCTTCCCCACACGGTTCTTGCCGTAGGGGTCGTCGCCAAAGGGAATCACATAGCCGCTGTGCTTGCCCTTGTACTCCTCTTCCGGCGGCATAATATAGGGTCTGAAGCTTTCCGGATCGTCGGCGTTGACATCCCACATGCCCAGAAACATATTGGTAAAGCTGCGCACCGCCGCGCCGTAGATCGTGACGCCGGTGTCCTTCCAGTGGCCGAAGGGGGCCTTTAGGTTCACGTACTCGTCGGCCAGGTTAATGCCGCCGGTAAAGGCCACCTTGTTGTCGATGACCAAAATCTTTCGGTGGTCCCGGTGGTTTTGATACAAACTCAGCACCGGCACGATGGGCTTAAAGACCTTGGTCTTAATGCCCAGCTCTTCCATGGCTTGGGGATAGTTAATGGGCAACTTCGTCAGCACCGCCGTGCCGTCGTACATAAGGCGCACTTCCACGCCCTCTTCTACCTTGCGCTTTAAAATATCTAAAATGCTGTCCCACATATCCCCCTGTTCGACGATGAAGTATTCCATAAAAATAAACTTCTTCGCCTTCTCCAGCTCTTCCAACATGCGCTCCCAATACGCTTCCCCCAGGGGATAGTAGTCGCATTCCCCGTTTCGGTACAGGGGAAAATCCTCCTGATTCCACAGAAAGCGGGCCGTGTTGTAAAACAAAGGATCCATGAGACGGGTCTCTTCCATAATCTCCGGGTCTTGGCGGTAGTAGGTGAAATTTTTCTTCTTGGTATTTTCAAATTTTTCCGAAAACCAGCGGCGCATAATGTCCCATTTGCTCAAAATATAGAGAAAGGCGCCGAAGAAGGGCAGAACGATCATGGTAAAGAGAAAGGCGACCTTATACACCGGGTCGTTCCGTTTGTCGTTGACGATGTGAAGCCCGACGGCCAGGTCCACGACGAAAAGAGCCCATTGAAAAATGTCCTCGTGCTCTTTTAAATAATGCCCCACGGCGTAGATCAGGGCGAACTGCACGAAAAACAGTAAGCCGTAGAGAAACAGGGTGGTGAGTACCCCGGGCAGCGAATTTTTTATTCTGAATTTATTCTTAAGGTCCTGAAAATTTTTAATGTCCGTAAAATCTTTCATGTCGTCTCCATCTCTAACCCATGCCGAAGCGAGCCGTACTATGGAATTATTATAGCACGGAGAAGAAAGCCATACTAGAACACGGCGCGCGCCTTTTCACATAAAAAAGACCCTGCTGTTGACAGGGCCTTTGACTTATTCGGCGACGGTACAGGTAATTTCTTTTTTCACGCGCCTTTCCACATCTTCGAATTGCTTTCTCTTCGCCTTATTAGGGTAGTTGTATTGAAGATCCCGCGGCATTTCTCCGACGGTGCGAATGAGGCCGCGCTTATGAACGAACATATACATCTCGTCGAAATCTTCATAGTCTCCAGGCTCTACTCTGTATTGGCTGAAGAAGACGAACGCACCTCCGAAGCGAGGGTCCCCTTCCTGAACGGTCTTTTTATTGTAAATGCCGTAGCCGCCGTCCTCTTTCTTTACAATAATGTCCTTCATCAGGCTCTTGGGAACCTTTATCGTGGCCTTGGGATTGCCGAAGGTAAACAGCTGATAGCCGGCATCGGACTTCACTTGCCCTTTGCTCGGCTGCGGCTTCACGCCACGGCCCAAATAGACGGTGCGGCTCGCGCCGTCCCAATCCACGGGCAGATTAAAAGATTCGGCGACATAGCGAACGGGAATGTAGGTGCGGTCCTTGTAGAGAATGGGCATGACGTCCATGGTCCGCGCCTCGCCGTTGACCGTGAAGCTTCGGCTGCGTACGTTCATTTGCACGGATCGGCCCTTGCTCGTAATGCCGATGGCGCGCGTCGAATGATCGTAGGTCACTTCATAGCCCAAGCTTTCACTGACAAAGCGCAGCGGCAGGTAGGTGCGATCGCCAGAGATAAAGCCTTTCATTTTTTCGTCGCCATTGTTGACGGCGGTGCCGTTTAAAACGACGGGGATGTCGAAAGTATAGGCATGGGCCTTGACGCTTACCACGCTGACGAGGACCAAAGCCAAGAGCAGCTTTCGAATAGTTTTGACACATCTTCTGTTCATAAACAACCTCCTTTTCTTTGATTTTACCATAGGGGCGGCACAAAGCAACGACAGGAAATTTTGCTTCTCTTTATCGCGTCCTTTTGCACAAAAAGGCCGCCGGAGATTCCGACGGCTCATTTTTAATCATCCGCATGCTTTAACCGATTGACGGCACGCAACAGTGCCAGCTTGGTTTCTTCGATGCTTCCGCTGTGTTCTTCCCCGGTGTCGTGGGCCTCCTTCAGGCGAGCCTCGGCTCGTTCCTTGGCCTTTTGCGCCCGGGTCACGTCGATGTCGTAGGTCCATTCGAAGGCGTCGGTGGCAATGGTGACCACATTGTCTTTCATGGAGGCGTAGCCCCCGTGAACGAGGCCGACGCTACGCTTGCCTTCCTCATAGATATACATGATTCCGTAGCCTAAGGGCGTGACGATGGGCGCCGTGTTTTTCATAAACATTAAATCGCCTAAAACGCCGCGAACGATGACTTTGTCCACCTGCTTTTCAAAGCCGTCGGCGTGAGGGGTCACCAAACGCAGGTCGATCATTGCTCGTCTCCTTCTTTCCCTTCGTCTTCGTCGTCTTCTTCAGGCGCGGCTGCTTCTTCTTTTTCGGACGCCGACGCATTCTCTTCTTCCTTGGCGGTCGCGGCCTTTTCCAAGACCTCGTCGATGCCGCCGACAAAGAGGAAGGCGGATTCGGGCACGTCGTCGTGCTTGCCTTCTAAGATTTCCTTAAAGCCCCGCACCGTTTCTTCGATGGGCACATACTTGCCGTCGATGCCGGTAAATTGGCTGGCGACGCTAAAGGGCTGCGACAGGAACCGTTGCACCTTCCGCGCCCGGGCCACGGTGGTCCGTTGCGCTTCGGACAATTCTTCCAAGCCCAAAACGGCGATAATGTCCTGCAGGTCCTTGTACTCTTGAAGCACCTCTTGTACCTCGCGGGCGACGGCGTAGTGTTCCTTGCCCACCACATTGGGGTCGAGTATCCGGCTGGTGGAGTCCAGGGGATCCACGGCGGGATATAAGCCCATGCCGGCGATGTTTCTCGACAAGACGGTGGTGGCGTCCAAGTGGTTAAAGGTGGTGGCAGGCGCCGGGTCGGTTAAGTCGTCGGCGGGAACGTAGACGGCCTGTACCGATGTGATGGAGCCTTTTTTCGTCGATGTGATCCGCTCTTGAAGGGCACCCATTTCCGTCGCCAATGTCGGTTGGTAGCCGACGGCGGAAGGCATGCGGCCCAAGAGGGCGGAAACCTCACTCCCCGCTTGGGTAAAGCGGTAGATATTGTCGATAAATAAGAGCACGTCTTGGCCCGCTTGGTCACGGAAGTATTCCGCCATGGTGAGCCCCGTTAAGGCGACGCGCATCCGGCTTCCCGGCGGCTCGTTCATTTGACCGAAGACCAGGGCGGTCTTGTCGATAACGCCGGAGTCGATCATTTCGTAGTACAGGTCGTTCCCTTCGCGGGTGCGCTCGCCGACGCCGGTAAAGACGGAAATGCCGCCGTGTTCCTGGGCGATGTTGTGAATCAATTCCTGAATCAAAACGGTCTTGCCTACGCCGGCCCCGCCGAAGAGGCCGACCTTGCCGCCCTTGGCGTAGGGACACAGCAGGTCGATGACCTTGATCCCCGTTTCGTAGACCTCATTGGAGGTGTCCTGATCTTCGAAGGTGGGGGCCTTTCTATGAATGGGCATGATTTCCTCGCCCTTTAAGGCCTCTTTGCCGTCGATGGGCTCGCCCAAGACATTGAACATACGGCCCAGGGTTTGATTCCCTACGGGCACGGAGATGGCCGCACCGGTGTTGACGGCGTCCATCCCCCGCTTCAAGCCGTCGGTGGCACCTAAAGCGATGCAGCGCACCACGTCGTCGCCGATGTGTTGAGCCACTTCCACGGTGAGGGTTTCCTCGCCGTTTTCTATTTTAATGGCGTTTAATAAATCCGGCAGGTAATCCTGCTCGAATTGGATGTCTACCACAGGTCCGATGACCTGGCAGATAGTTCCTATATTCTCATTCATACCGATACCTCTTCCTATTGCACTGCATCCGCCGCCGAGACGATTTCGGTGATTTCATTGGTAATCGCCGCTTGACGGGCACGGTTGTAGTTGGTTTGCAGTTCGTCGATCATGTCGTGGGCGTTGTCCGATGCATTTTCCATGGCCACCCGCCTGGAGCCCTGTTCCGAAGCGGCCGCTTCGATAAGGGAACCGAATATGGCAGTCGCCACGTACATGGGAATCAAATAGTCCAACACCGCCATGGGCGAAGGTTCAAATTCGATTTGCGAACGCACAGCCGGGAGGTCCTCCTCGGCCTTCAATTCGTCGGAAGGCAGAATGGAAACCACCTGCGCGTCGTAGCTGATGGTGGAAATAAACCGGGTGTAGATGATTCGAATGGCGTCCACTTTCCCTTTTTTGTACAAATCCATGGCCACAGCGGCCAATTCCCTGGCGTCGGAGTATTCGGGATCCTCGCTAAGTCCCGTGTAGGACTCGGCGATGTCGTAATTGCGACGCTCGAAATAGTCCCTGGCCTTGGTGCCCACCACCAAAAGCTTCGAGGGACAGCCGTCTTCCTTAATCGTCTTTTCCGTCAGGCGCAGAACATTGGCGTTGTATCCGCCGGCGAGTCCCTTGTCCGAGGTCAGCACGATGTAGAGAACGGCGTCTTTTTTCTCGCGCACCAACAGGGAATGATTTTCGTCGACGACGGATAAAATTTCCCGAATGTCGTCGACCACGGTTTGGTAATAGGGTTTGGTTTTGGCAAGTCGAATGCGGGCGCGGCGAAGCTTGGCCGTAGAGACCAGCTCCATGGCCTTGGTAATTTGCAAAATACTGTTAATGCCTCGAATGCGCCGTTTGATTTCTCTCGTTGATGCCATAAAAACCTCCTATCGCGTCTGTTTAAATTCGACGAGGCTCGCCTTGATGGCGTCTTCGATGGCATCGGTCATTTCTTTTTGCTCACGCAAATCTTTGATGAGGTCGGGATGGTGATTTTCCACATAGAGCAGATACTCTTCTTCGAAATTCAACACATCGTCCACGTCCACATCTAAGAGATAGCCCTTGGTCACGGCATAGAGGACCAGCACCTGATGCTCCAGCTTCATGGGGCGGTATTGAGGTTGACGCAAAATCCGCATCATCCGCTCCCCTTGAGCCAGGGTCCGTTGGGTTTCCTTGTCCAGCTCGCTACCGAATTGGGCGAAGGATGCCAGGTCTCTGTACTGTGCCAAATCCAGCTTCATCGTAGAGGATACTTTCTTGATGGCCTTGGTTTGGGCGGCGCCCCCGACACGGGAGACGGAAAGCCCGGTGTTGATGGCCGGCCGCTGTCCCGCAAAGAACAGGTCCGTTTCCAAAAAGATTTGGCCGTCGGTAATGGAAATGACATTGGTGGGAATGTAGGCGGAAATGTCTCCCGCTTGGGTTTCGATAATGGGCAGGGCCGTAATGGATCCGCCGCCGAATTCGTCGCTCATACGAGCCGCCCGCTCCAGCAGTCTGGAGTGGAGGTAGAAGACGTCGCCGGGGAAGGCTTCCCGTCCCGGCGGTCTGCGTAAAAGAAGACTCATGGTCCGGTAGGCCACGGCGTGCTTGGTCAAGTCGTCGTAGACGATGAGCACGTCTTTTCCCTGTGCCATAAATTCTTCCGCCATGGTGACCCCGGCGTAGGGGGCGATGTATTGAATCGGCGAAAGCTCCGCCGCCGTCGCCGCCACGACGATGGTGTGATCCATGGCGCCGTGTTGTTCCAGGGTATCCACAATTTGTGCCACCGTGGAGGTCTTTTGACCGATGGCTACGTAAATACAAATGACGTCCGTGTCCTTTTGATTGATGATGGCGTCGATGGCAATGGCGGTCTTTCCCGTTTGCCTGTCGCCGATAATCAGCTCCCGTTGGCCGCGGCCGATGGGGAATAGGGCGTCGATGGCCTTGGTGCCCGTTTGCAGGGGTTCATTGACGGATTGTCTGGTAATAACCCCCGGGGCGATTTTTTCGATGGGCATGGTTTTGTCGTAGGCGTAGTCGCCTTTGCCGTCGATGGGTGCGCCCAGAGCGTTGACCACGCGGCCCAGCAGGCCTTCGCCGACGGGAACCTGAACCACTTTGCCCGTGGCCTTGACTTCGTCCCCTTCTTTAATATCGCCGTCGCCCAGCAAGACGACGCCGACATTGTTCAGTTCCAGGTTTTGGACCATGCCGTAGACGCCGCCGGGGAATTCGATCAGCTCGCCGGCCTTGGCTTGCTCCAAGCCCCAAATGCGGGCGATGCCGTCGCCGACTTCGATGACGGTGCCCACTTCTTCCATGACCAAATCTACATTATAATTTTTGATCTGCTCCCGTATCACGGCGCCGATCTCTTTTGATCTTAGATTCATGTCTCACCTCTCTATGGTTTTATCTCAAGCTGTGCTCCAAATCCGCCAGCTGTCTCGACAGGCTGTAGTCGATGACGCCTTCGTCGGTGACGATTTTTACGCCGCCGATTAAGGAGGGATCGACCTCCGCCTCGGCCTTCACATCGCCGCTTCGGTTTTTTGCGTAGGCGGCGCGAATGGCCTCGACCTTTTCTTCGGATATGGGCATGGGCGTGACGATGCGGATGCGCTCGATGCGTTGATCTTCAAAGCACAAATCCTCGTAGGATTGGATGATTCGGTCTATCGCGTACGAGCGTCCGTTATCGGCCACGATCAAGAGCAAATTTAACAAGGGCTCGGGCAAATCGTCGCCAAATACGCCTTTTATAACGGCACGCCTTGCCTCCGGGCGAAGCTTCGGATGGGACATGGCCAGAAGCAGCTCAGGATCCTTGTAGGCCTCCCGCACCTCTTCCAGCTTGTCCAGCATAAAATCGTCCGACTCTTTCGCTACATCATAGAGAGCGATACTGTATTTGCTCAGACCTGCATCATACATGGTTCTTCTCCAAGTCTTCGATGAGGCCGTCTACCAATGCGTCTTGATTTTTCACGTCAATATTGTCTTTCAGCAGCTTTTCTGCGATCATCACGGCGAGATCGGCGGTTTCATTGCGCACCTCTTTTAAGGCCTGAGCCTTTTGACTGGCAATGTCCTTTTCAGCCTTTTCGATCATCGATGCCGCGTGGGCCTTGGCTTCTTCCATGGCGGATTTTTCCAAATCACGGCCCCGTTCTCTGGAAGCTTCGATAATGTCCGCCCCCTCTTTGCGGGCCTTTTGAATTTTGTCTCTGTATTCTTCGCGAAGATCTTCCGCTTCACGCAAAAGATCCTCCGCCTCTTCGATTTCCGAGACGACGGCGTTTTGCCTTTTTGTCAAAAATTCGTTCATCGGCTTATAGACAAAGTGGCGGATGACGAGAAACAGGATAAGTGTGGCGCCCCATTGTGCCAACACATTCCACATGTCCGGCACGACAAAAATTTCCATAGGGACAACTCCTTTCGGTTCTCTGCGCCTTTATCAGCCTAGTAAAGGTTTGACGAATAATAAGATAATGGCGATAACCAGGCCGTAAATACCCGTGGTTTCCGCAACAGCTTGACCGAGGAGCATGGTTTGAACGATGTCCGCCTTGGCTTCCGGTTGCCGTCCTACGGCCGCTGCCGCTTGACCGGCCGCATAACCTTGACCGATACCGGGGCCGATCCCTGCAATAACTGCCAAGCCGGCGCCAATGGCCGAGCAACCTAAGATGAACGCTTCACTGGTGATTTGCATAATGTTTTCCTCCCTATACACTTTATATGGTTACGACTGCTTTTTTGCTTTTCTCTCTGCGATTTCTTCCGGAGATGCCATGTCGGAGTTAATGTAGGTCATGGACAGCATGAGGAAGATAAAGGTTTGCAACATGCCGCTGAACACGTCGAAGTAGCCGTGTAAGGGCCACGCGACCAGGGGAATGATAAATTTCGAAATCAACCCCAGTCCCTGATAGACCAGACTCATAATTAACATGCCGCTTAATATATTTCCGAACAAACGGAAGCTGAGGGAGACGGGATTGGCCAACTCTCCCAAAATATTAATGGGCGTCAGAATGGCGATGGGCTCGGTGTATTGCTTTAAATAGCCTCCGATCCCCTTGGTCTTCACGGAGAAGAAGTGGATCATGGCAAAGGTAATTAAAGCCAGTGCCAACGTGACATTGTAGTCGCTGGTCGGCGGCACAAAGCCCAAAAGCCCGGATAAGTTGGCGCAAGCTAAGAATGCGCCCAGAGAAAGCATGTAAGGCGCAAAGCCTTTGTTGTGCTCGCCCATGGTCTGCACGGTCAAATTGTTGACCGCCTCGACGAGAATCTCGACGATATGCAAAAATCCCGTCGGCTTTTCCCTTGGGTCGGCTTTTTTGATTTTCGAGTGAATATACAAGCTTAGAATCGCAAGTGTCGCGACGATGACAAAGGTCGTGAACAAGGATTCGTGGAGCCATATGGTCTTATCACCTGCGTGAAAGACGATGCCTCGTTTCAAAAGCCCCCTCCTTTCTTACTGCGAAGATAGTCGAACATGTTTCTAAAAAGTATCACGTACTTGACGGATAATAGACCGAAAAACGTCCCGACCAAACTTAAGTACTCCGCCTTGGCCGCCACGATTAACACGACGGCATAAATGGCAAAGCGCAACAGGTAATGAATGCCCGTATAGCGCGCCGCCTGCGCCTCGGGTTTATCCAAGGCGCGGAGCAAGGTAAGGTACATAAGCTTAAACATGGCCATGGCGATCAGACATCCGAAAATCCAGCCCAGGACGGCGGGCTTCGGATGCCTCAACGCAACGAGAAGCACGCCCGATACCACGAGGGCAAGGCCTGCGGTCAGGGCGATGTATTCGTTGGTGAAGCGATCCTTCATAGCTTCTTTCCCAAGCGAAGAATGTTCATAACGCCGGCGGCGATGCCCAAAAGGGTAAGAAGCAGAAGAAACAAACCGCTTCCGCCCGTCTTTTTATCCAGCCACGCACCGAGGAGCATGCATCCCAAAATAGGAATCAGTACATTGAGTCCCACTTGGGTAATGAGCGCCAAGCCGGTGTAAGGCGATTTTTTCACGGACATCACCTCCCCTTCTGTCTACTCTTCTATTTTATCCAATCTCCATGTTCCATTCAATCTATTTATCCCTTTTGTACGCTAAAATAACGCCTATCGCAAGACGGGATGGGGAAGGGTGACGACATCGGTGGTGTGAAGGGGCATTTTCGTGTCGTTTAAGAGGCCTAAAAAAGTGAGGGCGCCCTCGCCGTAGCGCCGGCGAATCTTATATATGGCCTCGTCCAAGGCATCTTCCCGCTTCTTTTTTTCGTAATCGGAAAATAAATCCAATTGCACCGCCGCCTTTTGCGGCACGAGATCCGTGGCGCGAAGGGTGACGGCCCGAAGGGGACGGGCGGGATCCATCTTTTTTAAATACAAATCGAAGGCCGAATCCCTTAAAAGAAAAGAGGAGGCCCCGTCGTAGGGCAGCTTGCACTGAAAGGAGGCGCCTCTTAAATCCTTATCCCGCAAATGGATTTCGATCCCCCGGGCCATGAGCTCCCCTTCCCTGAGCCGCTTCGCCACTTTTATGGCGAGGATCTGAAAAATCCGCCGCACCTCCACGGGATTTTTTAAATCCTCCCGCAGGGTTATGCCGTTGCCCACGCTCTTGACGGGAAGCAGATCGTCTCGGTCCCGCACGGGATCCTCCTCCATGCCCCGGGCCTTTTTCCAAAGCTTCACCCCGTTGATGCCCAGGCGGCTTTTTAAAAGGGCCACATCGGCCGCGGCCAGATCTCCCAAGGTATCGATCCCCACGGCCCGCAGCTTTTCCCTCGTCTTTCGTCCGATGCCGATCATGGCGTCGGCGGGAAGGGGGTAGACTTTCCTCGCCACGTCCTCCTCGGCGATGACTGTGACGGCGTCGGGCTTTTTCATATCGCTTCCCAACTTCGCGAAAGTCTTTGTAAAGCTCACGCCGATGGACACCGTAATGCCCAGCTCCTCTTTCATGCGCCGGCGAATGGCGTGGGCCATGGCCTCGCCGGAGCCGAAGAGGTGCGTGCTTCCCGTCACATCGAGCCAGCACTCGTCCAGGCCGAAGGGCTCCACCTGATTGGTGTAGTCGTAGTAAATGGCCCGGGCCCTTCTGGAAAAATCCAGATACACCTCGTAGTGGGGCTCCACCACGATAAGGTTCGGGCATTTATTTCTCGCCTGCCACAAGGCCTCGCCGGTTTGAATGCCCATGGCCTTGGCCTCCATGGACTTGGCCAGGACGATGCCGTGGCGGTCTTCCACGGAGCCTCCCACCACCAGGGCCTTCCCTCGAAGGGAGGGGTTGCGCTGAATTTCGATGGAGGCGTAGCAATTGTTCATGTCCGAATGTAAAATAACCCGTTTCATGGCGATCCTTTCTTGACAAAAGGCGCAATTCATTCTATGATTTACGCAACTCGATTTCCTATTTGCTTCCATAATACGAAATCAACTTGCGCTTTTCAAGATGCTTTTCTTTTTTATACGCAATTAAATTGCATATCGAGGTGAATCATGACATTCGGAGAAAAAATAAAAGCCCTCAGGAAAGACCGGGGCATGACACAGAAAGATTTGGCCGAGGCGCTGGACCTGTCGCTGCGCACCATATCCAATTACGAAACCGGCGGCCTGCGTCCCCGCCACGACGCCACCTACGACGCCCTGGCCGAGCTCTTTCACGTGCCCAAGGCCTATTTCTTTACGGAGGAAGACGCCTTTATTATGGCGGCTCAGGCCCGCTGGGGCACGCGTGGCGCCGCCGATGCCCGGGAGCTGGTGGACGGAGTCATCGGCCTCTTCGCCGGCGGCAAATTAGACGAGGAGGACAAGCAGGCGGTGTTTGAGGCCATTCAGGAAGCCTACTTCCGGGCGAAACTGGAAAGTGAATCAAAGAAGGCGGGCGGATCCCATGAACAAGACGACTAGCCGCCACCGCCACCTCTACGACGACGCCGCCTGCCTCCGTGAGCGCTACGACGGCGATCCGAAAAAGGCCCTGGAGGCCATGAAGGTGGACCTGATTCCCATGGCCGCATCCACGAAGCTTTTGGGCATGTACAAAATTATTTTGAACAAGCCCTTCGTCTTTTACAACGACCGCATGCCGGCGCCGATTCAGCGCATGGTCCTGGCCCACGAGCTGGGCCACCATCTCTACCACCGCAACCACGCCGAGAAGAAAGAACTCATCGAATACACCCTCTTTCACTTAACCGACGCCATGGAGCTTGAGGCGAATATCTTCTCCGCCCACTTCCTCTTGGACGAGGAGGCGGTCTATGCCATGGCGCGGGCGGGCTACTCCTATATGGACATGGCCCGGGCTTTTTCCGTGGACGTGAACCTGATGATCTTTAAGCTCAACGAAATGCAGCGCATGGGCTACGATCTTCCGGCACTGGAGGCGGCGGACAACGACTTTTTCAGAAAGATCGACGGCCGCAAACTCCCCCGGGATTTGTAACGGGAATAACACGCAAGAGGCATTCCTTTTCCAGTACAATGAAAGTAGAAAGAGGTGTTTGATTTGAATCTATTAAAAAGGCAAGTCGTATTTTTATGGGTCTTGGCCCTGGTGCTTCTTCTGCCCAAGGGTGCCGAGGCCGTCTCTTTAAAAGAAAACGGACGGATTACCGTCTCCCCCGGCGTCATTCGCAGGGAGCTTTCCGCAACCATCGGCGGCAGAAACCACAAGGTCGACGTGATTCAGGTGGATCTGAACAATCCCGCGGCGGATCTTCAGGTCATGGCCGGAGCGGGGAGCTACACCCGCAAAGACACGGTGAGCCACATGGCCGATCGCACCGACGCCTACGCCGGCATTAACGGCGACTTCTTTAATATGTCGAAACAGGGCGCGCCCTTCGGCCCTTCCGTCATCGGCGGCAAGCTTCAGTCCTCGCCTTTGGAATCCATCGGCCTGTACGCCTTCGGCATCGACAACAACAAAAACGCCTACATCGAAAACTTTACCTTTAACGGTACCGCCACCGCACAAAACGGCGCGCACTACAGGATCAGCGGCTTAAACAAAACCGACTACATTATTAACCACACCCAAGTCCCCTCTCACAAAGACAGCATCCAATTGTACAACGACTTTTGGACCTCCGTCTCCCGGGGACTCAGGGGCAGCGGCGAAGTGCTGGTGAACGGCAACTTCGTCGTGGAAAGAATTTCCCTGGACCGTCCCCTGCCCATGGTCACCCCAAAAGGCAAGTATATTTTGCAGGTCAACGGCCGGGCGAAAGACTTTATTCGCCAAAACGTCAGAGTGGGCCAACGGCTGCGCCTGAATTACAATGTGAGCCCCAACAGAAACTGGCGCTTTTTAATCGGCGGCCACGCCCTCTTGGTTAACGGCGGCCTGGCACAGCCCTATATTATGGACGCCGCCTCCATCGACGGCTACCGGGCCAGGAGCGCCGCGGCCATTTCCAGAGACCGCAAGACCGTCTACCTCGTCGCCACAGAAGGCCGCACCTCCAGAAGCCGCGGCATGAAGCTGAACGAATGGGCGGCCACCGTCGCCGCCTTAGGCGTGGAAAAAGCCATTAACTTAGACGGCGGTGGCTCCACCACCTTGGTGGCTCGGGGCCACGGAGATTTTAAAAACACGAAAATCACCCGGCCGGAACGAAACGGCTCCGAGCGGCGCATCGTCAACGGCATCGGCGTCATGAACAAGGCCCCCAGGACCGCTCTCGCCGGCGGCTCCATCGGCGGGCCTCGCCACCTGGTCTTAGGCGAAGTGGCCACCTACAATCTGGCCAAGGCTTGGGACAGCAACTACCACCCCATGAAGGTAAACGACATCGGCTACAGCCTGACGGACAGCACCTTCGGCAAAAACGCCTGGCTCTACAGCCGCTTCCTTTCGCCGAAGCAAGGCAAGACCAACATCCTCTTGACCACGAAAACAGGCCTCACCGTCACCCTGCCCGTAGACATCCAAAGCCCCGCCGCCCTTAAGAGCTTTACCCTGACGGCCAAAGAGGGCGGCAATACCGTTACCCTGGCGCCGAAGGGCGTGACCAAGGCGGGCAGAAGCATCGCCATCGACCCCGCTCAAATCAATTGGACCGTGGAAAACGGTGCGGCAAAGGGCGACACCAATAGCTGGAAAGCGGGCGGTGTGAAAGAGCCTACCGCCGTCTTCACCCAACAAAAAGTGAACGGCGCCTATATCGCCTACAAGGCGAGATTCGGCGGCAACAGCGCAAGCTATGTAAAGGAATCCCCGGGCTATGCGAAGGTGCTCATGACCGTGGGCAAGAAAAACTTTACCGCCGCGGGACAGGCCCGCACCATGGACACGACACCGGTGATTAAAAACAACCGCACCCTCGTGCCCCTGCGCTTCTTAATGGAATCCTACGGCGCCGAGGTGGGCTGGAACGCCCCCGAACGCACCGCCGTGGTTCAATACAAGGGCCACACCATCGCCCTGCCCGCGGACAAAAACCTGGCCGTCATCGACGGCAACACCGTCCCCCTGGACGTGGGCGCCACCATCCAAAACAATCGCACCATGGTGCCCCTGCGCTTCATCGTGGAAAAAATGGGCATGGAAGTCTACTACGAAGATTCCGACCGCTCCATCTCCATCTTCCAAAAAATCAACTAAGAGCGCCTACGAAGGCAAGCAAAAAGCACCCGCGCGGGTGCTTTTCTCTATGAGATAAATTTCGGTTTCGAGACAATGAAAGGAATTGCATGGTAGAATGGAGTAACAGAATTGAAGGACAGAATTGAAGGACAGATTTAAACAAAACTCGGAGGTATTATGAAAAGATCGGTAAAAAAACTGGCCCTGTTTCTTCTCGCCTTAGCCGCGCTTTTGCCGGCGAGCAAGGCTTACGCCATGACGCGGGAGGAAAAGATTGCCGTCTTGCAGGATAAGGGCATCGTCACCGGCTATCCCGACGGCTCTCTGGGCTTGGATCAACCCATTAAGCGTTCGGAAGTGGCCACCCTTTTGGTGAAAATCGCCCGAGCCGAGGCGTACACCTATCGAAAGACGGAGGTTTACCCGGATGTCCCCATGAACCATTGGGCCAACGGCTACATTAATGTGGCGAGCCACATCAAGGGGAAGGGCGGCGTGAGGACCATTGTCGGCTATCCCAACGGCACCTTCGGCCCGGAAAAATATATTTTCAATGCTGAAATGATGAAGATCGCCGTCGTCGTCGCAGACGGCAGCCTGACCCCCGCCCAAGCGGCGCAAACGCCCTGGCCCGACGGCTGGGTCGCCCGCGCCCGTAAGGCGGGAATCGTCGGCGACGGAACGGGCATCGGCGGATTGAGCCCCGACGCCCCCGCCACCCGAGGCGATGTCTTCGTCATGCTTTTTAACGGCACGGCAAAGGCGCCTTCCGCCCCGCGACCTGCCCGACCGGCACAACCGTCGCAACCGACGCCAAAATCTCCTTTTCTTTCCGGAAACAGTCTTATCGCCGCCTTCAATAAAGGTCAAAGCTACGACGAGGCCGCCTTTCGAAATGAATTTTTGCGCCTGATCAATGAAGATCGCAACAGACTGGGCCTCGCGCCCGTAGAGTGGGCCGACGATTTGGAGCGTGGTGGCATCGTCCGCTGCGAGGAGCTGGCCGCCTACGGATCCATTTCCGTCGGGGGACGGGACCACGTGCGCACCGACGGCAGAAAGTGGGACTCGGCCTTCAACTATTTAGAGCCCCAACTTTTCACCACGGCCCGCGGGGAAAATTTGCTTGAAATCTGCAATATCTCCTCGGCGCGGATCGGGAAGAACAGTCGCCCCCTGTTGACCGACGGCAAGCAACTGGCACGCACCTATTACAAGCTTTGGTGGGATTCGCCCTCTCATAGGGAAAATATGATGTACCCCCGCTATCGCTACATCAATGTCCAAACCCGAGCCTCCGATCTGTCGAGAGACGCCGGGCCGGGGCGCTACGCCGTGCTTTTCGTGGGAAGTACCCACTTCCGAGGCGAGTATCGATAAATAAAAATGAGCTGCATGGGCAGCTCGTTTTTTTGTGCAATCGATTCAATTTTCTTCAGGGCCTTTTGTTTTCCAATCGCCTCGCCAGCTTCAGTAGATTGGCCAGGGCCACCTCTTCTTCCGCCAAGCGGCGGCGATGGCTTTCGAGCTCCCCTTCCAACTGTTCCCGCCAGGCTCTGTGTGCCTCTTCCTCTTCCACATTGGCCCGCATGGTAAAGGGAGCGCGGATTCGGACGGCGCCGTTTTCCGCCTCCAAGGCGCGGATCAGATCCCTCAGCCGCTTTTCTTCGTCGATTAAGCCGCCCAGGGGCAAATCGTCGTCGGCATCTGCGGGCACGTCCTTTCGCAGGCGGCGCAGCTTCTCTGCGTCGCCGTCGATGTAGGCGTCCATGGCCTCGTTTAAGGTGCGCGAGGTTCTTTTTTCCGGGCGAATGTCCGGGTGCAGGGCGAGGATGACGGCGGTGAGCTGCGCCTTCATGGCGCCCTCCTTTACATTGCCTCGGGGATTTTTCGCCCACCGACCGGCTTCCTTCACCAGCCGCTTTTTCCGCGCCAGCTCGCCTTCGTAGCGGGCCAGCTCCTCGTCCAGCTGCGCCTCTGAAATTTTCAAGAAACGGGGCTTCTGCTGCGTAAGCTTTCCTCGAATCGCTTCTCTCCTTCGCCTCAGACGCAAGGTGCGGCAATAGGTTTCGAAAATTTCTATTTCCAACGGACCGAAGGCCAGGCGGTAGTTCATTTCGATGGCCTTGCCCTCGACGTAAACGAGGCTGATGTTGGCGCAAATCGCCTCGGCCGCGGCCCGCCGCAACGCGCAGACGGCCTCTTCCAGCTCCTTCGCCCGGGGCAGCTCGATAATATTTCCCATGACGCACCTCCTCTCACCCTTATTATAGCAAGAAGGTCCTCGGGGCACAAAAAAGCGAGGCCCCCGAAGGGACCTCGCCGCGCCCGAAGGCGTTTTGTTTTAATCGAAATCTTTCAGCCAGTCTTTCATGACTTCAAAGTATCTTTCCTCTTCTTCTACAAAGGCCATGTGGCGGGAGTAGCGGAAGAGTTCCCAGCGGGAATTGGGCAGCTCGTCGTACATGCTTTTAGCGATGAAGCAGCTGCACAAATCCATTTGGCCGTTGGTGACCATGGTGGGCACGGTAATTTTACCGAGCTTGCCGCGGTAGTCGTAGTCGGCCAAGGTGCCGGTGGGACCGAATTCATTGGCTCCCCAGCCGGTCATATAGACCTCGCCGCCGTTTTTCTTTTCCCGTTTCAAATATTCCGGGCTGCCGGCGTCGATGGTGGGGCCGCAGTACATGTCCATGAAATGATCCAGGGCTTTCAGGTAAGCCGGGTCGTCGTACTTGTCCGACGCTTCGGCTTTGTTGAAGATGTCCTGTTCTTCTTTGGACATAAAGCGATAGATCCGACGCCACTGTTCTTCACGCCACAAAATGGCGGAGTGGAGGGTGGATGCCAGGACAATAGAGAGGACGCCTTCCGGCTCCCGTTCCATCATGTAGTAGATGGCGAGCATGCCGCCCCAGGATTGACCCAGGAGGTGGACCTTGTCCATGCCCAGATGATCTCTTAAGGCTTGGAGTTCGTCCATCCATACGTCGGCGTTGTATAGCTCGGTGTGACCCGGTGTGGCGGATTCGCCGCAACCGATTTGGTCGTACATGACGATGGGACGATCGATGGCTTCGGCCAATTTGTCAAAGCCCTCGAAGTAGTTGTGGGTGCTCCCCGGTCCGCCGTGGAGGAGGACGAGGGGGGCTTTCTTTCCTTCAGGATTGGTAATACGGTAGTAGGTTTCAAATCCATTAAAGGGCATGCGTCCTTCTTTTATGGCTACCATCTTATTCCTCCTCTACGACGATAAGATCCTTTGTTACGTGGTTTAAAACTTCACAGCCGTCTTCGGTAATGAGGACTAAATCTTCGACGCGGACGCCGATGCCTTCGTCTAACAGGTAGATGCCCGGTTCGACGGAGAAGATTTGTCCCGGTTTGATGATGGCTTCGTTAACGGAAGAAACGTCGCCCACTTCGTGGTCTTCCAAACCGATGGAGTGACCGGTACGGTGGGTAAAGTATTCGCCGTAGCCTTTGGATTCGATGTAGTCGCGGCAAGCCAGGTCGACGTCGCACATGCGATTGCCCGGTTTTGCGGCGGCGATACCGCGCAGGTTGGCTTCTTTAACGATTTCGTAGACCTCGCGAGCTTTATCGGATACTTCGCCGATAAAGACGGTGCGGGTCATGTCGGAAGCGTAGCTCTTGTAGAAGCCGCCGATGTCTAAGACGACGGAATCGCCCCGTTTACCCTTGGAGTCGTCGGTAACGTGGTGAGGGTCGGCGCCGCCGCGGCCGTAAGCCGTGATGGGGTCGAAGGACATTTCCATAACGCCGTGTTTGGCGAAGAGCTCTTGGGTCTTGGCGTTGAGTTCTTTTTCCGTGAGGCCCTTAACGACCCAGGGAATCAGCTCTTCCATGACTTGGTCGCAAATCTTGGAGGATTCGCGCATAATTTGTTTTTCTTCTTCATCCTTAATCCGACGTACGTCGTCTACGATAATGGAACCGTTGACGTATTTCATTTCAGGATGAAGCTCTTGCAGGCGAAGCAGGAAGTGGCTGGGCCAGTTCTTGTCGATGCCGATGACTTTACCCGATACCATGTGGTCGGAAAGAATCTTTACGCCGTCGTCGATGTCGTTGTACCATACCAGGTCTACGCCGACATCGCCGTCTTGGGGGAAGAGCTCGTTAATGACGAGCTTGGCCGTGCCGTCTACGTGTAGGTAGAGGACGAGCATTCTTTCGCCGGGGACGATCTTTCTTCCGAGCAGGTAGAAAATGGCTACCGGGTCGGAAATGATAATGTGCTCGAGCCCATTATCTTTCATGCCTTTAATGACTCGATCGATACGTTCTTGATTCATGTGGGGCTCCTTTCAACTAATAGGGATGGCGTGCATTATTTAAAGGGTACAGCGTGCTTATTCTTCTTCTGCATCTTCTGCGACGAGGCCGTTTAATTTCGGGCTCAGTGCAAAGAGGATGATGCCGCAGGCAATAGCGATGCCGGCGATGATGAAGTAGGTTTTTGCAAAGTCGAATTGCAAAGTGAATTCGTAAAGGTTGCCGTAGGTTTTTGCGGAAACGAAGATCGCCAAGGTCCAAACACTCATCATGACCGAAAGAAGACGTGCCGGAGCAAACTTAGAGATAAAGGAGTTTCCGAGGGGCGAGAAGACCATTTCGCCTAAGGACAGGGTAATGCCGAAGGCAACTAACCAGCCTAAGCTGGCGAGGCTTTCGCCGCGAGCGATATCGGCGACGGCAAAGATGATGTAGGCGAGGCCTAACAGCAACATACCGAAGGATGTCTTTTGGAACATATTGAAGTCGCCCTTGGGGCTTCTGGCGCGTTTAGCCCAGAACATACCTAAGAGGGGACCCATGGTGATACAGCACAGGGCGTTCAGAGAGTCGAACCATGCGGTAGGCACTTCGAAGTTGCCGATCATCCAGTTGGCTGCCGGGTTGTCGCCGGCCCAGTGGAAGTAAACGGGCATGTAAGCCAGGTACCAGAATAACCAGAAGATGGTGGAGAAAGCGGAGACGAGAATAATCGCGCCGACACGTTTCTTTTCGATGCTGGTTAAGGGACGTTTTTCTTCTTTCTTTTCAGCTTCTTCGCCGAGGGCTTTCCGTTCGTCGACCTTGAAGGGTTTCTTACCGGCGTCGCCTAAGAAGCGCCAGCCCCAGATAAACCAAATGGCGTTAACGAACATGATAATGCCGCAAACCAAGAAGCAGAAGGAATAGCCTTTGCTCAGTGCCAGAACGCCGATAATCGTCGTCCCGATAAATGAGCCGATATTAACGAATGAGTATTGCGTCGAGAAGGCCGTATCCAAAATCTTCGGGTCGTCGAAGAGACGGCCGGTAATGGCGTTGGATTGGGGTTTAAATAAACCGGTACCGATGGAGACGACGAGAATCATCATATTGATCATTGCCACATTGTCGGCTTTCCATCCGATTAAGTAACCGGCGCCCATAAGGGCCATCCCTACGGGGATCAAGTATCTTGCACCGATGAAACGGTCGGAGATAATCGATCCGATTAAAGGTGCGATGTAAGTCATAGCGACTAAGTTCGCACTGATTTTTGCCGCATCGGCATCACTCAAACCAAGGCCTCCATCGACGACGGCGGCTGCAACCATAACCGTCATCAACCATTTTGCGGAATAAAACGCAAAACGTTCCATGGAGAAACCGAGGGAGACGATGTAAAAACCGAAAGGCATTTTGTTTTTAGCTTCCATAATTTCCTCCTAAATTTCCTTTGTATATTTTTTCAGCCATTCAACTTCCTCATCGGTCAAGTGAGGAGAAATGGTCTTGAAAACAAGCTTGTTGTACTCGTTCAGGTACAAGATTTCCTTGCTGTCTAAGAGGGAGAAGTCCACGGCGTCGATATCAAAGGGAACCAGGGTAAGGGGTTCCATATACAGCCATTTGCCGTATTCGTTTTCTTCCGCTTCCTTGACGAGCAAGCAGTTTTCCAAACGGATGCCGTGTTTGCCGGCGATGTAGATGCCGGGCTCGTCGGTGATGATCATGCCGGGTTCGATTTGATGGTGTTCGTTTTTCGCAATATTGATTTTATAGCGGAAGCCCGTGGGGCCTTCGTGAATGTTTAATAATTGGCCGATACCGTGACCGGTGCCGTGGTTAAAGTCCAGGTGTTCGTCCCAGAAGGGCTTTCTTGCGGCATAGTCCAGGGAGTAGCCGTGGGCGCCGTAGGGGAATTTTGCCATGGCCAGGGCCAGGTGGCTCTTTAAGACCAAGGTGAAGTGATAGATTTCTTCGTCGGTCAATTCGCCTAATGCCACGGTGCGGGTAATGTCGGTGGAGCCTTCTTTAAAGTTCGAGCCCGTGTCGGAAAGGTAGAGGCCCTTGGCTTCCAAGGGGATGTCGCTTTCTTCGTCGGCTTCGTAGTGGACGATGGCGGCGTGTTCGCCGTAGCCGCTGATGGGAGCGAAGGAGGGCCACATATAGCCTTCTTGTTCCTTGCGGAAGTCTTCCAATTTATCCGAGGCGCCGATTTCGGTAATTTTTTCCTTGCCGATGTTTTTCTTCAGCCAGTGCATAAATTTGGTCCAGGCGATGCCGTCCTTGACGTGGGCGATGGCCATGTTCTTGACTTCCACATCGTTTTTCATGGCCTTCATTAAAATGGAAGGATTCGGTGCTTCCACCAGCTCGTTGCTGTCGGGAATATTTTCGTAAAGGGCGTAGTTCATCTTCGTGGGATCCAGAAGGATGTGCTTGCCCTCGAGCTTCTTCACGTCTTCGTAAATGGCATTGTAGGGACGCAGGGTAACGTTCAGTGCCTTCAGATCGGCCTTAATTTCGTCGTTTAGCTTTCCTTCGTCCATAAAGAGGGTCACGCCGTCTAAGGTAATGATGGCGTAGCTCAAAAGAATGGGCGAGAATAAAATGTCGTCGCCGCGCAAATTCAGCGTCCAGCATACGTCGTCTAAGGAGGCGATGATGTGTGTGTCACAGCCCTTTTCCTTCATGACCTTGCGAATGCGTTTAAGCTTCGATTCGGCGCTTTCGCCGGTAATGGCTTCGTCTAATTTAAAGGCGGGCTTTTCGGAAAGCGGCGGACGATCGGTCCAGAATTCGTCGACCAGGTCCATATTGTAGACGATGGAGGCGCTTTTCTTTTCGCAAATCGCTTCGTAGCCGGCGCCGTCGGAAACGGAAATGGTTCTGCCGTCAAAGCCCAGGGTGCCGCCTTCGGGAAGCTTCGCTTCGATGTATTCCTCTACGGAAGGCACGCCGGGTTGGAACATTTTTTGCAGCTTAATGCCGCTGCCCTTTAACTGCGCCTCGCCTTGGAGGAAGTAGCGTCCGTCGGTCCAGAGGCAAACTTCGTCGGCGGTAGCCACGACCGTGCCTGCGCTTCCCGTGAAGCCGGACACAAAGCCCCGTGCCTTAAAGTATTCGCCCACGTATTCACTTTGGTGAAAATCCTCGGACGGTACGATGTAAACGTCTATCCCGCGTTCCTTCATTAAGGAAAGTAATTGTTCAGCTTGATGTCGCACCATAAACTCCTTTCGATAGTACCTTCTCTTGCAGAGACCATTATATAACCTAGTGTCTGCAATGTAAACAAACAAACACTTTCCGCGGCTTTTTTAACGGCCCTTATTAAGTCAAAAATATTCTATGATGCCTACCCCTTCCCACGCCCGTCGAGAGTGCGCCTTTCCCTGCGTGAAAACCTTTCGGCATAAAGGGCACAAAAAAAGAACCCGGGTTCTCCGAGTTCTTATGACTTGCCGCATCAACTGTGGCTAAGGGATTTTCCGAAAATTTGACGAAGGGCAAAGAGCACCGCCGCCAAGACGAGGGCGCAGACAAAGCCGTTTAGCTTCGCCGTGTGTAAAAAGAAACAGGCGACGCCTGCGATGGAGCCGCTGTTGGCGAGAAAATCGCCCTTCCAGTTTTCTCCGTAGGCGTAAAAGAGGCCGGTTTTGTTTTTTACCTCAAGCATGGCGATGCCCAGGGCGATGACCACGAGGACGCCCCCGATGATCAGGGAGATGTTGTCGGGAATGGTCGGCTTCATAAAATTTCTGAGCAGGGCCGCCACCACGCCCACGATCAGGGCGTAGGCCGCCATTTTCATATTGGCTTGTTTGTTCATACTTCCTCCCTTTCGCAGAGTGCTGCGTCGATATGTTCTGTGATAAAACTTTTCTTGCCTTTATTATACCCCCCCCCTGAAAAATACAATACACTCTAAAAAAAATAATTTACGGCTTTTTAAACACCGCCACGGGCCGGCCGTCGGCTCGGTGAATGGTGCAGGGCGTATCGTAAAGGGCTTCGATCATGGCGGGAGTCACATTTTCCGGCGCCGCGTCGAAGAGAATCCGCCCCTCCTTCAGCGCCACGATGCGGTCGCCGTAGGCCAGGGCCAGGTTCATGTCGTGAAGGGCCGCCACCGCGGTGAGCCTCGTGTCTTTTACCGTGGAGAGGAGCTTGAGCTGGTAGTAAATGTCCAGGTGATTGGTGGCTTCGTCTAAGAGCAGGTGGTCGGTCTTCTGCACCAGGGCCCGTGCCAGCACCGCCCGCTGCTTTTCGCCGCCGGACAGCTCCCGTAGGGAGCGGGGAGCGTAGCTTTCCATGCCCACGGAGGCGAGAGCTTCCATGGCCATGGCCCGGTCTTCCTTCGTGTCCCTTTCCAGCAGGGATTTATAGGGCGTGCGGCCCATAAGCACCATGTCCATGACGGTCATGTCAAAGGCCATGTCGTTAAACTGGCCCACCATGGCCAGGCGCTTGGCGTAGTCCCTTCGATGCATGGCGTGAATGTCTTTGCCGTCGAGAAAAATTTTCCCCTCGTAGGGCAGAACTCGCGCCAGGGCTTTTAAGAAACTGCTCTTGCCCGAGCCGTTGGGCCCGATAAGCGCCACCAGTTCCCCGTCGGCGACGGTGAGGGACAGCTCCCGCACCACCTCTTTCTTGCCGTAGGTGACGGAGAGGTTTTCCGCGCGGATCATGATCTCGCCTCCCTGCTGTTTTTCACGATGAGGTAGACGAAAAGAGGCGCCCCCACCACGGATACGACGACGCCGGTGGGCAGCTCCCCGGCGGGGAGGGCGTTCCTGGCCGCCACGTCGGCCCAGAGGAGCAGACTCGCCCCCAAGAGGACGGTGCCGGGGATCAAATGGCGGTGATTGGTGCCCAAGAGAAAGCGGGCCATGTGAGGCACGATGAGCCCCACGAAGCCGATGGTGCCCGAGGTGTAAACCACGAGGCCCACGAGGAGAGACACCACCACAATATAGACGCTCCTCAGCTTGGCCAAGTCCTTTCCCAAGGTGTATGCCACCTCGTCGCCCAAGAGGAGCAGATTTAAATTGCGGCTCTGCACGGAAAGAAAGAGGCAGAGGGCGATAATAATCGGCCCGACCACTGCGATCTGGCTCATCTTCGCCCCGGATAAAGAGCCCATAAGCCAGAAGTTCACCTCCCGAATGGCGTCGCGGTTTTTCGCCGTGTAGACCAAGAGGGTGGCGATACTGGATGTGGCGGCGGAAAGGGCCAGGCCCGAAAGGATGAGCCGCTCCGATGTGGCGCGGCCGCCGAGGCGGGAAAGGATCATGACGCCCACGGAAGTTAACAGGGCGAAGAGAAAGGCGCTGAGCCCCACGGCCACAGAGCCCAAGGCGCTCATCACGCCGGTGACGATGGCCAAGGTGGCGCCCAGTGACGCTCCCGAGGAGATCCCCAAAATATAGGGATCGGCAATGGGATTGCCCACCACCGCCTGCATAATGAGCCCGGAGACGGCGAGAGCCACGCCGGTTAAGATGGCGAGAAGCACCCGGGGCAGGCGGATGTCCATGACGATGGCATAGGCCACGTCGTCCCCACCCCTGCCGGCCAGGCCGCGGGATAATGCGCCGAGGATGTCACCGAGGCTCAGGTCCGCATAGCCCAAGTACAGGCCGCCGATAATCGATGCGGCGAAAAAGAGAATGAGCCCTCCGTAAATCACCGATCGCTTCATGATTCGGGATAGAGGCCCTTAATAATAGTTTCGATGCCGTCGGCGGTGCGCACGCCGGAGGCGTAAACTTCCGACAAGCTGATGGGATAGACCCGATCGTTTTTAATGGCGGAAAGACCCTTTAAGGCGGGGAGGGATTTAAAGCGATTCAATTCCTGATCCCTGATCTTATCTTCACCGTAGTAAACCACGAAGATCACGTCGGGATCCTTGGCGAGCAGGGCTTCGGAGCCGAAGCGATCTTCTTCCATAACCAGCTTGGCGCCGGCTTTTTCGGCGATTTCGCCGCCCACGGTTTTCGCGCCGTAGTTTCTGAAGAGATTGTCGTCTTCGATTTCCAAAATCGCCGCCTTCACCGGCTCCTTGCCTTCCCGAAGTTTTTCCGTTTCAGCCAGGCGATCCTTCATGGACTGAACGATGGCTTCCGCTTCTTTTTCTTTATTGAAGATCTTACCCAGATTCATAAGATCGTCGTATTCATTTTCCAAGCTGTCCACCTTGACGGCGCCGCTATTTTTCAGAATAAAGGTGTTGACGCCCTTGTCCTGCCACTCTTTCACATCGCCCAAGGTTTTATCGCCGAAGTAAGAGGACCAGGAAATAATAAAGTCCGGCTTGGCAGCGATCACCGCTTCCTTCGACGGCGCGTCTTTCACGTATTCCACCTTGCTGAAGGCATCCTTGTATTCGTCCTTGACGTCGATGTCCAATTGAGCGGCGAGAACCATTTTGTCCCCGAGTCCGAGAGCCAACATATTTTCGATGGCCGATTGATACACGGCCACCACCCGCTCCGGTTCCTTTTCAAAGGTTTCCTGAATGGGATTGCCCTTGGCATCCACCGTGTCGATGGTGACGGGATAGTAATCGTCCTTCGTTTCCGCCGCAGCATTGGTATTGGCCGCAGCCTGATTGTTTTCGTTTTTGGCGACATTGTCTCCTCCGCCACAGGCGGTTAATAGCATTAATGCCGCGAGCAACAAGACCTGCAGAATCTTTTTCATAAAGACCTCCTATCTTGTATGGACCACTCCATACCTCGTGAAGAAATTTTTTCCATAGGCAGGTATCCTGGCTTCTGACCTCGAGCGACGCTCCATCCTTCCCGTGAAGTGAATGGGCGTCTCGGCCTTTACAGTGGCGGGACCGCGTGCCGCAAGCAACTTCCCTTTTAATCCGAAGAACCTATGCCACCATTATAACCGCTTGAGCGGAGAAAAGCAGTGAAGAATAGAAGGATTTTAAGGAATAAAAAAATCCCAAGACGTGCTTGGGATGGTGGACGTTTTGAAATTTTACGGATTGCTTGTCTGTTTTTACTGTGTTTAAAATCATGCCGTGATAATCGCTTATAATAGTTCCGTCCGACTCCGACGACTATAAAGTAGACGGCGAACTTCCATCGTAGAACCTTTCACCACGTAAAACACCACGTAATTCTTTACGTAGATTCTGTAATAGGGAAGGTCCCCGGCCTTTTTCCTCGGATACACTTCGAAATTTTCCGCAAAAGGCAGCCGCTCCATAATACTCTTGTAGACTTCATCCACCAGATCTTCGGCCGCTTTCGGGTTTAGTAATTGCAAGCTTATATAGTCGACGATTTGATTAAGATCCTCTTCGAACAAAGGAAGAAAAGTCAACTTATAATCTTTCATTATCGCGAATCCTCGCCTTTACCCGTCCGAAGACCTCCTCGGCGTCGTAGCGAGCCGTCGTCTCCTTCGCCACTCTATCCGCCTCGTCCAATTTCTTTTCTACATCTTCAGATAGGGCCGCATACTCCTCCATGCTCAGCACAACCATGGTGCCGTAACCATTCTTAGTTAAATAAACGGGATTGCCGTTTTGTACAATCTTTTCGATTTCTGTAAAACGATTCCGCAAATCGGAAACGGGGCGTATGGTAATCATAGCAAGACCTCCTTGTGGCGTAATTTTATCATTATTTGCTCACCGTATCAATGATTTATCTTTCGTCTAGGATAAATTCATCCTATACCATGGTATAATTTCATTAGGAGGGATTATGATGATGATCAATGCAAAAAATCTGATTTCAATGACAGAGGCCAATCAAAACTTTTCGAAAGTAACTCGACTCGTCGACGAGGCGGGCTCGGCTCTAATCTTAAAAAACAATCGCCCCACCTATGTCCTCATGAAGTATGAAGACTTTGAAAGCGCGGCCACGGCCGACGACGAAAGCATCGATGCCGTTTCGGAAAGACTGATAAAGAAAAACCGTCACGCTTACGAGGAGCTGGCTAAATAGTCTCGCCTCCCCCTTAAATCTTCAGCGCCACGCGAAGGAGGCCCAGGATCAAAATGTGCACCGGGTAAAAGGCGTAGTTCAACCACTTGTACTGCTTGCCCCGCTCGCCGTTGTAGGTGAGGGTGGCGGCAAAGCCAAGCACGGAATAGAGCTCTTTTATAATGGACAGATAGCCCAGTGCCGCGCCGTAAAGGGGCTTTTCATAGAAAAGATAAAACAGATAGGCGACGATAATGGCGTGGTAGTCGTAGTCCAGGCTGAAAAACATGGCCACGGCGCACATCACGGCCACGACGAGGACGGATGCTCCGTACCACAGGGTCTTGGATTTTTTCGCCAGGCGGCCCTTCATTTCGTCCACGATCCAAATAGTGGCCAAGGACAGGGCCAGGGTGAACATCATATTGTTCCAGTTGTTGTTGAAAAGCTCCCGTGAGGTAAAGAGATCGAAGGGCACCTCCGACAAAATGGCGAAGATCAACAGATTGATCAGGTATTTTTTTCGGGAGCGTGTCTTGAAAAAGCCTTCCACGAGGAAAAACATAAATAAGGGAAAGGCCACGCGACCTAAAATGCTCAGCACATTGCTTACATGGAGCAGGAGGCCTTTGCCGTCTAAATAGGGCGTGATCATGGCGTTGTTCACGTGATCCAAGAGCATAGACAGAAAGGCTATATATTTTAATTGGGCGCCGTTAAACACCTGCCAGCGCTTCGGCGGCTGCCCTTTTTTGATTGCTTCCATAAAATTCTCCTTTACTTTCTATTTCGGAAGGTTTTATTTTACAGGAGGTGCGGAGATCTGTCTATATTTTTACCCGAAAAAGTTTTTATGTAAAAGAAAATCGAGCAAGCGGAGCTCACTCGATTCCTTTGATTATTTCTATCCCTTTGTTTTCAAGGGGATTTTTTTATTACATCATGCCCATGCCGCCGCCCATGCCGGCTGCGCCGAGATCGGGGGTGTCTTCTTTAATGGTGGCCACGGCGGCTTCGGTGGTGAGAAGCATGCTTGCCACGCTGGCTGCGTTTTGCAGGGCGCTTCTCGTGACCTTGGTGGGATCCACGATGCCGGCTTCGATCATATTCACGTACTTGCCGTTGTAAGCGTCGTAGCCCACGCCGGGTTTTTCGCCCTTGACGTGTTCCACGATGACGGAGCCTTCGGCACCGGCGTTTTCCGCGATTTGACGGAGGGGTTCTTCCAGTGCGCGGAGAATAATCATCATGCCGGTCTTTTCGTCGCCTTCGCCTTTATCGGCCAGAGCTTTGACGCAGTCGATGCAGTCCACGAGGACCACGCCGCCGCCGGGGACGATGCCTTCTTCAACGGCTGCGCGAGTGGCTGCCAGGGCATCTTCGATGCGGAGCTTCCGTTCTTTTAATTCAACTTCCGTAGCCGCACCGACTTGGATGACGGCAACGCCGCCGGAAAGTTTCGCCAGGCGTTCTTGTAATTTTTCGCGGTCGAATTCGCTTTCCGTTTCTTCCGCTTGGGCGCGGATTTGGCCGATGCGTTCGTCGATGGCATCCCGTTCGCCGGCGCCGCTGACGATGACGGTCTTGTCTTTTTCCACGCGGACCTTTTGTGCCCGGCCCAGCATATCCACGGTAGCTTCTTTAATGTCCAAGCCTAAGTCTTCGGTGATCACCGTGCCGCCGGTTAAAATGGCGATGTCTTGGAGCATGTCTTTTCTTCTGTCACCGTAGCCCGGAGCCTTGACGCCGACGACGTTTAAGGTGCCGCGAAGTTTATTGACGACGAGGGTCGCCAAGGCTTCTCCTTCGATGTCGTCTGCGATTAAGAGGACGGGGCGGGATTCTTGAAGCACTTGTTCCAGGACGGGAAGAATGTCTTGAATATTGGTAATCTTTTTATCCGTAATTAAGATGTAGGGATCTTCCAGTTCGGCCACGCGCTTTTCCGTATCGGTGATCATGTAGGGGCTCAGGTAGCCGCGGTCGAATTGCATCCCTTCCACGACATCTAATTGGGTGCCCATGGAGCGGCTTTCTTCTACGGTGATGACGCCGTCTTTGCCCACTTTTTCCATGGCTTCGGCGATGAGCTCGCCGATACGTTCGTCGGCGGCGGAAATAGCCGCTACATTGGCGATGGCGGCGGAATTATCCACGGGGACGGAAAATTTCTTTAATTCCTCCACAATGGCGTCCACGGCTTTTTTAATGCCCTTTTGAAGGACCATGGGATTGGCGCCGGCTGCCAGGTTCTTTAAGCCTTCGCGAATAATAGCTTGGGCGAGAAGGGTGGCGGTGGTGGTGCCGTCGCCGGCCACGTCGTTGGTCTTCGTGGCCACTTCCTTCACCAGTTGAGCACCCATGTTTTCGAAGCGGTCTTCCAATTCGATTTCACGGGCGATGGTGACGCCGTCGTTGGTAATGAGGGGTGCGCCGAATTCCTTGTCCAGGACGACGTTTCTGCCCTTGGGTCCCAGGGTTACCTTGACCGTGTCTGCCAATTTGTTAATGCCGCCGACGAGACCTTCCCGGGCGTCTGCGCTGAATTTTAAATCTTTTGCCATAGTATCTCCTACTTTCTATTATTAGTAAAACTTAGTTTAATTTAGCGAGCAGGTCTTGGTATTTTAAGACGATGACTTTTTCCCCGTCCACTTCCACTTCGTTGCCTGCGTATTTACTGTAAATAACTTTGTCGCCTTCCGCCACGTCGCAGTGGATTTCGTCGGAATGTTTCAGCTCTTCGCTGACGGCGAGAACCGTGGCCACATTGGATTCTTCCTTGGCGGAATCCGGCAAGACGATGCCGCTGGCCGTGACATTTTCTTTCTCTATTTTTTGAATAACAACACGTTCACCTAATGGTTTAATGCTCATGATGTGCCTCCTGAAATTTTTATTAGCACTTGCACTCAACGAGTGCCAGCTCTCCTTAATATGATACCACACTTTCCCCACTTGTAAACTCCTTCGCCGCAATATTTCCGACGAAAGCCCTCACCCGTCACCCGGCCGCTGAAACAAGCCTTTCCTGCCGCGCCACTACATATAGATATTTTTTAAGATCTTCTTCCATTTTTTACCAAGATGTAGTATAATCATCTCGTTCGAAGCGCCGGCTTCGATTTCTTTAGGAAGTATCCCTTCGGGGTGTGATAGATGAAATATTTTTTTGGAGGATGAGATGAGCAACTTACGTATTATTAAGAGAAACGGCGAGACCGTCGATTTCGACGGGTCGAAAATCGTCGTCGCCATTGAAAAGGCCATGGACTCGCCTACGGGCTACTTCGTGGAAAATCAGGCGGACCTCGTAGCGAAGGAAATCGAAGACGAAATTTTACATCACGACTTGCCTTCCACCGTGCTTCAAGTGGAAAAGCGGGTCTTCGAAAAGCTAATCGAAAAAAACAACATCGCCACGGCAAAGGCCTACGAGTCCTACCGCTCGGTACAATCCTTTAAGCGGGAAAACAACTCCACGGACTCCTCCATCGAAAGCCTGCTGACTTATTCCGACGCGGATCTAATGGATGAAAACTCCAACAAAAACGCCGTGGTGGTCTCCACCCAACGGGATCTCATCGCCGGGGAAGTCTCCAAGGACATCGCCCGTCGCCGCATCCTGCCCACGGACATCGTCACCGCCCACGACTCCGGCGCCATTCACGTTCACGACATGGACTACTACATTCAACCCATGTTTAACTGCTGCTTGATCAATCTGGAAGACATGCTTAAAAACGGTACCGTGGTCAACGGCAAAATGATCGAATCGCCGAAAAGCTTCCAAACGGCATGTACCATTACGACGCAAATCATCGCTCAAGTGGCTTCCGGCCAATTCGGCGGCCAATCCATTAACGGCATCGACCGCATCCTGGCCCCCTACGTGCGCAAAAGCTACGAAAAATATTTAAGCGCCTCTATTTCCGAACAGTTGGACATTTACGGCATGAAAACCGCCGACATGGCCATGGCGGAAAAAGTGGCATGGAACCGCACGAAGCGGGAAATTAAATCGGGCGTACAAACCATTCAATACCAAATCAACACCCTCATGACCACCAACGGTCAAGCGCCCTTCGTCACCCTGTTTATGTACTTCGATCCCGAAAGCGAATACGCCTACGAGGCCTCCCTTATTACGGAAGAAATTCTTCGCCAACGAATCGACGGCATTAAAAACAAACAAGGGGTCAAGGTCACCCCGGCCTTCCCGAAGCTGATCTACGTCCTGGACGAACACAACATCCACGAGGACAGCCCCTACTACTACCTCACCCGCCTCGCCGCCACCTGCACGGCCAAGCGCATGTATCCCGACTATATTTCCGCCAAGAAGATGAAGGAAATCTACGAGGGCAATGTCTTCTCCCCCATGGGCTGCCGCTCCTTCCTTTCCCCCTGGAAGGACGACGAAGGCAATTACAAATTCGACGGCCGCTTTAACATGGGCGTGGTCAGCGTGAACCTGGCCCAAATCGGCATTTTGGCCGGCCACGACGAAGACGCCTACTTCGAGCTCTTGAACAAGCGTCTGGAGCTGGTAAAGAAGGCTCTGTTGATTCGCTATAATCGCCTGAAGGATGTGACCAGCGACGTCTCCCCCATTCACTGGCAAGACGGCGCCATCGCCCGCCTGGAGCCCGGCGAAAAAATCGCCGACTATTTGGAAGGCGGCTACTCCACCCTGTCCCTGGGCTACATCGGCCTTTACGAGGCCACGAAATGCGTCATCGGCACGTCCCACACCACGAAAGAGGGTCACGCCTTCGCCATGCGCGTCATGCACGCCCTGAGAGATGCCGTGGACCGCTGGAAGGCGGAATCCGGCTTGGGCTTCGCCCTTTACGGCACCCCGGCGGAATCTTTGACCCACCGCTTCTGCTCCATCGATAAGGCCACCTTCGGCGACATCGAAGACATTACGGACAAGGGCTACTACACCAACAGCTACCACGTGGACGTGCGGGAGGAGATCAACGCCTTCGACAAATTCGATTTCGAAAGCGAATTCCAAAAAATCTCTACCGGCGGCTGCATCAGCTACGTGGAAATCCCCAACATGAACAACAATATCGACGCCGTCATGACCATGGTGCGCTACATTTACGATCACATCTCCTATGCGGAATTTAATACGAAATCCGACTACTGCCACGAATGCGGCTTCGACGGCGAAATCACCGTCAATGAGGACGGCGATTGGGAATGTCCCCAATGCGGCAACAAGGACCGCGCCCGCCTCACGGTCATTCGCAGAACCTGCGGCTATTTGGGAGAAAACTTCTGGAACGAAGGCCGCACCAAGGAAATCAACGCCCGCGTCCTGCACATTTAAGATGAACTACGGCAACTACGCACAAATTCGGCCCCTGGACGTGGCCAACGGCCCGGGCATTCGCGTGTCGGTCTTCGTCACCGGTTGCAGCCGCAAGTGCAAAAACTGTTTCAACGAGCCCTACCAGGACCCGAGCTACGGCGATCCTTGGACGGAGGAGACGACGAAGACATTGATCGAATATTTAAGCCGCCCCGAGGTCGCGGGCCTCACCCTTTTAGGCGGCGAACCTATGGAAAACACGTGGCTACACAAGGTTTTGGCGGATGTAAAAAAAGAAATCCCGACCTCCGTGTGGATTTACTCCGGCTTCACCTTCGAAGAGATCCTCGCCGATCCCGAGAAGCTGAAGCTGCTGGAGGCCTGCGACGTTCTCGTCGACGGCCCCTTTGTGGAGGCGAAGAAAAATTTAAAACTCGCCTTCCGCGGCAGCGAAAACCAACGCATCTTAGACATCCCCAAAAGCCTGAAGGCCCACAAAGCCATAAAAAAAGAGAGAGACGATTAAGTCTCTCTTTTTTGCATTACATAAACAGCCCCATCGCGCTCCTAAGCACAATCACTACCACAAAGGCGGGGAGCATATTGGCCACGGGAATCTTTTTAATGTCCATAATGCCCAGGCCGATGGCAAAGACCATGATCCCGCCCGCCGAGGTAAGATCCGCCACCAGGGCGTCGGAGATGTAGGGGGCGATGGCGCCGGCCAATAGGACCAGCGCCCCTTGGTAGAGCAAAAGGGGCAGGGCGGAAAAGCCGACGCCGATGCCCAGTGCCGCCGCCATGACCAGGGCGGTGAGCCCGTCTAGAACGCTTTTCACAAAGAGGGTGTCGTTGTTGCCCGAAATCCCCGCCTGCAGGGAGCCTACGATGGCCATGGAGCCCACGCAAAAGAGCAAACTCGCCTGAATGGCCGCGGCCATGGGCCCGCCGGTGTCTTCCCCCGGCTTTTCAAAGCGGCTGTCGATCTTCTCGCCTAAGCGGGCAAGGCCGCCGTCGATATCCCACGCGGCGCCGAGGCCCGTGCCCAAAGCCAAGGAGACGATGACCACGATAAATTCGTCGGCCTCCATGCCCATTTGAATCCCCATTAAAGAGGCGCAGAGGGCCAGAGCCACCAGGATCTGGTTCTGCACCCGCTCCGGGATGCGGTTGCCCACGTAGACGCCGAGAAAAGACAGCAGCACCACGGCCGCTGTATTGGCTAATACTCCGATCATTTCTTCCTCCGCTCGTTCATAAAAAGTAATTGCTGAATGTATCCTGCGTCCTCGCCGAAGCGCTCCATGGCATAATCCGACGCCGCCTGCCTCGAGGGAAACTCGCCGAAGCGCTCCATGGCACGTTCGATCCACACGTCCACGGGAAAGGCGTCTTTTTTTCCGTAGCCGAAAAGCAAAATGCAGTCCGCCACCTTGGGCCCCACGCCGGAAAGCTTCATAAGATAGCTCTTCGCTTCGGCGTAATCCAGCTCGTAGGGTCGGGCGAGATCCACTTCCCCCGCCGCCACCTGACGGGCCGTTTCGATTAAATACTTATCCCTGTAGCCCGCCCCCAGCAGGCGCATGGCATCGGGAGAAAGCGCACACAGCACCTCGGGCTTGGGCAGGGCATAGGCTGTAAGGTCCTCATAGGCGGCGAGCTTTCTTCCGTAGGTCCGCGACAGCTCAAGCACGCTCTTTCGTATGCGAAGCAAATTGTTGTTTGATGAAAAAATATAGCCCACCACGGCTTCCCAGGGATCCTGCTTTAAAATTCGAAGGGGCAAATAGGGCGCGAGATCCTTTAAATCCTCAGAGGCCATCACCACGTCGGCCACCCGGTCGTAGTCGTAGCCCTCGTCGAAAAAAATCGCCGCCCGCTCGTCGTCGCCGCGAACGAGGGCGCCGTCTTTCAGAAAAAGGGCGTCGTCGCCGCTGACGGCGCAGATCAAATCGCCTCGCCGCTCCCAGTGATGGAACTGGCCGCTTTCAAGCGTCATCATCGGATCGAACATGGCCCCTCCCTAAAAAAAAATAAGAGCGAGTTTCCTCGCTCCTCGTTTCATCCATTAGCGATTGTTTTCCGTCAGATAGTAGCTTAAGGTCAACAGACTGTCGGTCAGGCGGATATTTTCCACGACGACGCTGTCCGGCGCCTCCAAATCCTCCGGCGCAAAATTCCAAATGCCGCGAATGCCTGCATTCACCAGGCGATCGGCGATGGCTTGGGCACCTTCCTTCGGCACGGTTAAAATGGCAACCTCCACTTCCCCATGCTCCTTCATGAAAGCTTCCAGCTCGTCCACGGGACGGACCACGTGATTGCCCACGGATTTGCCGATGACCTTGTCGCTTTTATCGAACATGGCGACGATCTCAAAGCCGCTGTCTAAAAAGCCCTTGTAGTTGCATACCACCGTACCCAAACGGCCGGCGCCGATTAAAATAGTCTTATAAATTTTGGGAATCCCTAAAATATTTTCCAGCTCTTTCTTCAACACGGCCACCTTGTAGCCGTAGCCCTGTTGACCGAAGCCGCCGAAATTATTTAAGTCCTGGCGAATTTGCGATGCCGTAAAGCCGGTTAAGTCGCTGAGCTCCTGAGAAGAGATGCGATCTTCGCCCTTTTCTTGCAATTCACTCAGGTATCTATGGTATTTCGGAAGTCTCCGAATTACCGTTTCCGAAACTTTTCCTTTATTCATTGCCAATGTTATCACCTTTCAATGTATCATCCGCGAAAGTATGATACTTATTTATCTAGTACCCTAGTCTTAGTATACAGAAATTTTCTTATGTTGAAAAGCCTAATTCCACTATTTTGCCGACTTTTTCTCCCCGCCCTTTTCTGCTATGATATTTTTAGCAAGGAGGAGAGGCTTTTGGCAATCGTATCGGCGCAAGGCTTGGAAAAAACTTTTTACATCGACCCGATTTTAAAGGACGTGGGCTTTTTAATCGAAGCCGGAGAAAAAATCGGGCTCATCGGCAACAACGGCAGCGGCAAGACCACCCTTATGGCCATGCTGGCCGGGGAGCTTACCCCCGACGGGGGCAGCATCGCCACCACCAAGGATCTGGAGGTGGGCTACTTGGCCCAACACGCCTCGGTAACCAAGGGCGCCAGCATTTACGAGGAATGCATGGCATCCTTTCAGGCGGTGATCGAGCTGGAAGAAAAAATTCGCGCCATGGAAGTGGAGATGGCCCATCTCGAAGGCGAGGCACTGGAAGAGCACATCGCCCGCTACCAAGTCATGGTGGACCGCTACGAAAAAAGCGGCGGCTACAGCCGTGAAAGTGCCGTCACCGGCGCCCTGCGCGGCTTGGGCTTTTCCGAAGAGGACATGGCCATGCCCGCGGAAAACCTCTCCGGAGGACAGAAATCCCGTCTGGCTCTGGCCAAGCTCCTGCTCCACGAGCCCGACCTCCTTCTCTTAGACGAACCCACCAACCACTTGGACATGGACTCCATCGCCTGGCTGGAAAAGTTTTTAAAGGCCTTTAAAGGCGCCGTAGTGGTCATCAGCCACGACCGCTACTTCCTCGACGCCATCGTGGACCGCATCCTCTTTCTGAAGGACGGCGGCGTGAAAAGCTATCAGGGCAACTACACCAACTTCATTCGTCGCAGACGAGAAGAAGAGGATCGCATGCGCCACGCCTACCTGATGCAGCAAAAGGAAATCAAGCGACAGGAGGAAATGATCAAGCGCTACGCCTCATGGAACCGGGAAAAAAGCGTGCGGGCCGCGAGAAGCAAGCAAAAGCAGCTGGACAAGGTGGAGCGACTGGAGGATGTGCGGGGCGAAAAGTCCATGCACCTCACCTTCGCCCCCGCCACGGAAAGCGGCCGCGACGTCCTCGCCGTGGAGCACCTGTCCAAAGCCTTCCCGACGAAAAAATTATTCGACGACGTCACCTTCCCCGTCTACAAGGGCGAGCGAGTGGGGCTCATCGGCCCCAACGGCATCGGCAAAAGTACCCTCTTTAAAATCATAATGAAGGAAATCGACGCCACCTCCGGGGAGATTCAGCTGGGCAAGGGCGTCACCATCGCCTACTTCGATCAGGAAATGAAGACCCTGGACGAAAACAAAACCGTGGCCGACGAGCTCTGGGACCGCTACCCGAAGCTGGACCGCTTCCAAATCCACGCCTACCTGGCCCGCTTCCTCTTTACCGGCGACGACTTGGACAAGCGCATCGGCGACCTTTCCGGCGGCGAAAAGGGGCGGTTGTCGCTGCTTATCGTCATGCTGAGCGGCGCCAACTTCCTTCTCTTGGACGAGCCCACCAACCACCTGGACATCGAAAGCAAGGAATCCCTGGAAGCGGCGCTGAAGGACTACAGCGGCACCATCCTTACCATTAGCCACGACCGCTACTTCCTGGACCGGGTGGCGACGAAAATCGTCTGCCTCTCCGACGAAGGCACCTTTATGGTGGACGGCGACTACAGCTACTTCCTGAAAAAATGGGAGGACGCCCACACCGTGGAGGAGGACGAGGAGGAAATCACCAAGACCCAAATCGTCAAAGAAAAGAAAAAAACCCGGGAAGAACAAAAAGAAGCCCGCAGGCGCAAAAAAGACCTGCGTGAAACCGAGGCCGAGATCCACGAACTGGAAGCTGAAATCGAAGAAATGGATGCGACCCTGGCCGATCCCGCCACCTACGACGACCACACCGTGGCCCTGGAACTGTCGCAGAAGCGAGACGAGGCCCAGGAAAAACTAAACACCCTCTACGAAAAATGGTTCGCCCTTTTAGAAGAGGATGAATAAAACTTGCCTATACATGGTATTCAAAGGAGAGAATAAATGGAAACGGTCGACGTGTATCAGTCGGAAATCAATCAATGGATTCCCATGGAATACATAGGAACGATGCAATATATTGGCAAAGACGATCCCCTCAGCTTTACAGACGGTAAGGTCTACACCATCGTTCGCGATAAAAATAGAGATCTAAAAGTCGTCGACGATACGGACGAAGATTATTTGTATAATCTTAACGCGCCCAATGATTTAGGTGGCCAATTTTTTTACCTGGACGACCCCTATGGAATTCTAGCCCGTTATATTGAGCGGGCGAGATAAAGGCAAACGGCACAAGCTGTGCCGATTTTTATCGAAAGAAAGATGTGACACGCAGACAGACGGAATGAAAGCCATTCTATTGTTAAAGACAAAAAAATATCTTCCATTGAGAAAAGATAAGGTGAGAAAATATTGGAGAAAACGTTAAAAGAAATCCTGTTGTCCCTAACATCAAAATCGCCTTACTATATCAATGAGTACTTCGCAATCGAATTTGCAGAAGATTATGAAAGGCTTGAAAGAATCAAAGAGAATAGACCTATATTGGAGCTTTTAAACGAGTCATTTTTTGACATTGACGTTGATTATGACGGCACTTCAGCAATGGATACCAAAATAATCGACACATTGAAAAAAGCAATTTCAATGTGTCGCGAATAAGGCCGGCTTTTATTTACAGACAACTACTTTAACATACGCAAAAAGCATCTACCGAAAGATAGAAGCTTTTTTGATGCGTCAGGGCCGTGAAAAATAGGCGATGAAAATTCCTGTCCACAAGTGCGACTTTGGTTGAGATGACAGGATTTGAACCTGCATATACTTTAGTTTACATAACTGCACAGGTGCGACAACATGAGCGGTCTCAAGACGTTTGCGCGAGTGTCATTTCAATCCACGCACCCGCGAGGGGTGCGACGCTTTACCATCGAGCGGGGCGTGGAGGGAGAGCAATTTCAATCCACGCACCCGCGAGGGGTGCGACACATAAAACAAGTAAGAGAGATAAAACTCTAAAGATTTCAATCCACGCACCCGCGAGGGGTGCGACATATTGACTACCTTCTCGTCGTCCTCATTAACACCATTTCAATCCACGCACCCGCGAGGGGTGCGACTCGTATGCTTGACCGTCAAATTCGTAGCCTTGCGATTTCAATCCACGCACCCGCGAGGGGTGCGACGGGTTAATGACTACCGATACGGGCTTTATCGAACATATTTCAATCCACGCACCCGCGAGGGGTGCGACTTACTGGATTTACCTATACCTATGACGGTGAGGAGATTTCAATCCACGCACCCGCGAGGGGTGCGACAATTTTTCCGACGACTGGTATCTTCACGTAACTTATTTCAATCCACGCACCCGCGAGGGGTGCGACAAATGTCATTGATTCTGGCGTTTTTAGTGCAAAAGATTTCAATCCACGCACCCGCGAGGGGTGCGACTTTCTGGCTTAGGCACTCTTTATGCGTCCGAATATGATTTCAATCCACGCACCCGCGAGGGGTGCGACCCTAAGTATACTGACACCAAAACCACGATAAACGGATTTCAATCCACGCACCCGCGAGGGGTGCGACCTTCAATCGCTGCGCCTCAAACGGTGGAGCAAGCATTTCAATCCACGCACCCGCGAGGGGTGCGACCTTCGGCGTACATCATGGTATTTTCACATAATCCAATTTCAATCCACGCACCCGCGAGGGGTGCGACAGGCACCATCCGCCTAAACTCAGAATTAAAAAGGATTTCAATCCACGCACCCGCGAGGGGTGCGACTCCGCCGGGGCTGATGATTCCGGAATAATTAAAATCATTTCAATCCACGCACCCGCGAGGGGTGCGACGCTTTACCATCGAGCGGGGCGTGGAGGGAGAGCAATTTCAATCCACGCACCCGCGAGGGGTGCGACAGCCATGGGCTCGGGCGTATTGCGCGGCGACGAACTATTTCAATCCACGCACCCGCGAGGGGTGCGACATGGTGGGGTGGACTTATCACCACAGTCGATTATGATTTCAATCCACGCACCCGCGAGGGGTGCGACACCCATGGGACTGTCGTTCGGTGTTACTATACACCATTTCAATCCACGCACCCGCGAGGGGTGCGACGAACAGCTATGTATATGGCATTGGAGGTGCTTTTATTTCAATCCACGCACCCGCGAGGGGTGCGACTTTTGTTTCATCACCTCTTTCTTCGAGTGGCGTAATTTCAATCCACGCACCCGCGAGGGGTGCGACTTCAAGACACGATATTTATGCTTTGCTATAAGCGTATTTCAATCCACGCACCCGCGAGGGGTGCGACTATATAACGCTACACGAAAAAATCGAAGATGAAACAATTTCAATCCACGCACCCGCGAGGGGTGCGACTATATAACGCTACACGAAAAAATCGAAGATGAAACAATTTCAATCCACGCACCCGCGAGGGGTGCGACTTCAAATTTTTTTGAGAAATTTTTCAAAAGGCTTATTTCAATCCACGCACCCGCGAGGGGTGCGACAATACGCGCCCATGTAGAGAGAGGGGGAAAACATATTTCAATCCACGCACCCGCGAGGGGTGCGACTTAAATTCTTCCGTACATCGAAAGCAAGCAAGACATTTCAATCCACGCACCCGCGAGGGGTGCGACTGGGAAAAAACTTGTATGTAGACTTTGAGACCATCATTTCAATCCACGCACCCGCGAGGGGTGCGACCGAGGTGCAAAGCATCATAACGAGCGGCGACTTAGATTTCAATCCACGCGCCCGCGAGGGGTGCGACGTACCTAAAGCGTGGGCCGATGAAGCCAACGACAATTTCAATCCACGCACCCGCGAGGGGTGCGACACTGTCCCGGCTTGCCTCTACGCTGTGTTCTGTTTATTTCAATCCACGCACCCGCGAGGGGTGCGACACACCTACGGTCCGACGACGGCTGAGAGATTGCAAATTTCAATCCACGCACCCGCGAGGGGTGCGACTAAGGTTTTGGACCAAGGCCGCCGAGGTACTCTCCATTTCAATCCACGCACCCGCGAGGGGTGCGACCGGGTGCTGGATGTGCCGGGGATCTTGGACGTGGTATTTCAATCCACGCACCCGCGAGGGGTGCGACGCCCGTGGACTCTTGGCACTTGGGTCGGATGGAATGATTTCAATCCACGCACCCGCGAGGGGTGCGACGACCACCTCGAAGAAATCGGAGCGATCGAATACGACATTTCAATCCACGCACCCGCGAGGGGTGCGACCTACTGCCACCGCCAAGATATGCCCATAGAGTTGATTTCAATCCACGCACCCGCGAGGGGTGCGACGAAACCCGTTGTCAGGGTCTCGGCCCTGCGGATTATTTCAATCCACGCACCCGCGAGGGGTGCGACTTCATTGATACCGCCTTTCTGTTGTTCATGTTTCATATTTCAATCCACGCACCCGCGAGGGGTGCGACAGCACCGGCGGTGCAACTATTGTAAGTTCTGCTATTATTTCAATCCACGCACCCGCGAGGGGTGCGACCTACTGCCACCGCCAAGATATGCCCATAGAGTTGATTTCAATCCACGCACCCGCGAGGGGTGCGACGAAACCCGTTGTCAGGGTCTCGGCCCTGCGGATTATTTCAATCCACGCACCCGCGAGGGGTGCGACTTCATTGATACCGCCTTTCTGTTGTTCATGTTTCATATTTCAATCCACGCACCCGCGAGGGGTGCGACAGCACCGGCGGTGCAACTATTGTAAGTTCTGCTATTATTTCAATCCACGCACCCGCGAGGGGTGCGACCTACTGCCACCGCCAAGATATGCCCATAGAGTTGATTTCAATCCACGCACCCGCGAGGGGTGCGACGAAACCCGTTGTCAGGGTCTCGGCCCTGCGGATTATTTCAATCCACGCACCCGCGAGGGGTGCGACTTCATTGATACCGCCTTTCTGTTGTTCATGTTTCATATTTCAATCCACGCACCCGCGAGGGGTGCGACAGCACCGGCGGTGCAACTATTGTAAGTTCTGCTATTATTTCAATCCACGCACCCGCGAGGGGTGCGACTTGGCTTTCAGTGATACATCTTCATAAGTTTTATATTTCAATCCACGCACCCGCGAGGGGTGCGACACAGGCCCATGTGACGGTGGAGGTAGATATAGATATTTCAATCCACGCACCCGCGAGGGGTGCGACCCCAAGTGCGCCGGCTTAATCTCGTTAATGGCTTCATTTCAATCCACGCACCCGCGAGGGGTGCGACAAGTTTGTTCGCGTAAAAGTCGTAGGCGTACTCGCAATTTCAATCCACGCACCCGCGAGGGGTGCGACACGTGCACGGGCAGGTATATTGCTTTAAGGCCGGGATTTCAATCCACGCACCCGCGAGGGGTGCGACTAGAGATCACCGACGCAGACGTGGCCCGAATCATCATTTCAATCCACGCACCCGCGAGGGGTGCGACTCGATTCTTACCGAGTGCTCATGTCCCGGGATTTCATTTCAATCCACGCACCCGCGAGGGGTGCGACATTACGCCGAGTTTGTCGCCCTGCCGAAAAAGCCATTTCAATCCACGCACCCGCGAGGGGTGCGACGCACGCCTCTCCAATTCGGACGCCCGTCGCAAGTAATTTCAATCCACGCACCCGCGAGGGGTGCGACGCGGCGGCGGTGCTACTATTGTTAGTTCTGCAATTATTTCAATCCACGCACCCGCGAGGGGTGCGACTATTCTTTGTAGTGGGCCGCCGCCCCACATTTACAATTTCAATCCACGCACCCGCGAGGGGTGCGACGACCTAAAGAGATCAACATATTTGACGTCGGGCGGATTTCAATCCACGCACCCGCGAGGGGTGCGACCAAGGGGTGTAAACTAAAGATAGTTCAAGAAACGTATTTCAATCCACGCACCCGCGAGGGGTGCGACGCAGCAAGGCGTTTTCCCCTTCGGCGCAGCTATTATTTCAATCCACGCACCCGCGAGGGGTGCGACCCAACGTCAAAGAACGAAAATTTGTTCGTGGACTATTTCAATCCACGCACCCGCGAGGGGTGCGACAGCGCCTGGATCGCGCCCGAGAAAAGCGCATGGAGATTTCAATCCACGCACCCGCGAGGGGTGCGACATTATTAAAAAATACAGCGTCGAGCTAGTTAAAGAAATTTCAATCCACGCACCCGCGAGGGGTGCGACGGATATTATTGACAGACGTCTCAGAAGATTGGCGGTATTTCAATCCACGCACCCGCGAGGGGTGCGACTCCAAGGAAACGCTGATTGAACAGTTGCCTTTTGTGATTTCAATCCACGCACCCGCGAGGGGTGCGACATTATATGGTTTTATTTGGTCGTTATATAGATTCGATTTCAATCCACGCACCCGCGAGGGGTGCGACAATGGACGTACGACGACGAGGCCGTGATGGACGCTTTATTTCAATCCACGCACCCGCGAGGGGTGCGACACTTGTTAAGACTAACCGTAATGTGCTTTTCAGTATTTCAATCCACGCACCCGCGAGGGGTGCGACCAGAAGATGAAACAATTTGCTTTAAATTTAAATAAAATTTCAATCCACGCACCCGCGAGGGGTGCGACTGCCGCCCGATCAAGAGCAAAAGCATATATCATAATTTCAATCCACGCACCCGCGAGGGGTGCGACATCGGCAAGCCCTATGCCGAGTTTACAGAGGTGGAATTTCAATCCACGCACCCGCGAGGGGTGCGACATTGGCGTTAAGCATTAAATATTGGTCGGACATAATTTCAATCCACGCACCCGCGAGGGGTGCGACCCATACGGCGCAAAGTGCACAACGATTTTGAAAAAATTTCAATCCACGCACCCGCGAGGGGTGCGACCCAACGTCAAAGAACGAAAATTTGTTCGTGGACTATTTCAATCCACGCACCCGCGAGGGGTGCGACAGCGCCTGGATCGCGCCCGAGAAAAGCGCATGGAGATTTCAATCCACGCACCCGCGAGGGGTGCGACATTATTAAAAAATACAGCGTCGAGCTAGTTAAAGAAATTTCAATCCACGCACCCGCGAGGGGTGCGACGGATATTATTGACAGACGTCTCAGAAGATTGGCGGTATTTCAATCCACGCACCCGCGAGGGGTGCGACTCCAAGGAAACGCTGATTGAACAGTTGCCTTTTGTGATTTCAATCCACGCACCCGCGAGGGGTGCGACATTATATGGTTTTATTTGGTCGTTATATAGATTCGATTTCAATCCACGCACCCGCGAGGGGTGCGACAATGGACGTACGACGACGAGGCCGTGATGGACGCTTTATTTCAATCCACGCACCCGCGAGGGGTGCGACACTTGTTAAGACTAACCGTAATGTGCTTTTCAGTATTTCAATCCACGCACCCGCGAGGGGTGCGACCAGAAGATGAAACAATTTGCTTTAAATTTAAATAAAATTTCAATCCACGCACCCGCGAGGGGTGCGACTGCCGCCCGATCAAGAGCAAAAGCATATATCATAATTTCAATCCACGCACCCGCGAGGGGTGCGACATCGGCAAGCCCTATGCCGAGTTTACAGAGGTGGAATTTCAATCCACGCACCCGCGAGGGGTGCGACAATTGCTAAAAGGTGAGTTTGATATGTTGGCGAAGATTTCAATCCACGCACCCGCGAGGGGTGCGACTAACGACTAAAAATAAACTTGTCTTACGTCTTGGAATTTCAATCCACGCACCCGCGAGGGGTGCGACATACAAGGCCTATGCCGCGAACTGATGGAAGAGGAATTTCAATCCACGCACCCGCGAGGGGTGCGACAGAAGCAAGACTGGCCGCACGTCGTCAGGCAAGTGATTTCAATCCACGCACCCGCGAGGGGTGCGACTTAAGCTTCGGCGAATAAATCAACATATCTATCAAATTTCAATCCACGCACCCGCGAGGGGTGCGACGTATACGTCGGAAATTGAATTGAGGCGAAATGATATTTCAATCCACGCACCCGCGAGGGGTGCGACGGAAATTAAGGCGGCTTTTGATACTTTTGTTCAAATTTCAATCCACGCACCCGCGAGGGGTGCGACTTTAAATGACGGGTTTTCCGCCCGAAGCTGGATCATTTCAATCCACGCACCCGCGAGGGGTGCGACTCCACGACACCACCGGGCGAGGGTATTCCTTCGGATTTCAATCCACGCACCCGCGAGGGGTGCGACGATATATTGACCAAGCAGCGGCTGGCCATCGGTGAATTTCAATCCACGCACCCGCGAGGGGTGCGACAAATGGGGGTAGAGGATGACGAAGTTTAATCAGCGGATTTCAATCCACGCACCCGCGAGGGGTGCGACAAATCTGTGAGCATCTCATGAGACCCGGCACGAATATTTCAATCCACGCACCCGCGAGGGGTGCGACCCATGCGATACTTGCGTTTTTATTAAGAATCACCATTTCAATCCACGCACCCGCGAGGGGTGCGACATCCGTCTTATTTATTAAGCCGAGCATTTGCGTTATTTCAATCCACGCACCCGCGAGGGGTGCGACCTCCGGTTGGGGAAAGGGTGGCCGGGGAGAAGACATTTCAATCCACGCACCCGCGAGGGGTGCGACTTCTTGAAGCGCTTCGACGCATGGTTCTTAAAACTTATTTCAATCCACGCACCCGCGAGGGGTGCGACTTATGTTTTGATAAGAAAATTAATCTCTTAGAATACATTTCAATCCACGCACCCGCGAGGGGTGCGACTTATTGATGATATTCTCCATCTTGATCTTGAGTTGATTTCAATCCACGCACCCGCGAGGGGTGCGACTTTTTAATTCGAGGAGCTGGCAGAGTGATTTTGGCATTTCAATCCACGCACCCGCGAGGGGTGCGACACTTGAATTCCCTGATGTTTCTAAATGGTATCTGATTTCAATCCACGCACCCGCGAGGGGTGCGACCGATTTCATCGTCGAGCTGACGGGGATAACCAATATTTCAATCCACGCACCCGCGAGGGGTGCGACGCGGAGTATGCTCTCGTCGTGGACGAGGAGCAAGAATTTCAATCCACGCACCCGCGAGGGGTGCGACTAGAAAACTGTATCGACAAGCGACGGTCTGCAAAGATATTTCAATCCACGCACCCGCGAGGGGTGCGACTATTGATGATATTCTCCATCTTGATCTTGAGTTGATTTCAATCCACGCACCCGCGAGGGGTGCGACGTCTTATGTATGCTTTTTACTTTTTGCACTTATCCATTTCAATCCACGCACCCGCGAGGGGTGCGACTGTATTTTTAAGCCCTTTTGTGGGCTTTTTCCATACAGCTAAGTCATTTTTAAGCGTTTTGTCGCTTTTTTTCTCGCTTTTTTATGAGATAGCTCCGGGACTTTTCTGTGCAGCTCCCCTTCTCAAAGTATTAATAGATCCGATTCCGGGTTGTAGCTATCGTCCAAACCCATGGTTTCGATTCGACGTTCCCAATTTTTGCCCAAATTATAGATTCGGATGGAGTCTTTCTTCGGATCGATTATATCATTTAATTTGGCTTTTATGGTCACCAGTCCCGCGGGATCCAGATTTAGTTCAAAAACCGAGTTTTGTACCCGTTGGCCGTAATCCGTGCAGACTTTTGCCACTTGTCTTAGGCGCTTGCGTCCCTGTGGCGTCACGGTTTCCACATCATAGGTAAGTAGTATTTGCATTTATCCTCCCATCATAAAGGGCGGGTAGGCTTCTATATCGCCTCGCATGTAGGCATTTAACAGCTGTGCCTGCACATGAGGCAAAAGCCCCAGTTTGATTTTTTCGTCGATAAAGGGATGAACGATTTCTTCCTGTTCTTTTTTATTCCATTGTTCTAAAGCGATCTCCCGGCCTTTATCGTTTAAAAGGCAGGCGCCGTTTTCTTTTATTTCGAAATGACGCTTGTCGATGCGATTTAAATTGACCAGGGAAAGGCAGAATTTATCCACGAGGAAGGCGCGCATTTCCTCGATCAAATCCAATGCCATGCTCACTCGCCCCGGTCGATCTGTGTGAAAGAACCCGGCGTAGGAGTCGATGCCGACGCCTTCCAGTGCCGCCGCTGTTTCGTTTGCGAGGATGGCATAGAAGAAGGAAAGTAAGGCGTTGAATCGATCCATAGGCGGACGTTTACTTCGCTCGATAAAGTAAAAGTCTTCCCGCTGTTTCACGATGAGTTCGTCCAAGACGGAAAAGTAGAGGCGGGCGATGACCCCTTCCATGCCGCGAAGGCTGTCTTTGTCCTTGCAGGTCTTGATCTCTTCCATCCAGGTCTTCATGGAGTTGATGGCTTCCTGCACTCGAGCCGAATCCAGGGTTTCTTTGTGATCCAATCGCCCCCGGATCAATATTTTTCGCGAATTATAGGCTTTGGCATAGATCATGTTTCTCGCCACTTCAAGGGATTCTTCGGATTCCGCCAGGCGGTATTGCTTCTTTCGGGTGTAAATATTGCCGAAGGAGGCGCTCACGACCCGTCCGCAATACTTGCCATAAGGCGTAAAGAAGGTGATGGGCACATTTTCTTCCATGCAGAGTTTCATAAGGTCGGGGCTCGCGCCCATGTAGTTGAAGCAGACGATTTGACGCAAGATATGGATCGGAAAGCGCCCCACTCGCTTCCCTTCCAGAGTCACCGCCACATTGAGCCCTTCTTTGCGCAGGTAGTAGTCCGGATTGGTCACGTACAATACGTTCAGAAGTTTTTTCATAGTTCCGCCTCGTAAATGTATCGATGAACGTTCTTTCCCTTCTTGGTCAGCCGCGGGCGACAGGCATCGTAAAGGGAGCACAGAGTGCAGTTTTTAAAATATTCCGCCTTTGGAACGATGCGGGCGTCGTAGCATTCGTGCATGGCGCGGGCCGTTTCCACGACCAACGCTCGCAGCTCGGGAGTAAAATCGACTCTTTCCCGGGTGTCCGTCTCGTGGTAATAGATATAGCCGTAGTCCATGGACACATTCAGGGTTTCTTCGATACATATGGCCTGCGCCATAAGCTGAGCCTCGTCGTAATCGTCTTTTTTCTTTTTGCCCCGCTTGTACTCCACGACGGTGGGCACCCACATCCCTTTGCGTCCCTTTAAAGCGATGCCTTCTTCTCCCCGGCGAAATTCAATGGCGTCCAATCGCCCGGAAAGTCCAAGGGTCTTCGAGCTCACATCCATGGCTCTGGAGATAATCAGGTCTTTTCGCTTCTCTTTGATAAAAGGCTGATCGACTTTCTCGTGAATCAGCTGCCCCTGAGCCGTGTAGCTGTTTTCGCTCCACACCTGCTCCACGTGGATCAAGGCCCACTGGCGCTTGCAGAATAAAAAGTGTTGAATGCCGCTCAACATGAGAAAGTCGTCTTCCCCGATCATTTTAGAGCCCCTTTAAGTGTTCGACGCTCAATCCTTCCCCTTCATAGGCTTTTAATTTTTCTTCGTCCAATCGAAAGTGGTAGTCTTCGTAGCGGGGCTTCATGGTGCCTACGCTCAGCTCGTCGTGTAAAAGCAAATCTTTGATCTTGCCGCTGGAAATATCGCCGACTTTCGACGAATGGTTGAACCAGTAAATATCCTTCACTTCCATGGAACCGTCCGGCCGCGCCGCGGACACGTCGTTGACGAAAAGGGTGCGGATACATTCTTTCAGCACCTTTAAGTCTTCTTCGTCGAATCCGGTCTTTTCAGCCAGGTAGCAGTTCACGCTGCCGTTGACCACGTACACGCCCCAATCCACATAGTGCTTGCTCCCCATGGTGTCGGCGCTGCGGCTTTTGCCCGGCTTCGGCTCCATGCCGCTGACGCTTTTGGTGATCTGCATGGTGGTCGTTTCTACGGGATCCACGGATTTTCCTATGGAAATGCTGACGGGACCGCGAATTCCCAAGGCGCGTTTTTGATAGGTGAATACTTGGCCGAAGGAGCGAATGTCCATCCATTTTTCATTGGCCTGTTGTGCCGCATCCTCATCGGAAACTTCTTTGTCGAAGCTTGCATTAAAACGGCCTTCCAATGAATTGAATCCGTCGTCGCTTCGTTCCGCCGCCTTGACAAAAATATCGTGTCCCATATCCTGCATGCGGTTTCTGATTTTGCGCTTCAGGCATACATCGCTGATTTCACCGAAGCCCCTGCCGTCGATGCGAGGCATGTTTCCCGTCAAGGGGTCGCCGTTTGGATTGGCGCCTTCCACTTCAATGGTAAAGATAAAATCGACTTTATGATTAATCATGGTCTTCCTCCTTGGCTTCTTCCGTTTCTTTATTTCTCTTCGTAAAAATGTCCCGCATTTGCGCTTCGTAGCCGAAAATGAATCCGTAATCCAAAGGTCGGTTCACTTCCGCCGAATCCATGTCGTAATTATTGTGAAGCATATTGGTGACTTCGCTAATGTCACGACTCAGTTTAAAGTAAAGTCCGCGGTTTTGCTCGCTCGTTGCCATTTTCCGCTCATAGGGCTTTAGCAAGTTCCTCAAGCGCATCATCATGGTCGCCGGATGATTGGTGTAGCTGGTCCACATTTTTTCGGCATTGGTGCTTCGCTCTTCTTTTTCGCCGAATGTGCCGGCCTCCATGCGCTCAAACAAAGCCAGCAGGCGACCGAATAAGTACGATCGATCGGTGTTTTCTCGATTTAACATAGCGTCTTTAAACCCTCCTTTATCTTTTAACACGGCCAAGGCGCAAAACTTCACTTCCATCCACGTGTTATCGTAATTTTGACGATGGCGAATGTTCATGGTCAAGGCTTTTTCAAAGTTTTCGGGGATGTTTCGTCCTTCTACCAAGGCAGTTAAAATGTTTTGGTATTGATTTTTTAAGAAGTCCTTTTTAGATATTTCCAGAAAACCGTCGCGCTCCACACCGTAGGCGGCCAAGACCAGTCGCCTCGGGCTCGGCGTAAATACTTTGTCCCGATTCTCTTTGCTGTAGCCGCGCCAATGGTATTTCTCCTGCCACGCCACTAAATTTTCTTTTAAACGGGAGGCACTCAAAGTCCGGAAATATTTCGTCGCCACGCGGCCGTTGCTTATCTTGTCGAAAATGGCGATGTAATAAGTGGCGTCGTCGGAAAACAGTCGCTTGCCGTTGGTAAATGACTTGACGATGTTCTCCGTCATTTCGTCGGAAATAGCGGGCGCATCGCTCTTTTCTTTTTGCTCGGCCAGTAATTTTTCAAAAATTCCCGCCGGCATTTCCGCCGACTTCGACGGATCGAATGCCACTGCATTGGAAAGGTCGTCGGAAAACCAGCTCACCATATTGGCCTGCTCACCCAACCAACGCCGCGTCTCTTCGCCTGAAAGCAAATACTTAGCCATGAGGTGAATCTTTTGACTCGTCTCCATGCCGAGCTTGATGTTCTGATCCGCCATGGTAAAGCGGCCTCTCCAGTTTTCGTCATTGGCTGTAATTTGCGAGACCAAACGGGCCGTCCCCATGAGCGGTTGATGCTTGATACACAGGTAATCCTGCTTGCCGCTTAAGTTGCAAGTAATCTTTTCCTTCGAAGGATCATTGGCGTTTAGGTGTTCCACATAAGCCTTGTACCTCGCCTGTAGATCGCTATTTTCGCTGACGCTGATATTTTTCAGACCGTCGTAATTTTCAACGGAAAAGGTAAAAAACACTTTTTCGAAATCAATGGTGACCGCGTTCTTTTTTTGCTTTTCCGCCTCATCCTCTTCCGAGTCCTTCACCTTCTGCATAACGGCATCGAGAATACCCGGTTGGATTAAAAAATCGTGAATGATCCGCACAAAATCGTTGTCGTCGTAGGTCAACCAGTTTTCCATCTGTTCCATGTAAGCGGCGCTTCGCTTTCCTTCGTCTTGAATCACGTAGGAAGCGGAGTCCACTAAAGGGTGCGGTGCTACGCCACTGCTCCTTGCCACGGAATCTTCCGTGACGGGAAACTGAATCGTTTCTCCTTCCGGGAGTAAGTGCGCTTCCAGAAGCTTGCTATCTTTACTTAAGAGAAGCTCGATGATGTTTTTACCATTAGATTTCATGGAATTGTAGTACATGGGCAAGAGAATGTGACCGAAGTGATCCGGCTTTCCCACCATGTCGTGTTCTAAGGCGTAATCGTAGGAGTCCAGTAAAGCTGTCAATAAACTCATGTCTCACCTCCTTTAATAGTCTTCCAATTCTTCGTCTACGGTCTTTGTCAGCGTCGGCACCTTAAAGTCGTAATTTCGGACCTCCCGCAGAATGCCCTTGTCTTCCAGTGCCGCGTAGTCGATTCGACCGCGAACCATGTTGATGGGTGCGTAAACGGCTTGAAGCATATCTCCCGGTTCGGCGGGATAGATAAATTCGTTGAACATGAGCCCGAAGCCCAGGGTCTTGTCGTCGTAGTAACCCGGGTCGTTTTCGTATTGCTCTTCCGTCAGCTCATCGATATAGCCGGCGCACTCGCTGGTGCCGAGAAAGACCGGGCGTCTGCCGCCTCGCTTCAGGGAGCGTTCCGTAATGGCTTCGTGTTTATTATAGTTGCGATCGCCCTTTAAATCGTCTCGTGCGTCATTCCACTCGAAGTGAAATTTGATGTAGTAACACACATCTTGGAGATAGGTGTACGCACTCAGATCGCTATCGTAGTTTTTTAACAACAGCCGCGTGCCTTGGGTATAGGACTCGATCTTGTTCATAATGCGCACTTCGTCCACGACGTTTTTTAAAACGGGCTTAAAGTAATTGGCATCGACGATCCCCCGAAGCATTTCCCGCGTGGGGATGTCGTAAGTAAACTTTTCGCCACCTGATTTGCTTTCAGGGGATGTGATTAACGCTCGATCGCCATAGATTTTTGCGTAGAAAAACTTTGATTGATTCATAAGTCACCTCCTTTCAATTTCGTCATCTTGCATTAAGGTATCGATTCTATGGGGTCATTAGTGTCTTTTTTATTTCATCATAATTCCCCCCTCATATTCCAAATTTAATCCGAAGCGCTTGTCGTAAAATTCCTTAGGCAGCACCTGCACCATGCCGTCTAAAATCGACTCGCAAACATCTGCAGCTTTTTTCGATACGGGCACCGTGTGGCGAGCGAAGGAACGAATCAGGTAGCGGGCTTCTTTTAACGCCTGGGGATCGAAGCGCGCGGAGCTTAGCTCCATGTCCCGCAACCGATTGATGGCCGCTTCCGTTTGATCACATAAAACCACGGCCACTTCCTGTCGGTCGTCGATGAGCTGAAATTCTTCGTAAGCTTCTTTAAAGGATTGGAAGGAATTTAAGACCCGGCCGTCTTCCAGTAGCATACCGCCATTTAACGGCCTCGCGCCCGTGGATTTCAACAATATATCTTTCTTCGACGGATTCTTCGAAAGCAGATCGAAGACGGGAGACAGACCGTCCTCTTTTAAATTGGCATAGAGCTTTTCGAAGTAGGGAGAAATAAAGTCTTCAATGGCGATTTCTCCTTCTTCATTTCTTAATATCAAGCGGCTCGCCAGCTTTCTTTCACCCATGCCTTTCAGTGGCGCGATATTTTCTTCCCGGCGATCCATATTCACCACATAGGTATAGGCATCTTTGCGCTTGCCCTCCCGATTGCAGCGGCCCCTGGCCTGCACGATGGAGTCGATGCCCGTAAGGGAACGAACCACCAGAGCAAAGTCGGCGTCCACCCCCGCTTCGATGAGCTGGGTGCTCACGACGCAAATGGGATCGTCCGTCTCAAGGCGATGCTTTATCTCGGCGATTCGCGCCAGGCGATCCGCCGCCGTTAAGTTCGTCGTAAGATAGTAGAGATCCTTCTCCGGAACGAAATCGGCGAGGCGATCGTATAGCCCCCGCACCGCCGCCTTGGTATTTAAAATCACCAGCCGAGACTGCTCCTCTTTCGAAAGAACGAAAGCCGCCAAGTCGTCGAGGGACTGCTCCTCGTCGATTTTTCCTAAGAGAGCCACTTTCGCCCGCTCAAAACTTTTCTTATCTTCCTCCGTCACCGTCACCATGGCGGTATTTTTTTGATCTCCGTCGCCGTAATCCAGTCGATGTTTCAAGCTCGCGGAACCGTAGGTGGGCTGAGTCGCCGTAGACAAAACCACGGTGGTGTTCATGACCGTCTTCATGAAATTCAATGCAAGATTCATCATGTAGAGCACATCCGTCGGCAAGGACTGCAATTCGTCCAGTACGATGACGGCGTCTACGAAGGATTTAAAGCGGGTGATATTGGCGGATTTTCCCTTAAACAGCGTGTTGAAAAATTGCACCATGGTGGTAAGTACCACCGGCGAGGTCCAATCGCCCAGTAAAAATTGGCGCTGCACCGCAGCCATCGAGTCCTGCTTTTCGTCGGTCCCACCTCGGGAGGACTCCCCTCCTTCATCCTCCACCACATTGGAATGGTGCTCCAGCACCTGATCCTCATGACCAAGAATGCCTTTCATCGTCGCCGCATTTTGTTCCAAGATGGAAAGATAGGAGGTGATGTAGAAAAAGCGGCGCTTCTTTTTATATTTCATTTGGTTCACGCCGTAGCGCAGAGAAAGCAGGGTTTTGCCGGCGCCGGTAGGCAAATCCAAAGTATAGATCCCGCCGTCGTCGGTTTTCGACCGCACCAAAATAGCATCGGCAATGGCAGCCCGCCCCCGGCCGAGGGCGTCCTTCGGCGGGCCGTAGCCTGCGTAGGTGGCGAGCACCCGCTTTTCAAAATCGTCGACGAGAGCGCGCAGAGTCGCCTCGTCTTCCTCTTCGATGACGGTTTCATAGGAATTGATCGTATCTTTAATGTCGGCGGATTTTAAAATACTCACCACCAAGCGCATGAGCATGCCTTGATAGAAGCACATGGCTTCGTTCCGGTCGTCACTGGTACGCCGGGCGAGGACTTCCAGTTTTTCCGCGACTTTTATGTATTCATCAAAGCCTTCGACAAACAGCCGCTTTAAATCGACGCCCCTGCTTTGCCAGTGGGCTAAAAAGATCTCGAAATCGTCTTTAAATTCAGCCCCGGCTTTTTCTCTTTCCGCCCGTTCAAAGGACGTGTAGACGTAGCGATTGTCCTCGTTTTGCCGCACCATGTCGTAAGGGCCGTGATGGGACATAATGGCGTAGACCAGAAGATGAACGTAGTCGTTGAGGTAGATAAGGACATTGGCATCCTCGTTAATCTTCTCCAAAATAGGTGAAAATGCCTCGTCTCCATCGCCATCGAGACCATCATACACTTCGTCTAAAAAGCACAAAGTCAGCAGCCCGCCGTAAGTGGAATGATCCACGCGCTCATTGGAATCGGTCAAAATTTTCTGCTGAAAAGAGCTCTTTATTTTTCCGCAATCGTGTAGCAGCCCCACGTAAAAAAGCATTTTTTCCAGTGCCACGTCCTTGCCCATGGAGCTGCACTGGACTGACGTGTGGTACAAATGATCGTGAAGGGTCTGTTTTCTCGACCGATCCTTTTGGTCGATGTGGGCATATAGATCCTTAAACATAAGACCTCCTCGGAATTTTTCCTGCATTCAATATATACACCCAATTCCTATTTCCAAACATACATTCGTTTTATTTTTTTCAAAAAAAGAACCCCGAAAATTCAGGGTCCTTTCGCGCCTTTTAGGCTTTATTCTTTTTATTGTTCGTCCAGGGAGAAGATGCCTCTGTACTGTGCCGGCACCTTGTTTTGGTAGCCCCAGGAGCGATCGCCGTAGGAGTAGTGCCACCATTCCGAAGGAAGGTTACAGAAGCCCACGGAGGTCATGATGTGGTAGAGCAGGCGGCGATTGTTGCGGATGGTTTCTTCCTCATCGCCTTCTTCGTCTTCGAAGTAGGTGGTGCGGGTCTTGTCGGTAAAATCGTCGAAGCCCGTACCCATTTCCAAGAGCTCTCCTTTGGGATCGATGACGGTTAGGTCGATGGCGCCACCCGTGGTGTGATAGGGGGGCACGTCACGATTGGGGATGGGATTGGCCACATAGGCGCCGATGGCCGCTTCTCTTTCCGCTTCAGGCAGATCCTTCAGATTAAATTCTTCGATGATTTGTTCTCTATAGGCATAGTAGAGTTCTTCCTGAAGGGCGAAGGGGCGCCAGGCGTCCCACACGCAAAAGGCGTAGCCATCGGGCAAAAGGGCCGCCGCTTCTTGCAGCTTTTGTGCCGCTTCTTTGCGCAAGTAGCAGCGGGCTTCGCCGTTTTTAAAGCCCAGCTCCGGATATTGCATGGCGATTTTGATCTTTTCTCCCGCTTTTACTTCCACCAGGGGGGAATCGATAAAGTCTCTTTCCTCGTAAACCGGCGGATCGTCGATGACGGGGATTTTTTTATTGATCCATTTTTCCATTTTTTACCTCTTTCCTAAGCGCCCAGGATACTTCCGATAATAACACCGGCATAGGTTCCGATCACATAGCCCAAGGAGCCCACGAGCATGGTGGGGCCGACGAGGTCCGCCCAGCCTTGGGAGATGGCCATGCCGGCTGCCGTGGTCGGCCCGCCGATATTGGCGTTGGATGCCAGGATGCAGTCTTCCAAGTCAAATTTCAACAGTTTGCCGCCGAGGAAGCAGAAGATCATATTGACCAGTACCATAAGGGCGGTAAAGAGGAACAGGGCGGGCGCTTCGGTGATGATTTGCATGACGGAAGCGGGTACCCCGATGACGAAGAGGAAGAGATAGATAAAGTAGGTGCCGATTTCTTGGGCGCCGTTTAATTTTTGTACCTTGTCTTCCGCATAGGTGGCCACCAACATGGAGATGGTCGTAATCCAAACATATTCCGAGGAAAGGAAGGTGTTAAGCATGCCGAGAGCCGAGGAGCCCGTGGGAATAATGTGTCCCAGACCCGCGCCGATGAGCTTGGAGAAAAAGACCACGGATACGGAGTAGGCCAGGTTCATGGCAATGTCTTTCAGGGAAATGTCCTTGCGAGACCAGTAGGCCGAGGCCTGTGTTTGCGCATCGCCTAAACCTTGGGATTCCACCTTTTCAATATAGGGGTGGGGAAAATTTCTGCGGAATACGGCGAGGCCCGCAATGCTGATTAAGACGAAGAAGTAGATGGCCATCAAAAGGTTGTCGGCCACGGTGGTGGCGCCGATGGTTTGGGAAGGCACGTCGAATTGACCTGCCAAGGCGGCAAAGTTGACGCCCCCGCCGATATAAGAACCGGTCATCATGGCCGCCACGCCGGCGGCATCGGGTACCACATCTTTCAATAAGGTGAAGGCCAAGAGAGCCCCGACTACCGTTCCCACGGCGCCGATTAAAAAGACCACTAACATGCGGCCCGTTTCGCGCCAAATCTTGGTCATATTACATTGCAGGAGCAGGAGGGGGATCCCGAGGGGAACCGCATAGCCCCAAATAATATCATCGTAGAGGACGCTATTCGTAGGGAGAATGGCAAGATTGGAAAGAACCAGGGCGATGATCAGGGCGATGATCGCTCCCGAAATTTTAGAAGCCCAGTGGTATTTTTGTTCCAGAAAGATTGCCGCGCTGACGGACACGAGCAGAACAAATAGCAAAGACCAGGCATCTTCGGGAGATATCAGGCTCGCTCTGCCCAGAGTCGATTCAAAATAACTGCTAAACATAAGACGTTCTCCTTTTCTATTAGATTCAAAGGATTCGGTGTGAAAACAATGCATCTACACTTTATCTCTTTAAATAAGAATACCACTAGTGTAAGTTGTCGTCAATATACATAAACCTCCCGCAGACGGAATTTTTGTCCCGCCTCGGGAGGTCTTATTCGCAAAATTATATATCTTCCACATCCACGGCCCTGATGCCTTCTTCTTCCAGCATCCGGGCGAAGACGCCTTTTCCCTTCACTCGCCTGCCCGTGAAGGTGCCGTCGTAGATTTCATTGACGCCGCAAGAGGGGCTGCGGGACTGAAGGATCACGAGCTCCGCGCCGGCATCCTTCACTTTTTTCAGGGCCGCCCGGGCGCCTTTTCTGAATGCCTCGTCCACGGAGCGGCCGCTTTTCTGCCGCACCGCGCCGTCTACGATTTCGGCGGGATCCCGCGGCGTGGGTAGGCCGCCCATGACTTCCGGGCAAACGGGCACCACGGTGTGGCCCTTTAAAAATTCATGCAATGCTTCGGAATAATTGTTTCCGCCATTGTACTTGCAATTTTCGCCCAGCAAACAGGCGCTGACGGCGATGATCACAGGGCGCGTCCTTCCGCGATTTCAATTCCCTTATCTCTTAAATCCGCGATGTTTTTCTCGTGGTCTTTTTCGTCCACATAGGCGACGCCGGGCAGGTAGAGGGCGGCCTTGTGTCCCTTTTCCAGAAGGCCCAGCAAGGTTTCCCGAACGCAGTATTCGCTGGCGAAGCCCGCCACGTAAAGCTCCCCGTCCACGGCATCTTCCAGCACGTCGCCGGCATCGTTGGTGCCCTTGCAACCGGAGTATTCTTCCACATCGTCCCGCTTGCCCTTTTTAAAGACATTGGTGCCGTTCGGGCGGGCGTCTTCTCGGGAAAGCTTATAGAAGCCCTCGTAAAGACTGGCGCCCTCCGTATTTTCCACGCAGTGCACGGGCCAGATGCCGCCGTTTTTTTCAAAGCTTCCGTTGGCGGGGCCGTGCCAGTCCGCCGTGTAAACCACCTTCATCTCAGGATCGGATTCCACCAGCTCCACTAAATGCGCGAGGGCCTCGTCGCTCCCCTTGCAGGCCAGAGAGCCCGAAATAAAATCCACCTGTGCGTCTACGATAATCAATGTTTTCATGCTTCGTCCCCTTTACATATTGTCCTTCACGGCCACGGCCACCATTTTCGCCTTGGCACGGACTTCTCCCGCCGCTTCCATTTCCATGGCCACGACCACCTTCCGCTCGCCGATTTCCTCCGCCGTGGCGCGAATGGTGACGGGGCTTTCCATAGGCACGGGCTTTTTAAAGTCGATCTCCAAATGCGCCGTAATGAAGCGGCCGATGACCGTGTCTTTCGTGAGCTCCAGCCCCTTGTCACGATGCTTAAAGTACGCCGCCGATGCCGTGCCGTGGCAGTCGAAGAGCATGGCGATCATGCCGCCGAAAAGATTTTGGGGCACGCCGCCGGTGTATGCCTTATCCGGCGTCAAGGTGCAGATGCACTCCTCCCCCGCGGGATAAGATTTCAAGTGCAGACCTGCGTCGTTTTTCGGGCCGCAACCCCAGCAGTGTTGAAACCGCTCGCCGTAAGTATCCTGAATGGCCAATTTATTCATATTTACGCTCCTTCACTTCGCAATTTTTTGCCTTATCTATTGTTTTTTACCCCTTCGCCGAAGGTTCCATCGCTTTTCCGGCCAAATAAAAGAGGGGCGCGGCGGCCAGCTGAGCCGCCACGGAAACGGCGATCATCAGCTCCAGGTTCACGTCGTAGAGGCTGCCTAAGAGCCAGCTGCCCATAAACCAAAAGATCCCAAAGGAACATTCAAAGAGGCCGTAGCCCGTGGCCCGGGCGGACTTGTCCACCATGGTGGCCACGGCGGCCTTCAGCACCGATTCTTGGGCCCCCATGCCCACGCCCCAAAGGGCGACGCCGATTAAAAGCACGGGCAGGCTGTTCGCGTAGAAGACGAGGACGGCGAAGGGCGACGCCGCCACCGTGGCGACCACCAAGGCCCCCACGCCCCTCTTGTCGAAGAGACTCCCGAAGACGAGGGCCGATACGGCATCCACCAGCATGGCTCCGGCGTAAATGAGGGGCAGGGTGCCCGTGGTCATGGCGCCGCCGTAAAGGCCCATGTGCTTCGTCACGTGCATCAGAATCAAAGCGTAGTCCATAAAGCCGAAAGCGAAAAGGCTGATCCCCGCCATGTAAATTTTAAAGGAGCGCTTCATCTTTATGGGCTCGTAAACCGTCTTGCCCCCTTCGAATTCTTCCGGATTGGGGAATTTGCGCTTCGTGGCAAAAAGCAAAATCAAGGTCACGGCGCCGGGCACGGCCAAAACGGCGAAGGCCGCGGAATAAAGCCGGGCCCGGGGCATGTCCGACCTCGCGCTCATGACGGCAAAGAGCAGCACCGGCCCCAGGAAGGCCCCGATTTGATCCAGCGCCTCCTGAATGGCGAAGCTCTTCCCCGCCCCTTCACGACTCGCGGCAAAAGACATGATCGTATCCTTCGCCGGCTTTTTAATGGCCTTGCCCATGCGCTGCACGATGAGTAGCGCCGATGCCGCCACCCAGCCGTGCTCGCCGACGAGGGCCAGGGCGGGCACCGCGAGAATGTCCAGCACATAGCCGATCATCACCATGGGCCAATACTTCCCCGTCCTGTCCGTAAGGGCGCCGAAGACGTAGCGCATGGCATAGCCCACCAGCTCGCCCAGGCCCGACACGAAGCCGATGGTGGCCGCCGACGCCCCGAGAAACGAGAGATAGGCCCCCCGCATACTGGCGGCGCCCTCGTGTGTCATGTCCGAAAACAAACTGACCATGCCGAACATCAAAATGAACACCATGGCCGGCGAAAGCCTGCGACTTTTTTTCAAAATAAACCCTTCCTTCTCTGATCTTTCATCTATCATAGAACAAGGCCCCGGGAGGAACAAGGGTGTGCCCCGGGATTTTACATTTCCCCGGGATTCTCCTATAATCGAAAGGGGGTTCTTATGACACATTTACTACTCGGCATCAACATTATCTTTCCCATATTCTTCGTCCTTTTCGCAGGCTACGCGGCCAAAGAAAAGGGCTTTTTAGACGACGCCTTCGTGAAAAAGGCCACCTGGCTCGTCTTCTACATCGCCCTGCCCTTCAAACTCTTTAACGACATGCGCACGGCGGACATCCACACCCTGCACCTGCCCTATGTGATCTACATCCTCTCGGGGATCTGCATCATCTTTTTCGGCACCTGGTTTTTCGCCCGCTTCTTTATTAAAGACCGCAAAAAGCTTTCCGCCTTCGTCCACTGCGCCTACCGCTCCAATTTCGTCTACGTGGGCTTTCCCATTCTGGATGCCCTCTTCGGTACCCCGTCGGCGGAGCACGTGATGATCGTCACCGCCTTCGGCCTCACCCTCTACAATATTTTGGCCATCTTCATCCTTACATACTACGGCGAAGATAACAGCACCCGCATCGATCCTGTGGCCATCGCCATTAAGGTGCTGAAAAATCCCATGATCGTCGGCATCCTGGCGGGCCTCGCCTTTCATTTCCTATGCGTCCCCGTCTATGGCGGCATCACCGACGGTATGGAGCTCCTCGCCCGCCTCTCCACGCCCCTGTCCCTTATCCTCATCGGCGCCAGCCTGGACTTTTCGTCACTGAAGGACGACCTGCCCCTGATCCTTTCCGCCGCCTGCATTAAAAACATCGTCGTGCCCCTTCTCCTCATCCCTCTCGGCATGGCCATGGGCATGGGCAAGGTGGAGCTGGGCATCGCCTACGTCTTTTGGGCCACGCCCTGTGCAGTGAACTGCTTTATCTTTACGCGGGAAATGGGCTCGGACTACCGCCTGGCATCGAAGATCATTACGGCGAGCTTCCTTCTCGCCATCCTCACCTACCCCGTGGGCATAGGCTGGATGAAAGCCACGGGACTGCTGTAAAAATTGCACACAAAAAGGCCCCTCCTACTAGAGTGACCCCATAAAGTTGGACTTAATCGAGTAAGCATTTCGCTTGCTCGATTTTGTTTTACATAGCATTCCTTCTATGCTGCGTTCATTCGTTCACGGTATTGCTTCGGACTCATGCCTCCTAACTTTTCTTTGATTCGATCGTTGTTGTAGTAGCGTATAAAGTGTTCGATGGCCCGCACAAGTTCTTGCCGGCTTCGGTAGACGTAGCCGTCGTAGATTTCTCTTTTCAGCACACTGAAGAAGTTTTCCATGGGTGCGTTGTCGTAGCAGTTGCCTTTTCTGGACATGCTTTGGAAGATGTGATGTTTTTTCAGCATGGCTTGATAGGCGGTCATTTGGTATCCCCAACCGCGATCGGAGTGGAAGGTGCGCCGGTAGGGACAGCCGTTGGTTCGCTCGATGGCTTCTTCTAAGCCTCGTAGCATGGTGACGCCGTTGGGTTGGTCGGAGAGGACGTAGCTGATGATTTCCAGATTGTACATGTCCATGTACGGATCGAGGTAGAGTTTCTTTGTTTGAAGTTTCCCAGTTTGATCTTCGATGTAGTATTTGAATTCCGTGGTGTCGGTAGTAATTTTTTGGTAGGGGATACAGGTGTTGAATCGGCGGTTGATTCGATTTTTCTTGATTTTCCCGACGACGCCTTTGTACGAGTTGTACTTCTTGTACTTTCTGCCATAGGCGCGGACTTGAAGGCCCATGTCTTGAATCAGTCGCTGAACTTTCTTTTTGTTCACCACCCACTCCCGATTCTTCAGCTCCAGATGGATCCTTCGGTAGCCATAGTCTTTGTGTTCGCGCCGGATGGCCAAGATTTCATCTTTTAACGCTTGGTCCTTGTCTTCTTCGCTCCATTTTTTTTGCCAATACATGAAGGTGGATTTTGGGAAGTTGATGGCGGCAAGAATCTTTTTTAGTTGGAATTGTTCTCGGAGTTTGGCGACGATCCTCGCCTTTTGTTCATTGCTTCTTCCCTCGCCAAACTCCTTAGCTCCTCCAGGTATAGCTTTTGAATGGTGAGTATTTCATTCTCCGCTTCTAATTCTTTGATGCGATTTTCCAATGCCTCCCGTGTAGATACATCAAGGGGCTCCTTCTTAGTTGCAGACTTCGGTGGTTGATTGCAGGCGTCTTTCTTCGTCACAGGTCTCCCTCGCTTATGTGATTGCAGCCCCTCAATACCATCCTCTCGATACTGACTGCGCCATTTGGCGATGATGGACGGATTCGTCAAACCGAGTTCAAGGGCCAGTTGTTGGTAGCTGCATTCGCTCGTTTCGTAGCGTGTAATGGCTTCTAACTTAAACTCTACACTGTACTCACGTTTATTTCTAGAGCGCATTAAGCCTTCATCGCCAAAATGTTTGTAATTGTTGACCCAGCGTTCAATTTGTGAGACGCCTATTTGGTATTTCTTAGCCAGGATTTTATGACCTGCGTGTCCATTCAAATATTCCTCAATAATTTCCCTCTTCAATTCATAACTGTATTTTGCCATTAAAAAACCCCCAAAGGTTGGATTTCTTGGTCCAACTTTTGGGGGTCAGTGCATACGAAGGGCCTTCTTTTTTTACGCCAGAGCTGCCAGTTCTTCTTCCACGGCATCTTCCGTTTCCGCCATGGCTTCCATGGTGCGGGTAAGGAGGGTGTCCATATCCCAGTCGAGCATGGCGGCGCCTCGCTCGACGATGTCGCGGTTGACGCCGGCGGCAAATTTCTTGTCCTTGTATTTTTTCTTCAGGCTTTTGAGCTTCATGTCCTGTACCGAACCCGAGGGCCGCATGAGAGAGTAGGCGTAGATGAGGCCGGTAAGCTCGTCGGTGGCGTAAAGCACCTTCTCCATCATGTGCTCCGGCTCCACGTCGCAACAGATCTCCCAGCCGTGGCTTGCGACGGCGTGTGTGAGCTCGTCGGGGGCGTCGATTTCCGCCAAAAGCTCCGGCGCCTTCAGGCAGTGCTCGTCCGGATACTTTTCCCAGTCCACGTCGTGCAGGAGCCCGACTAATCCCCAAAAGTCCGCCTCGTCTTCAAAGCCGAGATCCCGGGCGAAGTGCGCCATAACGTGTTTCACCGTCATGGCGTGGCGCAGGTGAAAGCGGTCGGAATTGTATTTCAACAGTAAATCCAATGCGTCTTTTTCATTTATCGTGTTCATACTCTTCCTCCTTTTTCCTTATTATACCCACGGGAGGGTTTTGCAAATAAAAAAGACCACATACAAGCGTATGCGGTCTTTTAAAGTCATTTTATTCTTTTCGAAAAGAGAGCTTCTCTTTATTTCTAGAATACACCTTGTGCCATCATGGCATCTGCCAAGCGAACGAAGCCGGCAATGTTGGCGCCTGCTACCAGGTTGTAGCCTAAGCCGTATTTTTCAGCTGCTTCGACGGACATCTTGTAGATGTTGTCCATGATCATGTGAAGTTGTTTGTCAACTTCTTCTGCGGGCCAGCTCAAGCGAGCGCTGTTTTGGCTCATTTCGAGAGCGGAGCCTGCAACGCCGCCGGCGTTAACTGCCTTGGAGGGAGCAACGACCTTGACGTTTTCGATGAGGTAGTTCAAAGCTTCGTTGGTGGTAGGCATGTTAGCTACTTCGATGTAGTATTCTACGCCCTTTTCAACCATGGCTTTTGCTTCTTCGATGGTGATTTCGTTTTGGTAAGCAGCCGGCATAGCGATGTCGTAGTCTGCGTTGATCCAGGGTTTTTCACCGGGGAAGAAGTCTACGCCGAATTTGTCTGCGTAGTCTTGAACCTTGTCGCGGCCGGAAGCACGCATTTCGAGCATGTATTCAACCTTTTCTTCGGTGTTGATACCGTCTTTGTCGTAGATGTATCCGTCGGGACCGGCGATGGTAACAACTTTACCGCCGAGTTGTTGAACCTTCTTGCAGATACCCCAAGCAACGTTACCGAAACCGGAAACGGCGATCTTCTTGTCTTTGATGTCTTCGCCGAAGTGTTCCAATACGTTTAAGAGGTAGTAAACTGCGCCGTAGCCGGTAGCTTCGGGACGTACGCGGGATCCGCCGAAGCTGAAGCCCTTGCCGGTGAAGGTGCCGTTTTCGAATTTAGCTTTTAAGTGGCGATATTGACCATACATAAAGCCGACTTCTCTTGCGCCTACGCCCATGTCACCTGCGGGAACGTCGGTGTCGGGCCCGATGTAGTGGTAAAGGGTGCTGATAAAGGATTGGCAGAAACGCATGATTTCGTCGTCGCTCTTTCCGCGGGGGTCGAAGTCACTGCCGCCCTTGCCGCCGCCGATGGGGAGGCCGGTCATGGAGTTCTTGAAGCATTGTTCGAAACCGAGGAATTTAATAACGGATTGGTTTACGGTGGGGTGGAAGCGAATGCCGCCCTTGTACGGCCCGAGGGCTCCGTTAAATTGTACACGGTAACCAATGTTGGTGTGGAATTGACCTTCGTCATCTTGCCATACGACGCGGAAGCTGAATAAACGTTCCGGTTCAACCATGCGGCCCAACAGGTCGACGTGTTCATATTCCGGATGTTGGTCGATAACCGGTTTTAAAGAACTTAAGACTTCTTCAACGGTTTGGCAAAATTCCGGTTCGCTGGCGTGTCTTTCTTTTACGCTTTCGATTACACTTTCAAGATAGCTCATACAATATTCCTCCTTAAAGAACATGAGTTGGCTAAAAGCCTCACTAAAAGAGCAAAGGCTTTCCCCTTCGGGAAATAAAAAACGCCGCGTCTTGCGCCGCGTGTTAACGCCTCAGCTCCAACGCATTCATCATACCACATAGGCATTGAAATTTCCACGTGGATTTTAAAAATTTATTTCCGTCTTCTGCCTCAACTCCTGTAATTTCAACGGCTTTAGAGCGTCGTAGACAATATAAATCGTTTCTTCCTCGTTTTTTAACCGTTCTTGCCGCGGATTTTTTGCCGCGGAGCAAAAAGCGCAAGTCGAAGCCCGCCGCGCGCCACGCATCCTCCCGGGCTACGTCGTTTTCCCGCTTTGCAAGGCTGTGCATTTTCCTTCCCCTGTTGTAAAATAGGCGTGAAGAAATAAATTACCTTAAAGGAGTCAATATGATCGCCGAAAAAATTATTATGGTGCGTCCCTCGGCCTTTCGCTTTAATGCGGAGACCGCGGCGGACAATGCCTATCAAGTGAACGACCGCAGTCTCTCCCTCGACGAGGTGCAGGCCCGGGCAGCGGAGGAATTTTCCGGCCTGGTAAATGCCTTGAGAGAAGCCGGCGTCGTGGTGGAGGTTTTGCAGGATAAAGGAGACGACACGCCGGATTCGATTTTCCCCAACAATACCTTCGTCACCTTTCCCGGAAAGCTTTTTATCTGTCCCATGTACAGCGCCAATCGAAAAAAGGAATTTCCCAAGCTGCGGCCCCAATACGACGCGCTCCTTGATCTGTCGCGGCTCGAGGTCCTGGACTTTTCCCATGAGCCCGCCGCCTTGGAGGGCACCGGCGCCATGGTCTTGGACCGCTTCCACGATATTTGCTACGCCGCCCTCTCCGCCCGCTGCGACGAAGAGCTGCTCATGCGCTTTTGCGACGCCTACGGCCTTGCGCCCGTTCCCTTCCGCGCCCGTCACCACGAGGCGGCGGTCTATCACACCAATGTGATCATGACTGTGGCGGAGCGCTTCGCCCTCATCGCCGAGGAGCTCATCGTGGAAGGAAAGGACGATGTCCTCGCCCGCCTGAAGGCCACGGGGAAGGAGATCATTCCCCTGAGCGCCGACGAGGTGGATCACTTCTGCGGCAATTGCTTGGAGCTGATTGGCCGTGAGCCGATTCTCGTCATGAGCGAGGAGGCCTACGAGCATTTGGCACCGGAAAAAATCGCGCGGATCGAAAAGCACGATAAGATCGTCCACGTGCCCCTTCCCGTGATCTCTCAATTAGGCGGCGGCAGCGCCCGCTGTATGATCGCAGAAAATTTCTGCTGAGAAAAACCCTCGCGGCTGTTATAGCGGCGAGGGCTTTTTTGCCCTCATACGAGCGAGGTATTTCATTAAAGTAAATAGGGGTCGTCTTCCGGATCGGAAAGAGTTTTCGGATCAGCTACGTTGGTGTCGCGGCCTTCCGGCGGCAGATCCTTTGCCGATTCCGGTTCCGCCGGTTTCGTGGGGACGTCCAAATCTTTATCCTTGGCCCGATCCTTTTCCCATTCTTCCCGGGACTTGGATTCGTTGGGCGCAAGATCCACATCCTTGATGTCGATGCCCATGGCCTCGGCCACGCCTTCGCCGTATGCGGGATCGGCGGCGTAGCAGTTGCGAATGTTGCGATGCTTGATTTGCATGGTGGAATCGCCCATGTTCCGCGCCGTGTTTTCAAAGAGCACCAGTTGTTGCTCCGGCGTCATGCGGTTAAAGAGCATGCCCGGTTGGGTGTAGTAGTCGTGGTCATCTTCCCGGTAATCGTAGCGGGCGGTTTCGCCGCCTTCGTCGTGGGGAATTTCAAGGGAAGGATCGTCTTTCCACGCGCCGTAGGAGTTGGGGCCGTAGTGCAGCTCCGAGCCCTTGTTGCCGTCTACGCGCATTTGACCGTCGCGGTGGAAGTCGTGGGGATGTTCTACGCCCAACGGTGAGTTCACGGGGATTTGATTATGGTTGACGCCCAGGCGGTAGCGCTGTGCGTCGGAATAGAAGAAGGTGCGGGCTTGAAGCATGCGGTCGGGCGATAGGGCCACACCGGGCACGATGTTTGCCGGGGAGAAGGCCACCTGTTCCACATCTTGGAAGTAGTTGTCCGCGTTTTTATTGAGGACATATTCGCCCACGGGAATCAAAGGATAGTCTTCCTTCAGCCACATTTTCGTCAGGTCGAAGGGATCCTGCGGATGGTTTTTCGCCTGCTCTTCGGTCATGACTTGAATGTACATCTTCCACTTCGGGTATTCGCCTTTTTCGATGGCTTCGTACAAGTCCCGCCCGGAGCTTTCCCGGTCCATACCGTTAACCGTTTCGGCTTCCTGATCCGTGTAGTTTTGAATGCCCTGTTGGGAACGGAAGTGGTATTTCACCCACACCCGCTCGCCGTCGGCATTGATCATGGAGTAGGTATGAGAGCCGAAGCCGTGCATAAAGCGGAAAGAGGAAGGAATGCCCCGGTCGCTGTTGATGATCGTGGTTTGAAGCAGCGACTCGGGCAGGGAGGTCCAGAAGTCCCAGTTGGTGTTGGGACTGCGCAAATGCGTTCTCGGGTCCCGCTTCACCGCGTGGTTTAAATCGATAAATTTCATGGGATCGCGGAAGAAAAAGACCGGGGTGTTGTTGCCGACGATGTCCCAGTTGCCGTCTTCCGTGTAAAAGCGCACCGCGAAGCCGCGAATGTCTCTTTCCGCATCGGCGGCGCCACGTTCGCCGGCGACGGTGGACATTCTGGAAAAGACCTTGGTCTTCTTGCCCACTTCGGAAAAGATTTTTGCCTTGGTGTATTTCGTAATATCGTGAGTGACGGTAAATTCGCCCCAGGCGCCCCAGCCCTTGGCGTGCATGCGCCGCTCGGGAATCACTTCCCGGTTAAAGTGGGCGTGTTTTTCAAAAAGCCACAAATCCTGAATGGACAAATGGCCGCGCTTGCCTGCGGTCAGTATGTCTTCGTTGTTATCCACTACCTGCCCGCCGGCCCGACGCATAGGCTCGTCTATGGCCGTGTCGTTTCTGCTGCTTAAATGCTCGCCTAATCCGTTTTTATCTCTCGGGTCCATGCTCATTGACTCCCTCCTTAAATATACAATATTACATTCTTTTTTATTTCATACCCCAACCGCTACGGACTATACGCAAACAAAACGAATTTTTCGCATAAAAAAACGAGGCGGGAATTTATCCTGCCTCGTTTCATTTTTAGCGCATGCGGTGTTTGTTGGTAATATAGTCCTTTACATTGATGACCTTGCCGTCGTCGAGATAGATGTAAAATTCCCAGCGGCTGATGATGCCGATGCCCACGCCCATAAGGGCCGCCACCGGTGCGATGACCGTCCAAATGGCGCCCAGGTTCATGGACACGTTTAAGATCACTTCGTCTTTTTCGTCCATGATGACGAGCTTGGTGGCATTGCCTTTTTCCCAGAAGTCCTTCACGGCGTCGATGACTTCTTCGCCGAAATTGGAAATGGTGTCGGAAATGTCTTCCGCTTTGGTCCTTGCGTCTTTAAAATCGAAGCCCTCTGCTTTTTCGTCTTCGGTTTTTTCCTCGCCCATTAACAGGCGAATGGCCTTGTCTACGTCGCCGTCGGCAGTCAAGAGTGCCTCACGCACGTCGCCGTAGCTTGCCCCGGTGACAGAGATCACGTAGTCGATTTTTTCCATGGTAATCATAAATTATTGCCTCCTTGATATCGGTGTTGTCTTCTTGTCTTCATTGTACCCGAAAGGACAGGGGAAAAAAGGACTCTGCGTCTTTGTTTTACCTTTCTTTACCAAAGGTTAGATTTATTAACCGAAAATTTTTCCGCAAAGGGTCTTCGCCGTGTCCGTGCCGGCCAGACCGCCGATGCCGGTTTCGCGCAGGGAGGCGGGCAGGGCGTCGCCCACTTCTTTCATGGCCTTGCAGACTTCGTCGAAAGGAATGATGCTGAAGGTGCCGGCCAGGGCCATGTCGGCGCTGACCCGGGCATTGGAAACTCCCGATGCGTTTCTGAAGGTGCAGGGGTATTGAACCAAGCCGCCTAAGGGGTCGCAGACCAGGCCCAAAATGTTAACGATGGCGATGGAGGCGGCATTTAAGCAAGTTTCCACATCGCCGCCGTAAAGCTCGGCGAGGGCCGCCGCCGCCATGGAAGAGGCCGCGCCGCATTCCGCCTGGCAGCCCCCTTCACTGCCGGCGAAGGTGCCGTAGCCGGCGATAAACTGGCCGATGCCGATGGCCGTCAAGAGGCCGCGGACCAAGTCGTCGTCTGTGGCGTTTAAGTCTTCCGCCGCCGTCACCAAGGCCGCCGGCACGATGCCGCAGCTGCCCGCCGTGGGCGCCGCCACGATGACTTCCATATTGGCATTGGATTCGAAGGTGGAAAAGGCGCGGGCCATGGCGCGCAGGGTCTTTTCGTCGGTGACGAATCTCTTCCCGCTCTTGGAATATTCCCAGGTCTTTTTGCCGAAGTCCTTGATTAAATCGTGTTTTAAATCGGTGCCCGATTCCAAGGTGCGGGTGGTGGATTCCTTCATTATGTTGAGCATGTGATGCAGCTCGTCTAAAATGGCCGCCTTCTTTTTTTCGTCGCCCTTGGATTCTTCCTCCAGGACGTAGTCCGAAATCTTCCAATTCTTTTCCCGGCATAAATCGATCAATGCCTTTGCCGTTTTAATCATGAGCGTTTCCTTTCATGGGTTCGATAATGTCCACGTATTTTGCAAATTCGAAGCGGGGATCCTCGAGGATCGGTTCCAGAATCGCCGGGTCCACGGAGTGGGTGATCTCCGTAACCAGGGTGACCGTTTCGTCGATTTTGTCCGTCACCATGGTTTCGATATTGTAGTCGTTGCTCGTTAAAATACTGGAAACCAGAGCGATGACCCCTTTTTGTTCCTGATATTGTAAAATAAGAGTAGGGTATTGATTCTTGAAAGAGACTTCGATGTCGTTAATGGCGACGATTAAAATATTGCCGCCGCCGATGGAAGAGCCGGTGACGGACAAATGGCCGCCGTTGTCGTAGAAGAAAATGATCTCTACGGAGTTCGGGTGCCGGTCCCCCAGATCCGTTTCCACGAATTCGTACTGAAGGCCCTTTTCTTCCGCGATTTTAAAGCTGTCCCTCAGCCGCTCGTCGTCGGGCATAATGCCCAGGACGCCGCCGACCAATGCCATGTCCGTGCCGTGACCCCGATAGGTCGATGCAAAGGAGCCGTGGAGATTAAAGCGCACCCTGTGAAAGGGGCTGTCTCCGCTAATGGCCAATGCGGCGTTTCCGATTTTACACGCGCCGGCCGTGTGAGAGCTGGAGGGCCCCACCATAATGGGACCCACCACGTCAAATGCCTTGTATTTTTTCATGATCCACCTCTGTTCGTTCTTGTTGCTCACCTATTGACGATTCTATTTTATCATAATTTCGTCCCCAGCCTTAGGAGGAAGTATGGCTACACTTACCATAAAAAACGTCCGCATATTGGATCCCGTCTTAAACAAAAACGAAACCGCCACAATTACCTTTTCCGTGGAGGACGATGATATCACCATCGACGGCGAAGGCCTCTACGCCTTTCCCTCCTTCGTCGACGTCCACGTTCACTTAAGGGATCCGGGCTTTACGGAAAAGGAAACCCTGGAGACCGGCGCGGCGGCGGCCCTTCACGGCGGCTTCGGCCACGTCGTCGCCATGGCCAATACGAAGCCCGTCATGTGCGGAGAGGCCATCGCCGATTTTTACCGACGGGCAAAGGCGCTGCCCCTTCACGCCTATACCGTGAGCGCCCTGACAAAAGATCTCAAGGGCAAAGAGCTCGTGGACATGAAAGAGGCGGCGCGGTTGGGTGCCGTGGGCTTTTCCGACGACGGCTTTCCCGTGGACAATGTGGCCCTCCTGAAAGAAGGGCTCGCCCGGGCAAAGGCACTGGATCTGCCCATCAGCCTTCACGAGGAGGACCCGGCCTATGTAAAAACCCCCGGCGTGGACAGCCGCGTGGCCCCGGCCTTCGGCTTAAAGGGCGCCGAGGCCATGGCGGAGATCAGCCTCTCCGCCCGGGATCTGTCCCTGGCCCACTACATGGGGGCGAAGCTGGACATTCAGCACATCTCCTGCGCCCTTACCGCCCGACTGGTGGCGGCCTTTGCTGCATCGGGGGCGAAGGTGCTGGGTGAGATCACGCCTCATCACCTGACCATGACTGCCGAGGATGTAAAGGTCCACGGCAGCTTGGCGAAAATGAATCCGCCCCTGCGCACCGCCGAGGACGCCGCGGGCCTCGCCGAATTCATCGGCCACGAAAACTTCTGCATCGCCACGGATCACGCACCCCACACGCCGGAGGAAAAGAGCCGGCCCCTGAAAGAGGCCCCCTCGGGCATTACGGGCATGGAGACCGCCTTCCTCCTCCTCTACACAGAGCTGGTGCTGAAGGAGAAATGCCGGCTGGAAGATCTCGTCTGTGCCATGACGAAAATCCCGGCGGATTTCTACAAGCTCCCTCACCAAGGCGTGGCGGGGGGAGAATTCGTCCTCTTCGATCCCCAAGGCGAAACCGAGGTGGACGACGCCTTCTTCCGCGGCAAGAGCCACAACTCTCCCCTACTGGGAGAAAAGTTCAAGGGAAAGATTAAAGGCATCTGCGTCAAGGGACGGTACCACGAGTTTTAAAAAGCTTTGATTTATAGATGAATTGGCACTTCAACCGCACACCCTTAACTAAGCAAACCTGCCGCTACAGGCAAAGGAAACTTTTCATGAATATCTACTTCGACCAAAAATTGGCTGACAATTATAGAAGCAAATCTCAGATTGCACGCATACTAACCGAGTCATGGGCATTAAATAATATCTATTGCCCCCGATGTGGCCATGATAAAATTCTTCATTTCCCGAACAATTCTGCCGTGGCTGATTTCTACTGCCCTTCATGCAACAGCGAATATGAATTGAAAAGCAAAAAAGGCTCCTTTGGTAAAAAAATCCCCGACGGGGCATATGATACCTTTCTTCAGAGGATCACGAGTCAAAACAATCCCGATTTTTTTATTCTCACCTACAATGAAAATGCAATGTGCGTGGAAAATCTATGGGTTGTTCCGAAACATTTCTTCGTTCCTTCAATCGTCGAGAAGCGAAAGCCCTTGTCTTCCACGTCGAGAAGGGCCGGCTGGACAGGCTGCAACATTCTGTTTGGCGAAATTCCTCTTCAGGGCCAAATCAGCATGATAAAAAATCGATCACCCATTGAAAAAGATTCAGTCGTCATGCAAATGGAGCAATCGACACGCCTGAATGCCGGTAATTTAAATACACGTTCCTGGCTTTTTGATGTGTTAAACTGCGTCAACCAAATTCAAGGGTCGATCTTTACCCTTCATGATGTGTATGCCTTTGATGAGGTCCTATCACAAAGGCATCCTCAGAATAGCCATGTCCGAGCCAAAATACGTCAACAGTTGCAATTTCTTCGCGATAAAGGGTTTCTTGAATTTATCGACCGAGGCGTCTACAGAAAAACAGATGCCGCAACATCTCCGGTCATCAATTTACATCCATGATCTTCAGAAGAATAAGGTTTTTTGAAAACATACTAAAACCCCTCCATCGGCTTCAAAGCCAAAATGGAGGGGTCTTTCTTATTCTTAATGAAAGGAAATATGCCTATCCAAGATCACCCTTTTAATGTTTACCTCTTCATATCATCCTTAAGAATCCTATGCATGATACGAAGACTGTTTTCTTTATCCGCCAATGGTCACTGTACGGTTCGTTGAATCCCAAGTAATTTCCGGGCCATGCTCAAATAGTTTGTTTACATTGGACAGAGGTATAAAGACTCTTCCGTGAAGCGTCTCGGCGGGACTGTCCAGCGCAATTTTATCACCATTGGATGCAATCGCCACTTGGCTTCCTTGTTCAATTAAAACCGTGCGATCGCCCTTTTTTAATACGACCATTCTGCTGCTTGCATTGTAATCGACCTGAATCCCGAGGCTTTCACCCACATACCGCAGCGGAAGCATGGTTCGATTGTTTTTAATATAGGGCGCCACGTCCATTTTGAACGTACGCTCCCCGGCCCCCTCGAAGACTTTGAATTCCTTTTGTCCGATAGTGAACACGTACTTTTCAAAGAGTTTCTTTTGCTTCTTTGCGCTCTCATGTTTTTTTGCCGGCGATTCGACCACAGGAGACGACAGGACGTATCGGTAGCCGGCGGAATTTTTATTTGAATCTTTTTTCTCTGCCGAGCGATTTTTTAGGGCCGTCAATTCCTTTTTCAGGGCCTCCATTTTTGCCTTATCCTTGGCTATAAGCTTTTCCATTTCTTTTAGTTTTTCTTTTAACAGCTTATTCTCTTTTATTAAGGCGAGGTGTTCGCTTTTCTCCTGCTCTTTTTGTTTATCCAATAGCGTATCCGGATGAATGAAGACATGCCATGCTATTTTATTCTTCTGTGGCGTATTGGCATAAAAGTCATCCACCACTTCCAAGCCCAGCATTTCGGGTTGCTTAGCGTAAGAATACTTTCCATTCCCGCGGTCGATCAGTCGTTTCGACACCAGTCCATAGGACTTGCCTTTCTCGTCTTTTAATAAAATGGCGAATACCTCATCCGAGGGATACAGATGAATCTCTTGATCCTCGTGGGGAAATACTTTTGAAACTTCGTGAAATACATCCTTTAAAGGGGAAAAATCGGTGATACGATTTTTTGATAAGGCAAGGTAGGACAGATTTCGCAGGTCTTTTAAATCTTCCACGGAAGTGATTTCATTCGCCTTTAAGCTCAGACTATGCAATTTTCCTTTCCCTCGCAGAGGCGCGAGGTTTTGTATCAAGTTATCGTCCAAACTCAGCACTTGAAGTTGATCTAGCTTCTTTAACGCGTCAATGGACCCAATGTTGTTGTGGCTCAGATCCAAAGTCTTTAATTTCGTAAGGTTTTCAAATGGTTTGAGGTAACCCACATTACACTCCGCCAGAGATAAATCTTCCAAGTCTGAAAGAGAGGCTATGGCGGAAAAATCTTGGATGTTTTTGTTCGAATCAAGATTTAATAAACGAAGCTTTGTTAACGCCGCCAAAGGACGAATTTCCTTTAGGTTGTTTTGAAATAGCTTAAGGCTTTCCAAATTCGTGGCGGTTTCAAGTCCCGTTACATCTTCGATTTCATTATTGTTCACAATCGTTAAGCTTTTAAACAAGGCCATCTCGTCTTCATAGATAAAGGTCTCGTTTGGCTTTTTCACATAATTTGGATTGCTGAGAATGACCTCCTTGGCATCTCGCACCGATGGATCCTTTAAAATAGTCAAAATCTCTCGCTCTAAAGCAGGGCTGGCAAAATGAACTTTCGTCTTCAAAGGATCATTGCCCATGTCCGACGCATCGATGTCTACCACCCAAGTGGGCTGTGTCTTAAACCCATCTGAAAAAATACGGAGACGGGTATTTTCCGGGGCGTCCTTAAAACGATAGTTACCATTCGACTCCTTGACCAGTTTATCGGTCCCAGACACATTCATATCACTCAAATCGTACAATTTTCCCTTCTCATCTAATAAATTGAGGGGAAAGTTCGCCGTATTCGGTTTAAGCGTAATTGTCTGATTGTACCCGAAAAATCCGTCCTTTTCTTTAAAAGTCTTGTCCTTTAATCCGGAAAAGTCTTTAATGTGGTTGCCGTACAGATAAAGCTTCTTCAGCTTTTCATTTTTCTTTGCCATATCGGCAATGGGGCCGATGTCTTCGATCTGATTGTTTTCCAATCGCAGCACTTCCAGACGTGTCAAATTGCTCAATGGGCGCACATCCTCGATGCGATTATTGCCAAGCCACAGATGCTCCAAATGAGTCAAATCTTTTAATGGCGTCAAATCGTGAATGACGGATTTCCTGAAGATTTTTAAGGTTCTTAATTCCGTCATATACTCCATGCCGCTTAAATCTTCTACTGCCTCATCGCTGCGAAAATGCGTAAACATCGCCAGCTCCGACTTATAAATAACCGTTTCACTAGGATCCTTGACATAGTCCGGATCGGTTAGTTTTATATTGCCCATCTTTCTATGCATCTCATTTTTGCTTTTTAGTGATGCCATAATTTGCTTTTTCAAATAGGGATCTTTGATCGTCACGGCTTCACGAGCAAACACGTTTTTAGACGAGAAGCACAATACGCAAAGCATCAGAACGAGTGTTAAGACTCTCTTCATATACATCTCCTTATTTATTTTGGGTTTCAATTTTCTTACACATTAGTTCTCCATCACCTTTCGATGCCCGAACGGAAGGCAACGTTTACTGGTGATTGAAATTAAGATCGGCCTTTTCCGATTATTTTAATGCGTCTTGAATGGCCGCTTTCGCCGCTTTGGAGGTGTAGGTCGCGCCGGATACCATATCGGCTCTCGTTATCGCCGCCGCCTCCTCTTTCGTCTTGCCTACATAAACAGATAAGCCATTCCTATTTATAAATCTCTGATGTCTTCTACGGTCTTGACCAACTCTTGGTTTTGTTCCGTTATCTTCGGCGGAAACAATCCTTCCGTCTTTCATCGTTACTTTTACTAAAAAATCGTACCTCCTGTAAGCGACAGCTCCTTTGCCCGTAAATACTCCGTTTAATTTCGCGTCCGCTCCGGGCTGATCTTCTTCCTTCTTTGCCGTATACATAAAACCCGTATCTCCGTAGCCGTAGGTCTTGACCACAATCTTGTAGGTCTTGCCTTCTTCGAAAACCGGCTTCGGTTGTCGCCCCGCCGTAACGGATTTGTTTACGGTTCCATCGTTATTGAATAAGGGATTTTCGGCGTAATTGCTCTTGGTGCCGTGATGCCCCACCGGCTCGATTTCAACCGCTTTAGGTACCTCTTGACCGTCCCGTCCTTTGATCATCACGGGCTTGTCTTTCGTCGTATCCCATTCGATGACTTCAATTTCTTCGATATTTTGTTGGAAGTTGGCAAACTCATTACCGGGTACGTTCAGCTTGTCATGCTCATAGCTGATGTTTGCGCCTTTCTCAATAACGAAGTAGGGATACTTCGGCGTTGCACCATGACCCGATTCGAAATCCGGTGAACGGTAGTTGTTATTTTCATCCACAATGTTCACGTAGTATTTCCCTGCGGGGGTATTACCATCTTTCAAGAGAAGATCAAAGCCATCGCCTTCAGCCTTCCAACTATAGGCCGCGGCATCCAGCAGCTTTTCGCCATTGTAAATGCCTTGATTGACGCTCAGAAGTTGAACCTTGAAGCCGTTGGGCAATTGATTTTTAAAGTGAATCTTCAAACCTTCATTGGTCTTGATCGGCGCCTCTGCAACCAACACTTGGTCTTTTTCTAAGAATTTTTTGCCCGCTTTTTTATCCAAGGCATTAAGCACGGCTTGCTTTAGGGCCTTGCCCGATTCCGTGGCACCTGAGACGGCGTCAGCTTCGCCGCTTTTCATTTGCATGGCTTCGACGCCGGCGCGGTCTTTGCCCACAAATTTTTTGTAAACATCTGCCGACAGTAAGTCAAAGAACTTTTTATTCTTTTTATTAAAAAATTCTTGGTTTGTACCCGGTGCCAAACCTTTAGTCGCTGTGTTATCGTCTTCCACCGAGGCAATCTTCCCGTCTTTATCCAAGGTGACTTTTACGCGCACATTGTAGAAGGGCGGATGGACAAAAGGTGCAACCAGCGGGTATTGTTGTTGGTCCACATTGGCGTCGCCATAAAGGACGGTATCTTTTTGTTCCGGCGTTGAATCTTGGGACGGCGTAATCATTCCGATGCTCCCCGGCGATTTTTCCGTGTCTTCTTTTTTCTCTTTCACCACTTCTTTTTCAAGTGGCTCTTGCTTTTCAACGGCCATGTAAATGATTTGGGCAAATTCTTCCCGCGTAATATTCGCTTTAGGACGCAGATTCACGCCGTCACCTGTCACAATTTTTTCTTCAATTAAGCGATTCACGGCCTTCTTTGCCCATGCCGATACATCTTTTCCGTCGTTATAATCAGCCAAGTGGTCCGCTGTCGTTTTGTCGCCGAGAACGCGGTCCAAAATCGTAAAGGCCTCTTCCCTCGTAATGGATGCGTTAGGCGCCATTTCTATTTCGCTGCGCCCATATATAAAGCCCGCCTTTACCGCCTTGGCGATGTCGTTATAGAACCATTCGTCGGCTTGCACGTCACTGAACCTCGAAATGTCCGCTACTTCCGTCGTTCCTTTCACCCGATTCATAATCGCCGCCATTTGCGCCCTCGTTAAGGGCGACTGCGGAGCAATATGTAAGCTGTCAACGCCTTTTAAATAATCTTTCTCCAGACAATAATTCAGTGCCTTATAAGACCATTCACTCTCTTTCGGCATATCCTGAAAACTTGCCGCAAAACCGGTCGATTGTGCGGCTACACATAAAGCCAGTGCCGTCACAATGGCCGGCGTTTTCTTTTTATTCATCGCTTCCTCCTTACCAAGTAATAAAAAATTGTATGGCAACTTTGCTAAATGATTATATCTCTCATTTATTATTTTGACAACGGATATCATTTACTTCTTGGAAAGATTTTCTCGATCTCTTTGTGAGTTGTGCGCAAATAAAAACCCACGACGTTCATCGTGGGTTTCTTGGCGTTCTGAAATCAATGCAGACGCGGTATTTACTTTTAATAATTTTCCGGTTTGGCTTCCACTACCATGTCTTCCGGCTTGGCGGCATCCCCATAGGTGGGGGCCAAGGTGTCTTCAAATGCTTTGGTGAAGAATTTTTCGCCGTAAAGCTTTTCGATGATTCCGTTGACGCAGTCCAGCAATTCTTTGTTGCCTTTTTTCACTGCCGGCGCGATGTAATCCACATCGCCCAGGGCCTTAATACCCACGTCGTAGCCGTCGTTTTCCAGAGCCCATGCCAATACTTCCGTGTTGTCCGTGCTCATGGCATCGCCACGGCCGTCCAAGAGGGCGCTGTAGGCTTCGGCGTATTGGTCGTATTTTTGAAGCTTGATTTCCGGATGCTTTTCCGTGAAGTAGGTTTCCGCCGTGGTGCCTTTGGAAATGATCAGGGTCTTGTCTTTCAGTTGGGATACGTCGGTGATCGCGCCCTTTGGGGACACGACGCCCAAAGACACTTTCATATAGGGCAGGGCGAAGTCCACTTGCTCTTTGCGCTCGTCGGTGACGGTGAAGTTGGCGAGGAGGAGGTCGATTTTATTGGCGTTTAAATATTCCACACGGCTCGCCGCTTCCACGGGGACGTATTTGACCTTCACGCCCAGTTCTTCCGCGATGCGATTGCCCAGGGCGATGTCGTAGCCTTGGAACTCGCCTTTTTCGTCCATGTAGCCAAAGGGCTTTTTGTCGCCGAAGACGCCGATGGTGATTTCGCCGGATTTTTTAATGTCCTCCACGGTGCGTACGCCGGCCTTGTCTGCGGCAGGGGCGCCCTCTTCTTCCACGCCGCCGCAAGCGACGAGGCCCAATGCCATGACGGCGACGATTAGTGCGGTGAGTAGTTTTTTCATTTTGTCCTCCTTAATTGTAGTGCAGTCCTTCTAAAAATTGACGACTTCGTTCGGTCTTCGGGTGCTCGAAGAAAGTTTCCGGGTCGGTATCTTCCACGATGCGCCCCTCTTCTATAAACAAAATGCGATTGGCGACTTTTCTCGCAAATTCCATTTCGTGAGTGACGATGAGCATGGTCTTGCCTTCCTTGGCCAGCTCGCCGACGAGGGCCAGCACCTCCTGCACCATTTCGGGATCCAGGGCGGCGGTTACCTCGTCGAAGAGAAAGAGCTCCGGGTCCATGAGCATGGCCCGCAGAATGGCCACCCGCTGTTGCTGGCCGCCGGAGAGATTTTTCGGATAGCTGTCGGCCTTGTCTTTTAAGCCCACCCTATCCAACAGGGCCAGGGCTCTTTTTTCGGCCTCGGCTTTGTCTTCGCCCTTGGCCTTCACCGGCCCCAGGGTTAAATTATCCAGCACCTTCATGTGGCCGAAGAGCTCGTAGGATTGAAAGACCATGCCGATTTTCTTGCGGACGTCGGGCATGTCTTTTTCCCTCTTCACCACGCTTTCTCCCCTAAGGAGAATGTCGCCGCCCTGAATTTTTTCCAGGCCGTTAATGCAGCGGAGCAAGGTGCTTTTGCCGCAGCCCGAAGGCCCCAGCACCGCCACCACATCTCCCGTTTCCACGTCCATGGAAAAGCCGTCGAAGATGGGGTCGCCGTCGTAGGCTTTCACCATGTCCTTTACTTCGAGTATAGCCATTATGCCTCCTTCCATTTCTTTTCTAAATGCCCCGCCCATTTGGACAGAGGGTAGCAGACCAAAAAGTATAAGATTAAAATGACGAGATAGATCCACAGGGCCGCCGAGGCGAATTCCAGCCTGACGGCTTCCACGATTTGCTGCCCGGTCTTAATCACTTCCACCACGCCGATAAGGGCGATGAGGGAGGTGGTCTTGATCATGCGGGTCACCAGATTCATGGCCTGGGGAATGAGCCGGCGCAGGGCTTGGGGCAGCACCACATAGCCCATGGTCTGAAGCCGGGTGAGGCCGATGGATGCGGCGGCCTCGTATTGATGCTTCGGGATGGAGGAGATGGCGCCGCGCACCAAGTCTCCCATTTCCGCCGTGCCCCACATGGTAAAGACGATGATGGCGGCGTTGAAGCCGGAGATGTGGATCCCCAGTGCCCGGGCCATGCCGAAGTAGACGATAAAGAGGAGCACCAGTTGGGGCATGAGGCGCATAAATTCCAAATAGATCTTTGAAAGGATTTTGATGATGGGGGATTTTTTCGTCATGATCCAGCCGAAGATCAGACCGAAGAAGACGGAGAGGGCCACGGACAGAAGGGACACCCGCAAGGTGACGGACAGGCCCTTCAGCAGCCGGGCCATGGTGTGGGGATTAAGCAATAGCGCTCGTGCCGATGCCACGTCTCAGCCTCCTTTCCAGTAAAGAGAAGATGACGGCTATGGGGACCAAAATCACCAGATAGCTCACCACCAATAAAAACAATGCCTCGTCGGTTTCGTAGTAGAGGCCGATTAAATCCTTCGCCACGTACATAAGATCCGCCAGTGCCACGGCGCTGAAGACGGAGGTTTCTTTCATAAGAAAGATCGTATTGGCGCCGATGGAGGGAATGGCCATGGCCAAGGCTTGAGGCAGGACCACGTAGCGTATGCGCTGGCTTTTCGTGAGACCGATGGCCATGGCCGCTTCGATTTGGCTCAGGTCCACCGCCTCGATCCCGGAGCGAAAGGACTCGGCCATGTAACTCGCGCCGAGAAAAATCAAGCCGATGATGGCGCAGGCATGAGACGAGAGGACGATGCCCACCTTGGGCAGGCCGAAGTAGAGAAAAAATAATTGAATCAATAAAGGCGTGTTTCTCGACACTTCGATATAGGCTTTGGCGATGCCGTTGAGCAGGGGAATTTTTTCCACGCGGATAAAGGCAATGACCAGTCCCGCGAGGACGGAGCCCAAAACGCCTAAGAGGCCGATGGATAATGTGAGCTTGGCCGCCTCGATGTATTGCGGCAGCATGGCCACGAGAAAATCCCGGTTCATAACAACTCCTTTCAGACAAATAAAAAAGCGAGCCGAAGCCCGCTTCAAAGATGCCTATGGAAAATAACAGCCGGAAAAAGCTATGGTTCTTCCCAAAACATCTGCGCAGGCAAATAACCCGTACAACAACAGGTACAGGTGCAAGCACATTTGCAGATGGTTTGGATTTGCTTAACCATAATTTCTCCTCTGAATTTTTTCACATCATACCACGGCACAGTGGCCTTGTCAAACTAATTTACTCTGAATTAACTAGGCCTCGTTTAACAAACCCGCCAGGACCTTGATGGCGCCGTCGATTTCGTCCTTCGTCGTGTTGTAATCGGTGACGAAGCGCACGGGCACCGTGCCTTCTTCCTTCGGGCCCATAATATCGAATTGGCCGTGCTTTTCAAGCTCCTCGGCCGCGGCCTTGGGCAGGCGAATAAAGAGCTGATTGCTCTCGGGGGGATAGATAAATTCCACGCCGAGCCAGGTGAGCTCCCGAGCCAGATAGCTCGCCGCCCGATTGGCGGCCCGTCCGTTTTCGAAGAAGAGATCGTCGGTAAACAGGGCCTCGTACTGGGCGCCCAGAGTAAAGCCCTTGGCCATTAAGAGTGCCCGCTGCTTTTGGAAATAGATAAATTCCCGCGCCAGGTCTTCGTTTTTAAAGACCAGGGCTTCGCCGAAGAGGGCGCCGTTTTTCGTGCCGCCGACGGTAAACATGTCGGCGTAGTCCATGTATTCGGAGAGCTTCACGTCGTTAAATTCACTGGTAAGGGCGCTGGCCATGCGGGCGCCGTCGATATAGACGGGAAGCCGGTGCTTGTCCGCCACCTTGCGAATGGCGGCGAGCTCCTCTTTACGATAGACCAGCCCCGTTTCCGTGGTGTTGGAAAGATAGATGATGCCGGGCAGGACATTGTGGAAATCGCCGAAAGAGGAAAGAAATTCGTCCAGCGCCTCGGCGTCGTATTTGCCGGCCTCGGTTTTGACGGAAACCACTTTGTGGCCGGCGGCTTCAATGGCGCCCACCTCGTGTTCCACCACATGTCCCGTGTCGGCACTGACGATGGCTTCGTGGGGCCGCAGATGAAAGGTGAGAGCCAGCACATTGGCGGCCGTGCCGCCGTGAACGAAGTGCACGGGATAGTCGCCTCCCGCGGCGTCCCGAATCAATTGCGCGGCCCGCTCCGTGTGGGCGTCGAAGCCGTAGCCGGCGTTTCCCTCCCCGTCGGTGGCGGCCAAAGCCTTTAGTACATTCGGATGGCATAAATCGTGGTAATCGTTTCTGAAATTAAACATAGGCACCCCTTTTCCATTGTCTTTTCTTTTTCGTCATTATATCATAGGTGGGAAAGGAGGGAGTCCATGAAGACGAACCGACACGGCGCCGATCTCTACGCCTTGGAAAAAAAATACCACTACCGTCCCGAAGACATACGGGACTTTTCATCGAATATCAATCCTCTGGGCCCCTCGCCTAAGGCCATGGAGGCGGCGGCGAAAAATATCGGCGCCCTGTGCCGCTACCCCGATCCCGAATACCGGAAGCTAAAAGCCGCCATCGCCGAGTACCTGAAGGTGCCCCACGGCTCCGTTCTCCTGGGCTGCGGCACGTCTCAGCTGATACAGGCGGCCATCGACTACTTAAAGCCCGCCCGGGCCCTCATCAACAGCCCCTGCTACAGCGAATACGAGCGGGAGCTGGAAAAAATCGGGGCGGCTGTCGCCGAATACCAGCTGGATTACCACAAAAACTTCGCCATCGACGTAGACGACATCGTGGAGCGGATCAATGAAGAGGGCATAGGCCTTTACGTCCTTACCAATCCCAACAATCCCACGGGCTCCATTTTGACCCGGGCCGATGTGGCGCGGATCTTGGACGAAACCGATGCCTATGTGCTGGTAGATGAAACCTATATCGAATTTACGGACCCGGCCATTTACTCCGCCGTGCCCCTGGTAGGCTCGCGGAAAAAGCTTATCGTCATTCGGGGCACGAGCAAATTTTTCGCCACGCCGGGGATTCGATTAGGCTACGCCCTCACGGAAGACGAGAAGCTTTCCGAGGCCCTCGCCGGAGAGCTGTCCATCTGGGGCATCAACAGCATGGCCGACGTTATGGGGCGGGTCATGTTTAACGACGCCGCCTACAGAGACGAAAGCTTTCGATTGATTCAGCGGGAGAAGGAAAAAGTGATTACGGCTCTGGAGACCATTCCCGCCTTAAAAATCTTTCCCTCCTACGGGAATTTCGTCCTGGTGAAAATCAAAGACCGCAGCCACTCGGCGGCGGAGCTCCGCGAAGCCCTTCTGGCACAGAAAATGGTGATACGGGACTGCGCCGGCTTTAAAAATTTAGACGAGCGCTTCTTCCGCTTCTGCCTCTTGGACGCCGAATCCAACGACGCATTGATCCGCGCCGTGAAGGATTTTTTTGAAAAAGACTAGGGCGAAAATGGCTTGATTTCGCCATTGCAACTGCAGGTTGCGAAAATTCCAAGAGGTCTGTATGGTATGCTACCGGCAAAAGGCCTATTCTTTTCTTAGAAAACAATGCTGAAAAAGAAAAGGAGCGCATCATGTTATTCTCTGAAAAACTCGTCTATCTGCGAAAAAAATCCGGCCTCACGCAGGAAGCCTTGGCCGAAGCCCTGGGCGTATCCCGCCAGTCCATATCGAAATGGGAAGGCGCCGGCGCCATGCCCGAAATGGCGAAGATCATCGAAATCAGCAAATACTTTCACGTGTCCACGGATTTCCTGCTCTTGGATTCCATGACCACGGCCGATGAGGTGACCGACCTTTCTACGGAAGAGACACTCTCCTCGGTGACCTTGGAAGATGCCGACGCCTACATGAACCACCTCGTCGCCCGGGCGCCGAGAGTCGCCCTCGCCGTGAGCCTCTTCATCCTCTCCGCCCTGCCCGTGGTCTTGAGCGGCATTAAGGACACGGACGGCGCCTACGTCCTGGGCACCATCGGCACCCTCGCCGTCGTGGCGGCCGGCGTCTTTCTTTTGGTCGGCGGCGAAAAAACGCCGGAAGATTTCCGACGCTTTGACGATCCCATCGACACGGCCTACGGCGTCGACGGTGCCATGAAGAAGCGAAGAGACGACTACGCTCCCCTGCACCGACGCAATCTGGGCGCGGGGATCGTGCTCTGTATTCTCTCCGCCGCTCCCTTGCTCATCTCCTCCGCTACAAACGACGACGGTCGCATCGCCGTGGGCCTCGCCGCGACTCTGTGTATCGTGGCCTTCGGCGTCTATCTTATCGTGCGCACCGCCGTCATAGAGGAAGGCTTCGAAAAAATTTTGGAGCAGGGCGGCTTTACTCGCCGCAAGAAAATCGCCCGGCGACGCTACTCCCCCGCGGCTCGGGCCTATTACCTCCTGATCCTTATGATTTACCTGGGCGCGTCGTTTTACACCGGAAAGTGGCAATACACGTGGATTATTTGGCCCGCCGCCCTCTTCATCAAATTCATCGCCGCAAGCCTGGCGGAGTCGCGGGATTTGTCTCGGGAAGAATAGACGCCTATCCTATGAAAAGCACAAAAAAAGACCTGTCGTGGAGTTTTCCACACAGGTCTTTTCTTTATTCGATGTGTTCCGTGGCATCCACGGTCTTTAATACTTCCGCGAGGGCGGCCTTCGATTGTTCGTATTGTTGTTTTAGATTTTCGTCTTCGACATTTTTCATGCCGGTGACTTCGGCGTAGGTAAAGATCAAGTAGCCGCCGGGCACGGGGCTTAACAGAAGCATGGGGCCCTTGGCTTCCGTGGGATCCGTCACTTTAACCATGGTGCCGATAAGACCCACGTGGTCGGTTTTTCTGTAATTGGCTTTGTCGTAGAAGCGGATTTCGCTGCGGTCGTCTTCGGTGACGAAATAGTTTTTGTATTTTTCGGGAATCACGAAGGAAAAACCGTCCTTCGCCGTCATGCGTTCTTCGCCGCCAAAGGCCATTTCTTCCGTGTAATCACCCAGGCATGCCACACTCTTGTCTTCATCCCATGTGACCTTCATGCCGAAGCCTTCCGATACGTAACGCAGGGGCAGGTAAACTTCTCCGTCTTTTTCAAAGGGCGCTACATCCATGGCAAATTTCGCCGCATCGGCGCGGTATTCTTTTTCTCCCGTTGCCATGGTGATGGTGCGGTCTTTGTCCTTAATGGCGATGGTCTTGCCGTCGACGGTAATGTCGAAGCCATCTTTTTTCAACAGGTTCACCGACGCAAAGGTGCGGTTGTCCTGAATAAAGGAAGCTCCCGATTCAAGGGCTTTTCCCTTTAAGAAACAGTGTAGGCCTGCTCCGGACCCTTCGGCAAATACCGCGGTCGGGATCATGACGAGAGCCAACAGGAAGACGGATAATTTTTTCATGACTGCCTCCTTATGCCAAAATTTTTGGCGTCGATCGCTTCGCTCACCTGCGAATCGATCTGTGTTTTACGATCAATTCGAGCATACTCTCCCTTCAACGGAAAAACAAGGCTTTTCGAGAAAAAGAAATGTGAATTTTCCCTCACAAAAAAACGAAAGGGCTTCCCCTTCCGTTTCTCCTTTATTTTTCCAGACGCCGGCGCAAATCTTCCAGCTTTTTTTTGTTTTCCTCGTCCATAGCCAGGGCGTTGCCTTTTTTCGTGCGAATGCGATTGGCTTCCTTTCGCGTCACGGTTTTGGAGCGGTTCACCAGCATTTCCAGCTCTCTGGAACTGATGCGCTTGCCGCCTCTCGCCAGGATGATCTGCTGCTCCACAAAGTCGCTGGTGGCCACGGTCACATCCCGCACCCTGCCCATGGCGGCGATTTCGCTTTCGATGTAGCGGTCGGCGGTGACGGTTTCTTTCGTAAAGACCACGTCCATATGGGCCTTTTTTTCCACGGTGCCGCCGTGGCCCTTCACCCGATAGGCGTCGAAGACGAGGATGATGTAGAGGTGCTCCGTGGCGGCATATTCCTCCAATATGTCCACCAAGAGCTCCCGCGCCTCTTCCAGGTGCTCGTCCACGAGGCCTTCGAAATCGGCCCAGGAGTTGATGATATTGTAGCCGTCGACGAAGAGGTAGCGTCCTCCTCGCCTATAGACTCTTTGCCTTGCCATGCCTTTGCCTTTGAATGTCGTAGAGGAAGATCGACGCCGCCACGGAGGCGTTCAGGGAATCGAAGCCGCCTTCCATGGGAATGGAGAGGAGGCTGTCCACGTGTTCCTTGGTCTTTTGCGCCATGCCCTTGCCTTCGTTGCCGATGACGATGGCGACGGGCCCGGTGAGATCCGCCTCGTAAAGGGGAGCCTGCCCCCCGTCGGCGCCGTAGACCCAAATGTTTTTCGCCTTTAAATCGTCGATGGTGCGGTTCATATTGGTGACCTTGGCCACGATCATGTGATCCACCGCCCCGGCGGAGGTCTTATAGACGGTGCCGTTCACGGCGGCGGCCCGATGCTTGGGGATGACGACGCCGTGAGCGCCCATGGCGTAGGCGGAGCGAATAATGGCGCCGAGATTGTGGGGATCTTCGATGCCGTCTAAGAGCACGATCAGGGGATCCTCACTTTTTTCTTCCGCCAGGGCCAGCATGTCTTCCACGCTGCCGTAGGTGAAGTCGGAAATAAATGCCACGACGCCCTGATGGTTTTGGCCGCCCGTCATTTCGTCCAGGCGGGATTTTTCCCGCTCCTGAATGTAGATGCCCAGTTCCTTGGCCCGGCCGCGAATTTTTTTCATGGAGCCGTCTTTGGCACCCTTTTGAATGTAAACTTTATCGGGCATTTTGTCCAAGGCTTCCAAGACCGGGTTTCTGCCGTAGATCATGGTCGTTTCCATAGTTCCTCCTTGTAAAAGGCGCGGACTTCCTTTATTTTGCCGCAGGTCATGGCGCCTTCCGGGCAGGGGCCCGTGACGCAGGCGGGGCCCGCCTGTCTGAAGACCTCAGGCGCCACGGCGATGACTTCTTTTAACATGGCGAGGGCCATGTCGCGAATTTCCCACTGAGCCCGCTCGCAGAGGCGCATGGTGAAAAAGTGCATGAGGCTGCGGGCGTTCATGGTCACGACGATTTTCGTCTCGCATGCGTTGGGAAGGACGTAGCGAGCATCCTCGATGGCGCGCTTTTCCGCCATGCGGGCGGCTTTCTTCTCGTCCATACCCTGATCCGTAAGCTCGTTCACATAGCCCGCCTTCAGCTCGTCGGCCAACTCTTCATAGGCCTTGGCGGCATCCTCCATGCTTTGAATAAAGCGGGCCTTGGCGGCTTCATCTTTTTCAATGGCCTTGGGGATGATGTACTCGAACTGATCCAGGCGCACGTAGCGTTGGGATTGTTGAGAGTAGCTGGCCAGGCGGTGGCGCACCAGTTGATGGGTCAAGACCCGGCTCACCCCTTCCACGGCAAAGGTGAAGCTGATGTGTTCCATAGGCGATTCGTGGCCCATGTCGGCGAGCATGGCGACGAAGCGGCCGACTTCCGCCTCGTCCAATTTCTCTTCGATGGCCTCCACGCCCACCGGCGAGTAGCAAAGCTTGGCCGCCTTGGCGATGGTAGCCGCCCCATCCGGGGTGTATGCGATGAGTTTAACCTTCATTCTCCCAAATCCTCTCAATCTCGTTAAAATACTCCAACAGCCGCGCCGTGTTTCCCGAGCCGTAGAGGTAGCCGATTAAACACTCCAGCCCCGTGGCCTTGCGGTAATCGACCATGGAGGCGTTTTTCGCCATGGTCTTCGGGTGGGCGTTGCGCCCGCGGCGAAAGACGGCGGCTTCTTCTTCCGTAAAAAAATCCGTTAAGCTGTCGGCAAGGGCCGATTGCGCCGAGGCCTTGGCCCGCTTCGCCGAGGCCCGGTGCAGGCGGGCCACCTTTTCGTTTCGGTGCAAAATCCGGCTTCTGACGAAAAGCTCGTAAACGCAATCCCCTATGTATGCAAGAACGAGGGGATTTTGCCCCCTCGCCTCGGCTTCCGTCCACTGGGGCGCGGAAAAATATCCTCTTAAATCCTCTTCCACAGAGTGCCCTCTCTCGTGTCTTCGATGGCGATGCCTTTTTCGAAGAGTTCGTCGCGAATGGCATCGGCCCGGGCGAAATCCTTGTTGGCGCGAGCGGCCTTGCGCTCTTCAAGCAAGGCTTCGATGGCGCTGTCTTCGTCGCCTTCTTCCCGGCGATAGAGAATGCCCAATACGCCTGCCAGCTCCATAAAGGTGTCGTAGGCCTTTTGCAGGCTGTCCTTCTTCGGCCCCTTGGCGATAAAGGAATTAATGTCCCGAGCCAGGGTAAAGAGAGCGCCGGTGGCACGGGCGGTGTTTAAGTCGTCGTCCATGGCGTCCATAAATTCCGCCCTTTCGCCGTCCACGGCGGCGTCGAAATCGGCGTCGCTGCCGGCTTCCAGCTCGCCCTTTAAGAGCTGCTCCATGTGGTCTCTGACGCCGTAGAGGCGATCCAGGCCCGCCTTGGTTTGCTCCATGGCGTCGTAGGAGTAGTTAATGGGGCTGCGGTAGTGGGCGCTTAAAAGGAAGAAGCGCAGCACTTCCAGATCGAATACATTGGCCACTTCACGCACCGTAAAGAAATTGCCCAAGGACTTGCTCATCTTCGTGCCGTCCACGGTGATCATGCCGTTGTGGAGCCAGTAATTGGCAAAGGTCTTGCCCGTCAGGGTTTCCGATTGGGCGATTTCGTTTTCGTGGTGAGGGAACTGTAAATCCTCGCCGCCGGAGTGGATGTCGATGGTGTCGCCCAGCAGGGTTTTTGCCATGACGGAGCATTCCAGGTGCCAGCCGGGACGGCCGTCGCCCCAGGGGCTGTGCCAGAAGGGTTCCCCTTCCTTCTTGCCCTTCCACAAGGCGAAGTCGCCGGGATTTTTCTTGGCGCTGTTCACTTCGATGCGGGCGCCGCTTTGGAGCTCGTCGATGTTTTTACCGGAAAGCTTGCCGTAGTCCTTGGCCTTGGTAATGTCGAAGTACACGTCGCCGTCCGCCGGATAGGCCGCGCCCTTTTCCACCAGGCCCTCCACAAATTTCAACATGGGCTCGATAAATTCCGTGGCCCGTGGATTGGTGGTCTTGTAGGTGTACAGGTTCAGCCCGTTGGCGTCTTGCATAAATTCGCCGATGTAGCGCTCGGCAATGGCGGAGACGGTAGTGTCTTCGTCCTTGGCGCGATTAATGAGCTTGTCGTCGATGTCCGTAAAGTTCACGACGAAATCCACGTCGTAGCCCTTGTAAATAAAGTAGCGGCGCAAGGTGTCGAAGACCACCAAGGGACGGGCATTTCCCACGTGAATGAAATTGTAGACCGTAGGTCCGCAATTATACATGCGCACCTTCTTGTCGTCGATTGGCTTGAATTCCTCTTTTTGCCTCGTCATGGAATTAAATAATTTCACGATTGTCCCCTTTCTTCGCCTTAAATATCAAAGTAATAGCTGTTTTCCAATTTATCGTGAATGGCGGCCAGAATATTGTCGAAATCTTCGTCTTGAATAAACAGGACGTCCATGTCCCGCTTGTCCACTTCGTCGCGAATGCGCTTCACATCGGCGGGAGCCACGGAGTTCAGATAGACGAGGACCAGATCCGCATCGTCTAAAGAGCTCTCGATGTTTTCACGAGATCCATCTTCCATAAGGACCGCATCGCTTCCCGCTTTGTTTAATGCCTCCACGTGATCCGCCACGACCGGGCCTTGGCCGAAGACGGCGAGCTCAAGATGTTCGAGAAAGTCGTCGTCCTCAACCATGGCGCCTTCGCCGTCGAAGTCCCCGGTGAGCACATCGTCCCCGTCCATATTGTGGATCCAAATGACACGGCCCCCTTCGGGATCCCGTTGCCAGTAGGCGTAGTCGATAATGTCGCCTTCGCCTACATTTAAATTGCCCAGGCTTACGTCTTCTAAATTCACGCGGATCACGCCGTCGTCGCCTTCGCCTTCGATGTAAAGGCCGCTTAATTCGGGATCGTAGAGCACCCGCGCGTAGGCAATGGTGCGGCGTTCGCTTTCAGAGACCTCCGCGGCCTTTTCCAGCAGCTCGTAATTATAAATATTTTTCAGGTGATTGTTGTTGTAAACCTGCTTCACCACCTTGGCCCGAACCTCGTCCCCTTCGCCGATGTTTTGCATCCGCAGCACTTTCTCCGGGATGAACACATTGTCTTCGCCCAAGGTGCCGCCGCCCAGGCGCAGGTGAACGCGGCCCACGTAGACCTTATCGTCGTCATCGGCTGCAGGAACGCGGCTGTCGAAGCCGGATTCCGTGTCGATATCCAGCAAAAGCTCCATTAAATCGAAGAGCTTTTCCATGCGGCCCCGGCGCTCGTAAAGATTTTCTCCGCCGATGCCGTCGATACAGGCTTTCATTTCATTTTTAATTTCGTTTACCATATAATTTTTGTTCATTTGTTCTTTCTCCATTTCTAAATTTACTCTATCCATTTTATCATTAAAACAGGGGGAACTCTATATCAAACCCCATTATAAGCCTATCTTTTCTGACTCCTCGCCTTTTCCCCGAGCAGAACCTATGAAAGGCAAAATCGAGCAAGCAGATGCTCACTCGATTTCTTCAAACTATATGGTTTTATGATTATTGGCGGCGTAAAATTTCGGGGATCTTGCCGTTGCCCTTATTCTTTTCCGTGTTGTAGCGGACGAATTCTTTGTTGAAGCGGCGGCCGATGGTGCGGTTCATTTCCCTGCAGTCGCCGACAAAGATGCCGTTTTTCAGCGTGGCGTGACCGATGCCACAGGTACCCCCGGTGACCACACATACTTTATCTTTTAACATATTGTCCTCTTTATTTGTTGCTCTTTTATATTTATACCTGAAAATAAGTATCTTTAAACCCGGCGCGGCCATTTAGGATCCCTTGGTCGAAAGATCAATCGTCTCGCCGCTGTCCCCTTTCGTCGAAGTTGCGGCGCAGATCGATTTCCGTGGCGACCACGGAGGCCAAGAGGAAGGCGGCTTCAAAAGCGGTGTAGTAGCATATCCCCTCCGCAAGGGCCGGCCGGCGAAGGGCGACGATGAAAACAATCAGGGTGATCAGGGCCAGAACCCCGCCCCCATCTCCGCCACCGCTCGGCAAAGGCGGCCTGGGCGTAGTCCCAAGTATCCTGATTTTTCATGGACATGGAGGTGCGGTAGCCGTAGGCTCCGTTGATGGTTTTCGGCGGATGGTCTCCCATAAGGCGACCGAAAAAGACCATGATCCCGGGAATTAAAAATACGGCGAAAGCCACGGCCGGTTTAAATTTCATAAGCCCTCCTTTCTGCGACCAACAAGCTCATAGAGAATAAAGATGAGATTCTTAATAGCTTTCAAGAGATTGTCGGAGGCGTTTATGATACTCATACCTTGGAAGGCGAAAAAGCAAAGCTGGAAAGTGAGATGGATGTCTGTACCAAGATGATCGAAGACCTTATCCGCCAAAATGCTGCCATCCCGCAAGACCAGAGCGAGTACCAAGCAAAGTACGAAGATCTGGAACGCTTCTACAATGAAAAAAAGGCGGCCTTAGCGAAGGTCGAAGGAAAGCTCAAAAAGATGCAGGCGACCAAAGCCGATATCAAGTTCTGCCTGAATCAGCTACAAAAACAAGACAGGCTTCTGCAAACATTCGACGAACAGAGCTTCTGTGCTCTTGTAGATCATATCACGGTATTCAGCAAAGAAGATATCCGCATAACCTTCAGAAATGGCAGCGAGATTTGCTCTTAGCCGCCGTTATTTCATCATCTGCTCAAAATAAGAAATGAGCTTATGATATTCTGCCGTCTGTAAATCAAGTTTCTCATATCCATCTTGTTTGATCAGAAGGACCGTCCGGCAGACTTTCAGTAATAGTTCGATGTCATGCGTAATAATAAGTGTCGGGCGACCTTTGGCAAGTTCAAAGATAAGCTCGGCGATTTTATCCATGTGCATGTAATCCAAACCGCTGGTCGGCTCATCCAAAATAAGAATTTGCTTTTCACTCAAAAAAGCATTGGCGAGAGCCAGCCTTTGCTTTTGCCCGCCGGATAAGTTTTGCGGATGCTCGCTGCGTTTATTCCAAAGATCAATATGCTTAATGATCCAAGAAACCTCTGCCAAATAAGCATCGCTTATTTTTTTGCCGTTCGCGAGCGCCTCGTTTTCTACGGTATCAAAAAACAGCTGGTAGTCTACATCCTGCATCATGTAGTAGGCATTTTTCAGTCGTTCTCGCTGAGTTTTTCCCCATGAAATATCTTGCTTCTTGCCGGCAAGTCCGCAGAGAACACGACCTAAACTGCTTTTTCCGATACCATTTGTGCCGACAATCCCCATGATTTCATCGGAATGTAAGTCAAAGGATAAATTCGAGATGAGTTCTTTTTTGCCTACAGAGACATGAACATCCTTCGCAGAAAAAACACGCTCACCTGTCTTTGTCGTGTTGTGCGGAACAAGTGCGGAAAAATCTATCGCTCGAAGTCCCAAGTATTTACAATCGGATGATTTTAGTTCGCCCGCATCAAATTCTTTGATAAAAGTTCCGTCTTTCATGACATAGAGCTTATCGTAGAGATCCTCCAAAAAATATAGTCGGTGTTCGGCGATGATGATGGTTCTACCCGACGCTTTGAGCAATTTCAGGATGCCTTGCAAATCTCGGATACCTTCTTGATCAAGGGAAGCTGAAGGCTCATCAAAGAAAATAATCTTTGTGTCATAAACTAAGGTAGAGGCAATAGCTACCCGCTGTTTTTCTCCGCCGGAAAGTTCATTCAAATTTTTATCCATTAAGTGAGCAATGCTCATGTACTCAAAAGCTTTCTTCACCCGTTTTCTCAATTCCGCCTGCGGCATGCCGAGGTTCTCTCCGACAAGGGCGACCTCATCTTCTGCCTTGCGGGTAAATAATTGATCGGATGGATTTTGAAATACGTTGCCGATGACCTTAGCCAAGGTACCCGTCTTAAAATCATGCAGATTTTGATCCAATAATGTGACTTTGCCATCCAGTGTGCCTTCATACTGATCCGGTATGAGTCCGTTCATCACTCTGGTAAGCGTTGTTTTTCCGCAGCCGGAATTACCGGTGAGTACGACCAGTTTTCCCGGTGCGATCGCAAAATGAATAGCATGCAAAGATGACTTTTCTGCTCCTTGATAGGTGAAGCGCTCAATATTGACTTTCATGATGTCCATAGTGCAACTCCCAAAAGCGCCACGCCGGCAAACAAGCTGATGCCATCTGCGAATTTAAAGCGCATATCATAATAACTGGTTTTTTCTCCTTCATACTCGATACCTTTGGCAATAATTGAAGAGACAAGCGTTTCGCTGACATGCAGACACTTATATACCAAAGGAACAAAGTACAGCTCAAAAGTGCGGACGGGATGCAAAAGGGAAGCATGAAAGCCGCGGATTTTCATACCGTTTCGAATCTCATGCAAGCGCAGGCCAATTTCATCCATAAAACGCAAAGCTGCAATCATGGCTACACTAACGGTGTTGGGTATATGAAGCTTGCGAAAACAGGCTAAGATTTTCGATGGGCTGGTAAGAATCAATACAATGCCAATATTAAAGATCGGTATGAAGCGGGCAATGAGTGCAAAAAGTCCTATAAAAATGCCTGTGACATATCCCAAATCAGCGAAGGCCAATAGATACATCATGCCATAGGAAACAGAAAAAACAATAATCTGTCTAAGGAAGAGACCTGTCGAGGCATTTAAAGCAATCAACAACGTCAGAACAAGCACAGCCCAATAGACCGTTTGATTGCCAAAAAAGACCTGGAAGGACACCAGAATCGTAAGCGCGAAGAGCGTAAACGGATGCAGCTGTCCTTCCTCCTTTTTCTTTAGAGCTGATTTCTTTATCATCAGCTAAGCCTGCTTTGTTTACTATTCTTTTCAAAAAACTTGTTATTGATGAAAAGCCCGAAGCGGCCGGCGATAAGCTCCAAAACAATGTTTACCAAAACGCAAATCACTATTACATTTCCGGTATAGCTGGCCACCATCATTTGCGCTTGCTCTAAACTCATGCTGCTGACAAAGCGTGCAATGTTTTCGGCACCCAACAACACAACAAATAAAATCGGATGCATGGCGTAAATAAACATTGATGCGCTGAAAGCTATGGCAATACGGTTTTTATTGCTGTAATCACCTACAATCAGTTCAGCTATGATACCGGCAACAACACAAATCGGTGTTGCAATCCAATAGCCCATTGCAATGTATAAGAGACCGATAATCAGCCAAAAGAGAAACGATGCACCTCGCTTTTGCACCTTGCGTGCCATGATGACATAGACCGGCGCGACAAAGAAAGCGCCAAATCCTGCGGATACATAAAGTGAAACCACGCCTAAAAGCCCCGTGAGCATACCGATGCCCATAGCCAGAACAAAGCCAATGACTCCAAGCACTGCAATTTGTACCACATTTTTAAGTTTCATAAAATCCTCCTTAAATGCTTTTTATATCTTCCAAGACTCAGCCGTTTTCCGAGCCTGAAGGAACCTGGAATAAATACCGTCTTTGGCGGCAAGTTCGTTATGTGTACCACTCGCCACTACTTTGCCTTCATCAATCACTAAAATTTGATCGGCGTTTTCAACTGTTTTCAAGCGATGAGCAATTATAATGATGGTTTTATCTTTCATTAAGCTGTTCATAGCCTGCTGAAGCTTATCTTCGTTTTCCGGATCGACATTGGCTGTTGCTTCGTCGAATATGATGATGGGTGCATCTTTGAGGATGGCTCTTGCAATAGAGATACGCTGTTTTTCACCACCGGAAAGAGATGCACCGCCTTCTCCGATTACCGTTTTATAGCCTTCCGGCAGACTCATGATAAAATCATGGCAAGCTGCTTTTTGAGCAGCTTGAACGACTTCTTCATGCGTGGCATTCATGTTTCCAAATTTGATATTGTTTTCAATGGTGTCTTGGAACAAATAGACGCTTTGGAACACCATAGAGATCTGATCCATCAAAGAGGTCAACGTATAGTCCCGAATATCATGTCCTCCAATTTTGATGCTTCCTGCATTGACATCCCAGAAACGGGTAATTAAATTACAAACCGTTGTTTTCCCGGATCCAGAAGGGCCTACGATGGCCGTGGTTGTTTTTGCCGGAACGGTAAAGCTTACATCATGCAAAATTTCTTTGCTTCCATACGAAAAGTCAATATTTGCTACCTTTATGGAGGCTTTTTTCGGACGGATGTCTTCACCATGAATATCCATAACCGGCATCTGTTTTAGGTTTTCTACCTGATCAATAGAACTGGATACCACACGCAAAACAGCCATAGATGAACCGGCGGAATCAATCTGGGCAAAAATCATAAAGGAAATGATAACGGACATCAGAGCATTTTCCGGAAGCATAGTTCCTTGCACGTAAAGGTAAATAGCTACAACGATAATCAAAATGCTAAAGAGCTTTAGCACAAAATCCTGGGCCATATTGTAAGGCGTAAACATTTTTTCAATAGCAAGGTTGGTCTTCTTGTTACGACGAATTGCCGCATGAACCTTTTTATCACCTTTCCCTGTCAGATTAAAGGATTTAATAATGGACATTCCCTTAATCTGTTCAAGGACGGCTTCCACCAGTTCTGCTTGCGCTTCTTGGCGTTTCGGTGCAAGATGTGCCGTCTTTTTCTCCATCGCCGAGGTAACCCACAAATAAATCAGTGTACCGACAATAACGATGAGACCGATACGCCAATCCCAGATCAAGGTTATTAAAGTAAACACAAAAGCATTGAGAAAGCCTCCCATGATATTGATCAGCACAACCGGAGCTGTGTTTTCTACATCACCGAGAACCGTAGTAAGCGTTCCTACAATATTGCCGATGTTTGCTTCATCAAAATAGCCCATAGGCACGGTCTTCATTTTGTTTGCGACCGCAAGTCTCTGCCGAGCCACCATGAAGTAGCCGGCATGCGTTTGCTCGAGCTGAGCAAAGTAGTTGGTAAGAGCACGTCCGAAGATGCTGATAAGGAGAAAAAGGAGTGCCGAAAGAGCAGGGTTTATGCCGATATCTTTTCCCAGCATCCCTAAGATGACAAAGTAAACAGCACCAATTTGAAACATATAGAAAATGGCAAAAAGAAAGGAAACGGCGATGGACTTTCTAATATTGCCCTGTTCCTCTCCGGCAAAATGTCCTATTTTTTTCAGTGCGTTCAACATGTTATTTGCCTCCTTTCGCGCCTACATGAGCAAGCCACATACTTTGATAGAGCTTTGACTTTTCAAGCAGCTCTTGATGTGTGCCATGATTTTCGATTTTTCCTTCTTCTATGACGAAGATTTGATCGGCTCCCGTGATGGTGGAAAGTCTATGAGCGATTACGATAACGGTCTTCCCCGCAACAAGTTGTCCCAGTGCTTGCTGCATCAGCACTTCATTCTCGGGATCAATGTATGCTGTTGCTTCGTCGAAAATGACAATCGGGGCATCTTTAAGCATGGCGCGCGCAATAGAAATCCGCTGACGCTCACCTCCGGAAAGATGAGTGCCTCCTTCTCCTGCAATCGTGTCATAACCGTTTTCCAGATTCTCAATAAAGTCATGACAGCCCGAGAGCTTCGCAATGTGCTCCACGTCTTCATCCGTAGCACTCAAGCAACCCATGCGAATGTTGTTGCGAATGCTTTCGTTAAAGAGAAAATTATCCTGAGATACAAAGGAAACGCTATTATAGAGTTGTTCTAAGGGAACCTTTTTCGCATTGATGCCACCGATAGCGATGCTTCCTTTTTCCACATCCCAATAGCCGGCTATCAGTTTTGCTAAGGTCGATTTGCCGCCGCCGGATGGACCTACAAATGCATTAAAGCTCCCGTCTTTTATGCTTAAAGAAACATCATGAATAATTTCTTTGGCATCTTCACCGGATTCATAGGAAAAAGAAACATGATCGAGAACAATGTCGTGTTTGTTGAACGATATCGGGTGTTTTTCATGCTGCTGCTCTTCGGCAGCTAAGAGCGCATCAATCTGACCGACAACCGTTCCCACCCGAGCCAAACTGTCCACAAAATTCATGGCAGCCATCAAAAGGCCCGAAAGGGAGAAAGAGAGGATCACCGTCGTCAAAAATGTTCCTCCGTCCAAACTTCCACTTTGATAAAAAAGATATCCTGCCGGCAAAACAGCAAGCAGCGTTGTAGGAAGTATCGATTTAGACATCGACATTAAGAACTGAACGCTTTTCATCCAGTCGTAGTAGTATTGGGCATTTGCGAAAATTTTCTCGGAAAACTTATGATAGCTGCTCTCTCCTTGATTGAAAGCTTTAATAACTTCAATGCCTCCGGCATATTCCGCAATAGCGGCATTCATCTGAGCGCCAACCTGGACCGAGCCGGCATATTGCTTGCCGTAGCTTTTCATAATGATACTCATAAAAAACATTCCGATCGGGATGGATACCAAAGATAACAGTGCCATGCGCCAGTCCAGTACAATGAGATAAATCAAAATACAGAGCGGCCCCACCATATTTGCCGTCATTTCCGGAATAAGATGAGCAACCGGACGCTCCAAACTTTCCACCTGATCTACAATGAGCTGCTTCCATTCACCGCTGGGTGTCGCTGTTACTTTCCCCAGCGAGAGTTTTGGAAGCTTGTGCAGCATTTTTTCGCGCAGTTCCTGTAAAAATTCAAAAGTGGCTTTATGGGAAACGGAAAGCGACAGTGAATATAGAACGGATTTCATGGCATAGCCTAAAAGCCCGACAACGCAGGCTTTCATATAAGCACTGAAGTCTGTCACACCATTAAATAAGTTTGTCAGAACCTGTCCCGCAGCCACGTAGGGAACGATACCACCTAAAACTCCAAGTACCGCAAGACTCACAGAGAGTTTTAGTCCGGCGTGCTGACTGGCAGCCAGTTCCCACAGACGCTTTATGGGACTTTGTTTTTTCATGTTTTTACCTCCTCACGATCACATATAAAGCAAATTAGATAACTAAGTCATCTCTTGGATAAAAAAATATAGAGCTACGGGCTGCGGTACTTTTCCCAACCCGCATTGAAAAAATTAGACATCGTCTTTGTCATACTGAGAAGCTGTTCTTTATCGGATGCGTGTACAACGAGTTCAGAGATGGCGTTGAAAAATGCATGATTGATGATATGGACACTTTGCTTGGTCATAACGGAATCCGCGTTTTCTTTCCCATGGATCATCTCTAAAATCGACCAGTCATTACGATCCTCAATTTCGATGAGTTTATCTAAGAAATGCTCATACTTTGTGCCATAGGATTTAAAAATAAGAAGCTCAAAGATATCTTTATGTGCATAGAAAAACTCAACACTTTTAAGCGTCCCTTCTTGTTTGAGTTCAAGAACTTTTAAGATTTTTTCTTTGGGAACGGGAAACTCCGTGCCGTAGGTGGAAAAACTTTCTTTTTCGTAGTAGTTATAAATTTCATTGATCCTATCTGCTAAAGGCTCTACCAACTTTGCAAACAAATCTTCCTTATCTGTAAAATGCTTATAGAAAGCTCCTGTTGTCACGCCAGCTGATTTACAAATTCTTCTCATATTTGCTTTTTCATAGCCTTCCTCCAAGAAGGCATCCAGACCACTTTTTAGTATGTTGGCATGAGTTTCTTCAAAATTACCTGTAGTCATAGATCCTCCCATCAAAAATAGCTCTTGTTTAGATAACTAAGTTATATAAACATTACACCCAGCTGTTGCTATCTGTCAAGAGAAATATTTTTACGTCAATAATTATGACCAGAAGAAGGCCTGGTTTTATATGATCGTGATGCTATTTGTCCTATCGAATTGTTTTCGTGCCCCTCATACCTATTTTTCGTACCCCTGAGTATGAGTTTCGTACCCTAAGCAGCTGTGCCGTTAAAATGTATCAAATATGGCGTTTTGTTCTCTATTCCGACACTGTATTTGATACAATTTAACGCTGGTACGTAAGTCACGTGTTTAACCTCGAAATCCCTTGATTTACAGGGATTTTCGCCTTTCTGCGGAGCTTCCGTCACTGCTTTCCGTGGCGGTTTTTGTATGATTTTGGGGCTTTTCTGTGGCTCTTGCCGGTGTGTCTGTTTACGTTTTTCGTACCCTTTGGCGAGCAATCGTTAAAAGGTGTCAGCAATCGTTAAATTGTTTGAAGAATCGTTAAAAGGTTTACAGATTGCGAATTATCTGACTAACACTCCAATAATGAACGCCTGGATTACTGATATGATTGATATCAGCAAAAAGGGTACAAACAAGAAATGTTCCCAAATCGCCAAGTGCTTCATCCAATTCTTAAATTCATAGTCCTTGTGCCCCTCTGTGCCGGGAATAACAATTTTGCTCTTATATTTTCCTTGAAATAACAGACAATCTAACAGCAAAAAATCTCCTGCATTTAAGATGCTCCACTGAATATAGCTCATCCAAAACAAGTTCTAAAAACCAATAATTGGGGAATGCATAAGGCTCGCAACCGAATAAACAAAACATATCCCAACGAGGCCGATAGTGAATATGAGATTTATCTTTTTCTCTTGCGTTGTCATTGGTAAAGAAGTTGCCTTTTGAATGGCTTTTGGATAAGAGTCCAAAAACCATCTTGGATTGATCAGTGCCAAGCTTGCGACAGCCCCATTAAAAATTGCGGCGATCGCCACGCCGTCAAGTATTGCTCGTAGGATATCCATCAACTTTTATCTTTCTCATTCCATAAATCCGAATTCAAAAATTCTTTTACAAACGTCAGATACGCCTCCGTGTTTTGCGTCATCTCCTCGCAGTGCCCATAGCCTTGCAAGATTTTTATTTCCACTTTGGGATAATGTTTCTTGATACTTCTTTTTGCGTGTCCAAGATTCGGATCTTTGTCCCCATAGGAAAAGATGACCTCTTTCTGCGACCAACAAGCTCATAGAGAATAAAGATGAGATTCTTAATAGCTTTCAAGAGATTGTCGGAGGCGTTTATGATACTCATACCTTGGAAGGCGAAAAAGCAAAGCTGGAAAGTGAGATGGATGTCTGTGCCAAGATGATCGAAGACCTTATCCGCCAAAATGCTGCCATCCCGCAAGACCAGAGCGAGTACCAAGCAAAGTACGAAGATCTGGAACGCTTCTACAATGAAAAAAAGGCGGCCTTAGCGAAGGTCGAAGGAAAGCTCAAAAAGATGCAGGCGACCAAAGCCGATATCAAGTTCTGCCTGAAGCAGCTACAAAAACAAGACAGGCTTCTGCAAACATTCGACGAACAGAGCTTCTGTGCTCTTGTAGATCATATCACGGTATTCAGCAAAGGAGATATCCGCATAACCTTCAGAAATGGCTCAGAAATCAAGGCTCTATAAAATGTCCGAATGGAGCTTTTTATTTTAATCGGGGTTGAATGAAATGCCCTTAAAGAGGTCTAATCAAATGTGCCAAGTTAGCTTATTCTAACTCAATGGAGGTTAATCGTATGAAAAAATCATCTGGAATTAAAGCAAAAGATTTGATCACCACAGGTATTTTTACTGCCATTATGTTTGCTCTTTGCATGGCAGTAGCAATGCTGGGTTACATGCCAATATTTATTCCGCTTTTAGGCATCATCGTGCCGCTTATTGACGGTATTCCGTATGTGTTGTTTGTGAGCAAAACGAAAAAGTTTGGGCTTATAACCATTATGGGATTTTTGCTTGGACTACTAATCGGGGTCATGGGAATGGGCGTATATGCACCCTTCACCGGACTTATCGCGGGCCTTTTAGCGGATTTGTTATTAAAATCCTCGGATTATTCCAGTGCAAAAAAAGTAATTCTCAGCAAAGGTATTTTTTCAATATGGCTGATCGGCAACTATATTCCTATTGTTATTAGCCGTGATGCTTATTATCAAAATTTAGCACAAGGCGGTTACGGAAAGGCCTATGCGGATGCACTTATGAAGCTTATTCCGGACTGGATTTTGATCCCATTACTTGTAGGCATATTTATCGCGGGCATCCTTGGTGCTTTGATTGGACGTTCCCTTCTAAAAAAGCAGTTCGAACGCGCCGGGATTGTCTAATCCATCATGCAACCTATTCAAACGCGATCAAAAAAAGAATTTCTTGATCCTCGAACAAAAATACTTCTTGTCTTTACCATCGCTGCTGTCGTTGTGGGAGGAGGACATGGATATTGGCTGGCTCCGATTCGAATACTCCTTATATCCGTTCCCTTTATACTGTTTCTTATTGAAAGCAAGTGGAAATATGCCGCCATATATGCCATTTTATTCATAGCGGCCTATGTAGGGCAGATATATCTTTTGCCGCTCGTTACCGGATTTTTAGGTTTTCTGTTGGTGGCTTTTTGCGGTATTTTTGTTCGCATGATGCCGGGGCTTGCCATGGGTGCCTATTTGCTCAGCTCAACGAAAATCAGCGAGTTTATGGCAGCAATGGAACGCATGCGTGTTCCTACCCAGATTACGATTCCACTTTCCGTTGTTTTTCGCTTTTTTCCTACCATCTTGGAGGAGTATCACGCCATAGCCGATGCAATGAAAATGAGAGGCATCTCTTTAGGTGGTTCAAAACCGTGGAAAACTGTGGAATATCGTCTGGTTCCGCTGATGGTGTCCTGCGTAAAAATCGGTGACGAACTTTCCGCATCTGCTTTAACACGTGGCTTAGGCGCGCCGATTAGGCGCACCAATGTCTGTAAAATTGGATTCCATTTGCAAGATATACTCTTTCTGATGCTTTGCCTGATTAGCTTGTGTGTACTTATCTTTTATAAGATCGGAGGTTCGTCATGATAGAAATAAGAAATTTTTCTTTTTCCTATACATCCTCTGACCAAAGTACACTTAAAAATATCAATCTGAGAATCTCTGACGGTCAATGCGTTCTTTTAACGGGAATGTCCGGATGTGGTAAGACGACCATTATACGAGCTTTAAATGGCCTTATTCCTCATTACTATGAAGGGAAAAGTTTGGGGAGTGTATCTGTTTTTGGTAAAAGTCCACAAACGCTTGCTCTATATGAACTCGCGCCGATTGTTGGCTGCGTATTTCAAAATCCCCGCAGCCAGTTTTTTAATGTAGATACGGATAGTGAACTGGTTTTTGCCTGTGAAAATCTAGGTATGTCAAAAGAAGATATTCGATTGCGCTTTAACAAAATCGTATCCTCTTTGCATATTGAGAGATTGATGGGAAAGAGTTTGTTTCATCTTTCTTCTGGAGAAAAACAAAAAATTGCTTGTGCCTCTGTGGCTGTGCTTTCTCCCAATCTTGTTCTTATGGATGAGCCAAGTGCTAATCTTGATTTTTCCGCTATCGCAAATTTGCAAGGGATGATACAATCTTGGAAAGATGAGGGAAAAACAATCGTTATTGCCGAGCATCGCATCCATTATTTAAAAAATTTAGTGGATCGTGTGATATTGCTTGATACCGGCGAGATGATCGGAGACTATCAAGGCGTTAACTTTTTCGAGTTACCGAGTTCGTTTTATGAAACGCATGGGATACGTATTCCGGACATAAAACAGCTTTCATTTGGAGCTTCCGATCCATTATCGCCGACGAAAGATTTTTTAGAGCTTTACGATGTGAATTTTTCCTACCACAATACGCAAAGCGTATTGAATATTCCGAAGTTTCAACTTCCTCTGGGAAGGGCAACAGCTCTCATAGGTTCAAACGGTGCCGGCAAGTCCACTTTTGCCAAACTTCTTTGCGGACTGGTGAAAAAAGATAAAAGCAAACTGATCTATAAAAACAAGACTTTTCCACCTAAAAAAAGACGTGATCTGACCTATCTTGTGCAACAGGAAGTGAATCGTCAGTTGTTTACAGAAACGGTTATGGAAGAGCTTTTGATTTCTCAGGAAGAAGAAAATCATTCTGCAGCCGAGGCAATACTCCAAGAACTCCATCTGGATGGCTTTAAAGATGAACATCCCATGTCTCTTTCAGGAGGGCAAAAGCAGCGTGTTGCAGTAGCCTCCGCTCTGATGAGCAATCGAGATGTTTTAATCTTTGATGAGCCGACCAGTGGTCTTGATTTGGAAAACATGCAGCGTTTTGCACAAATTATAAAGAGGATAATTCTTTTAGGAAAAACATGCTTAATTATTACTCATGATCCGGAGTTTATCGCTCTTGCCTGTCAGCATATTGTTGAAATGAAAGATGGGCAGATTAAGGAGCAATATGATTTGAACCAGACGACAGTACAGAAATTGCAGAATTTTTTTAGAGAGGAGGTTTAATGACAATGAACGCCTTAGGCAATATGGGAGATAATATCAAAATGCAGAAACGAGAAGATGGCAGTTCTATCTTTTTTTTGCATGATGAAACTGGCTCGGGGACGATGACTTGCTACTCCCTTTTCGAAGGCGTCTTTGTACTTTTTAATGACTTTCATCTCAAAACTTGTTACTCAGCTTTCAAGCCACATCAATCGATGTTCACCATTGATTACTGTAAAGAAGGAAGAATAGAAAATAGCATTCATCCGGAAAAGTACACTTATATCAGTGCTGGTGATTTGCAGATGGAAGTACGCACCCAGCATTGCGGAGAGTTTTACTTTCCACTTAAACACTATCACGGAATCACAATCAGCATTCTCTTTCCGCAGGGTTCTGAAACGATAAGGACATTATTAAACGGATTTCCGGTTGATGTGGAAAATTTGAAAAACAAATTCTGTAGAACATCAAAAGGCTATGAAACCTTTATTATGCGTTCCAATCCACAAACGAACCATATCTTAGCCGAAATTTATCAAATTTCTGAAAAAGATAGAGTTCCTTATCTGAAAATTAAGGTATTAGAACTTCTTCTTTATTTGGATGGTATGGATATTTCTTTGGCAAAACAACAAAACGACTTTTTAAATTTCGCCCAAGTAACTAAGATCAAATCTTTGGAAAAAAGGTTGACTTCACATCTTGACCGATTTTATACGTTAACCGAATGTTCGAGTTTCATTGATATGCCACTCACATCTATGAAAAAAGCGTTCATAATTATTTATGGAAAATCGATTTATGCCTATATGAAAGAGTATCGCGTTAATGCAGCGGCTTTGCTCTTACAAGATTCATCGAAGAGCATACTTGAAATTGCGAATGATTTAGGCTACCAAAACCCATCCAAGTTTTCAGCTGCCTTCAAGTCCCTTCGTGGATTAACGCCACGAGACTATAGAAAAACTCTTGTCTGAACGGAGCTGTTTTCCCATTAGAGGGTGGAACGGACCACACCTTATTTCATAAACTGTTTTAGAGAATACGTTGAATTCTCTTCGACCAAAACAGTTTAGAAATGAGGTGTTTTTATTTTGAAAAGCAAAAAAAGAATATTGCCGATTGTTCTGTCTTTTGCAGACAGTGCGAAACCACAGTTTATACTATCCATTCTGTTTGCCGTGCTAAGCGTTTTCTGTGGTGTTTTGCCTTATTTTGGGATCTATCAAGTCCTTCTTGTGTTTTTTTCAAAAGTACAAGATAGCAGTCAAATTTCTGTGCATTCACTTGTCCCTTGGTTCCTTTTGTGCGTCGCAGGATATGGCCTTAAAGTCTTGTTTCACACAATCTCAACGAATCGGTCTCATCATGCCGCCTACCATATTCTTAAAAATATACGAAGCCGACTGACCGATAAATTAATGCGATTGCCGCTTGGAACTGTAACAGGAAAAACCGCCGGTGAACTCAAGAGCATTATTGTTGACCGTGTAGAAACGATTGAATTACCTTTGGCACACTTGATACCGGAAGGCTTATCGAATCTGATTTTTCCTGTTATCGTATTTATTTTCATGCTGGTATGGAATTGGAAAGTCGCATTGGCATCTGTTGCCTGCATTCCTTTTGGCGTGCTCGCCTATGCGATCGTCATGAAGACATTTAACAGCAAATATGACAGCTATATGAAAGCTTCTAAAAAAGTGGACAGTGTGATTGTGGAATATGTGGAAGGCATTGAAGTTGTCAAGGCTTTTAATCAATCCAGTAAATCCTATAAAAAATATACGAATGCGATCACGTCCTTTAAAGATTTTACTTTAGATTGGTTTCGCTCCACTTGGCCGCTGATGAATTTTGCAGCGGCGATACTGCCGAGTACACTGTTAGGCATTCTTCCGGCAGGTATCTTGCTTTATGCTACAGGAAATCTATCACCTGCCGAACTAACGCTTACCATCATCCTTTCCTTAAGTCTGGTAGGCCCCGTTTCATATTTTACGACAGCTGTCAACAGCTATAAATCCATTGAATACGCTCTGCTGGATGTTCAGAAAATCTTAGACTTGCAAGAGCTTCCGGAAGAAAAAGAGTCGAAAGAACTGTCCGGTTATGACATTTCATATAAGGATGTCACATTTTCTTATGAAGAGGCTCAAGCACCTGTCGTTAAAGATTTTTCTTTAGAAATACCCGAGGAATCTTTCGTAGCTTTGGTAGGTCCTTCCGGTGGAGGAAAATCTACCTTATCTCGATTACTTTTGCGTTTTTGGGATGTGAATCAGGGATGTATTTGTATCGGAGGAAAGGATATACGCTCTTTGCCACTTGGACAGCTCTCAGGACTCATCAGCTATGTTTCTCAGGATATTTTTCTTTTCAATATGTCCCTTTTTGAAAATATCCGCGTAGGCAATCCGGCCGCAACAAAAGAAGAGGTGTTTCAGGCTGCTCATATGGCACAATGCGAAGAGTTTATTTCACGTTTAGAACAAGGTTGGGACACGCCGGCTGGAGAAGCGGGGGATAAACTGTCGGGCGGTGAAAAACAGCGTATAGCGATTGCCAGGGCAATACTAAAAGATGCCCCTATCGTTGTTTTGGATGAAGCAACCGCATTTACTGATCCGGAAAATGAACTTCAACTCCAAAAATCGATTAATGAACTAACGCGTGGCAAGACGCTGTTAGTGATTGCCCATAGGCTTTCTACGATAAAAAATGCCGACAAAATCGTTGTTTTGCAGGAAGGCACAAAAGTGGCGGAAGGAACGCAGAATGAACTTCTGAAGGCTTGCTCCCTTTACCGCTCCATGTGGGAAGCACATGTTGGTGCCAAAGCATGGGCGGCATCCAATCAAGAGAAAGGAGCGGATAAATAAATGTTTACCATGATCAAACGTATCGTTGATTGGACAGGTTCTTATAAAAAAAGATTTTACTGGGGCATCGTCTGGTCGTTATTAGAGAATTTCTTTATTGCCTTTCCCTTGATGGGAGCGGCTTATGTTCTGAACCTTATGCTGCAGGATACGGCAGGGCTCAGGAGTTTGCACACAAAGGAGGCTTTATGGGCGCTTTTGTTTATGGTTTTCTGTGTTTTAGGTCGTTTCTTCTTCTCCTATCTGCGGGCTGTTTTTCAAGAAAGCATTGCTTATGAAAAAACAGCCGAGGAGCGCATCGAGATAGGCGATATATTAAAGCGAGTTTCCCTTGGCTTTTTTGATCGTCACAAGACCGGTGAAATTGCGGGAGCAGTTACAACCGACTTATCTACTTTGGAATTGTATGCCATGAAGATGACGGATACGGTTATCGGGGCTTATTTGCAGACTCTTGCCATGATTCTATGCATCCTTTTTTTCTCATGGAAAGTGGCAACTGTTGCTTTAGTGGGTGTATTATGCTCTGCATTTTTCCAGCGCCGACTGGTGAAAGACAGCCGGGCAAACACAGCGGTGCGCCAGAAAGCCAATGATAGCATGATTAACGCAACACTCCAATTTATCCGTGGAATAACGGTTATTAAATCGTATGGGAGAACAGGAAGCGCCGTTGCGGAACTACAAAAATCTTTTTCCGATCAACGTGACATCAACATCAAAATAGAAAATGATTACATGTGGACGCACGGTCTTTATCAGTTAAGCCTAAAATTGACCTCCGTAGCAATCGCTTTTATGGTATGCCTTCAAACCATTCACGATGAAATTTCTCTGCCTATCATGCTCATGATAGTGATCTTTTCATTTGTTATGTTTGCTCGTTTGGAAACGGTAACTACTGCTTCTCACACCTTGGAAATGATGCGAGCAGCGCTGGACAAACTTCAAACAATTAAGACGGCAAACTATATCGACGAAGATTCAAAAGACATTGTTTTAAACAATTTTGACATTTCTTATCAGAACGTATCCTTCGCTTACGATCACAAAAATGTTATCGAGAATGTGAGCTTTTCTCTTCCCGAAAATTCAACTTTAGCCATCGTGGGACCCTCCGGTTCCGGTAAAACAACGCTCTGTAATTTGCTTGCCAGATTCTATGATGTCAATCATGGGTCTATTTCTATCGATGGTCATGATATCAGGGAAATGACTTGTGATACTCTGCTGCAATATATTTCGATCGTTTTTCAGCATGTCTATCTGTTTCATGACACGATATTGAACAACATTCGTTTCGGCAGACCGGAAGCCAGCATCGAGGAGATTAAAGAAGCTGCCAAAAAGGCGGCTTGTCATGAATTTATTGAGAATTTACCAAACGGCTATAACACGATGCTTGGCGAAGGCGGATCGACACTTTCAGGAGGAGAAAAACAACGCTTATCCATTGCTCGTGCCATACTAAAAGATGCACCTATCGTTATATTAGATGAAGCAACTGCCAGTGTTGATCCTGAAAACGAGCATTTAATTCAACAAGCCATATCCGCCTTGGTCAAAGGAAAAACATTGATCGTTATTGCCCACAGGCTAAACACAATACAGTTCGCTGACAATATTTTAGTTATAGACCAAGGAAAGCTGGTACAGCAGGGAACGCATGAGCAGTTAATAGAAGAAGAAGGAATATATAAAGATTTCCAGAAAATACTCAATAAGACAAGTAACTGGCAACTCAGTTGAACAAATTTATTTTAATTTAGCAACTCCAATTATTATGAAAAGGGGGACTCCTGCATGCTCATGTTTGCAGTCAGTCCCTTTTGTTTTAGGGTTAGCGCATTAGTTTTCGTACCCCTTGCTCATTTTCGTACCCCTGAGTATGAGTTCCGTACCCTAAGCGGCTGTGCCGTTAAAATGTATCAAATATGTTGTTTTGTTCTCGCAATAGTCGCGGCCGACTCATGAGGCGACGAGTACTGCGTCTGCAATGGCCATGTCGGGAAAGAGAAGCTCCCCGCCTTTTCACGAGCGGAACCTATGGAAAAAAATCGAGTGAGCAAATGCCCACTCGATTCAATCAAGTTGTATGGTGATTATTGGCGGCGTAAAATTTCAGGGATCCTGCCGTTGCCCTTGTTCTTTTCCGTGTTGTAGCGGACGAATTCTTTGTTGAAGCGGCGGCCGATTTCGCGGTTCATTTCCCTGCAGTCGCCGACAAAGATGCCGTTTTTCAGCGTGGCGTGAACGTAGATGTCCCGCCCGTTGTTCTTGCCCATATACAGGCCCACGTGGTTGTAGCCTAAGTAAAAGTTGGGGCTGTAGTTAAAGATAATGTCGCCGGGCCATGCGTTGGCGAAGTTGGCCGGATAGCGCATGCCGCCGAATTTGTAGGCGGCTTCGTATTGCACTCGGGGCAGCTCGTAGCCCTTGTGCAGGCGAATGTTGGCGTCGTTGGGGCCGGGGATGTGAATGCCGAAGGCCTTGTGGGTGGCGTAGGTGAGGCCGACGCAGTAAACGCCCTTGCCGCTGTCGAATTCAAAGCCGTACCAGCGGAAGGGTTGGCCTTCGAAGGCGGCGGCGTAGTTGGCCATTTCCTGACCTCTAAAGCGAAGCTCTTGATTGGGACCGGTGAGCCAGCCGTTTTCCAATTCCTTGGCCGAGGGGCCTGCCCAGTAAACTAAGCGGCCGTGTTGTCCGCCGGGGCGCTTGCCGATTTTAAGCTTGCCGTCATTGCCGAACCAATAGACGCCTTCGCCGGTGGAGAACATGCCGTTTTTGTACATGCGGTAATTGGCCGGCGAGAAGTAGTAGAGGCCGTCGCCCACTTGTTTCCAGCCGCGGACCTTTCCCTTTTCCCGGTCGATGTAGTAGGTCTTGTTCTCTCTGCGAATAAAGCCCGAGGTGAGGGCGTCGTCTGCACCAAGCAAATAGGCCTGATCGCCGATGGTGACGTAGCCGTCTTTAAAGGCGCTGCGACTGAAGCGTGCGCCGGTTTCCGGATTGACGATGTAGAACTTGCCGTCTTCCTGTACGATTTTGCCTTGGGCCTGAGCCGCCGGTTGCGGCTGTAGTGTCGGCTGCGGTTGCGGCGCCGGTTTTTGCACTTGTAGCGGCACTTCTCCCGTGGCCTTTAAAATTAAGGTCATGGCTTCGGCGCGGGTGAGCTTGCCTTGGGGCTTGAAGCTGTTGTCTTCGTAACCGGCGATGACCTTGGCCTTGGACAGATCGTCTACAGCCCACACGAAGCGCGGGGTGACCATCCCTTTATCGATATAGGCGAGACTTTCCGGACCGCTGTTTCTGTTGATTTGCAGATCGACCATGCGTTGAACGGCTTCGATGCCTTCCTCGTCCAAAGCCGAGTGCGCTCCCACATTTTTGAGCATGGTGCCCACATTTAAGAGGGCCGCCGCTTCTTCACGGGTAATGGCGTCGTTGGGACGCAGATAGGGACCGGGGAAGACGGGCTCCAGGAGCCGCGCCCCTTCAGCTTGGCGAATGGTTTCATCGGCCCATGCCGCCTGATCCACATCGCCAAAGGCCGAGGCGCTCTTTGCCTTCACCTTGGAAAGGCCGGCCATGCGGTGCACCATGGCGATGTATTCCGCACGGGTCACCGCTTGATTCGGGCGCAGGGTGTTGTCTTCGTAGCCCTTAATCCAGCCGAGCTCCGCGGCTTTGAGCATGGTGCCTTCCGACCAGTGGCCGCCGATGTCCTTGTAGCCGGCGCCAAAAACCTGAGCGCCCGCCGCGAGCGTCATGACCAGGGCCAGGACCAGCACCGTCCACTGTCTCTTCACGTATCTTTTCATCATAACCTCCTTCATGTGATACTTGATTGGATTATATCATTAAATAATAAAATATACGTTTGTATTTTATAATTCCGACACTTTTTAATTGTTTTTGTAAAATCCATCCGATTTTTTCAATAAAAAAAGCTCCCGCAGGAGCTTTTCATTTCTATCAGACGAGCATGCCGCCGTCTACATTTAAAACGGTGCCGGAAATATAAGAGGCCGCGTCGCTTGCCAAAAAGGCGTAGGCCTTGGCGATGTCTTCCGGCTCGCCGATGCGGCGCATGGGAATATTGGCCACGATGGGCTCGATCATTTCCTTGGGCACATTGCGCATCATGTCCGTATTGGTGACCCCGGGCGCCACGGCGTTGACGCGAATGCCGTCGGGACCCAGCTCGCGGGCCAAGGACACGGTGAGGCCGTTGACGGCAAATTTACTGGTGGGATAGCCCACGCCGGCGGGCTGACCGAATTTGCTTACCATGGAGCTGGTGGAGATAATGGCGCCGCCCCCTTGCTTCTTCATGTGGGGAATCGCCGCCAAAATGGCGTTAAAGACGCCCTTGACGTTTAAATTCATGATCTTGTCGAATTTTTCCGACGTGTAGTCATAGACGGACTTATCGTCGGCGATGCCGGCATTGTTGACCAAGACGTCGATGCGGCCGTATTTTTCCGCGATGCGGTCCATTTCCGCCTTCACCGCATCCCCGTCCATAAGATCGGGCCATGCCCCTTCCACTTCGCCCTTGCCTTCAAAGGACTTCATGGCGGCATCCACCGTCTCTTGGCGGGAGCCGAAGAAAATCACCTTCGCCCCTTGAGCCAAAAATTCCTCAACAATGGCGTGACCGATGCCACGGGTGCCCCCGGTAACCACACATACTTTATCTTTTAACATATTGTCCTCCTTATTCAATTTACTGTTCTTTTATATTTATACCTGAAAATAAGTATCTTTAAACCATGGCGCCTAAACATGAACAGCGTTGTCTTAAAGCCTCGAGCCATTTCTCCTCTTTCGAATCAAATCCTCGGCATAAAAAAACAGCTGCCGGAAGCAACTGCTCTTTTACATAAGGCCAATTTTTTCTTATTGATTCAGCAAATTCTTTCTCCATGTGCCGTTGAAAATCATGGAGAAGGCGTTGCCGCGATTGGCTGCGACCAAAGGGTCTTGCTCACTCAGCGGCTTGTCGTCCGGCTTCGGCGTCGCCGGTTTTTCTGCGGGCTGTTGTTCTTTCACCTTGGCATTGTAGACCATGACGAAGACGTCGCCGCGGGTGGCGGGTTTTTCGGGATCCAGCTTTTCAATGCCTCCTCGGGAGCCGATGATGATCATTTCGTTGGCCCAGCGAATCCAACTGTCCGGCCATTGGGCCTTCGCTTCATCGGCGGCGGTGAGCTCGGCTTTCGTCGCCGCCACGAGGATTTTCACGATTTCCGCATTGGAGATATTTTTTTCCGGGCGGAAGGTGCCGTCGGGATAGCCGATAATGGCGCTGACCCCGCCGGCATTTTTCGTTTGGGAAGCCACGCGCACATAGCCGTTGGCCCAGTGGCTCGTGGGGACGTCTTTAAAAATAGCGGCTTTTTCAGCGGCTTCACCTTGCTTGCCGTCCATTTTTACCAACAATGTGGCGATCTCCGACCGCTTAATGGGCGCATCCAGCCCCAAGGTGCCGTCGGGATAGCCGGTGACGACACCGGCCTTTTGCAAATAGGCGATCTTTTCATCTCGACTTGCGGCAAAGGCCGAACGAGCCGGCAAAATCAATCCCAGGGCGAGTAAAAGCACCGCCGATAATCGACAAATTCGTTTCATCATATCCTCCATTCATTCTTTCTTTGTTTTAGCCTAACACAGGATAAAGAAAAGTACAATGTTCAAGCACGCCCCTACTCTTTCCGCCGCTCGCCCTTTTCGTCGAAGGTGCGTCGCAGGTCCATTTCCGTGGCGGCCACGGAGGCCAAGAGAAAAGCGACTTCAAAGGCGGTGTAGTAGCCCATGTAATCTTCACCACCCGGGCGGCGAAGGGCGAAGATTAACACGACGAGGGTGATGAGGGCGAGGACGCGGCCCCATGTCCGCCACCTTTCGGCGCAGGCGGCCTGGGCGTAATCCCAGGTGTCCTGATTAAGCATGGACATGGAGGTGCGATAGCCGTAGGCACCGTTAATGGTTTTCGGCGGATGATCCACCATGATGCGGCCGGAAATAACCATGATCCCCGGAGTTAATAACAGGGCGAAAGCCATAGCCACTTTAAACCCCATAGGCCCTCCTTTCTCTTTAGATGATTTTTCCTACGCCTATTTTACCCGTATTTAAGGAAAAATAAAACGAGGCCCTTAAGGCCCCGCTCATTTCTATTATTAGGATACGGAAAGTTTCTTGTCGTGGCTGTAAATGCTCCTGAGGTAGAGGACCACGGCGGCGATAAGCATAAGCCCGCTCAATACCAGGGCCGTCCTGAAAAACAGTTGGGAAGCGACCTGATTAAAATATTCTTCGGCGACAATCTGTCTTTGGCTTCCCATGGTATTGACCACCGCTTTACTCACCACATTTATGACCACTTGCAGGCCGATGTAGAGCATAAGAGGCCCCCCGATGCCGAAGCGGCGGAAGGGCTTTTCGCTCCCGACGCTTGTGACGAAGACCCACACGGATGCGGCAAAAAGGATGCCGGTGATGATTAAAATGCCGAGGCCCTCCAAATAGGTGACGGCCGGCTTCTCAAGGAAGGCACTGAGAAACTCTCCTACCTCCGGATAACCCCCCATTTGGCGGACGAAAAGGGGGCCGAAAAAAGTCACGGATGAGAGGACCGCCAGCACTTCCACGATGATCAGCCAAATGGCCCGACCGCCCATGACTTCTTTTCCCGTCAAAGGCAGGGCGGCGAAGAAACTGCCGTAGGCGCCGTACATGCGCTTGTAATCCCTCACATAAAGCCACAAGGGAAGGAGGCTCACGCCGATGAAAAAAGCTGCGACGCCGACAAAGACGGTGACGGCGCCGATCGCGCTCTCTTCTCCCGTGTAGCTCCACAAGAGGAAGCTGCCGAGAATAGCGCAGACCACCATGGCGAGAAGAATCCATTTGTCTCGCTTGAAATAATAGCTGATAAGTTTAGACATCGTACACCTCCCTGAAAATCGCTTCCAAATCCTTGCCGTAGCGGCTGCGGAGGGCTTCCACATCCTCGTTTAAAAGCACCTTGCCCTCTTTTAAAAACACCGCCGTGTCGATAATGGGCTCGATGGCTTCCACCATGTGGGTGGAGATGATCAAGGTCGCTTCCGTATCGAAGCCGTCCAAGATCCCGTCGATGACGTTTTTCCGCGCCAAGGGATCCACGCCGCCGATGGGCTCATCCATTAAATAGAGCCGCGCCTTCCTGGACAGAGTCAGCGCCACCTGGAGCTTGTCCTGCATGCCCTTGCTCATTTCCCGAATGCGGCGAGAGGACTCCAGGTCGAAGGATTTCAGCATGTAAAAGGCCTTCTGCCGATCGAAGTCGTCGAAGAAATGGCCGTAGAGATCCACGCAGGCCTCGGCGGTTAAATCCTTGGGCAGAGGCAGGTGGTCCGGCTGGTAGCTCACCATATTTTTCGTGGCCTTGCCGATTTTTTCACCGAAGATTTCCACCTCGCCCTTGTAGCTCATCTCGAGACCGGCCAAAATGCGAAGGAGCGTCGTCTTCCCCACGCCGTTTGGCCCCATAAGCCCCACGATGTGGCCAGGCTCCAATGCTAAATCCAGTTTGTCCAAGACGACATTGCCTCGGTAGTCGATGTCGATTTGTTTGCAATCAACGGCCCTCATGAGACCCTCCTTTCTCCCAACGCTTGTTCAATAATTTTACCGCTGTCTCCTGTGACATGGACAGATCCGCCGCCACGCCGATCAGTTGATCGCAGGCGTCGAAAAACGCGTCCTTGCCCAGGGTGTCGATGGTGTCTTTATTTTCAGTCACAAATTTCCCCCGCGTTCGATCCGTTTCAATGAGCGCTTCTCGCTCCAGCTCCTGTAGTGCCCGCTGCACGGTGTTTGGATTCACGCCGTATTCTTTCGCCAAATTTCGTACCGATTCCAATTTTTCTCCCGGGATCAGCTCCCCGGCGGCGATTTGCTTTCGAATGGTTTCGTAAAGCTGCAAATAAATCGGTCGATTGCCGTCAAATTCCATGGGCCCTCCTTTCATCTGTACTACTTCTTTTACAAATCACATCGTTCAAACTTCCTAATGCCTATGAGGTTTAATAAATAAACCAATCCCCAGTTAAGTGCCATAAACCGAATAAAATCGATTCCCTTTCCAGTATCCAGCAGCTGCCCCAAATGATACATAGGCGATGCCAGTTGGACCCACGGGAATGATTTTAAATACACGAAAACGACAAACAGGACAATAAATAGGCCGATAGAAACATGAGATTTAACATACATACTGAGACTTTGTACTAGGCTAATGGCCAGTATGTACAACGAACCGGTCGCAACGATCGTCATCAGATCAGAAAGATAGCGGCTGTCAAACAGCTTTCCGTCAGCTATCGGAAGATTCGCAACCAACAAATAATAGCAACCAATCGAGAAGACAATGAACAGCGCCGTCACGACCCACCAGTAAATGGATTGCGCATAAAACTTCGATCGATAAATCCTGCGCCGATTATTGACGCGGTTCAACATCATGGAGAGGCTTCCGTTTTCAATTTCCCCTTTTAGTATATTCGCACTGTTGATGGCGAGAATGAGAAAAATAACGAAGACCATGTAGACCAAGGTGTACATATTATCGGCAAAAGTTAGCCCATTGATTGGCGCATTGCCGTTGTACGTGACAATCAACGAATGATTGTGTACGCCCAAACCATAAAACAAGGGCAACAGGAACATGAAGAATGCAAGCAGATTCTCTTTTCGCCTTAACTGCTTAAACAGTTCGAACTCTACAAGTGCCTTCATCATTTCCCTCCTCTAATAGTTTTTCCAGCGGGTTGATTACTTTTTCAATCCTCGAAATGGTCGTGACCGCGCTTATGTGGTGCAACTTCTCGTTAAGATTTTCTTCCGTTACCTCCACCCTATGCTTATCTATTTTTCTCACATAACCATCCTCAATGGCTTCGGCATCATCGACAGATAACAACGCGGCACTTTGAATATGAATGTCCCCATCATAGTGCTTGACTCCGTCTCTTATCACAATGAGACGATTGCATAAAGACTTCACTTCGTCTAAGTTGTGGTCCGAAAAAATCACCGCCATTTTCTGCTTCTTTGCCATCTCCTGAATGAGGCTTTTTACCATCCCGCGGCCGTGAATATCCAAGCCCACAAAAGGTTCATCTAAAAGCAGCACGGTTTGGGCATTGAGCAAGGCTTGCGCAAATCCGAGCCTCTGCTTCATTCCGAAAGAAAATTCTTTAATCTTCTTTTTCTCCACCCCTTCCAAACCAACTGTATTCAACACACGCTTGATTTCATTGTTCATTTCCTCTGCACGCCTTATTCCATTTAAGTACAAAATGGATTCCAAATTTTCATAAGCGGTCAAATACTCATAAAAATTCGGCTCCACGGAAATGCCGAACTTTTTCCGGCAAGGTGAATCCATGGTGACTTCTTCGCCTTCGTAGCATATTTTTCCGAAATCGGCATGAATTTGTCCGGATAAGATATTCAACAAGGTGGTTTTCCCCGCGCCGTTTACGCCGATGAGGCCGACAATGTCGCCCGCATTTAAATGCATCGAAAAATTGAAAAGTCCCCTTCCGTTTCCATAGTCTTTGGTTAAGGACGCCACATCAAGTAAATCCATCATTCCCTCCTTTCGACTGTACCACTTCCTTAATACAGTCATATTGTATCGCCGTCTTAATACAGTGTCAACTCTTTTTTTGAATTTTTTTGCTGAAAATGTCTTTTCCGAAGATTTTAATAAAATTTCGCAGAAATCCTTCGCCGCAACCGAAAGTTGCGCCCCGGTTGCTTGTGCTCTATTCTTCTTTTTGTTACAGTGAATTCAGGAAAACACGAATCAAGAAGGAGTTTCTTATGTATGGTGAAAAAATAAAAGCAAAGCGAAAGGCCATGGAGCTTTCTCAGGAGGACTTGGCGGAAAAGCTCGGCGTCACCCGCCAGGCCGTGTCCAAATGGGAAACGGATCAAGCGCAGCCGACCATGACTAATCTCAGGGAGTTGGCGGAGGTATTTTCCGTGGACATGGCCTATTTCATCGGAGAAGATGATTCGAAGAAAGAAGAACCTTCTCCCCTTAGCGATACCTTTGTGACAATCCTCGCCTACGCCATCGGCCTGTTCTTTTTTCTCGTCTACTATTTTATCCTTGCCGACGCCCTTTTCCACAAAAGCCCCACATCCGCGGCCTTAATGCCCCTCACCCTTTACTTCATCCTCGCCACCGTGGCCTTTCCTCAAGCCTATAAATACACCGGCGACCGTTTGGATCATTTGGAACTTAATTTCTTTCGCCTCGTGGCGCTCCCGGCTCTTTATGTCATCGGCCCTGTGGTCGTTCTCTATTCTCTTTTCAAAAAGAAAGATTAATTCTCCCGCGCACGACGCGGGTTTTTTGCGCAAAAAAACGGACGCCTCAGCGTCCGCTTTCATTCAGAATATAGGAAGGTGTCATTATTTTAGTATTCTTGCATCGCTTTATTCATGACAAAATATTTCGCTAAGTCAAATAAGAAAAAGCGCACTTTCGATAGCAAGATGTTTTCATAGCATTTCCAGTAACCGACGAATCGATGGTGTCGCCTCTGGCTAAAGGCTTCCACGTCGGAGACGGGATAACCGAGAAAGATGCCTATTTCGTCGGGACAGCCAATTAAAAACCGTGTTTTTAATTCCGCAATGGCTTCGTCCACAGTGGCGTATTTATAGCCGCGATTCTTTAAAAAAGCTCGGCATCTTCGGTCAGTAAGTCTGTGTTCAAGTCTTTTTTTGTCGTAAAAGTATAGAAGCAAGCTACCTTTGGGATTTCTCAGCTCGGCATGTGCAAGGGGTACGACATGCTTGATGCTTTCATCCCGTGCCCAGCATCGGGAAAGATCTCTCGATGGATTGACTAAGTTAACCAGAGTTCCCGTTTTTCCGCAAAAAACCGTGGGCGCCGTATAGGCTTTAAGTATAGCTTCTAAATAGTCTCGATCATTACATGAGTTGCATTGATTGAGGTAACGAACCGTGGAGTCATTGAGTTTACGCTTCACATAATGCGCGAGCACTGTCTTCGCACTCCTTCAAGCCGTCTGCATCCGGCTCGCCTTTACAAATGACGGTGGCGACATAGGCGGGGGAAAGTCCTCGAACTTCGTCCTCCCAGGTTTCCATCCATTCGCCCTCCGCCCAATCGTAGGAGCCAAACAGTAGCACATATTTTCCTTTCAACAGAGGATTTACTTCATCCATCAAAGGACGCATGGTCGATTCTTCCAGCTCTTCTGCACCCATAGCCGGACAACCGAATGCGATCCTGTCTGCATCCTTGACGTTGGCCTCTGTTGCGTCGGCGGCTTCGATTAACGAAGCTTCCTGACCGGCTGCTTCCAAGCCCTTGGCGACTGCCTTCGCCATGGCTTCGGTGTTGCCGGTCCCCGACCAGTAAATGACAGGTATCAAATTCCCTCCTTTCTACCTTGCGGCACTTCACGCTGCACGCATTGGCATAAACGACAGAATCACCTGATATGTACCGCAAAGAATGATTTGATAATTCATATCGTTTACATCTGTTATTATAATCGTCCCTTCGAATTTTTGCAAGGCATTTTCGAAACTTTTTGAGATTTATTTTCAATGCGTATTTTCGGCTTGGTTTCGGGCTTTTCAGGCGTGTTTTCTTTACAACCTATGCTTTTTCGAAATTTTCTTCTCGATCTGCTTCCGATTTTTCTCTTCGACCTTCTTTCAATTCTTCTCGATCTTGTTCCGAAATATTCTTTTTCGTCTTCTCTCGTTTTCTCTCTACGATCTTCTTCCGATTTTTTCTCGATCATCTTCCGCCCTCGTTCTGCCATCGCCTTCATCGCCTCGTTCTCTACGGCGATTTTTCCCCAAGATTTTTCCGTTCAAGTCTTTCTTTTCCTTCCTCATATCGAATTCTTCGTCACTTCTTTACTTTTTTCGCTAATTATTTATTGTTTATCGTTAAATCTCGGGTATAATAAAAGCAGGAGGTCGATATGAAACGATTACAAACCACAATTATCGCCGTCGTCTTGGCGGCGGCCATCCTTTCCGTGAGCGCCTTTTTCGCCATCATCGGATCGGCTTTAGTGAAAGCGTGGGTGCTGAAGGATGCCACCTTTACCATCTACCTGCCCTTGATTCCCGCGAGCCTCGCCTTTTGGGGAGCAAGCGGCGTCTTTCTTCTCGCGGGGTTGGCCCTGGGCCTATACACCACGTTTTTATACGCCAAGGGCCGCCTATTCACCCCGGCCATGGTCCGCGGCTTGGAGCGGGTGGGCCTGTGCTTTTTAGGCGCCGGGGGAAGCTTTTTGCTTCTCGCCATTTACCTGGCCGTGAACGTGCAGCTGGCCGCCCTCTTTCTGCTCTTCTTTCTCCTCGACCTGCTCCTCGGGGCGGCGGCGCTCTTCTTTTTTCTCCTGGCCGATGTGGTGGATGAGGGCCGCCGTCTGCGGGAAGAAAACGACCTGACCATTTGAGGTGCGCCATGATTTGTGTGGATTTAGATATTATGCTCGCCAAACGAAAGATGAGCCTGACGGAATTGTCCCGGGCGGTGAATGTGAGCCTGCCCAATCTGTCCATTTTAAAGACCGGAAAGGCCAAGGCCATTCGCTTTTCCACCCTGGAGGCCATTTGTCGGGCCCTTGATTGTCAGCCGGGAGATATTTTGCGCTACGAAGGAGATGATGACCATGACGCGGACTAAGGGCTTGAAGGCTTTAGGCGCCCTCTTTTGCGTGGGCCTTGCGGCGATTCTTATTTTCTCCGACGCCACGCCCCGTACGATCAAGGCCATGAACGCCGCCTTTGGTACTCACGTCACGAGGCGGGCTATGTGCATAGACGCCGTAAAAAAGCCGCCGGATTTTCTCGGCGACGGCGTAAGCTATGCGATTTACAAGTTGAATGACGAGGACATGGCCCGGCTAAATAAAGATTTGAAAAAGGCGAAGGCTTTTTCCGCCGACAGCGAGATCGGAGGGAATGTGGTCTCGGCGCTGAAATGGGCGAAGGAAGAGCAGCCGGCCATAAAAGATCCCGCCCTGTCGTTTCCCAAGTGCCGCTACTATTATGTGGACCGCTCCCCGGATGCGGCGGGAGATGCTATTTCCAACTACGACGCCCTTGTCGTGGATGAGGAGAATTTGCTGATTATGTATCTGGTCTACGACAGCTAAGACCTTTCAAATTCATATGACCGAAAAATCACGGCTTATTGCATCTTTGCAAGGAGCCGTGTTTTCTTATTCGAAACTTTTCCATTAAAAAACTGCCGAGGGTATAGTCCTCGACAGTTCATTTCATTTATTCCGTTGTGATTAAAAATTTATTTCTCTTAGAGACCTAACCCCATTTTTCGGACCGAAGGGACGAGAAAATGGTTGGTAGGTCCTATGTCAGGATGGCCCGGCGGGACGAGCCGAGCGAGTCGCCCGGTTGCCATCTACGGCTAGAAGGCGATTCTAAAGTACAGGGCGATGAAGCACAGAATGATCGCCATGGGTACATAAATAAACTTGCCCAGGTAGTACCATCTCTTGCTGCGTTTTACCTTGCTGCCCGAGTTGATCTCGTCGATGAGGGCGTCGGCATCCATAATCCAGAACCAGGAGATGGCTCCGAGGGTGGCGCCCAGGGGAATGATGTAGATGGACACGAGATCCATCCAGGGTCCCCAGCCGCCTAAGATGGCGCCGTCGACGCCGCCGATGGGTTCCATAAAGATGCCGGGGATAAAGGAGGCGAGGCCGATGAGGATCAACACGGTCTTTCGATTTAAATTTTTAAATTGATGGAGAATGGACTCGCAAACGACCTCAAACATATTTTGCAGGGAAGAGATCCCGCCAAAGAGCACGGCCAGGTACAGGGCGATGGCAAAGATTCTACCCCCCGTCATGTGTTGAAGAATCGTGGGCAGGGTCACGAACAAGAGCCCGGGACCGCCTTCGGGATTTTCGCTGAAGGAAAAGAGGGCCGGGATCATAACGAGGGCCGCAACCATGGCCGCAATGGTGTCGAAGAGCCCCGTTTGCTTGGCCCCTCCCACAATGTCTTCGTCCTTGTTCAGATAAGCGCCGCAGACCAGCATCCCGCTCCCCGTGATTGACAGGGAGAAGAAGGCTTGCCCCATGGCTGTTACAAGTACTTGCGGATCCAGAAGCTTTTTCCAATCCGGCGTAAACATAAATTTGTACCCTTCAACGGCATTGGGTAGGAAGGCCACACGACATGCCAAGATGACGAACAGAACGAAGAACATCGGCATCATAATTTTATTTGCCTTTTCAATGGACTGAGCCCCACTGACACAGGTCAATAGGGTCAGGACGATGACGATAAAGTGGAAGGGGATGACGCTGAAGTTTTGGCCCGAAAAGGATGCGAACCAAGCCTCCGAATCCACGGTCATTAGACTTCCGCTCAAGCTTTGGAAAAGGGATTTTAATACATAAGAAATAATGACAGCGTAGCCGATGGCGATACAGATAGAACCTAAAAGAGGTAGCACGCCGACAGCTTTTCCGACCTTAGACAGATTTCTGTGGGACCAGGCTTTTTCGTAGGAGCCCAGGGTCCCCGTTTCGGAGTACCGGCCCGCGGCGTACTCGGCGGACAGACCGAAGTAGGCGAAGATAGCGATAAAAAATAAATAGACGACTAAAAATGCGCCTCCGCCGTTGGCTGCCAGCTTATAAGGAAAGCCCCACACATTTGCCATGCCTACCGCCGAGCCGACGGTGGTCAGTATGAAGCCCCAAGTCGATGTAAACTTATTGTCCTTCATTTAAACCTCCTTTATTCTTTATCACTTTGTTTAAATAAACTTACCCGTAATCATACACTCTTTCCCTTGCAATGTCTAGCTTTTCCTGCCTGTTTTTATACTTTTTTCGAATAAAATAATGCCATGCTCGGCAACGGAATCCCAAGCCATAAGGCGGAGAAGAAAAACAAAAGCACGACTCGTCAACGGGGTGATGTACGCAAAGATAAGACTGCCATTTCACAATTCAGGGCACAAAAAAACACACGCCGTCGTTAAGATCAGCGTGCGTTCTTTGTGTGACCGGCAATTTCCTACTCTCCCGGGTCGTTACCAACCAAGTACCATCGGCGTTAGAGACCTAACCCCATTTTGCGGCCCGGAGGGACGGAAAATGGATGGTAGGTCCTATGTCAGGATGGCCCGGTGGAACGAGCCAAGCGAGTCGCCCGGCTGCCATCTACGGCAAGAGGCTCGCCTCTTCTATGTTATTACTCTTCTTTTCCTTTTACAGGCACAAAAAAACACACGCCGTCAAATGATCAGCGTGCGTTCTTTGTGTGACCGGCAATTTCCTACTCTCCCGGGTCGTTACCAACCAAGTACCATCGGCGTTAAGAGGCTTAACTTCTGTGTTCGGTATGGGAACAGGTGTGTCACTCTTGCTATCGTCACCGGACGAACCATTCTGCATATACAATCTCTTTGGTCAAGTCTTCGACCGATTAGTATCTCTTAGCTACATACATTGCTGTACTTCCACCTGAGACCTATCTACCTCGTAGGCTACAAGGGGTCTTATCATTACTGAGGGAAATCTCATCTCGAGGGGGGCTTCGTGCTTAGATGCTTTCAGCGCTTATCCCTTCCAAACTTAGCTACTCAGCTATGCCATTGGCATGACAACTGATGCACCAGCGGTTTGTCCATCCCGGTCCTCTCGTACTAAGGACAGATCCTCTCAAATTTCCTACGCCCACGACGGATAGGGACCGAACTGTCTCACGACGTTCTGAACCCAGCTCGCGTGCCTCTTTAATGGGCGAACAGCCCAACCCTTGGGACATGCTTCAGCCCCAGGATGAGACGAGCCGACATCGAGGTGCCAAACCTCCCCGTCGATGTGGACTCTTGGGGGAGATAAGCCTGTTATCCCCAGGGTAGCTTTTATCCGTTGAGCGATGGCCCTTCCACTCGGTACCACCGGATCACTAAGTCCTGCTTTCGCATCTGCTCCACTTGTCGGTGTCGCAGTTAAGCTTCCTTTTGCCTTTGCACTCTTCGCACGATTTCCGTCCGTGCTGAGGAAACCTTTGAACGCCTCCGTTACTTTTTGGGAGGCGACCGCCCCAGTCAAACTGCCCAACTGACAGTGTCCCTCTTCCGGATTCACGGAAGTAGGTTAGAATTCCAGAATGAATAGAGTGGTATCCCAAGGGCGACTCCCGAAACACTGGCGTGCTCCGTTCTAAGTCTCCCACCTATCCTGTACAGTCCATTCCGAAATCCAATATCAGCCTGCAGTAAAGCTCCATGGGGTCTTTCCGTCCTGTCGTGGGTAAGCGGCATCTTTACCGCTACTACAATTTCACCGGATCCTTTGTTGAGACAGTGCCCAAATCGTTACACCTTTCGTGCGGGTCGGAACTTACCCGACAAGGAATTTCGCTACCTTAGGACCGTTATAGTTACGGCCGCCGTTTACTGGGGCTTCAGTTCTAAGCTTCGCTTGCGCTAACTTTTTCCCTTAACCTTCCAGCACCGGGCAGGTGTCAGCCCCTATACTTCGTCTTTCGACTTCGCAGAGACTTGTGTTTTTGGTAAACAGTCGCTTGGGCCTTTTCACTGCGGCCATGTTTCCATGGCTCCCCTTCTCCCGAAGTTACGGGGTCATTTTGCCGAGTTCCTTAACAAAGGTTTTTCCGCTCGTCTTAGGATTCTCTCCTCACCTACCTGTGTCGGTTTACGGTACGGGCGACAATACGCGAATAGTGGCTTTTCTTGGCAGTATGGATTCGGCTCCTTCTCTACTTATTTTCGATCCGCATCACACGTCAGACTTATAAGAAGCGGATTTGCCTACTTCTCATCCTTGGTGCTTGCACGCCTCACCAACCGGGCGCTGCGCTTATCCTTCTGCGTCCCCACGTCTTCATTGCGTTTGCCGGTACAGGAATCTCCACCTGTTGTCCATCGACTACGCCTTTCGGCCTTGCCTTAGGTCCCGACTTACCCTGAGTGGACGAGCCTTCCTCAGGAAACCTTGGGTTTTCGACGGGTGAGATTCTCACTCACCTCTCGCTACTCATGCCAGCATTCTCTCTTCTGTACGCTCCACAGGGCCTTACAGCTTCTGCTTCATCGCATACACAATGCTCCTCTACCAATCCTTACGGATTCCACGGCTTCGGTATCGTGTTTAGCCCCGGTTATCTTCGGCGCAGAGTCACTTGACTAGTGAGCTATTACGCACTCTTTCAATGTATGGCTGCTTCTAAGCCAACATCCTAGTTGTCTCAGTAACTCCACATCCTTTTCCACTTAACACGAATTTTGGGACCTTAGCCGGTGGTCTGGGCTGTTTCCCTTTCGACTATGAAGCTCATCCCCCATAGTCTGACTCCGGAGGCGTCTGTCTTCGGTATTCGGAGTTTGATAGGTCGCGGTAACTTGGTAAAGTCCCTTGACCATTCAGTGCTCTACCCCCGAGACATGCCCTTCCAGGCTAGCCCTAAAGCTATTTCGAGGAGAACCAGCTATCTCCGCGTTCGTTTGGCTTTTCACCCCTATCCACAGGTCATCCGATAACTTTTAAACGTTACCCGGTTCGAGCCTCCATTGAATTTTACTTCAACTTCACTCTGCCCATGGATAGATCACGCGGTTTCGGGTCTATAACCTCCAACTCTTCGCCCTGTTCAGACTCGCTTTCGCTACGGCTTCAATGCATAACATTTTAACCTCGCTGGAAATCATAACTCGCTGGCCCGTTCTACAAAAAGTACACGATCGTGGCTCGAGACCACTTTCGCTGCTTGTAAACATCCGGTTTCAGATTCTATTTCACTCCCCTCCCGGGGTTCTTTTCACCTTTCCCTCACGGTACTTATGCACTATCGGTCACCAAGGAGTATTTAGCCTTAGGGGGTGGTCCCCCTGTATTCCCACCGGGTTTCACGTGCCCTGTGGTACTCGTTTAGAGTGGCAGCGCTTCGCTTCGCATACGGGACTGTTACCCGCTATGGTTGATCTTTCCAAATCATTCTGCTCGCTGACGATGCCGTATCTCAGGTTGGGCTGGACCCCGTTCGCTCGCCGCTACTGAGGGTATCGAGGTTTCTTTCTTTTCCTCGGGGTACTTAGATGTTTCAGTTCCCCCGGTATTCCTTTCATACGCTATGGATTCACGCATGAATGCTGAGAGGTTCTCTCAGCGGGTTTCCCCATTCGGAAATCTGTGGATCGATGTGTATTTGCCACTCCCCACAGCTTTTCGCAGCTTATCGCGTCCTTCATCGGCTCTTGGTGCCAAGGCATCCACCGGATGCTCTTTCTAACTTGACCTTACGATCTATTTCGTTGAAATTGTAATCTTAAATTTAAATTT
>NZ_LT707416.1:273773-311565 GCF_900155585.1 Aedoeadaptatus urinae | reverse complement strand
GCTCGGATTCACTGACTGTGTTCCGCTTTAAGCTTTTAGATTGTTATGGTTTAATCTCTTATACCATTTAATTAACTTGGTTCAGTGCTGTCTCTTTCGAAACAGCTTATTTAGTATATCTCGCAGGGAATGCTTTGTCAAGAACTTTTTAACACTTTGTAAAAATTCTTTTCCGCACGCCTCGCGCGATAACTTTTATATCATACCTCGATGGATCCGAACTGTCAAGAATTTTTTTGACTTTTTTCTAAAACAGCTACATCTCTTTCGAGGCGACTTGCATAGTCTACCATCGGAGCCAAGATCTGTCAACGCTGTTTTTCCTTTTTATTGAAACAGATAGTAAAGACCGATGCACAGCATGACGAAGGCGGCCAAAGGCCGGATCGTTTTTTCGTGTTTTTCAACCCATCGGCTCTTCCAAAGAATGCCTTCCAAGTTTAGCAGGACAAAGGCAAATGTGATTATAGCGAAGATTTTATTTATTTGCACGGGTATTTTCTCCTTTCCCGGTCTCATCGTCTTCCCGGTTTCGGGGCGCTTTTACCTTATTATTATAAATCCGCAATAAAAAAGCGGTCAATAAATACTTTCGGCGGCGGAGAATATCTACGGAATTTCAAACCTTTTATCTATAGACTACCTTCTTACGCCGTTTTCTGATAAAATAAAGAGCGTAGGAAATCCTACATCCATTCATCTATGTCTGATGGTGCTCCTTTGTTTAATAGAGCGAAAGATGCCCCTCTTCGGAGGGGCGTCTTTTTTTATGCTTTATTCCTTTTTATTGAAATATGGTCATTTTTTCCATGCGGTCGAAGGCCTTGTCGATTTTATCTACGCCGACGGTGACGGCGAGGCGCAAGAAGCCGCGGCCGCTTTCGCCGAAGGCGGAGCCCTTCACCGTAAGCACATGGGCTTCGTCCAACAGCTTTTGCCACACCTCGTCTTCGGTGAGTCCCGTGGGGCGAATGTCCACGAAGAGATAGAAGGTGCCCGTGGGCTCGGCGATGCGGATGTTTTTGAGCCGCGTCAATCGTTCGTAGGCGTGGAAGGTGCGCTTTTTAAATTCCTCCACGACAGGCGGCTGCACCTGGTCCCGATGGGTGAGGGCGTAGAGGGCGGCGCGCTGGGAGATGGCCGGGGCGGTGTAGACATTGTTTTCGTTGACGGATTTGGCCGCGGCGATGAAGCTTTTCTCTCCTAAAATGTAGCCGATGCGCCAGCCGGTCATGGCAAAGTTCTTGGAAAAGGAGCGCAGGGTAACGGTGCGGTCTTTGCACGCGTCCAAGGATGCCATGGGTACGAAGGGGCTCTCGTAGGAAAAGGCGGTGTAAATATCGTCGGCTATTAAATAGAAGTCTTTTTCTTCCGCCAGCTGTCCCAGGGCGACGAGCTCTTCTTTTTTCAGGCACAGGCCCGAGGGATTGTTCGGGGTGTTCACGATGAGGGCCTTGGTTTTTTTCGTGACCTTTTTTCGAATCACGTCCATGTTCGGGCGAAAGCCCCCGTCGGGATCCGTGGGAATAAACACGGGCACGCCCCCCGCCATTTTGACCTGATCGGCGTAGGGGGCGAAGTAGGGCTCGATGATCATCACCTCGTCGCCTTCATCGAGCATGGTTTCCAGCACCAACCACATGCCGTGGCAGGCGGAGGTGGTAACGAAGACATTCTCCGGTGAAAGCTCCACGCCGTAGGTTTCCCTTTGAAAGTCCACAATGGCATTGATGAGCTCTCCGTCGCCCCGGCTGTCGGTGTAGTGGGTGTGGCCCGCCAGGGCATCTTCCGCCGCGGCGCGAATAATGGCCTCCGGAGTGGTGAGGTCGGGATCGCCTAGGGTAAAGTCCACCACGTCGTGGTAGGTCTTGGCTAAATCGGCGCTTGCCGCCAAGCCCCCCGACTCCCGGTTTCCGTATTTTTTCGAAATCATGGCCTTACTCATACTTCCTCCTCTATCTGCGTTTTTTCTGCTATACTTAAATTAATGCAAGAATGCTTGTGAATCATTGTGGAATGGTTCTATTATAAAGGAGGCTTCGCGGAATGGCAAAAAAACCGGATTATACGGTGCCTATGGTGGACAAGGCGCTGCAAATTTTGCATTTTCTCTTGGAAAACGGCGGCGCCCACGGCATCGGCGATATTGCTTCTCGCCTGGAGCTGCCCAAAGCCAGCGTCTTTAAAATCCTCTACACCTTGGAAGGAGAGCACTTTGTGGCAAAGGACAGCGAAGACCGCTACCGCCTGGGTCTGGGCTTTATTCCCTACGACGCCGAGGTCAGGAATCGCTGGGATTTCACCACGGTGACCCGCCCTATTATGGAGCGGGCGGTGCGGGAGATGGGCGAGAGCTTGAACCTGGGGATTTGCGCCGACGACGCCATTGTCATGTTGGACTCCGTGGCCGGGGAAGAATTTTACATTATGCGCCACTTGATTCCCGTAGCCCCTCTGTACTGCTCCGCCATCGGAAAGATTTTCCTCGCCGAGTACGAGGCGGATGATCTCGCCCGCTACCTCGCCCGCCACGAGCTGGCGCCCCGCACCATTTCCACCCTGACGACGAAAGAGGCCTTGGCGGCGGATTTACGGGATGTGGTGGAGACGGGCACGGCCCACGACCGGGAGGAGTACGAATACGGCCTGACCTGCATGGCCAAGGGCATTTATTTTGAAGGTGAGCTCATCGCCGGGGTGAGCCTGTCGGGCCCCACGAGCCGTCTGGAGCACAAGGGCATGGACCGCCTGGAGAACATCCTCGCCGACGTGGCCGACGCCTTGGCGGAGGAGCCGGGCCTGGGGACGCTGTTGTCTCTGTAATTTATCTTACACACATCACAGACCAAAAAAAGGTTGCTGCCATTGTGACAACAACCTTTTTCAGAGAAGAGGAAAATAATAGAAATATGGCAAGTGTCGCGGAGCTCTGCGACACTTTTATAATGCCTTGGCCCGAGGGGCCCGAGTTGGAAAATGTCGTTTACTTGTCTTCGTATTCGCGGCGATTGTTATTGGCAAAAGGAGGAAATCTTACGCCACGATCTCTTCTCTCAAGCGACCCTCTTCGAAGTGCAGGATGCGATCGGAAATTCGCTCGGCAAAGGCCCGGTCGTGGGTGACGACGATCATGCCCATGCCCTTTTCCTTTAAGCGGGCCATGGTTTGGGCCAGCTTGTCGATGGTCGCCCCGTCCAGGGCCGAGGTGGGCTCGTCGAAGCAGAGGATTTCCGGCTCCAGCATACAGGCCCGCACAATGGCCACCCGCTGCTGTTGACCGCCGGATAGATTTCTCGGGTACTTGTCCTTCTCCTCGTAAATCTCCAGCTCCTTCATGAGCCGCTCCGCCCGCGCCTCCGCCTCTTTTCGATCCACGCCGTGGTAAATGGGAGCCAGGAGGATATTCTCCCACACGGTCATTTTCGGAAAGAGACAGTAGCCTTGAAAGACCATGCCGATTTTTTTCGCATCCGTCGTTCCCGCCGGCATCGGCGTGCCGTCGAAGGAGACCTTGCCGTCGTCGTAGGTTTCCAGCCCGTTTAAACAGCGGAGGAAGGTGGTCTTCCCTTGGCCGCTCTTGCCTGCAATAGAGACGATCTCATCGGAGGTGAAGGTCAGATCGATTCCGCTCCATATGCAGCGGTCGCCAAAGGATTTTTTTAAATTTTCCACGGTGATTTTCATGACGCTTCAATCTTCCTCTCTGTGTGTCTCAAAAGCAGGGTCAACAGGCCGACGACGATCAGATAAACTATCCCGACATAGACGTAGGGCAGAATGGAGGACATGGTGTTCGAAACGGACTTGGCCGCCTTCAAAATATCCATGACGCCCAGAATGTAAACCAAGGACGTGTCCTTGACCAGAGTGATGACTTCGTTGGAATAGGCAGGGAAGCTGCGCTGAATGACCACGGGCAGAATGACCTTAAAGAAGGTGTAGCCCTTGGAGAGCCCCAGCACTTTTCCCGCTTCCCACTGACCGGGATCCACGGATTGAATCCCGCCTCTTAAAATTTCGGCGAGGTAGGCCGTGTAGTTTAGTACGAAGGCGAGGAAGATGGAAGTAAACCGGCCCAGGGTAATGCCCGCGGGCAGAAGAGGCAGCCCGAAGAACACAAACATTAATTGAAGGAGCAAAGGCGTCGCTCGCATAATGTAAATGTAAATCGCCGCCAACTTCGATATAATGGGGTTACGGGACAGACGCGCCCAGGCCACCGGTATACAGAGCACAGACGATAAGACGATGGTGACGATAAAAACCGACGCCGTGGTCTTCATTCCTTCTCCCAGTAAAGGGATTAATCGTTGTAGTACTTCCAAAGCTGCCTCCTGCCATTACGCCTTAGTCGGCGAAATATTTCTTGTAGATTTCGTCGTAGGTGCCGTCTTCTTTCAATTTAGCCAACGCCTTGTTCAATGCTTCCTGTAAAGCCGCGTCGTCCTTGCGCATACCGACGGCAAACTTTTCTTCGCCGAAGTTATCCTCCAGGACCTTGTAGTTTTCTTCGCCGTTTTGCTTCATGTAGTAGCGGGCCAGAACCTCGTCGACGACGATGGCGTCGCAGCGTTTCGCTTCGATGTCTTTAAAGCATTCCGTGTTGGTCGCATATTCAACCGGCGGTTCGGCTAAGCTCTTCACGAAAGCATCGTCCTTCATGACGGCCTCCAGTGCCGAGGATTCCCCTTGCACGGTGATGCGCTTGCCGGCCAAATCCGCTTTGGAATTGACGGGCGAATCTTTTAATGTGATGATGATTTGACGATTGTCCATGTAGGGATCCGAGAAGAGCACTTTCTTTTCGCGCTCGGGGGTAATGGAGTAGCCGTTCCAGAGGAAGTCTACATTGCCGGAATCCAATTCCGTTTCCTTCACGGTCCAGTCGATGGGTTGGCATTCGATCTTAATGCCCATTTCTTTGGCGGCCGCTTGTGCCAGCTCGACGTCGAAGCCGACGAGCTCGCCCTTTTCATCGCGGAAGCCCATGGGAGCGAAGGTGTCGTCCATACCGAGGACATAGGTCTTGCTCTTATCCAATTCGCCTGCAGCCTCTTGCTTGGCATTGTTGCCGCCGTCATTGGCCTCTTTGTTTTCCTGCTTGTTCGCGCCGCCGGAGCAGCCGACGAGCAGAATCATCAGTAATGCTGTGAGAGTAAAAAGTTTTTTCTTCATGATTTGTTCCTTTCTTTGTTTATCGCTTTATCGCGGTAAATCATCGTGGGTTTATAATACAACCATTTTCGAGCTTTGTAAAGCCCTTTTTTGAAATATATTGTATGGAAGGCTCTTAAAAATTTCGACGGCTTTTTATCCTGCCGCGGTATTTGTTTTAGGTCACATGCCTTCGGAAGTGTTGTTTCTTCTATTGCCGGGGCCCGCACGGGGCATAGGTCTTTTCTCGTCGCCCTACTCTTCGGTCTCGTCGTCGTGAACATCATCGGCGAGGCTTGCGGAAATCTACGGCGCGTGAATTTATTTTCCCCGTGGCGGTGAATTTAATCGCCTGCTATTTCGAACCACGCCCTTATTTGATAAAATTATTATTTGTTACCGCCGCCATCGGCAGCTGCGGCACGGTCATCTTCCTTCGCTTTCGCTTTTTACATTTTCGTCGGTTGGGAAAGGAGTCTCAATGGATACCCACCACGCAAACAATTACAATCGCAATCGCCTGCGCCTGCATTTGGTCTTCGGCGGCTTTCTCACGGGGCTGGCCTCGGGCATGATTTCCGTCATGTACCGGTTTACCCTGGGCAAGCTGGACGATCTGAGAAATCTTCTCTACGTCAATATCAATCCGATGCGGATTCTTTTGATGCTCGTCCTCTTTTTTGTCATGGCCGTGGCCATGCACCTGCTCTTGAATTGGTCGCCCTTAAGCGGCGGCAGCGGGATTCCCCAAATTCGCGGCGAGCTTTTGGGCAAGGCCGACATCGCCCCGGTGCCCACCTTGATTTCCAAATTCTTCGGCGGCGCCATGGCGGCCTTTTCGGGGCTGACCTTGGGCAGAGAGGGCCCGTCCATTCAATTAGGTGGCACCTTGGCGAAAATCCTCGGCAAAATTTTCCACGCAACGGAAATGGAGCAGCGCTACTTCATTACCGCCGGGGCCTCAGCCGGTCTCGCCGCGGCCTTTAACGCGCCCTTGGCCGGCGCCCTCTTCGCCTTGGAAGAGCTGCACAAAAGCTTCTCCCACTTTTTCGTCGTGCCCTGCGTCGTGGCCTCGGTGGTTGCCAACTGGGTCAGCTTCAGCATCTTGGGCATGGAGCCCGCCTTTTCCTTTCCCATGAAGGAAATGCTCCCCACGGGAATGATCTGGGCTCCCGTCGTCGTCGGCATCTTCGGCGGCATCTTCGGCTCCGTCTTCAATAAAGGCCTGCTCTTTGCAAGCACCCGCATGAAAAAACTCCCCATTCCCCGCTACCTGATTATTTTTCTCGCCATGGTCCTGGCTCTCTTGGCCGGGCTCTACAACCCCATCCTCTTAGGCGGAGGCCACGGCCTCATCGAGCAGCTGGCCAACACCACCGTCTCCGCAAAAATTCTCGTGGGCTTTTTCGCCCTGCGCATGATTTTGGTGTGGACCGGCTACGGCTCCGGCGCCCAAGGCGGCATCTTCCTTCCCGTGCTCACCTTAGGAGCTCTTATCGGCGCCCTACTCCACGGCCTCTTACTGGGCGGCGATATGTACTACGCCAACTTTCTTTACTTAGGCATGGCTGCCATCCTCTCCTCCGTGGTCCAGGCGCCCCTTCTGTCCATTCTCCTGGTCTCGGAAATGAGCGGCACCATGCTTCAAATGATTTCCGTCACCACCACCGCCATGGTGGCCTACATCGTGGCCCAGCTTTTGAAAAACGGCCCCATTTACGAATCCCTTTACGACAATATGTTCAAGACAAAGGCCGACAAGAAAAGCGAAGACTACACCATGCAATACTTCCTCGTCCCCGGCGATGCCGATTACCTGGATATCCCCCTGAAAAGCCTCCACATCCCCCATCATCCGGTCATCGCATCGGTGAAGCGGGAGGACGTGACCTTTACTCCCCACGCCGACACCACCCTGGAGGGCGGCGACGAGCTCCTGGTCCTCTGCAGGGAAGAGGAGCTGGAGGACTTGGCGGACTATTTCGGAGACGTATCATGAAGCGACTGATTCCCCTCCTCGCCCTGCTGCTTTTGGTAGGCTGCAGGCAAAAAACACCGGACGATACAGTTATGCTGGGCGTCTTCGAGCCCCAGCAAGGCCTTTACGGCGAAACCGGCGTGGAAACCTGGCGCGGCGTGAAGCTTGCCCACAGCCTGCGCCCCGTGGCCGGCGGCAAAAGGATCGCCCTGTCCCTTTACGACACGAAGAGCCAATCCTTTGAAGCGGCCAACGGCGTCAGCGTCCTTTCCGACAAAGGCGCCCTGGCCCTTATCGGCACCTTCGGCACCGACAGCATGAACCGGGCCCGGCCGGTGATTCAGGCGGCGAAAATTCCCACGGTCACCGGCTCCACCGCCACCGATTTAAAAGACGACTACTGGATCACCCCCGTGTGCATGAACGACAGAGAACAGGCCCGGGCTATGGCGGCCTTCGCCGCAAACACCCTGGGTCTGAGAGACGTCGCCATCGTCGTCGATGCGGAGACGGGCTACGGCACCGACCTGGCCGACGCCTTTGCCCAAGCCCTCCCCGACTACGTCCACAGCTACACCGTCCACTACCACACCGGGGAAACCCGCTTCAGTCGAGAAATCACCCGGCTGAAAAAATATCCCATCGACGGCATCTACTGCCCCGGCGACGCCACCTCCGACGCCTACTTTATTCGCGCCGTAAAAAAGGCCGGCATGGACGTGCCCCTCATGGGCGCCGACCGCTGGGAAAATCCGTCCTTTAGAGAAATCGGCAAAAAAGACGTAGAGGTCGTCTACTTTACCGCCCACTACGCTCGCTACGAAACCTTTAATCAGGCCTCCGACGCCTTTCTTTTGGCCTACGAAAAAGCCTACGACCGCGCCCCCACCTCCTACGCCGCCATGGGCTACGACGCCTACAACCTCATCGCCGATGCCATGAACGAGGTGGGTCCCGATCGAGGGGCCGTCGCCCGCTACCTGCGCAGGCTCGATACCTTCGACGGTGCCCTGGGTATCAACAAGCGCCACAAGACGAGAAACGTCCCCATTATGCGCCAAAAGGGAAACACACCCGACTACGTCACATCTGTGGAGGTGGGATCGTGAAAAACAACCGAGACCTCATACTTACCGGCTTTCACCTGGCGATCTGGGCCGGCCTTTACAGCCTGGGCCTCGCCGACAAGCTGCAGATCATAGCCCTGGGCCTCGTGGCCATCGCCTATTTCCTGGCGGAATGGGTGCAAAAATCAAAGAGCATCCTTCGGCTCATCGCCCTCTTTCTGGGAAACGGCCTTATCGTCTACAGCCTCCCCGTGCTGAAAACCCTGAATGCCGACGGCCTGTTAAGCGGCCTTCTCGTCGTCGCCTACAGCCTCAGCTACTTCTTGCAATTTAACGCCTTCAGAAAAAGTACCTTTCGCCTCTACACCACGAGACGGAAAAAATGGGCCGCCGCCATTTACTCCGCCCTGGTCTTCGGCCTCGTCTACCTCCTCGCCGCACCGGACTTCGCCCTCCCCGGCACGGAAATACTGACTAGCCTCCCCGGGAAAATACAACGCGAGCTGCCCACGGGCGGAATCGCTGCCGCCGTGTACGGAGTGATTTTTCTCTTTCTGCCGAATATAGGCATTGTGGGCAATAAAAAACAGACCTGAGATGGTCTGTTTTTTATTGCCCTGGAAAAGGGGCGTATTTTCTTTTTTCTTACTTAGGTTATGTTCTTTCTTTCCAAACGCAGGAAAAAGGTACCTGCCCTTTGCTTTTCTTCCGCTTAAAATATATCTTCGCTTTCCGATTTCCGGGGGCGGGAAAAAGGGCGTTGCGATTCGCCCTTATCCCGCCCCCGGACCCCCACCCTTTAACCCTAACGCTTTTTTAATGTGCGGAACCCTTGCGGGTTCCGATTCCTGTTGGGCTTCTTCGCCGACATAAGACAATGAGTCGGGCAATCGCCCTTTATTCTAAATTAAGTGCCCAACTCACATTCTTCCTTCCGCGACACGGCCCAATACAAATCAAATGCCGGTAGGCATTTGCACTGCTAAAAGGCGTTTGTGGGTGGATGGGGATGGGGCCCCGGGGAAGGGGCAGAGGGCGAATCGCAACGCCCTAGCCCCTTCCCCGGGTCTCAAAGCCATGTAAGAATGAATTTTTAGAAGAAGAAAGAAACTTGATTTTATTACGTCAGCTATGGCAAAAAACAAAGAGGCCCCGCAGGGTTTTCTCTCCATGGAAAAAGAGACCGCTTATGCGATCTCTCCTTCCATGGCTCTTTTCCTCCATTTGCCTTTAAAGAAGTACACCAGGGTCAGGGTCCAGGTGAAGATCCAGCTAATGGGGTAGCTCCAATAAATAATGTCGATGGTGTTGTAGATGGGCATGGCGACGATGATCCAGCCGATGCGGATGACGAACATGCCGATGAGCGTAATGACCATTATAGGGATGGCGTCGCCGCTTCCCCGTATGGCCCCGGAAAGGACTTCGGTAATGGAGAAGATGACGTAGAAGGGCGCCAGGGTCCCGATCATCTTCGCGCCGAAGTAGATAACGTCTTTATCCGTGGTAAAGATCTGCATAAAGGGGTGGCGGAAGATGACGAGGATGGACGAGACGGAGGCGACGAAGATCAGGGTCATGATAATGGCGGTGCCGATGCCCGTCTTCAGTCGCTTGGGTTTTCTCGCGCCGATGTTTTGCCCCACGAAGGTGGTGATGGCGAGAGCGAAGGCTTCCAGCGAGGTAAAGACAAAACCGTCGATACGACTGGCCGCCGCCACGCCGGCGATGGCCTGGGCGCCGAAGACGTTGATCTTCGCCTGGATGATGACGTTGGAGAGGCCGATCATGCCACCTGAGATGGCTGCGGGCAGGCCGATGGCCACAATCCGCTCCAGGGTTTTTTTATGGAAGCGAATTTTTTTCAGGCGCAGGCGATAAATGTCCGTGGTCCGCATGAGACTGATGATGACCAAAATCCCCGAGGTGGATTGGGCGATGGCCGTGGCGATGCCGGCGCCGATGGCCCCCATTTTTAAGTAGCCGACGAAGAACAGGTCCAAGACGATGTTCAGTCCGGCGGCGATGGCGAGGAAGTTAAAGGGTCGCACGCTGTCGCCGACGCTTCTCAGAACCGCCGAGCCCATATTGTAGACCATGACCGGGATCAGCCCCACGAATATGATCTGCAGGTAGCGGGTGGCGGGGCCCATGACACTTTCAGGCGTGTCGATGAGGCTTAAAAACCAGGAAGATAGAGCCACGGTGATGATGGTGAGGCCCAGGCCGCCGTAAATGGCCATGGCGAAGTTGGTGTGCACGGTTTTCGACAGCTCCGCCCGGTCCTTGGCGCCGTAGTACTGGGCCACCAAGACCGAGGTCCCCGTAGACATGCCCATGAAAAGGGCGACGACGAGAACGGTAATGGGGCCCGATGCGCCGATGGCGGCCATGTCCACCTTGCCCGCAAAACGGCCGACGATCAAAAGGTCCACCGTGTTATAAAGCTGCTGGAGTAAAGCGGAAAGGAGGAGGGGGAGCGTAAAAGACAGTAGGTTTTTCCAAATCACGCCTTCGGTTAGGTTGACATTCTTCTGCTTCATATTCCCTCCTTTTCTCTTGTTCTTGCTCGATGAATTATCTTAACATAGCTCGGCCGACTTGCCTACGGAAAAAACAAATTTTTATAGAGATTTTCCTTTTTCTACGGTTTTTATAATGGATTGGGCGAAGGCGTAGCGCATGCCCATGGATTCCAGCATTAAGACGCCTTCGATGGTGGCACCGGCGGGAGAGGTGACGCCGTCTTTTAATTGGCCGGGATGGAGTCCCCGTGCCGTCATGAGATCGCTGGTGCCGGCCACGGCTTTGGCCGCCAGCTTGTATGCCAGATCCCGCTTCATGCCGCAGGCGCAGGCGCCGTCGACGAAGCCTTCGATGACCATGGCGACAAAGGCGGGGGTGGCGCCGGTTAAGGCGGTGACGATGTCCAGATCCTTTTCCGCCACCTCCACCACTTCCCCGGCGCCTTTTAACAGCTCTTCAAAGGCGGCCTTTTCCTCGTCGCTCATGTCGTAGCCCGGGGTATAGGCGACGACGCCGGAGCCCACGGCGACGGGGGTGTTGGGAAGAATGCGAATGATTTTTTCCGTAGGGGCCATTTTTTGAAGCCGCTCCAGGCTCACACCGGCGGCCATGGACACGATGATTTGTCCTTCTACCTTCGGCACGATCTCCGCCATGACTTCTTCCACCATATAGGGCTTGACGCCGATGAAGATAATCTCCGAGCGATCCACAACGCTACTGTTGTCCCGAGTTTGGAAGGTAGAGATGTCCTTTTCGTGAGGGCAGCCGACGAAAAGCTCGTGGCCCTCTTCTAAAAACAGGTCGTAAAATGCCCGGCCCATATTGCCGAGACCGATTAAACCGATATTCATTAAATCCCATCCTTTCTTGAAGCGGTATTCTCCTTACAGTATACTATTGAACAGGAGGTCATGCATGGAAAATACGGTATCTTTAAGAAGATTATTTTTTACATTTTTAAAAATCAATACATTCACCTTCGGCGGCGGCTACACCATCGTGCCCATTATTCGGGACGAGTTTGTGGAGCATCAGCCCCTGATCAGTGAAGACGATATGATGGACATCGTGGCTCTGGCCCAATCGGGGCCCGGGGCCATGGCCATATCCGCATCCCTCTTGACGGGCTACAAGCTGCGCGGCCCGGCGGGGGCGGCGGTGTGCCTTCTCGCCAGCGTGCTTCCCTGTTTGGTGATTATTCTTTCCATTAATATGGCCTATCGCCAGTTCCGCTCGAATTTTTTCGTCAACGCGGCCCTGGTGGGGATCAGCGGCGTTATTTCCGCCGTGCTCTTTCTCACTACCTATCGCATGGGCAAGCGGGCCATTAAAGAGGACCACGGCTTTTCCGTGTTGATGATTCTCGTCGCCACGGCCCTGGGGATGTTTACGGATATTAATACGGCCTTGATTATTTTGCTCTTAGGCTTCAGTGGCATTTGCATTACGAAATTTGAAGATCACACGAAGGAAGGACACCAATGAGAGAGTTTCTGCACAAGAAAAATGTGCATCCGAATTTAAAGACCTACGGCATCGACGCCTTAGGCGCCATGGCCTACGGCCTCTTCGCCACCTTGCTGATCGGCACCATTTTAAACACCATCGGCACCCAGCTGAATATTCCCTTTTTAACGGATACCCTCTGGCCCATGGCACAGGCGGCTACGGGCCCGGCCATCGCCATGTCCATCGCCTTCGCCTTGGACGCACCGCCTTTAGTGCTTTTCGCATCGTCGGTGGTAGGGGCGGCGAGCTACGACATCGGCGGCCCGGTGGCGGTGTATCTCGCGGCCATTGTGGCGGCGGAAGCGGGCAAGCTCATCAGCAAGGAGACTCGCATCGACATCCTCATGACGCCGGCGGTCACCGTGCTCACGGGGACGCTCCTCGCCGTCTTGGTGGGCCCTTCCATCCAATGGCTTATGGAAAGTGTGGGCAAGCTGATTATGGCCGCCACGGAACAGGCGCCCTTTATCATGGGCATCTTAGTGGCCACCATCGTGGGCATCGCCCTCACCCTGCCCATCTCCAGTGCCGCCATTTGCATGATGCTTTCCCTTTCCGGTCTCGCCGGCGGCGCCGCCACCGTGGGCTGCTCGGCCCAGATGATCGGCTTTGCCGTCATTTCCTTTAAGGACAACGGCTTCGACGGCTTCTTCGCTCAAGGCCTGGGGACCAGCATGTTGCAAATGCCCAATATCGTGAAGAACCCCAGGATCTGGATTCCGCCCACCGTGGCGGGAGCCGTCATCGCTCCCCTGTCCACCGTGGTCTTTAAGCTGAAGAACACGCCTCTGGGAAGCGGCATGGGCACCAGCGGCCTGGTGGGTCAAATAGGCACCATTCAGGCCATGGAAGGCGCCATGGCCTTCCCTCAACTGCTTCTGGTCATTCTTCTCATCCACGTCATTCTCCCCGGCATCATCAGCTATCTCGTCTACCGCTACATGAAGAAGCGGGCTTGGATCGCCGACGGGGACATGGCCCTTGAAATATAGGAGTGCGCCATGTTATTTGCGAAATTATTTTTTGAATTCTTTAAAATCGGCCTCTTCTCCTTCGGCGGAGGCTACGCCACCATTCCTTTGATCCAACAATTCATCGTGGAGAAAGAGGGCTGGCTCACCATGACCCAGTTCACGGATCTCGTGACCATCAGCCAAATGACCCCGGGGCCCATCGCCATTAACAGCGCCACCTTCGTCGGAGCACAAGTGGCCGGGCCCGTGGGCTCCGTCGTGGCCACGGCGGGAGTGACGGCGCCTCAGACCATCATCATCCTGACTCTCGCCTATTTTCTCTTTACGAAAAAGCGCACCTTCCGCCTCATGGAGATGCTGCTTCGCGGAATCAAGGCGGGAATCATCGGCCTGATCTTCGTCGCCTCCTACGAAATGTTTAAAAACGCCCTGTGGCCCGAAGGAGGCGGCTTGGAGATCGTCGCCCTCATTACCTTCGTCGTCGGCGGTGTGCTCTATTGGAAAAAAATGGATCTCATCAAGCTCATTATGCTGGGCGCCGTCTTAGGCATCGCCTTAAAACTGGCCCTGCCCCTCATGGCGTAAGTTGTTTTCTTCCCCGCCAACGCGGGGAATTTTTCTAAACCGAGGTGAATCATGAAATACATTCTGGCCATCGACGCGGGCACCACATCCAACCGCGCCATTCTCTTTGACGAAGACGCCAATGTGATCTCCGTTGATTTTATAATATTTTCTTATCTATTTCGATATTTAACTTGACAAAAATTAATGAAAGAAATAAAATAATAAAAAGTTATCAAAATGGTTTTTTATTTGTAAATGACAATTGTTCGGGTCTTCTTTTACAAACACTTTTCCCCGAACGGTATCTATCCGAAATTATTTATAAATCAAGGAGGAGACGCATATGAAAAGAAAGCATTTTTCGATCATCCTTGCGGTGATCCTAGCGTTCGTGATAACGGCGCCGACGCTGATTTCCCAAGAGGCTTTCGCGAAGGAGTATACGATCCAAGATCCTCTTTTGCGAAAGCTGATGAATGCACAATACGGTAAACCGGAAGATTACAACCTTTCCCCTGAGGAACTTTCGCGTATAGTATATACCGGTGACGGCTACATGAATCAAGGCATACGCACGCTCGAAGGTCTGCAGTATTGCACGAGTTTGAAAGGGGCGAATTTTGCGGGGAACCCTATAGAGGATGCGTCAGCTTTGTCCAACCTTAAAAATTTAAAAAGGCTCAACCTCAACGGAGCAAAGATCAAGGATCTCTCGTTCATAACAAACGGGGAAATTGATTTGATTGACCTCGAAATCAACAACACGGGTATAAGAGATCTTTCACCGCTCAAGACAAAGCGCACGGAGTGGGAGTACTTAAGCGCTTCCGGCAATCATCTTACCGATGAAGATATCGCCGTGTTCAGCGACATGAACATCAACAATATCGACGTATCGAATAACGACATCACCGACCCGAGCGTATTCAATCACATGAAAAATGTGGATAATTTCATATTGGCGGGAAATCATATAAGCGATCTTTCCAGGGTGGGACAGATCAACTCAACGACCGGTGAAATCGTTGAGGTCCCGCGTTTTTACCAGGCCTCTGATCAAACTATCACGAGATTTGCAAAGAACGGCAAAGTATCCAGCATCATAAAAGACTACGACGACGCTTTGCTTAACGATGAGAAGCACCTGAAAAACTTCGTTAACGTCAGATTGAACGGAGATGAGTTCGAGCTGATCGACCCGAACAAGCCGGGCTCCGTTGAATTTGCTGCCGATGCCTATAAATTCTTGACGGGAGAAGTCTACGTCCACTTCAGCGGTAAAATAAATATCGTGAGCCTGAAAGGCGTAATGGTAACTCCGGAAACTGCGACCGTAGAAAAGGGCAAGACGCAGCAGTTCACAGCCACCGTCGTAGGGCAGGGTGAGTTTGACAGGACGGTTACGTGGAGCGTGATCGGCGGCGGCGCAGGAACTTCGGTCGATGCAAACGGACTTCTCACAGTAGGAAAGAACGAAACGGCAAAGACGCTCACGGTAAGGGCGACATCCAATGCTGATAATAAGCCCTACGGAGAAGCTACGGTGACCGTAAAGGAACCTACAGCGGTGGCCGGCGTAACAGGAATAACCGTAACACCTAAGAATGCGACCGTAGGAAAGGGCAAGACGCAGGCATTTGCAGCCACTGTCAGCGGAACGGGAGACTTCGATAAGACGGTTACGTGGAGCGTTATAGGCGGGCACGAAGGAACGTCGATCGCAGCGGACGGAACGCTTACGGTAGCTAAAGACGAGAACGCAAAGACGCTCAAAGTAAGGGCGACATCCAATGCGGACAACAAGGTCTTCGGAGAAGCCACGGTAACGGTAAAACAGAATGCTCCCGTCGTACATCCTACCGTAACAGGAATAACCGTAACACCTAAGAATGAGAAGAAACCAGTCGAGTCCAAAGAAGAAGTCCACCTAGCCTATATTAAAGGCTATCCTGACAAAACAGTAAGGCCCGAAGGCAAGGTGACAAGGGCAGAAGTGGTGACTATGGTTGTGAGGTTAAAGGGCTATCCTTTAATTGAAGGCCAAGGCCTTTACAAGGACGTAGGAAAAGATAAGTGGTGTGCTCCCTATATCGAAGCTGCCTATAGGCAAGGAATTTTAGAGGAAAAAGCAGGAGAAGCTTTTAGGCCTGATGAAAAGATAACCAGGGGCGAGCTGGCACAAATTATTAGCCACATCGATAAAAAGAATGATGCAAAGGCTCCCTTCACAGATATAGAAGGTTATAAATTTAAAAAAGCTATAGACCAAAACTACGGCAACAAGAGAATCATGGGATATCCTGACAATACCTTTAAACCGGATGCTGAAATAACCAGGGCGGAAACAGCGGCAATGTTAAACAGGCTGTTTGAAAGACATGTCGGGCAAGACGGCGTTAAAGATTTAGTTATAAAGGAGTTTAAAGATTTAAAGGATAAGACTTACTGGGCATATTATGATATAGTAGAAGCATCTAATGCTCATATATGTACAAGAGTCCATGAAAATTCTTTGGAAGAAGTTTGGAAGCTAATAAATAAATAAAAATTTGGCTCTATAATAAATAGTGTTGGTGAGAAATCATCAGCACTATTTTCGTATGGATATGCATATAAAAAATAGATAATATGTATTTTGGAATGAAAAGATAATTTTGAGTTAATCCTGGAAGATTAAATTGTATAATTTTTTACAAATTGCTTAAAAGGACACAGCGCCACCTTCGTCGGAGCACAGGTGGCGGGGCCCGTGGGCTCCGTCGTGGCCACGGCGGGAGTGACGGCGCCTCAGACCATCATCATCCTGACTCTCGCCTATTTTCTCTTTACGAAAAAGCGCACCTTCCGCCTCATGGAGATGCTGCTGAGAGGAATCAAGGCGGGGATCATCGGGCTGATCTTCGTCGCCTCCTACGAAATGTTTAAAAACGCCCTGTGGCCCGAAGGAGGCGGCTTGGAAATCGTCGCCCTCATGACCTTCGTCGTCGGCGGCGTGCTCTATTGGAAAAAAATGGATCTCATCAAGCTCATTATGCTGGGCGCCGTCTTAGTCGTCGTCTTAAAGCTGGCCCTGCCCCTTGTGGTCTAGTCGCAACCCATCTGAAATTTTCTTACCGAGGTGAATCATGAAGTACCTACTCGCCATCGACGCGGGCACCACATCCAACCGCGCCATTCTCTTTGACGAAGACGCCAACGTGGTCTCCGTGGCGCAAAAGCCCTTTCGCCAATTCTTTCCCCATCCCGGCTGGGTGGAACAGGATCCCGCGGAAATTTTAGCCACCACCGTCGGCGTCTGCGCCGAAGCCATCGCCCAGGCCCAGATCGACAGAAAAGACATTGTGGCCATGGGCATTACCAATCAGCGGGAGACCACCATCCTTTGGGACAAGGCCACAGGCAAGGCCATCGCCCCGGCCATCGTGTGGCAGTGCCGCCGCACCGCCGATCGGGCCGAGGCGATCAAAGACGCCGGCTACGGCGATATGATCCGCGAAAAGACCGGTCTTGAGGTGGACGCCTACTTCTCCGCCACGAAAATCGCCTACATCCTCGACCACGTGGAAGGGGCGCGGGAGAAGGCTGAAAGAGGCGAGGTCCTTTTCGGCACCGTGGACAGCTTTCTTCTCTACCACTTAACCGGCGGCGTCCACCGCACGGATATGTCCAACGCCTCCCGCACCATGCTCTTTAATATTCACGAGCTGGATTGGGACGACGAGCTCTTAAAGCTTTTCGACATCCCCCGGGCGTGCTTGCCTGAGGTGCTTCCCACGGCGGCTCATTTCGGCTCCACCTTGGCGGAGCATTTCGGCATTTCCATTCCCATTACGGGGATGATCGGGGACCAACAGTCCGCCCTCTTCGGCGAACAGTGCTTCGAGGTGGGCGAAGTGAAAAGCACCTTCGGCACCGGCGCCTTCGTCTTAATGAACACGGGACATGCCCCCATCATCAGCGAACACGGCCTGCTCTCCTCCTACGCCTGGGACATCGGCGAAGGACCGGTTTATGCCATGGAAGGCAGCATCTTCGCCTGCGGCAGCGTCATCGAATGGCTGAAGGAGGACATGGGGCTTATCGACAAGGCGGCAGAAACCGCCGCCCTCGCCGAAAGCGTGGCGGAACAAAATCCCATGCTCTTCGTCCCCGCCTTTACGGGCCTGGGCACCCCCTATTGGGATCCGGAAGCCCGGGGCACCATCTTCGGCATCAGCCGCTCCACGACCAAGGCCCATTTGGTGAAGGCCGCCCTCGATGCCATCGCCTACATGACCGCCGACGTGGTGGATGCCATGGAAAAAGATTTACAGGCGAGCCACGACCGCATTCTCGTCGACGGCGGCGTGAGCCACAACGATTATTTAATGACCACCCTGGCCGATGCCATTCACCGCTCCGTCCACCGGCCGGCTTTGGTGGAAACCACGGCCCTGGGCGCCGCCTTTATGGCGGGCATAGGCTGCGGCCTCTATAAGGATATTTCGGACATAAAAAAACGGGCCTCCAAGGCCCAAATCCTTTCCCCCACCGGCGCCGATCTCTCCGGCGAACGGGCGCGGTGGAAGAAAGCCGTCGCCGTCACCATGGCCAATCACATGGATTGACCGAAGGCGTTTAAGCGCTGAATTTCTTTTTCGTGATCCTTCGGCTCTCCCGGCGTTTCCAAAATCATGGGAAGCCCCTTTAAAGGCGCGGCATAGAGAAACCGCCCAAGCACATCCAAACCGATTTCGCCCGCACCCACCGGTGCGTGGCGATCTTTTTTTGCGCCGAATGGGGTGAGGGAGTCGTTGACGTGAACGGCTTTTATTTTTTCAAGGCCGATCAGCTTATCGAAGGTATCGAAAAATGCCTCGGGATCCGCCAGATCGTAGCCGGCGCTGAACAAATGGCAGGTATCTAAGACCACGCCCACATCCTCCGATGCCACGGCATCGATGATCGCCGCGAGCTCCTCCAGCCGCCCGCCGATTTCCGTGCCCTTGCCGCTCATGGTCTCCAGGCAAACGGCCCGGCGTGGAAACAGCTCCTTCGCCCGATCCATGGCGCGAATAATTCGCTCCACGCCCACCTCCACGCCGTCCTTGGTGTGGCTGCCCGGGTGAAAGACGTAAACCGTATCCTCCGGGTATTGGGCGAGAAGGGCCATGTCCGAGGCGAAAATATCGAAGCTCTTCTTGCGCACGTCCTCCCGGTTCGAGGCCAGATTCATGGTATAGGCGGCGTGGGCGACGACGGGGCCGAAAGCATTTTTCTTTCGAATAAATGCCTCCATATCCGTTCTATCGAGCTCCCGGGCTTTCGAGCCCCGGGGATTGCGCGTGAAAAATTGGAAGGTGTTCGCCCCGTATTTTTTCACCTCGTTCATGGTCTTTACAAAGCCCGCCGTCGTCGACGTATGGTATCCCAGAGTGAGCATACTATTTTCCTTTCGGCATCCACATGATGCAAGCTGCGACAAAAATCATTAACCAAGTCACGTGATCCCTTCCTTTCGAAGGCAGTATACACCGACTCCACACGAAAAAAGTGCCCTTAGGCACTTTCTCTCCTTTTCGTAAAGGGATCTTCGTCTATAGCTTGCTTTTTAAACCAATTGAATGTAATTGACCACCGGCACCTCATAGGGATGGATGCGGTCGATGATCCGCTGTACCTCTTCCCGGTCCTCTTCGTCGATGCGAAATTCCATCTTCATCTCTTCCCGGCTTTGCACCTGACCGACGACGCCGTCGTAGGGATCGGCACCCTCCAGAGGCCGCCAGTGGCCCTCCACCCTCGTCAGGCTGAAGGTGTAGTCATAATTGCCTTCGCGGAAAATATCCGCTTCATTTAAATCGTTGGCCAGTTCCACGACGAAATCTTCCGGTATAAAAATTTCAACTTTTAAATAACTCATAGAACCTCTCCTTGGATTTCCATATCTTCAATTTCTTCATGAATCGGATCGATGGTTTCAAAGGCGCCTCGCTCCACCAGCTCCCGAATGATATCCACCACGGCCACATAGCTCATGAGGCCGAAGATCACGGTGCCTAAGACATTGATCAGCGTGTTCATCGTGCCTTGGGAAAGGCCCGCCGCCGCAATGGCCAAGCCGAAGCCGCCGGCGAGCACCATGACAATGACGATGACGATGGCCATGCGGCCGAAGATCATGCCCTTGTGGCCCTTGGTCATGCGCCAGGACTCTTTAATGGGCGTAAAGGCGCCGGCTCTACCGCGAATCTGATCGATGCCGATGACGGCACCCAGGGGCACCATGGCCAGGGAAAAGATGATCCCCGGCACAAAGAGCAGCAGGAAAAAGACGCCGGAAAGAATTTTTTCGATAATATAGGTGCCGATGGTGGAGCCGGCCTTGGCGTTAAAAAAGTAAAAGACGTCGACAAATTCCGGTTCCGTGTCGTAGCGGGCCATGCGATAAATCATTAAGATCAGGCCGTAGCCCGCGAGGCCCACGACGATGTAGTAGATCAAGTGGACGATGAGGGATGCCACCGCCGTGCCGCCGAAGTGAAATTCCGGCATAGGCATGGGCGAGTTCGCCACGTTTGTCATAAAGGCGTCGGTGCCCAGGCCCATCATATCAAAAATTAAATTAAAGGCGGCGACGATTACAAGATAAATCAGTAAACTGGGAAACATGGCTTTGTAAATATCCATGGTTGTTTTTTTCATCGGTGTTCTCCTTTCGATAAAGCGAGTGATTGCCTTTACTTATACCCACAAAAAAGCCACTCCACACCTTTCACATGGAAATTCGCCGATCGGAGAAAATTTTTCGAAGCGCGGGAAGCACCTGGGCCACAAATTGGCCCGCCAGGATCAGGACGCAGCCGATGATTTTTTTCGGATAAAATTCTTCCCCGGCGAAAAAATAGGCGGCGAAGGTGCCGAAAAGGGATTCGGAGCTGATGATGAGGGCGCTTTCGTCGGGACTGGCGTCCCGTTGGGCGCCGTTTTGCAGATAATAGGCCACCGCCGTATTCAACACCACGAGGTAAAAGAAGGCGGCGATGGATTTTATCGTCACGGGACCGACGACGGTTCCCGCCCCTCGAATGAAAAAGAGGGCGGCGGAGACGATCCCCGCCACAAAAATCTGTACCGTGGTAAAAAAGACGGCGCTTTCCACCCGGGGCATGTAGCCGTCGATGCGAATAATCTGCACGGCAAAGAGCAGAGCCATAATGAAGGTATAGACGTCGCCGCGATTAAAGGCCAAAGAAGGTCCCAGGGTTAAAAAGCCCACGCCGATCACCGTAAAGACGGCGGCCACCACAATATTTTTTCCCGGCCGAATCCCCGACACGAGAAAGCGGATCAGGGGCACGGTAATGACGTAGCTTACGATAATAAAGGTTTGATTGGCGGGGGTGGTGTATTGCAGGCCCACCATTTGAAAGGCGGTGCCGATGCCTAAGAGGAGGCCGATTTCCACGCCGCCTACCACGGTGGCCTTATTGGCCTTCTTCCGCTCTTTTGGAAAGAGCAGAAACATGGCCAGCGCGCCGATAAAAAAGCGCAGCACCATAATAAAATAGGGATCGAAACTTTCCATGGCAAGCTTTGCCGAAACGAAACTGCCGCCCCAGATCATGGCCAAGGCGAGAAGCATGAGATTGGCGCGAGTCTTTCGCGACATGGATTTACTCATCGAGCCAACTCTTCAGCCGGTCCATCTCGGCGCGATCGGCCATACCGTAGATTACCGGCGTCGCCGTTACATAGCCCCGCTCCAGAAAATACCGGTCCGTCCCCGGGGCGTGCTCCGTAATGCTTCTGCCCCTTAAAGACAGGCGCCTTTCCCCGTCCACTTCCTCTTCGAAGTAATAGTCGTAGGCATTGTCGCCGATTTCCGCCACCCGAAGGCCCTTCAGCTCCTCTTCGTCTAAATGAGGCACATTAATATTCAAGACCATGGGGCTCGCCAAGGAGAGAAAAGGCCCCTGCACCTTGTCGAAAATCTTCTTCGCCACGGAAGCCGCCGTGTCGTAGCGGCACTGCCCCTTGATCCACTCGGCGCTCACCGCCACGGAGGGCACGCCCGAGAGCACCCCTTCCAGGGCGGCGCTTACCGTGCCGGAATAAATAATGTCCATGCCCGCATTGTAGCCGGCATTGCATCCGGAAAAAATTACGTCGGGCTTCCAGGGCACCAGCTTGTCCAGCCCCGCACGCACGCAATCCGCCGGCGTGCCGCTGACGCTGTAGGCGTCCGCCTCCACCCCTTCGATTTCCACGGACTTCACGATTAAGGAGTGGGTAATGGTAATGGCGTGGCTCTGGCCGGAATGCTCTTCCTCCGGCGCCACGATCACCAGCTCGTGTTCCTTGGCCAGCACCTTGGCCAAAGCCTGAATCCCCGGCGCAAAGTAACCGTCGTCATTGGTCAAAAGTATTTTCATAGGTCCTCCTTACAGCTCGATAAAGCGGGAAGGCACTCTGGCCTTTGCCACTTCCAAAATAAAATCCCTGCCCTCGTAAATGGCGTGCTCAGCCAAAATTTCCCGAGTCGCCCGGGCCGCCAACAGGGGCCGATTGTTTTCCTCGGACAAATGGGCCAAGACCACGTGCTCGCCCTTCTTTTCCAAAAGCCCGGTCAAGAGCTCGCCGCAGTGCTCGTTGGACAAGTGCCCCCGAGTCGATGCGATGCGGTCCTTCAGTATGCGGGGATAGGGGCCACTTTCAAGCATATCCGTATCGTGATTGCTCTCGATGTAATAAAGATCGCTGCCGCTCATCTTCTCCAGCATAGACGTATTGACCCAGCCCGTGTCCGTGAGGACGGAAAGCTTTTTGCTTCCCGAGCGAATCACATAGCCCGTGCCCTCGACGGCGTCGTGAAACAGCGCCATAGGCACGATCTCCAGGTCCCCGTAGAAAAAAGCTTGGGCCGTGTCAAAGACGTGGCGCTTGTGATCGTCAATGCGCTTCACCGTCTTTTCCATGGCGCGCCAGGTGTTTTCGTTGGCGAAGACATCCAGCCCCCAGCGGCGGGCCAAAATCCCCACGCCCTTCACGTGATCGTTGTGCTCGTGGGTAACGAGAATTCCGTCCAAATCCCCGGGCTCCACCCCCACGGCGCGCAAATTCTCCTCGATGGCCTTGCCGCTTAAGCCGGCGTCGATTAAAATCTTCTTTTCGTTCGTTTCTATATATTGGCAGTTGCCGCTGCTGCCACTGGCGATTGCACAAAATTTCATAGTTTCCTCCACAGCTATTATAACAAACTCTTCGCCGGGGAAAAGAGAGGAAACGAATTCTTTCCATTTTCCTGAAATGAAAGGTGTTCCCGCCGAAAAGGGGCGAAAAAAAACCCCGATCCGTTTCGGTATCGGGGATTAATTTTTATTTCGCTGCTTTTTCGTACCAAAGATTGGTCCAACGTTCGTAGTCGCGGGCCAAATCGTCTTGGCCGCCGCGGCGAACCAATTCATGGCTGTTGGTGGCTTCCACTAATTCATAGTAGAACCACGTGCCCTTTTGAAGATCCGTAAACTTCGCCAGGCGCGCTGCGAAGCCTTCCACCGCTTTATCGTCGGCCACGCGGTTAAAGACGCGGTTCAGAAAAGCCGCCGATTCGGCGCGGGTCAAAGTGTTGTCGGGCTTAAAGGTCCCGTCTTCGTAGCCCATGGCCCGGTGGCTTGAGTAATTATCATGGATAAAATTTGAGCTTTTGAGAAAACTTGGCATGTGGAAATATATCACTCTACAGACTGATCTGACAATACTTTTTTGTACAATTTAAAACTTCTAATCATCTCTATTTTAGTACATCCTGTTCGACTTTAATCGTCCTATTGTTATAACGCATCTATGGCTATAGTACTTCATCGTCAATCAGAAAACGGATGTCACTGAATTTAATGACACCTTGATGAAAATTCATTGAGAAAATCACTATATTTGCCGAATCAAAATCGAAACATAAAAGATTCACTTACAACCGACTATGGAAATTCTGAAACCCTTATAATTTCCTTATTTTTTTCTCCTAAAATTACATACGTAAAGAAAAGATAAGGAGGAAAATATACTATGAATGATTTTATATTACAAACTAGAAATCTATCAAAGCAGTTCGGGAAACAAAAAGCGGTGGACTGCGTTAATATCAATGTTCCAAGAGGAAAAATTTATGGATTATTGGGACCAAACGGAGCCGGAAAGTCCACTCTTCTCAAAATGATTTGCGGTATGATTACACCTACATCTGGTGACATCATATTCAATAATAATCCTTGGAATCGTTCAAATCTCTCTGAAATTGGTGCATTGATTGAAAATGCACCACTATATCCAAACTTAACAGCCTATGAAAATTGTCGTGTACGATCAATTGCTTTAGGGATTGAAGAAGAGCGAATTCAAGAAGTTTTGCAGATCGTAGGTCTTACTAATACAGGGAAAAAACGTACTGGACAATTTTCAATGGGAATGAAACAGAGATTAGGAATCGCTTTGGCTTTACTTTGTAATCCAAAACTTTTAATCCTAGATGAACCAACGAATGGTCTTGATCCCATTGCAATAAAGGAATTGAGAGAACTTATTAGAGGTTTTTCACAACAAGGAACTACGGTAATTCTGTCTTCTCATATTTTATCTGAAGTCGAACATATTGCAGATCATATTGGAATTATTGCATCAGGACATTTAGGTTATCAAGGTGCATTTGATTCAAAAATGGATTTGGAGCAACTTTTTATGAAAGTTGTTAGTAATCAGCAAGGAGGCTTCAATGAGTAATTCAACTATATTAATGGCCGAGTTCTTGAAAACAAAAAGAACTGCAATAAGAAGAATTGCTATTGCCAGTCCTCTTTGCTTAGCACTAATGGCTATTATTCAACAAGGTTATTTTACCTTGAATTTATTCAACTGGTACTATGTAGTTTTTTTACCTGCTACCTTCGCTTTGATCAGCGCAGCAGCTGTTAATATCGATAACGGAAAGCACGGACTTCGTGCAATCCGTTGTCTACCTGTTTCTCAGGGAAAAATATGGAGCTCTAAACTTTTGGTTGTATTAGGTTATGCTCTTCTTTCCTGTTTTCTATTAAGTGTTGCTGTGATTTGTATTCCATTTATTTTTAGTTTATTTGGAATCAATCAAATTAAGCAATTAAGTATTGCTTCGATATTTTTAGGGATTATAGTCATGTTTGTTACAACCATGTGGCAAATCCCTTTTAGCTTTATAATTTCAAAAAAATTAGGGGTGATCTTTTCGGTATTGGTCAATTTAGCTATTTCTTTTTCAGGGGTGTTTTTAGCTCTAAAACCATATTGGATGTTTTGTCCATGGGCATGGGTAAGCCGTTCCATGATTTCTATTTTAGGGCTTTTACCTAATGGTTTGCCTGTTGAAGAAGATTTAGTCTATACACAGCCTTATGATATTTTAATTGCAATTGTTGCATCTGTGGCACTAACGATGATTTTGTCCATTGTTTCCACCACCCTTTATAAAAAATCAGAAGCGAGGTGATTTTGATGTTGAAATGTTTACATTCGCATATTTATAAAATAGTAAAAAGTCCGCTATTTTATATAAGCATTCTTTGGCCAATTATTTGTGTAGGACTTTTTATCGCTTATTATTCCGTTTCTTCATGGAGTATTGAGCAAAATATATCTGGATTTTTTCAAGCCTTATCCTTATTTATGGATTGCTTGGTTGTCATGTTGTGTACCGGTATTGTTCAGCAGGAACAACGTGCGGGTTCTTCTTTTAACATTTTATGTGTTGGAAAATCAAGAATTCAAATGCTAATATCACTTGTTATTTTATTGATAATTATGGCAGGTCTTAGTTTGATCATAGCTGTTGCTGGGTTTGCTTTGCTGTATGGAAAGATGCTTACCATATCCTACGTCTTGGCTACTATTCTTATGCTTATTCCACTTATTTGCCTAGTTTTTATCCATCTATTTATCGCTTTTAAATTTGGTACGTCATGGTCAATAGGTTCTGGAGTAATTTTTTTTCTTGTCGGGGCTTTAGGATGTACTGGTCTTTTGGATAAGTTTTGGTATTACCTTCCGCCAACATGGGCAGCGAGATTTTCATCTCTAATGATTCTAGATACTTTTCACACAGATTATATTCTCGAGATTGCATCTGAGCTGAGATATGGTTTATTGATATGTGTCATAGTAACCATTGCACTTGTTGCTTTAATTCCTATATGGTTTAATAAATGGGACGGTAGAGCCGATAATAGTGATGAATAATATTAAATTAATTAAAAGTTTAAGATCTCCATATCATACTATCATTTTGAATGATAAGAGTGCTCTCATAATATGAGTACTCTTTTTGGATCAGACTAAATTTAAACGAAAGGAGGGGGGAATATGGTTCAAAGCATACTTGTAGTTGATGACGATGAGCAAATTCGATCTGTTATTGAAACAAGTTTAAAACGTGCTCAATTCTCTGTTCATGCTTGTTCCTCAGCAAAAGAAACTTTAAGTTTATCTCTCGATCAATTTGATTTGATGATTTTTGATGTGATGATGCCCGACATGGATGGCTTTGAACTTTGCAGAAATGTCCGTGAAAAAGTAGATTGTCCAATTTTGTTTCTTACAGCCAAATCCACAGAAGCAGATGTCGCAGAGGGATTAGCACTTGGCGGGGACGATTACATTCGCAAACCTTTCACACCATTGGAGTTGGTCAGTCGAGTAAAAGCACATCTAAGAAGGGAAGAGCGCGTTCATCATTCCTACCTATCTTTTGGAGATATTCGTTTTCTCTTGAATGCCAAAGAAATACAAATAAACGGAGAAACAATCAAATTCACAAAAATGGAATATGAAATTTGCGAACTCTTAGCCAGACATAAAGGTCAAGTTTTTTCACGAGAACATATTCTCGAACAAGTTGGTGGATGTTGGACAGAATCTGAGTCTGCAGCTATAGTCGAACATATAAAAAATATCAGAAAAAAATTTTCAAATTATCAACTTGATCCAATTAAAACAATTTGGGGAGTCGGTTACAAATGGGAATAAAAAATATCTATTCTAATAAAAATACTTTGAGAAAAATATTATCTATATATTCCTTAGTGTTCATAGGTGTAATTTGTTTTCTATTTCTTTTATTGGTTATCGGTTTCCACTATGGAGTTAGGCATGATTTATATACTTTTGCGAACCACGAAGAAAAACAAGTTGAAATCTTAAAGGAAAAAATCATTTCTAGCCAAAATTTCAACTCAACTTGGGTGCCTGATAATATTGGCTACATTCAGCTAAACAACGAAAATGAAGTTATCAATTCAAACATGAAGATAGAGGATCAAGAGAATGCTCTAGACTATTTAGATGGAAAACAAATACCCTTTTCTAAAGGTTATTTTTCAAAGGTTGTATACAATAATAGAGTCTGCGTCTTTAAATACAGAATAGGTGTATTCTATTCTTCAGATTGGGCAAATGCACATCTGCCAAGAGCAGAATCACTTTTTATTTTCATAATTGCCCTTACGATTCTTATTCCAACCATGTGGTTTGCAAAGTCTGTTACCAGACATATTTATAAAGATGTATTACCGCTACAAAAAGCTCTTGTTTCCATAGGAAATGGAGATTTAAATATACCTGTCCCTTCCTCCCTATCAATATCAGAGTTTAGAGAGCTAGGGAACCTTATGGACCACATGCGTGTTGATTTAAAAGCAACATTAGAAGAACTTTGGAATAGCGAGCATAAAATAAGAGAAGAAACAACCCAAATGCTGCATGATTATCGTTCTCCGTTGACCGTTGCTCGTGCAAATGCTGAGTTTATGAAAGAAGATCTTAGTCAATTAACTCTATTCCTATCTGACAAGGATAAAGAAAAAATGAATGAAAATCTATTGAAATATACTGAATCCATTATTTTTAATTTGAATCGATTGGAAGAGGTAGCAGATAGATTGCAACTACAACTTAGTCAACTTAGTAATGAAAATAATGACCAACTTGTCAAGGAACCATTGGCATTAGATAGTTTAAATCTCAAAATAAATCAAGAAGGACATATATTAAGTGAGCAATATGGGAATCAGTGGAAAAGCCAATTTCAAGATACAGATGATTATACAACCACTGAAGAAAGTGCAATTCATCAAGCCTTAACTAATATTATTCTTAATGCCTGTGAGCATGGTGATTCACCACAATCAATTCATCTAACATTTATCGTTTCAAACGGGAAAGCCGAATACAAAATCACAAATTCCGGATCACATTTTTCAGATGCTGCCTTAGTCCACGCAACTGACAAAGGTTTTTCTGAAAAGAAGAATTACACACAGACTATAAGGGGTGTCGGATTGTATTTCACAGCAAGAGTAATACGAGAAAATGGCGGAGAACTATATCTATCTAACACTCCAGAGGGATATGCCTGTGTACAAGTTATAATTCCAGTAGTTAAAAAAAATAAAGGTTTCAAATCCCAATAAAAGTGATACTTTTTCCTGTTATGTTGTACTATTATAACCTTCCTTTACTTGGATTTTGTGTTAAACTTTCGCTAGATAAACTTTATAATCTTAATGCTCTCGACTAAAATTATTCTTTTGTAATAAACACAGTAAACGTGGGAATACTAGTAAAAAATTTAATGAAGCAGGATATCTGTCCTGCTTCATTAAATTTCATTATATTTCTTTTTTAATTTATCCATGTAGTCAAGGTCAATCCACTCCTCGCTAAAACCACAAGTAGTGCAAATATACCTATCAACAGGCACTGCTGACTTAATTGTAAGACCTGTCATAATATTATTACCATTCCCATAAGCTCCAGCAGATCCTGGCACAAATATAATATCACTTCCTCCACACTTTGGGCATTTTATCGTATTTTTCATAAATTCTCCTTTTTTAATTCATTGCTTTCAGATATAAGTTGATTAATGGATTCTACGACTGCCTCTTATAGATCAGTCTCTTTTATGGTTCTTGCATGGCAGGCATCTGGTCCATGAGTTACTCTTGTACAACATCTCCAAACGGTGTACTTTTTCCCTCTGTTGTTCCAAGCAATTCTCCTGTAAATATCCCCGCATTTAGAAAGGTATTTTAGAGCATCTTGTAAATCTTGTGCTGTTTCTTGTTAATATTCTTCAATTACCCTCTTAGAGATTTTGTTTCTGATCGCTTTCTTATGGCATAAAAATTCCTCCTGATTAGTTTTTCTACCATAATGGGGAGGTTTCTATACACAGAATTTTACACAGTCTCAAATATCTAGTACTTCTACTATCTCTTCTCTTTTTTCTTTCATTATAATTTTTTTGATTACTTCTTCATCTAAGTATTTTGAGAAATCATCCAATTCAGATGTTACTTCAAATATTATATTATGATTTTTATCACTTAAATCAAAACTCGAGTCATATTTTGTTTTATCTGACCAATAATTCCAATTTATATCTGTCCTTTCATAATATACATAATTTTTTTTTGAGTTACAAACACTCTTTTATTAATGAGTTTTTTTCCGTCTTCTGCTTTAAACATTTCAGAATATAATTTTATTCCTTTGAATACTTTATAATCACTAATAGAATCATTTGAAACATTTAATCTAATGTCTTCATACTTCATAAGATACCTCCTTATGTTAATCAATTTTACTATATTATCAACACCGATAAAGTAAATTAATTATTACAAGCTTGTTATAATTTTTAAGCTTTAGTTCGTCAACACCTATTATCATGAAAGCATCTCTACTATCAGCCATGAAAATAATATCATGAAGCAATAGAGTGACCCCATAAAGTTGGACTTAATCGAGTAAGCATTTCGCTTACTCGATTTTGTTTTACATACCATTCGTTCTATGCGGATTGCATGCGTTCACGGTATTGTTTCGGACTCAGACCTCCTAACTTTTCTTTGATTCGATCGTTGTTGTAATAGCGGATAAAATTTTCAATGGCCCGAACGAGTTCTTGCCGGCTTTGGTAGCCCCACCCGCGATCGGAGTGAAAGGTACGGCGATAGGGGCAGGCGTCGTTTCGCTCGATGCACTCCTCTCGACATTACCTGCGCCGGTTGCCGATGATGGACGGATTTGTTAAGCCGAGTTCAAGGAAAGATTGTCGGTATAAGACATGATAGCTTGTCTTCCCGGACAGGTCTTTCTTGACGATTTTCCTTTTCAATTCATAACTGTATTTTGCCATTAAAAGACCCCCAAAGGTTGGATTTCTTGGTCCAACTTTTGGGGGTCAGTGCATTCCCCTGCGGCTTTCAAATTTTATTCCCGGCTCATGGCGATTTTTTCTTTGAGGAATGTGCCTTTTTTTATTTCGTCGTAGGCCTCTTCCAGCTCCTCTTCCGTGTTCATGACGATGGGCCCGGGCCACCAGGCGATGGGCTCTTTCATGGGCTCGCCGGTGAAGAGCAGGACGCAGATGGTTTCCTCCGTGTCGTTTGAGATGCGAACTTCGTCGCCTTCACCTAAAATGGCGGCGTCGAAATGTTCCACTCGCTCCCCTTCCACGGTAGGGCTGCCCACCAGGGCGAAGAGGGTCACGGATGCGGTCACGCTTACTTTGGTCTGAAATGTTTTGCCGGGCTCGATGTGCACGTCGTAGTAGTTCACGGAATGATAGGGCGCCCGGTGGCCCTCATGGCCTTCGTAGCTTCCGGCGAGGATGCGCACTTTGCCGCCGTCGAAGGGAATTTCCGGTATGGATTCCGAGGGCACGGCCACGTAGGCGGGTGGCGCGAATTTGTTTTCTTTCGCCATGTTGAGCCACAGCTGCACGCCGAAGAGGCGCTTCACCGGCGGCAGTTTTTCCTCGTGAAGGATGCCGCTTCCCGCCGTCATCCATTGGATGCCGCCGTTAGTAACGGCGTCTTCGTTGCCCAGAGAGTCGCGGTGGACCATGGTGCCTTCCACCACATAGGATATGGTCTCGATGCCCCGATGGGGATGCATGGGAAAGCCCGCCACATATTTTTCAGGGTCCGTGGCGTCAAAGGCATCTAACAGGAGCAGGGGGTCGGTGTCGTGCATGGTGTGGCGGCTGAGGACGTGGGTAAGGTGCACGCCGGCGCCGTCGACGCCCGGCTCGCCTTTGACGGTGCGTTTGATTTTTCGAATCATGTTGTTCCTTTCTTTTTGTTGCTTATCTCTTTCTGTTTTACTTATACCCGAAGCCCGCTTTTATAAAGGAGAGCATTTTTCAGTTTTATGTTTCAACGGCGCTTTAGTATGGTATACTATTAGCAAAGGAGGCGTTTCCATGTATAACAAAATATTAGTACCGGTCGACGGTTCGCAGGATTCTTACTGCGCATTGAAAGAAGCTGAATTATTGGCTCAGGCTTTCGATTCGAAGCTGATTATTCTCACGGTCTTAACCGATACCAATGTGATCGAACATTATCCCGGCAATTTCCTGTCCACGGATTTTAAAAAGGCCCAGGAACAACGAGGCCAAAGGATTTTGAACAAGGCGCTGGAAACCATCGATTACAAGGGCGACGTGGAAACCTGTGTTCGCGTCGGTCGGGCATCGGAAGAAATTTTAAAATGCTCCGAGGAAAAAGAAGTGGACCTCATCGTCATCGGCAGTCGCGGCTTAGGCGGTTTTTCCAGAACGCTGTTGGGCTCTGTCTCCGACAAGGTGCTGAATGCGGCGAAGGTTCCCGTCCTCGTCAACAAAGTTACCTGCAGAATCTAAGCATCTCTGTGCCTTGCCTCGGCAGGGCACTTTTTCTTTTTTGAATAGTTATGTCTAAAGGAGGCAAAATGAATTTATTAATCCTTAACGCGGAAGAAGTCACGGCGTCCATGGACGTAAAAGACGTCATCGAGGCCGACAAGGAGGCCATGGCCCTTTACTCCAAGGGCGAAAGCAATATTCCCCTGCGCAGCAATTTAGACGTGAAGGACGCCGAAGGTCAGGCGCTGTTTATGCCGGGTTTGGTGGAAGGCGCCAAGGCTTTGGGGACTAAAATTATTTCCGTCTATCCGAAAAATCCCGCCAAGGGACTCCCCGCCGTGCCGGCGACTATGGTGGTCATGGACACGGAGACGGGCCTGGTAAAGGGCATTATGGACGGCACGGAGCTCACTCGCATGCGCACCGGGGGTCTCTCCGGTGCCGCCACCGATGTCTTGGCAAAAAAGGACGCGAAGACTTTTGTCCTTATCGGCACCGGCGGCCAAGCCAAGAGCCAACTGGAATCGGTGCTGGCCGTGAGGGACATCGAAACCGCCTATATCTTTAACCGCAAACAGGAAAAAGCCGCGGCCTTTGTCGCGTCCGTGGAAAAGGACATGGCGGCCTACGGCGCCAAGCTCGTCCCCGTGTCCGATTTGGGCCCGGTGATCCCCGAGGCGGATATTATTACCGCCGTCACCACGGCCACGGAGCCTGTCTTCGACGGCACCAAGGTGAAGGCGGGCTGCCACATTAACGGCATCGGCGCCTATACCCCCGAGATGATCGAGCTGCCGCCGGAAATCGTCGCCCGGGCGGACAAAATTTACGTCGACACCATCGACGGCGTGTTGAACGAAGCCGGCGACATGATCAAGCCCATAAAAGACGGATTGGTCGCGAGGGAAAAAATCGCCAACGAGCTGGGCCAAGTGCTCTTAGGCGAGCTCCCCGGCAGAGAAAACGACGATGAGATTACTCTGTTTAAGTCCACCGGCTCCGCCGTGTTTGATGTAGTGGTGGGAGAAAAAATCTGCCGCTTTGCAGAAGAAAAAGGGATTGGGACGATGGTGGAAATGTAGAGTTTTCTTCTTTTCCCTTTTCTCTTGCTCAAGACATGCTCCTTCTTTCCAAATGCGAATTAAAGGTGCTTGCCTCTTTCCAAACTTTATAAATGATTTTTAATTCATCTTTTCATTCCGGGGGAGGGAAAAAGGGCGTTGCGATTCGCTGGATAGGCTACAATAATTAGGACAGTTTCCTTAAGGTGTGGTATCTTATGATCAACAAGGAGGATCAAATGGATAAAGCACCTAGAAAAAGAAGAGCCTTTTCAGACGAGTTCAAGCAGCACGTGGTGGATCTTTACGAAGAAGGCATGAGCCGACAAGAAATCATTCAGAAATATTCATTAACCCCATCAGCCTTTGACCGCTGGGTTAGCCAATTCCGTACCACCGGTACCTTCAAAGAGACGGTATCGTTAAGTGAATCGGACCAGGAGAAGATTGCCTTACGCAAAGAGATTCAACGGCTCAAGATGGAGAATGATATTTTAAAGCAGGCCGCGCTGATACTTGCGGAGAAAAACGATACGTCATCGATCGTTTGAAACACAAATACCCGGTATCAGCGCTTTGTAGAGTACTAGGCATCAGCCGTTCCGCCTACTACTACCGGCCGAAAGCTCTTTCCGATGATGCAATCGATCTGGAGATCAAGGTCCGTGCCATCTTTCGTGCAAGTCGCAACGTCTATGGCGCACGCAAGATAAAAAGTGAATTGGAAGCGGAAAACATCGTCGCCTCCAGGCGACGAATTCGCGCCATTATGAAGAAGCTACATTTGATTTCCGTTTACACCAAAGCAAAGTACAGACATCATCCGTCAAAGAAAAACGAAGAGCAAATACACAATGCGCTCAACCGCGAATTCAGTCAACGTCAGCCGTTGGAAGTCATCGTATCTGATTTGACCTACGTTCGCATCCATCAGCGCTGGGCCTACGTTTGTGCCATCACCGACCTTTTCAATCGCGAAGTCATCGGCTACTCCTGCGGCTTACGTCGCGACTCTGCCCTCATACAACAAGCATTCGACACCATCCCTTACCCACTAGAAGCCATCGGCTGCTTTCACACCGACCGAGGGAAAGAATTCGATAACAACCATATACGTGCCCTTTTAAAAGCCAACCACATCAAACGCTCGCTGAGTCGCCCCGGCAATCCCTACGACAACGCCGTAGCAGAGAACATATTTAAGAGCTTCAAAACAGAATTTTTAGAGAGAGAAACCTTTCAAAGCCTGAATGATCTAAGGGAGAAACTCAGCAGTTATATTCAATGGTGGAACAGCGAGCGAAGACATACAAGCCTTGAAAACATGACCCCTCTCGCATACCGAGAAAGAGAGAGTATAAAAAGCAAGCCCGTTATTCGAGCGACACCTTAACAAAAGTGTCCAAAAAACTGTTGCCATTCCAATCGCAACGCCCTTTTTCCCGCCCCCGGAAAGGACATGGTGATTGATAGTGTACAGAAAATCAAAGAGTAGATATATTCTCCCCGCCCCCGGAAGTCAGAAAGATGAACGTATGCCACGATAAGATAAAAACTACGAATCAAAAATCAAAAAACACTTTTTTCTTCCCCGCTTCACTCTTTCGAGTGAACCGGGGAATTTTTTGGTTTACTTATTCTTCACGAAGCGATACAATAGCGAATAAATCGGAGTTGAAAGGTTGGTTTTGTTATGAATATTTTAGATACAGTGGGAAAGACGCCTCTCGTACAATTATCCATGGGAGGCGGACGCATTTTCGCCAAGCTGGAAAAGAATAATCCCGCCGCGTCCATTAAGGATCGCGTGGCCTACAATATGATCGAAGAGGCCGTAGCTAGGGGCGACCTGAAGCCTGGGATGAAGATCGTGGAGCCCACGTCGGGCAACACGGGCATCGCCCTGGCCATGGTGGGCAAGCAAATGGGCTATGAGGTGGCCATCGTCATGCCCGCCTCTATGAGCGACGAGCGCAAGGCTCTGATCCGCTCCTTCGGCGCCGAATTGATTTTAATCGAAGAGGGCGGCATGCAGGGGGCCGTGGATAGGGCCAAGGAAATGGAGGCCACCGGCGAGTATTTCATGCCGGATCAGTTTAACAATCCCGCCAATCCCCGGGTCCACGAGCTCACCACGGGCCCGGAAATTTTATCGGCCTTAGACGGCGACGTATCCGTATTCGTCGCGGGCATCGGCACCGGCGGCACGGTGACCGGCGTGGGCCGCGCCCTGAAAGCGAAAAATCCCGACGCTTATATCGTGGGGATCGAGCCGGCGGAAAGCCCTCTGATTACGGAAAAGAAGGCGGGCACCCACAAGATCCAAGGGATCGGCGCCAATTTTATTCCCGGCAATTACGATCCCGAGGTGGTGGACGAGGTGATCACCGTCGCCGGCGATGATGCCATCGCCATGGCAAAGAGATTAAGCGCCGAAGAGGGCCTGAGCGTGGGCATTTCTTCCGGTGCCAATGTGCTGGCGGCCCTGAAGCTGGCCGAACGCTTCGAAGGCAATATCGTCACCGTGCTTCCCGATGCCGCCGAGCGGTACATGTCCACGGAGCTCTTTTAGCCATGCTGTTTCGTGAGCGCAAAAAAATTGCGCGGGTGATTTTGGAAAAGGACCCGGCGTGCAAAAATTTGTTTGAGGCCATGTTTCTCTACCCCATGGTGAATGCCCTCTTGAGCCATCGCCGTGCCCACCGTCTGTACAAAAAGGGCCACACCACGTTGGCCCGCTTTCTGTCGCACCGGTCGCGGAGAAAAACCGGCATCGAAATTCACCCGGGAGCCACCATCGGCGAAAGGCTGTTTATCGACCACGGCATGGGGGTGGTCATCGGCGAGACGGCGGAGATCGGCGACGAGGTGACTCTGTATCACGGGGTCACTTTAGGCGGCCGCGGCCTCAGCAAGACGAAGCGCCACCCTACGGTGAAGGACGGGGTCATGGTCGGGGCGCGGGCCACGATTTTAGGGCCCGTGACCATCGGCGAGGAGGCCAAGGTGGGGGCTGGCGCCGTGGTACTGCACTCGGTACTCGCCGAGGAGACGGTGGTGGGGGTGCCCGCCCACAACGCCCACCCCGCGGTGCCGGAGGATTTTCCCTTCACCTTCGAGCGCGAGCCGCACCACGGAAGGTATGCACAAAATTAATGACGGGGCTTTATCGAAGCACTCGTTGCGAAAATTTGCCCGTGATACGAAAAATAAAAACAGCGTCTTCTTAAAGGGACGCTGTTTTTATATAGACTTTTTTATTTTTCATATTGAAATTGTTTTCAAAAGAATATACCATGGATTTACAAAGGAGGTTTCTATGTTTTGTACTCACTGCGGCAAGGAATTGCTTCCCAGCGACAGGTTCTGTACCGGCTGCGGCGCGCCCGTAGACGATAACGGCTATGAGCAGGACGCTACGACATCGGAGGACACGTGGATCGCATCCGCCCCTTATAGCGAGCCCTATACTCCGGCACCCGAGAAGGCGAAGGATCCCTACAATCGCCAACGGCCCGGCCGCTTTAACTGGGGCGCTTTTTCCCTGACCATCATATGGGGAATCGGCAATCGCTGTTACATAACCCTCTTGTGCCTCGTGCCCATCGTCGGCATTATCATGCCCTTCGTCGCCGGCTTTAAGGGCAACGAATGGGCTCTTCGAAACAATCGCTACCGCGACATGGAAGAATTTGCCCAAGTACAGGACACGTGGAACTCGGCGGGTTTCGTTTGCTTTATCGCCCAATTAATCATCGGCGGATTCTGGATTTTCTTGGCGCTTATGTCCGGCTTAACCCTTTTTACGGTACCCTTTTTAGGTGATGTATTATGAAATGTTTAAATTGCGGCGCAGACAATGTCGCCGATGCAAAATTCTGTAAATCCTGCGGACAGGTTCTTAACCACGAAGAACCCTCGGACACGGCGCCGATCCGCCCGGTGGACGCTTACGAAAGCGATCCTGCCTATGCCTATGACGATCTGCGGGTTGATGAGGCGGAAAGCAAGGCTTCCGGCAAGAAGAAGGGCGTGATCATCGCCGCCTCCGTGGCGGGGATCATCGTCTTATTGTTCCTTTCTTTCTTTATCTACCGCACCGGCCGCCGGATCAGCTTGGAAAAATCCGCTGCCGCCGCCATCGAGGATGAAAATTTCGACAAGGCCCGGGAGCAATACGAAAAGCTTTACGAAATCACCAATCGCGGCGTCTATAAGGAAAAGGCCAAGGAGGCCAAGACCATGGCCAAGGACGTGGAGCTTTTGGACGAGGCGAAGGACGCTCTCGACAGCGGCTCTTACGCCGAGGCCCTGCGCATGTATAATGCCATTGTTCAACACGACAACGACCTTTCCGACAAGGGACGCAAAGGCGTCGACGACGTGGTGGATGCGGCGAGCCCGAAGATTCGCGCCCTTATGGACGGCGACGATTACGACGGAGCCATGGACATGGTCAACAGCCTCATCGCCGTGGCGCCGACGAACGACCGCCTGGAAAGCTTGAAGCAGGAAGTGAAGCAAGGGGCGAAGAATATAAGCGACGAAAAGATTCGCGTCGCCACAGCCGAGTCCGAGGCCGCCAAGGCCAAGGCGTCGGCACAGAAAAGCGCCAAGCAGGCGTCGGAGGCGAGCCGCATCCTCTATACGGTTCAATACGTCACCGCCGCCGAAGCCAATGTGCGCACGGGCCCCGGAAAGAATTATCCCGTGGCCTATACCCTGACGCGGGGCGCCGAGGTCTATGTCATCGACACGCGGGCCGATTCCGTTCGCACCTGGTGCAATATCGGCGACGGCTGGATCTCCTACCGCACCTTAAACGGCGAATTTTAAAATTATCCAGGAGATTCCTCCCAAGGCCCTTATTTAATTGCATAGCCAACTGATTAAAATCCGATTTTCTATTTTGAATAAAAATCCATTCTTATACGGCTTTTAAACCCGGGGAAGGGGCTAGGGCGTTGCGATTTAACCCGGTCCCCAAGATTTGGACATTCCCCCTACCTTAAATCGTGTATAATTCAATTAAGGAGGGAAACCATGGGACGAGGAAAACTAACCGCTGAAGAGCAAGCCATCTTACGCACCAATCCAAATGTCAAATCAGTCAACGATCAATGCATTTTCTATACGGCCGAATTTAAAAAACACTTCATTGAAGCGCTAACCAAGGGCAAGCGGCCTAAACAAATCTTCGTTGAAGCCGGCTTTGACCTGGAAATCTTAGGCGACAAACGCATCGAACGAGCCAC
>NZ_LT707416.1:0-273141 GCF_900155585.1 Aedoeadaptatus urinae | reverse complement strand
CCCGGCAAAGCAAGAAAACTCTTCCTCACCGACATCACCTACATCAAACACCAAGGCCACTTCTCCTACGTCTCCGTCATCATCGACGCCCAAACCAACGAACCCGTCGCCTACAAAACCAGTACAAGCTACAGCCTCGACTTCGTCCTCGAAACCCTCGAACAACTCAACACCTGCGGCTACAACCAAAACGCCATCATCCACTCCGATCAAGGCGTTCACTACACAGCAAAAAAATTCCGGGACACCGTCCAATCCATGGGCCTCATCCAATCCATGTCAAGAAAAGGCAACTGCTGGGACAATGCACCCTGCGAATCCTTCTTCGGCAAAATGAAACAAGAAGTCCCGTTCGACGAAAACGCCGACGACCAAGAGATCGAAGCCGCAGTCAGCGACTACATAAACTACTACCGCTACCGCCGATACCAAGAAGGCCTCGGCGATATGACGCCATACGAATACGGCTCCACACTACTCCACGCATAGGGGTTGACGTGTCCAAAGAAGCGGGTCCGCCTTAATTCGCCCTCTGCCCCTTCCCCGGGGCCCCATCCCCATCCACCCACAAAACGCTTTTTATATGTGCGGAACCCTTACGGGTTCCGATTTTTATTGGGATGTGCTGCACACCGGGCTTTTTCGAAACGGATAGATCGTTGTACCACCCACAAACGCCTTTTAGCAGTGCAATCATGACCTACGGCGAAAAAGCCCGGCATGAAAAAAACCCTGTTTGCGAACAGGGTTTTTTTGCGCTTATTTTAAGCTGCGGCCATAGGCGTCTGCCATTAAGGCGGCGGCTTTTATTTTTTCTGCGGAAATATCTTTGCTTGCCCTCTTGTACTCCGTGGTTTCCGGAACGAAGGTCATCATTTCGTCCAGGTCGTCGGCGGTAAGTCCCACGTCCTCCAGGGTAATGGGCAGGCCGATGGATTGGTTGAAGCGGGCGATTTTTTTCAGCTCCGCCTCGTTGCCGTCGTAGGCGTGGAGCACCATGACGCCGAAGGAGACCACTTCGCCGTGAAGGTAATTGCCTTCTCTCGGGATCAAACAGGCGGCGTCGAAGAAGATGTGGGCGATGTAGGAATTGTAGTAGAAATCCGGCTGATTGGTGAGATTGCTCACGTAACCCGTGGAGACCAAGACGTCCAGGGCGATTTCTTCCACGGCGCGGGAGACGCGGTTGTGCTTTACATCCTCCAGGCCCTCCTTGCCCCACTTCAGGAATGGCTCTTCGCAGGTTTTGGCAATGCCCACGCCCAGGCGGGCCATGTGGCTCAGGTCGTCGCCTTGCGATGCGGAAAGAACCTCCGCCTGCTTACTGATGCCGTCGCCGATGCCGGCCCAGAAATAGATTTCAGGCGCTTCGGCGATGATTTTCAGGTCGATAAAGATGTCCGAGGGAGACTTGGGAAATTCGTAGCCCCGCACCCGGCCGTCCTCGTGATAGACGACGGCGATGGCGGTCATGGCCGCACAGTTGGAGCAGATGGTGGGAAAGGAAAAGGCGGGCTTGTCCATGCGCAGGGACAGCACCTTCGCCGTGTCCAGGGCCTTGCCCCCGCCGATGCCGAAGATAATATCGGCCTCTTGAACGGCGGGCTCTTTCATCAGTCGTTCGATGTTTGCGTCGGTGCACTCCACGCCGTAGACAAAGGTGCCGGTGATGGTCGTATCGGTGCCCTTGAGGGCTTCTTTTATTTTTCCCGAGGCGGCATCCAGGGCGCGCTTTCCGCCGACGAGGACGGCTTTTTTAAAGCCTCTCGAAGCCAGCACCTCGGGCAATTCGTCGTAACCGTCCTTCGACAGGTGGTAATTCGGCATATACATAGTTATTTTCCCCTTTCGTTATTGCAAGATGAAAAACACTATACACCCGGCGCGCCCTCCGGCGCAAGAAATACGGGAGAAAAATATATTATTCAGTCTCTCTCTTTTCGTCTGTTGCCTCGGCTTTATTGTCTTTCATCGTTTTCTGATTGACGTCTTTCTCCTCGCTCCTTGGCTTCGCCTTCACCGGCTTCACCGAGGGCATAATGCCCTTGGCCACCACTTGAGGGAAGAGGTAGAGGCCCAGGTTTTTCGGGTGGGTGTGGTCGGAAATAAAGATCTCGTCTTCTTCTTTGGCGATTTTGTGCCAGTCGATAAGGTGCACCCGCTTCGACGCCTTGGCGGCGGCGGCGAGCTTTTGATTCACCGGCTCTTCCCAGGGATCAGGCATGACGGTGTTGACCAGGTACACCGGGTGCTTGCCTGTGGCAGCGATGAGCTCGTCCAGCACCTTCGCATTAAAGTCGTAATTGGTGCCCAGTTGAATGACGATGGGGGCATCGGGTGAGAGGGCACTGAGGTCGTGGCTTTCTAAGACCTCTTGGCCTTTCACCATTTGGCGGTTCTTCTTGCCGTCCACGGTAAATTTCGGCAGGAGCATTTTAATGTATTCCGCCTCCATTTCCGTCAAGCTGTCGCCGATCATGAGCCCGTCCTGCTCGGCCAGGGCGTTTATGTCCTTTTCGCCGAGAGCCACCTGAGGCCAGCGGCGATTGATTTCTCTGATTTCCTCGGAGAGGTTTTCGTCGTCCACGGGCTCCGGCTCTTTGGCCTTGGCCTCGGCCTTCTGCTTCGCTTCGATTCGCTTTGCCTCGGCCTTTTCCTTGGCGGCGATGCGCTTCGGACTGAAGGCCGCGGAGCCGATCAGGGTCATTACCGCAAGGGCCGCGGCGGAAATCCTCAGGGCACGCTTCTTCTTTATCGGATGCTTGAAGAGGCGGTAGGTGCCTTCCCCTAAGAGGAAGAGCACGGGCAGTTGAATGAGGACCACGGCGAAGTAGGGCAGCTCACTGTGGGAGAAGGCCTGTTGAAAGACGAGCATCACCGGGTATTGCCACAGGTAAAGTTCGTAACTGCGCTTGCCGAAATAGTTTAGCACGGGATTGCCCAAGGCTTTGGCGGCGATATTGTCGTCTTTTGCCGTGAAGAGCAGGAGGGCCGCGCCGAGGACGGAAAAGAGGGCCATGCCGCCGTAGTAGAGGAAGCCGCCGCTTTTAAAGACGACGAAGCAGATGAGCATGGCGGCCAGAAGCCCCGCTGCTTGGGGCGCTTTCGCCTTTTGACTGCCCTTGAAGCTGCCCTTTTCGCCCATAAGCCCGGCCAAAGCGCCTATGGCAAAGGCGAAGTAGCGGGTGTCCGTGCCGTAATAGACGCGGGTGATGTCTTTGACGAAGGGGGTCATAAGGGGCATTAAGAGAAGGGAGATGCCGCCGGTGACCAACAAGGACAGGGTGAGCTTGCCGCGATTCTTGCCGCAGATCCTTCTGATGACGGCCCAGATAAGATAGAACTGAAGTTGTGCCGACAGGGCCCAGAAGTGGGTAAAGGGCAAAAATTTTCCGTGGAGGTCGAAGTAGGAAAAGCCCCGCAGAATCTGTTGCCAGTTGTTCACGCCGAAGACGGCGCTGATCCCCGATGCGGCCACGTCGCGAAATTCCGCCTGAAAGGCCACGGCGGAGATAAAGAGCACCACGGTCACGACGAGGACCAATGGCGGCGTAAGCTTTTTGTACTGCTTGATGAATTTTTTAAAGGGCGCGGGCTTTTTTTTCGCCAGGTGCTGGCTCATGAGCAGATAGCCCGAGAGCAGGAAAAACATGACGACGCCTAAGTAGCCGCCGCCGATTTTATGGGGATAAAGGTGGTAAAGGATCACGCCCCACAAAGCCAGGGCGCGGAGTCCGGTAAAGGATCTGATTTCTTTGTGCAAGTCTGCCTCCTGAATACGGCAAAAGCCGTTATGTAGTCGTGGCTGCGCCGCCGAGGGCGAGCCCGCTATGGGCTAAATGTTATCACAAGGTTAGACCTATGAAAAGTTTCTTTCACCTTTTACAAGAAAAATTTTTTGCAAATAAAAAACCGGCCGATGCAGCCGGTTCGTCGTGTCATTTATTCATTAAGGATAATTCGTCGGGATCGCCGGAAAAGGTGACGACGCATACCTCCGGCCCCGTGTGGGCGCCGATAACGCAGCCCAACCGTTGGGAGGTGTCGATGTTTTTTTCTTCCATGCCCATGTCTTTCATGAGAAAATCCTTTACCAAGGCCACCCGCTCGGGCCAATCGCCGGAGTAGACATAGACCCTTTGCTCGGGATTAAAGACGCCGTCTTTGGAATGCTCTTCCATATATTTTCTCAGCTTCTTTAAATAGGCTTTGTTGCCGCGGTAGACGTCCAGCACTTCCAAGGTGCCCTCTTCCTTCTCCAGTTCCAACAGGGGGCAGAGCTGCAAGACGCCGCCGGCGATTTTCGTCGCCTTGGACACGCGGCCGCCCCGGTGCAAATACTCCAAGGTGCCCACGGTAAAGCATTCGTGAGAGGTGGTTTTGATCTTATTTAAGTAATCCGCAATGGCTTCCAGGCTTTCGCCTCGATCCCGCAGGATGGCGGCCTTTAATGCCAATAGCCCTTCACCGAAGGTGGCGGATTTGGAATCGACTACGGCGATTTTTCCCGGATAGTCTTTTTCCAACATGGCCTTCACCATTTCCGCCCCTTCGTAAGAGGAGGACAGGCCGGAAGAGAGGCCGATGTATAAGACTTCGTGGCCTTGATCGAGTGCCTCTCTAAAGGCTTCTTCCAGCACGCCGGGCAGGACCCGAGAGGTGCGGTAGACGGTGCCTTGGCGCATATTGTCGTAGAAGGTGTCGATGTCGATGGCCTTTCCCGTTTCAAATTCATTTTCTCCGTCGGAAACGGCGATGGGCAGCTCCACGATTTGAGCGCCTTCCCGCATTTTAAAATTTAAATCCGCACCGTCGTCGGTAAATATCTTTATCATGATTCGCTCCTTGTGGCGTAACTTGTTTTCGAATTCTTTTTATGATCCTCGATAATCCTTATATTACGTGTTCGGGCTTTTAAAGTCAATTACGTTTGAGCACGGAGGCCTCTACTTTTCAGCCCCCGCCACTTGTCTACTCGCCATTAAAATAATAAGGGTCGCAACCCCCAGCATGACGATGCTTCCCCCGGGCTTCAGGCCTAGGTAGTAGGAGAGGGCGAGGCCCGCCTCCGTAAAGAAGATGCCGAAGAGGATGGCGGCGACGTGGGTCTTCTTATAGCTCAGCTTCAACTGCAGGGCGCAGGAGACGGGAAGCACCAAAAGGGAGGAGATAATCAGCACGCCCACGGTGCGGGCGGAGATGGCCACGGTGAGCCCCGTCAAGAGGACGAAGATACCGCTCAGCCTGTCAGCGCGAATCCCGGCCAGGCGGGCGGAAATGCCGTCGAAGGACAGGTAGAGAAGTTTTCTATAGTTGAAAACCAGAAAGACGACCACGGCCAGAGACACGGCGAGGATCATGTAAAATTCGAAATCCGTAATGGCCACGATGGTACCGAAGAGGAAGGATTCGAAATTGGCCCCGCCTTTGACGAAGCCCGAGAGGATGGAGGCCATGCCCACGCCGGTGGACATGATCACCGCCGTGGAAATTTCCCCGTAGGAGGGAAAGCGGCGACGAATCCATTCCATGGAAAGGGCGGCGACGGCACAGGTGATGACGGCGCCTAAAATGGGATTGATGCCGAGCAAGAGCCCGAGCATGACTCCGGCCAGAGACACGTGGGACAGGGCGTCGCCGATCATGGCCAGGCGTCGATTGACGATGACCACGCCCATGGCGGGGATCACGATCGAAAGCACCAGGCCCACGATCATGGCTCGAATCATATAATCGTATTGAAAAAGCTCCATCAGCCTCACCTCTTTTCAAGGACGCCGTCTTCCAGGACGTAAATACCGTCGATCATGTCTTCCACTAAGTGTAATTCGTGGGTAATCATTAAAATCGTCATGCCGTGGGCGTCGTGGAGGTGGCGCAAAATGTGAAACAGCTCTTCCCTCGCCTTAAAGTCGATGCCCGTGGTGGGCTCGTCTAAAATAAGCACGTCGGTCATGGAGATCAGGGCCTTGGCGATTAAGACGCGCTGCCGCTGCCCGCCGGAGAGAGCGCCGTAGAGCCTGTCTTGAAAGCCCTGCAAGTCCACGAGGGAAAGGGCATCGTCGATGCGGTGCTTGCGCTCCTCTTCCGCGAGCTTTTCTCCGTAAAGGCCCAGGTCCACGATCTCCCGCACGGTAATGGGAAAGTCGTAGGAAGAGATCATGATCTGGGGCACGTAGCTGACGCGGGAAAAATCCGTGTCCTTGCCCAGGGGCTCGCCTTCGTATTCGATAACGCCCGAATCGGGCACTTCGATGCCCAAGAGGAGCTTGATCAAGGTGGATTTCCCCGAGCCGTTGGCCCCTATAAATGCGAGAAAATCTCCCTGCTTCACAGAGAGATTCACCCCTTTTAAAACCTCGTTCTTCCCGTAGGAAAAGTACAGGTCTTTTACACTGTAAATTTCTTTCATCGCAAGGCCGACTCCAATATTTTCAGATTGCTTTCCATGCGTTCGAAGTAGCTCTTGTCGGTTTCGTATTCCATGGGATCCAGTTCCTTCACTTCGGCTCCCGTTTCCGATGCGATGGTTTGTGCGATTTTGTCGTCTCCCTCCGGTTCCGTGAAGACGGTTTTAATGCCCTTGGCCTTCATTTCGTCGATGATGTCTTTCATGGCCTTGGGATCCGGTTCCGATTCGGAATTAATGCCTTCGATGGGAATTTGGTTTAAGCCGAATTCCTTGGCCAGATAGCCGTAGGCTTCGTGGCTGACGACGATGTCTTTGTGCTTCACATTATCCAACACTTTTTCGAAGGATTCGTCAAGTGCTTCAAATTGACCTGCGAGCTTTTCGTAATTGGCTTTGTAAAAATCGGCATTGTCGGGATCTTTCGCCGCCATGGCTTCGTAGATGTTTTCAGCCATTTCTTCCGCATTGTCCGGAGCCATCCACACGTGGGGATCCATGCCGCCGTGATCGTGTTCGTGACCTGCGGCTTCGTGTTCGTGATTGTCGTTGTTATGGTTGTGATTGTTGTGGTTATTGTCGTGATTATTGTTGTGGTTGTCGTGGTCGTGATCGTGTTCCGTCGCCTCATCTTCATCGTGGTGATGGTGATGGCCGCCGGCCAACAATTCGATGCCCTTCGATGCTTCCACTAAGCTCACGTCACCGTTTAAGGTGTCCTTTAAAGAGTCGGTGAAGGATTCCAGCCCGGCGCCGTTATAGATAAAGAGATCCGCTTCGTTTAAGCCGTTAATGTCCTTCGGCGAGGGCTCGAAGCCGTGGACCCCTTGGCCCTTGGGAATCATGCAGCTGACCTCGGCCTTTTCCCCGGCGATTTCCCGTGCCAGGTCGCGAAGGATGTAGGTGGTGGTCACCACCTTCAGGCCCTCGCCCTTGGGCTTTTGGCTCTCGGTGGCTACGACTTTATTGTCGTTGTTGTTATTGTTGTTATTGTCGTTGTTCGCCTTCGATCCGCAAGCGGTAAGCATCAGCGCGGCACAGGCCACGGCGATGATTTGTTTTGCTTTCATTTATACCTCCAAATAGAAATCATTGTTATTTAACATGCCTAAGTATATCACTTTTCTCCGCTTATTGGGAAGAGCTTTCAATAAATTTTTTCCTCCCCGCTTTTCTTTTTTGCGCCCATGGCTTATGATGATTCCGGGAGGGTGGCCAATGGAAAATTTATTGAGGGAAAAAGGCTTGAAGGCGACGAAGGGTCGCCTGGAGGTCTTGAAGATTTTAAAAGAGGCACGTAGGCCCATGAGCGCGGCCCAGGTCTTTCACGAGTTGCCGAAGGAAGTGTGCGCCTCTCTGTCCACGGTCTACAGGATTTTAAATCAACTGACCGAGGCGGATATTTTGCAGGCGTCCCTGGAGCAGGACGAGAGCACTTATTACGAATACCGAAACGAGGAGCACCGCCACTACATCGTCTGCTCCCGCTGCGGCAAGCTCGCCCCCATCGACGACTGCCCCTTGGATGCCTTGGAGAAGCACATTCTTCGCTCCACGGGCTACACCATTACGGGCCACCGCTTTCAGCTGGAAGGCATATGCCCCGATTGTTTAAAGAAGGAATAAAGAAACCGACGAAGCCTAGTAGAGTGACCCCATAAAGTTGGACTTAATCGAGTAAGCATTTCGCTTGCTCGATTTTGTTTTACATAACATTCGTTCTATGCGGATTTCATTCGTTCACGGTATTGCTTCGGACTCAAGCCACCCAACTTTTCTTTGATTCGATCGTTGTTGTAGTAGCGGATAAAACGTTCGATCGCCCGCACGAGTTCTTGCCGGCTTCGGTAGACGTAACCGTCGTAGATTTCTCTTTTCAGCACACTAAAGAAGTTTTCCATGGGTGCGTTGTCGTAGCAGTTGCCTTTTCTCGACATGCTCTGGAAGATGTGATGCTTTTTCAGCATGGCTTGATAGGCGGTCATTTGGTAGCCCCAACCACGATCGGAGTGGAAGGTGCGCCGGTAGGGGCAACCGTTGGTTCGTTCGATGGCTTCTTCTAAGCCTCGTAGCATGGTGACGCCGTTGGGTTGGTCGGAGAGGACGTAGCTGATGATTTCCAGATTGTACATGTCCATATATGGATCGAGATAGAGTTTCTTTGTTTGAAGTTTCCCGGTTTGATCTTCGATGTAGTATTTGAATTCTGTGGTGTCGGTGGTAATTTTTTGGTAGGGGATACAGGTGTTGAAGCGTCGATTGATTCGATTCTTCTTAATTTTGCCGACGACGCCTTTGTAGGAGTTGTACTTCTTGTATTTCCTACCGTAGGCGTGGACTTGAAGGCCCATGTCTTGAACCAGTCGTTGAACTTTCTTTTTGTTTACCACTTGGCCCCGGTTCTTCAGCTCCAGATGGATCCGGCGGTAGCCGTAGTCTTTGTGTTCGCGCCGAATGGCGAGGATCTCGTCTTTTAACGCTTGGTCTTTGTCTTCTTCGCTCCACTTTTTCTGCCAATACATAAAGGTGGATTTGGGAAAGTTGATGGCAGCGAGTATCTCTGTTAGTTGGAATTGTTCTCGGAGTTTGGCGACGATCCTCGCCTTTTTCTCATTTTTTCTTCCCTCACCAAACTCCTTAGCTCCTCCAGATATATCTTTTGAATGGTGAGCCTCCGATTCTCCGCTTCTAATTCTTTGATGCGGTTTTCCAATGCCTCACGTGAGCTTGCATCAAGAGGCTCCTTCTTAGTTGCAGACTTCGGTGGTTGATTGCAGGCGTCTTTCTTCGTCACAGGTCTCCCTCGCTTATGTGATTGCAGCCCCTCAATGCCCTCCTTTCGATACTGACTGTGCCATTTGGCGATCATGGACGGATTCGTCAAACCGAGTTCAAGGGCCAATTGTTGGTAACTACATTCGCTCGTTTCGTAACGTGTAATGGCTTCTAACTTAAACTCTACACTGTACGAGCGTTTATTTCTAGAGCGTATTAAGCCTTCATCGCCAAAATGTTTGTAATTGTTGACCCAGCGTCTGATCTGCGATTCGCCAATCTGATATTTATCTTCTAAGACGAGATAGCTTGTCTTCCCTGACAAGTATTCTTCGACGATTTTCCTCTTCAATTCATAACTGTATTTTGCCATTAAAAGACCCCCAAAGGTTGGATTTCTTGGTCCAACTTTTGGGGGTCAGTGCATAGGCCTCGTCGGTTCTTTTTATTTCATGTAGCGTCGGTCGATCATGTCTTTAATGAGCCAGGGTATGTGGCCGTAAAGGGAAAAGGACCCGCGATTGAACAGGGCTTTTTTTCCGCCGCCGTTAATGATCTGCAGGTAATTTTCCTGAGGGGTGTAGGTGCGAAGGCCGCACTCGTCGGCCAAGGTCTTCATGAGATTGTGGTAAAGCACCGGGGCCTGGCGTATGGCGAAGACCCCGGCCTTGGGCAAGCGGGGCCGATCTTTCAATGTGACCATGTCCCCCATGGCGAAGACATTGGGCGCCGCCTTTAAATAAGAATCCACGTAGACGTAATTGGATTCGGTAACGTCAAAGCCCTTGTACTCCACCTCCACGCCGGTAAAGCCCGTAGAGAGGATTAAGTAGTCGTAGGCGTAGGCTTCGTCCTCCGCCTGCACTTTCTCCCCGTCCACCCCGCGGACCGTGGTGGATTCGTAAAGGTCGATGCCCTTGTCCTTCAAGAGGCGGCGCAGCCTTTCCCTGGAGGCGGTATTCATGTTTTTCGCCACTTCACCGGAGGTGAGCAAGAGAACTTCGCGGAAATCATAGGCGGCTTTCAGCGCCAGGGCCAGCTCCACGCCGGATGCCCCGCCGCCGACGATGACCAGCCGCTTTTCTTTCAGCCCACTCGCCTTATCCAGCTGCTTTTTAAATGCCACGGTGCGGGCGATGGGCTTGACATAGCTCGCTTCCCTTTTCTCCAAAAGAAAGGGCTCCTGAGAGCGCACGCCCAGATTCATGGAGAGGATGTCGTAGGTGATATCCTCGGAATCGGTGATCACCGCGTTTTTTTCTCTGTCTATAGTGCGAATATCGCTCTCGATGTAATTGACCCCCGCCGCCTCGGCCAGGGCCCTCACGTCGAAGGCCATTTCTTCTTCACAATAGATGCCTTCCACATAGCCTGCCAGCATGCCGGAGTAGTACTGCTTGGGGTAATCGGTGATTAAGGTGACTTCCACGCCGCAAAGGGGCTTTTTCGCAAATTTCTTTAAGAGGAGGATGTGGCCGTGGCCGCCTCCCGCCAATACCAGATGTTTCATTCCCGCTCCCTTCTTTTCACAGAAAATTGCCGAATGGTTCTATCTTATTTCGTCTTTCCCTTTCGAATCACCAGGGCGAGGAGGACGCTTGCGGCGGTAATGGCCATGTTTAACAGCACCACCCGCTCGGGCCCCTGTGTGCCTGAGGCGGCGGTAATGGCTCCCGCCGCGGCGAGGACCACGTAATTGGCGAGGGACGATGCCATCATGACCACGGAGGTGATCTTTCCCTTATGCTCCTCGTAGAGGCCGTTGGCTTCCGCCACCACCAGCTGAAGCACGCCGCCGGCGCCGCCGTAGCCGATGAAGAAGCCGCCGATTAAAGGCGATACGGGGCTCTTCACGAAGTAGGTATAGGCGAGGGCGCAGAAACACAAGGCCGGGTAAAGGACGAGGACATCTTCCGTATCGATTTTCTTCAGCACCACGAAGGCCGTGGCCAGGACGGCGACGATGGTCCCCGCCGCATAAACCGACTGAATCATGGATGGGTCCTGCATGCCGTAGAGGCTGCCCAGCTCCTGATTGCAGTTGAGCCACAGGGTGAAGGTGGCGGTGGCGGTAAATCCCATGAGCACCACGGGCACGATGCCCCGCCGTAGGCCCATGGGGCCCTTGTCCTTCGCCGCTTTTTCCCCTTCATCGGGAAAGGCCGCCGTGAAGATCAAGAGGCCGTCCACGGCGATAAGCGCGCCGAAGAGGCTAAAGACGGCGGTGTAGCTTAAGGATTTTGCGGCAAAAAAGCCGATGACAAAGGGCAGCACGAATTGGCCCAAAGACATGGCGAATTTCGTAAACATATTGGCCCGCGGGCCCTTTTCCTTAAAGAGCTCCATGACCGTAGGGGTGACGCAGGTATCCAAAAAGGAATTGGCCATGCCGCCGATGATCGCCGCGGCGTAGGCGGCCTTTGCCGAGGGCGCATAGGCGATTCCGAAAAAGTACAGGGCGTAGAGAAAGACGCCCCAAAGGCCGGAGGTCTTTCGCCCCCGCCGGTCCGACACATAGCCGGATATAGGCAGAGCCACGAGGCGGCCCAGGCCCAGGGCTGCGATGACCTGAATCACCGCGGAAATATCCGCCGCGCCCCAGGCGCTTTGCAGGGCGGATTTGTATTGAGAGAGAATGGATACGCCGATGCCGTGAATAAAATAGGTGAAGTACAGGGGCAGGGCGGTGCGATAAATTGACGGCTTGTTTTTCATAATCACCTCGAATTTTCCACAAAAAAAGTGACCCGCGGGTCACTTTTCCCGGCTTGACGCCGACTCGATGGTATGCCATTCCGATTTTTGGTAAGCAACAGTAAGTAAGAAACAACTCTAAGTATTTAAACTTATAGCTAGGAGTAAGTCGGCACATTCGTCCATCGATATAGTCATTATCACATGAATCAATCATGCCGTCAAGGGTTCTTTATCTATTTCTTACCGGATTTTTAAATGCCCATAAGGGCGCGAAGGGCGTCGTAAATGCCATGGGTCATGGCGCGAAATTCCACCGGGGTTTGTTTTTCGTTGACGGAAATCAGCTCGCCGTTTAAGAAATTCATGGTGACGGAGAGCATGCCCTCTTCGATTTCCACGTAAAAGCCCAGCCGCTTGTCTTCGATGACGGCTTCAAAGCCGAAGCTGTCCCCGTCTAAAATGCGAATGCACTCGTCGTAAATGGCGGCGAGCTCTTCGAATTTAAAGAAGCTGTCTTCCGCCTCAAAGGGCGCGCCGTCGTGCAGCCCTTCGATTTTCGTAATCAAGTAATCGGTGCTGAAGCCCGTGCCCACGCCCCAGCCCGGCGGGTACTCGAATTCCAAAATTTCCACGTGGATTTCCGTATTTCCCTGTTTTAAATCAAGCATGACCTATCTCCTGTTTACTAAATGAAAGCCCTGCTCTTCGGCGATTTCGGCGAGAGCGGCGCGGTTTTTTGAGGCACCCTGTAAGCGGGCCACCACTTGCTTCGAAAAGGAATCCACCCGCCGGTTCGCATCCCTTAAATCGTAATAGGTCTGCATTTCTTCGTCGTAATCGGCGATGGCTTCCATGTAACTGTCCTGTACCACATAGCTGTCGGTAAAGCACTTCAGCTCCATGGGCATGCGGGGCTTGAGCTGCGGCGCTTGAGCGGGATGGCCGAAGCCCAAACCGAAGACGGGGAAGGTGAGCTTGGGCAGGTCCAAGAGCTCGATGACGGCGCGGGCGTCGTTTAAAATGCTTCCCAAATACACGGCCCCCAGGCCCGCCGCCTCGATGGCGTTGGTGACGTTTTGCCCCGCCAGAACCGCGTCGGTAAAGCCTTGGAAGAAGCGGTCGCTGTCCGCCTCGGCTGCGAGCTCAAAGCCCTGTTCCCGGGCAATGCGGCTGTTGCGGTAGACGTCCACGATAAAGACCCACAACTCCGGCGCCCGGGCGATGTAATCCTGCCCGCCGATTTGAGCCAGGGCCTGTCTTTTTTTCTCATCGACGATGCGAATAATGGAATAAGATTGCATCCCCGTAGATGTGGCCGTGTGATTGGCCACGTCCTTCAATAGCTCCACCAGCTCCGGATCCACGGGCTCCTTCGTAAATTCCCGAATGGTCACGTGGCTTAATTGCTTTTCGAACAACTTTCTATCCGCCATTACTTCCTCCTTTGTTTTTCCTTCAGCCGGCGAATCCACAGATTGCCGATTTCCGCCGTGGACTCCATGGTCTTGATCTGCATGCGCAGAAGACCCTTTAGGGATTCGGCCAGATAGGCGTCTTCTTCATCGGATGTGGTTTTGAAGAGCCCGCCTTCGTCTTTGCCGTAAAGTTCGATGACCATTTCCCCGGGACCGCCCTCCACATGTTCCACTTCCACGGCAAAGGGCGACTCGGCCATGGGCATCAGGGCCGCGCTCTCCCGCATGGCGGGTAGACGAATTTGTGAGGGGTCGAAAAATTCCTCCTCATCGGAGGCCTGCTCGCTTAAATAGACGCCTTCGTCGGTGATCCCGTCCACAGAGTAGAGGCGGTGCTTCTCTCCCACGAGCCACAGGCCGTCTCCCGCCTTCAGGCGAGAGCGATAGGCTTCCTCCACGGCTAAAAAGCCTTCCTCGTCGGGGAGGCGATCCGTATATAAGTAATAGGCGCGATTTCCCTGTGCCATAGCTTCTCCCATCTCTTTAAAAAGAAAAGGTACCGACTGTGCCGGTACCTTCTGCATTCAACGCTTATTTTGCGTTTTCGTTTATCCATTTCATGGATTCTTTAACGGCTTCGTCTGTGGGGATTTCGACGCCGGTTTCCGGATCCTTGCCGGCTACTTTGCCGTAAATGTCCGATGCGGGCGCTTGTTCATTGTTTTGGTTTTCTTGTTCTCTTCTGGATTTTGCTTTTTCTTCTTTGTTAGACATTACATCCTCCTATTTGTGGTACACGTGGCCGGCGTGAATTCGCGCAGCCCGATATATTTGTTCCATTAAGACGACGCGCATGAGGGTGTGGGGCAGGGTCATTTCGGAAAAAGACAGGAGCCAATCGGCCCGCGCCTTCACGGCGGGCGAAAGTCCCATGCTGCTTCCGATGACAAAGACCACATCCCCGTCGGTCGTTTCAATGAAATCGTACAATTTTTTTGAAAAAGCCGGTGAATCCACCTGCTTTCCCTCCACCGCCAGGACGATTACCCTGTCCTGCGGTTTTATTTTTGCGAGCAGGCGCTCGCCCTCCCGTTGAAGAACCCCTTCCGCCTCTTTGGCCGACAGGCTTTCCGGAGCGCGCTCGTCCTTCAGCTCCACGACATGTGTGGGGACGTAGGGCCTTAAGCGCTTCACATACTCCGAAACCAAGGCATCCAAGGCGCGGTCCTTTAACTTTCCCAGGGCCAGTACCTGAATACGCATCCTTAGATCAATGCCTTCACTTCTTCAAGGGCTTTGTCGTAGTCCGGGTGATTGGTCACTTCTTGGACGTATTCAACGTATTTTACCTTGTCGTCTTTGCCGACGATGACGATGCCGCGGGTCAAAAGGCGCAGGCCTTCGATTAAGAAGCCGTATTTGTTGCCGAAGTCGCAGATTTGATAGTCGCTGACGAGCTTGGCGCGGTCGATGCCTTCAGCGGCGCCGAAGCGTTCTTGTGCGAAGGGCAGGTCGTTGGAAATGGTGATGACGTGAACGTTATCGCCTAAATCCGTAGCCATTTGGTTAAAGTTGCCCGTTTGAATGGAGCAGACGCCGGTATCGATTGACGGAACGACGGAGTAAATACGTACGGTACCGTTTAATTCCTTGGATTCAAAGGGACTTAAGTCGTTGTTTACCGCAACAAAATCCGGGGCTTTGTCGCCGACTTTAATTTCTTTGCCTAAAATGTTGATGGCGTTTCCGCCAAATGTAATGTTTTCTCTGGACATAATGTACCTCCTAAACTCATTGGTTCATACAGTACATGTATATCCTAATTTAGACAAAACAAACACAGAATCGCAAGCAATTTTATTTTTTTCGCCGCGCCAAAGTCCCGCCGATGCGGTATGATAGATATAGAACAGGAGGCATTATGACTTTCAATTCTTCCGCCCTGGTCTTAGACGGGCGTTCTCATACATCATTAGCCATTATTCGCAATTTAGGTCGCCACGGCATTTCGGTGCGCACCGTGGACATTCTTCCCTCGGACTACGGCATCAGCCGCTACACGAAAGACGCCGTCCTTCTCGAAGAGGGAGCGGACGAGGTCCTTTTAAACAGCCTTATCGCCCTTTCCGAAGAGGGCGAGCCGCCAGTGCTCTTTCCGACATCCCCCGCCTGGGCCGCCTTTGTGGCGCAGCACTTTTCTCTCTTGAAAAAATATTTCCGCTTTCCCGCCGAGAGCCCGGAGGGGATTTTTTGGCGCGGATCAACGGATCTATTCGACGATTTAATGCCGGCTACCGTGGCTTTAGACGGAGAAACTCTCCAGGCCACAGAGCTGAAAATCGCCACCACCGTCGGCTTTCCCTGCCTCATTCGAAAGCGCAGCTTAAAGGCCGGTGATCTTTCCCATCCGGCGCAATTTATACCGAGCCCCGGCGCCCTGTCCCGGGCCCTTGAAGAAATTTCCGATCCCGAAAGCTATGTCGCCCAACGCTTCATTCCCGGCGATGCCTCGGACAATTCCTCCGCCGTGCTCTATTACGGCAAGGGCGGCGAGCTGGCGGGCTTCGTCACCGCCGAAGTGCTGCGCCAATGGCCGGAAAATATAGGCGAGGCCACCTACATGAAGCAGAAGTGGATCCCCGAGCTCATCGGCCTGGTCCATCCCCGGCTGAAGGAGGCGGGCTTTCGCGGGCTGATCCACGTGCGCTACAAGCGGGACGAGTTCAGCCGCAAGGTCTATATTACCGGCGCCGACACCGCCTTTCCCCCCGAGACGGAGCTCTACAGCCACCTGGGCTTCGAGCTGCCCTACCTCTATTACCTCGACGCCACGGGGGAGGAAGTGCCCAAGATTTTCTTTCAATCGGACACGAACTGCCACTTCAAGGACGGCTTCAACGACATGCGGGCCGTCGGCAGCTATTTAAAAACCGGCCACATGGGCCTCATGAAAATCATCAGCGACTACAAATTCAGAAAGGTCCCCGCCACCTGGGCTTGGGACGATATGGGCCCGGGTCTGAACAAGCTAGGCTCCGAAGCCTTGAAAAAAGCCGACGTCCTGAAGGACAAGCTGCCACTGAAAAAATAAATGCAGACATGAAAAAACGACCCCTTGCCGTTTCAGCAAAGGGTCGTTTTTATTTGGCGGAGCGGGTGGGATTCGAACCCACGTGCCCGTGAAGGCAAACTGATTTCGAGTCAGCCCCGTTATGACCACTTCGATACCGCTCCACGCCTATTGACTTAACGAATCTATTATACAGGAATTTTCCCCGTTTTAAAAGTCGTTTTTGTCTAGGCTGTTCTTTACAGTTTAATATAGTTTAAGGGATTTTTTGCCACGCCGCCGACGCGCACCTCAAAGTGCAGGTGGGGGCCGGTGGAGCGACCGGTGGAGCCGATCTTGCCGATGGATTGTCCCTGTGCCACCACGTCTCCGACCTTGACGTTAAAGGCGCTTAGGTGGGCGTAGCGGGTGGAGGTGCCGTTTTGGTGATCGATGATTATGAGGTTGCCGTAGCTTCCCGCCATGCTTGCGCGGGTGACGACGCCGCCGTCTGCCGCGATGACATCGGTGCCCGTGCGATTGGCCAGGTCGATGCCGTAGTGGAAGCGGCCCCAGCGGGGACCGAAGGGGGAAGAGAGGCGGCCGACCGTGGGCTTAATGAAGTTGCCCGTGGCCACGCCTTCTTTGGTGCCTACGACGACGACTTGATCCACGCTCTCTTGAACCAGGCGGCTGCTTTCCGTGACCGAGGAAATGACCTTGCCGTTTTTCGATTGAAGGGCCGTGGTGGTTTCCACGACGCCGGCCTTTCCGGCACGTTCGACCTTTTTCACGCTCTTCAATTGATTGGCGTCTTCTCTCACCACGGTTTTAAAAGCCACGGTTGCTTGAGCCTTCACTTCCTGATCCAAGGTGACGGTAATCATAGGCGCCGCCTTTAAGACATTGATCTTGGAGCCCTTGTGCAGGGGATCCTCCCAGTTGACGTTTAACGCTTTGATTTCGTCCACGGTCATGTTGAATTTTTTCGCCACGGATTCCAGGGATTCCGTTCCCTCGGCCATGTAGACGACCTCTTCTCTGCCGCCGGTTAAGAGGGCCTTAAAGGCTTCGTCCACGGTAAGGGTCACATCCCCTTTGGCGGGTTCGGCCTTCATGGCGGGCTCGATGTCCATGCGGCGGACGGTAGCGCCTTGGGCCTTAAAGTGGTTTTCGATTTTCTTCATGAGGGCATCGTAATCGGCGGCACTCTTTAAATTAAAGACCGCCTTATCGCCTATGTATACGGCGACGACATCCCCCTTCTTTTCACTTTCCGCGACAACGGCCGCCGCCTTGGCTTCCGCGGGGGCATTCCCTTGGGCAAAGGCCGGGCTGTAAACCAAACCCGCCGCCATCATCGCCGCCAGGGCGCTTACTTTTATCGTTCGATTCATCTTGTTCATCTCTGTCTCGCTTTCTAATTTTATCTATATGAAACCTCTCAGGCTTCGTTACTAATTTGTAACTCTTTTAGAGCACGAGGGATATTATAACAGAGAACCGCCCCTTGTCTATGGCTTTAATACTACAAAAAGATGACAGTTTCATGACAAAAGTCATAAATACGTAAAAAAAAGCGAAGGCTCGACCTTCGCTTTTCGTGTCTGTCAGGTTGTATTTTTCTTAGATGGCGCAGGGGCTGTAGCCGCAGTCCTGGCACTCGGCGCAGCCGCCCGAGTGGTTCATGGTGCCGCCGCACATGGGGCAGGTGTCGGGATTTTCCGTCATTTGCTTGGCGATCTCCCGGTTTAATTCGTCCTGCAGCTCTTTGATGCGATCGGTGGGATCCTTCTTATCCTTGGTGATCAAAATGCCGCTTCTGGCGCAGCCGTCGCGATAAATGGTGATGCCCTTCAGTCCCCGCTCCCAGGCGTAAACGTAAAGGTCTTCCACGTCCTCCACGCTGAATTCATTGGGCACGTTCACCGTGGAGGAGATAGAGGCGTCGATAAATTGCTGCCAGGTGGATTGGACGTTGATCCGGTCCCGGTAATTTAAATTGGAGGTGGTGATGACGTAGTCGGGCAGCTCTTCCTCCGTCGACAGATTCTGAGCCTCCATCAGCTTGCGAATGATCTCCGTATACACCGTGTAGTAGGTGTCTTCGGCATGGAGGGATTCGGATTTTCTCACGTAGCTGATTTGGAAGATGGGTTCCACGCCGTTGCTGCAGCCGATTAGGGTGGAGATGGAGCCGGTCGGCGCGATGGTGAGGAGCTGAGAATTTCTCAGGCCGTGCTCTTCGATAAGAGCCATCACGTCTTCGTCGGCATTGGAGCGAATAAATTCACTGGCCAGCACCTTGTCTTTTCTGTAGCGGGGGAAGGGGCCGTCTTTTTTCGCCAAAAGGGCGGATTGGCGCAGGGCTTCGTTGACGAGGACCCGGCCGATTTGATTGATGAGGTTTAAGGATTCCGAGGAGCCGTACTTCACGCCCATTTTAATGAACATGTCGGCGACGCCCATAATCCCCAGGCCGATTTGACGCAGATCACGAGACAGCTCCCGTTGCTCCTTCAAGGGGTGGAGGTTCATGTTTTCGTCCAGCACCTCGTTTAAATAGATGACGCCCTCCCGCACCAGTCGGCCGAAGGATTCAAATTCGAAGCGGGCAAATTTGCTGAAGGGATATTTTACAAATTCCCCTAAGTTTATGCTGGCCAGATTGCAGGAGCCGAAGGCGGGCAGGGGCTCTTCCGCGCAGGGATTCACCCCGGCGTATTCGAAGGTGTCGTCTTCGCTCATAATGTGCCAGGAATTGATTCGGTCCTTAAAGAGGACGCCGGGCTCGGCCATATCCCAGTTGTTCAGAGCCAAATTGTGCATCATCTCCCGTGCGCTGACTTCTCTTCGGATTTTTTCCCCGGTGGCTTCCACGTCGAATTTTAAAGTAAAGGGCTCGTCCTTTTTGTAGGCCTCGAAGAAATCGTCGCCGCAGTTGACAGAAATATTGGCGCTGGTGACCTTATCCAAATCCTTCTTTACATTAATGAAGTCGATAATGTCCGGGTGGGAGGCGTCCATGTTGAGCATAAGGGCGCCGCGACGGCCCCGCATGCCGATAAGGCCCGTAGTTAGGGAGTAGAGGTCCATAAAGCTCACGGCCCCCGTGGTGGAGGAGGCGGCGTTGTTGACTCTGGCACCCTTGGGACGAAGCTTGTTTAAGGTGAGGCCCACGCCGCCGCCGTAGCTGTAGGTGCGCGCCATCCACTTCGCCGTGTCGTAAATGGATTCGATATTGTCCTCTACCTGGGGCATGACGTAGCAATTGGACAGGGTGATCTTTTTTCCGAAGGCATCGAGACCGCGGCCGGCCAAAATCCGCCCGGCAGGCATAAATTCCTTATTGGCAATGGCCTTTTTAATGGCGGAGTTGCCTCCGGAGACCCGCTCCAGAAAGCCCTCGAAGTTTTCCGAATCGAAGCGGTATTTCTTCTCGTAAATGTCCCGCTGCAGATCCGTCATGTCCCAGCCGTGTTCCCGCAGGCGGGCGCGTTCTTCCCGGTAGAGAATGTATTTTTTTGCCGCCGCCGGATCCTTCGTCATCAAGGAAATTTCCACGGCGTCCTGAATGGCTTCGATGTCGATGGCATCGCTGCCATCGAATTTTTCCGTCACCTCTCGGGCTACGGCACGGGCCGCTTCCTCGTCCACGCCCTTGTCCGTTTCCGCCATGGCTTTTTGTACGGCGACGACGATTTTTTCTGCGTCGAAGTCCACCACATTCCCGTTACGCTTGCGAACCTTCATCCTTTTCCTCCTTTTATTTATCCACATGTTATCAACATATAGTGGTTAAGTTTCTGCTTACCTCAAAATGTAGTACATGATTTAATACTACGTCATGGGCGACGGATTTTCAAGACGATTTTTTTCAAATAAAAAAGACGCCGAAGCGTCTCAGTTTTCGTCGTAGGCTTTTAGGTTGTAGGCCTTTATGGTTCGAATCAAAATGTCGCCGTAGTGGGGATTGGTACTGTAGCCCGCCGGGTACAGGGCCTTGGCATAAGCCTCGGCACTTTCCGCCCTGCGCACGGTCTCGTAACGAGGCGCCTTGGCGATGAGCTTGCCGTAGTCGAAAAAGCTCTCCCGGGCGGAGCCGTAGGTGCGAAAGCCGTCCTTCACCATTTTTTCCGTCTCCCCCTCTATCTCCATGGTGGGAAGGACGACGCCCTTGCCTTTGATGCCGAAGTAGTTATTGTAATGCTTCGACAGTTCACTTTCGCCGAAATTCGATTCCACCGCCGCCTGGGCCAAAATCACCGAGGGGTAGAGCTCGTACTTCTTCCCCACTTCCTGTGCCAGAGGGGCGAACTCCGCGAAAAAATCTTCCCGGCTTAATATCGACGCCCGATCGGGCTCGTAGCGGGGTCTGAGAAAAAACAGAAGGGCCGCCACGAAGGCCATGGCGAGGAGGAGAGCCCGCTTTCTCTTTTTCACGATTTATTCCACCTCGATCACCGTGTCGGGATCGTCCTTAATGTAGAAGACATTTTTCCCCATGGCGGTCATAATGATGACCACAAAGGGCATGAGGTAGTTGAAGACGGCGAAGGGCATATAGGCCAAGGGCGAGACGTGGAGCACGCCTTTCATATAGACGCCGCAGGTATTCCACGGCACGAGGCAGCTGGTCACCGTCCCCGATGCCTCCAGGGTGGAGGAGAGGAGCTTCGGGTGCAGGCCCCGGCGCCGGTATTCCGGTGCAAACATGCGCCCCGGCACGACGAGAGAAATGTATTGCTCCGGCATGGTCATATTGGACAGAAGGCAGGTCAAGAGAGTGGCGCTGACGAGGCCCGTCACGGAACGAATTCCCTGAACCAAGGTCTTGACGATGACCTCCATTTGCCCCGTCTCCTCGGCGATGCCGCCGAACATCATGGCGATTAGGGTCAGGGACACGGACTGCATCATATTCATCAGCCCGCCGGCGGTTAAAAGCTTATCCAGGCTTTCGATGCCCGTTTCGGACACGTAGCCGTTCATGCCGCTGCCTAAAATTTCGTTAAGGCCCACGGTGGGCTGAATAATCGGGCCGATCAGCGTGGCTACCACGATGCCCAACACGATGCCGGGAAGCGCCGGCAGCTTAAAGGCGATGGTGACGATAACCACAATGGGCGGAAGGAGTAAGAGAGGGCTGATGACAAAGGTGCTCTTCAAGCCTTCCTGCAATGCCGTGATCCCCGAGGTGTCCGCAGCACCCGTCGAGCTGACGTAGCGGCCGGTTAAGAAGGCGAAGATAACCAGGGTAAGGACATAGGTCACCATGGTGGGCTTGATCATGGCCTTCACGTGGGTGAAGACGTCGGTGCCGCTCATGGCGGGGGCCAGATTCGTCGTATCCGACAGAGGGCTCATCTTGTCCCCGAAATAGGCGCCGGACAAAATGGCGCCGGCGGTAACCGGAGCCGGTATGTTCAAGCCTTGAGCGATCCCCATAAGGGCGATCCCCATGGTAGCCGCCGTACCCCAGCTGCTTCCCGTGGCAAGGGAGGTAATGGAGCAGATCACGCAGGCCGCGACGAGAAAAATCGAGGGCTTTAAAATGCCCAAACCGTAATAAATCATGGAAGGCACGACGCCGGTGGCGATCCAGATACCCACTAAAATCCCGATGGTGATTAAAATCATCACCGAGGGCAGGGCTTGGGAGATCCCCCGCACCATGGCCTTTTCGATATCATCCCATCGGTAGCCGATAAATAAAGCCATTAAGGCCGCAAAGATCACGCCGATAAACATGGGAATGTGCGGCTCGATCTTAAATTTTAAAATACTCACGCACATAATCACCACGAGGCCGAGAAAGACCGTCAGGGCCTCCCACAGCTTCGCCTTCCTCGGCGCATAATTGTCATTCATGAAGGGTCCTCCTCCCGGTAACTTTACTGCATTAGCAAGTGTCAATAGTTGAAGTCATTATAATATAAAACATCGCCGCTTGCCACAGAAATGACTTTCCCTCGCCGTAATTTTTCCTAATCTTGTATTTTCTGAAATAAATCCGCAGAAAAGAGATGCGCACCGCTTTGAATCGAACCCAATGCATTCACGCTTCCCTTTTGCCGGAGGGACGCGCGGAAAATTTTTTATTTCACGTTTCACCCGACATAACGATCGGCCTATTAAACAAGGCAACCGCTCAAGACCATAAAAAGACCCCCGACGGCGGGCTCCGAAAAACCGATCGTCGGGGGTCAAGAAATCCTTGTATATTCTGTTAAATTTTATTTCATGAATAAGCCTAAGATACCGCTGGAGTTCAGCCAGATACACAGGATGGCGAAGGGAGCGATGTATTTAATCATGACGGAGACGAAGCCCTTGCTCTTGAAGGGGAATTCTCCGTTATTGGTGACGGCTTTTTCAAAGTTGTCCATACCCCAAACGTGGCCGATGACGATACACATAAAGAAACCGGCAGCGGGCATGAGGATGGATTCTGCGATGTAGCTGACTTCGTCGAAGAAGTTCATTGCCATGGGCGGGAAGGTAATTCCGCTCCAGATACCCATAGACAGTGCTTCGGGGATGGCGATTAAGAAAGCGATGAAGCATACGAGCCAGGTAGCCTTTTTTCTGTCCATATCGTAGGAGTCGATGAGCCAAGAGGTCGGGTTTTCAATCAAGGAAACCGACGAGGTGATGGCTGCAAAGAGAACCAGGATAAAGAAGATAACAGCCCACAGGGAGCCTAAAGGCATGGAGTCGAATACGGCGGGCAGCGTGATAAAGATAAGGCCGGGACCCGCGGAAGGTTCGAAGCCGAATGCGAAGACTGCGGGCAGAATGGCAAAGCCGGCGAGCAGTGCTGCGCAGGTGTCTAATAGAGGAACGACAATGGAGTCTTTTTCGATGTTACTGGAATCCGGTAAATACGAGCCGTAGGTAATCATAGCACCCATCCCAAGACTCAAGGAGAAGAAACATTGCCCCAGTGCAGCCGTTACCGTACCGAGTGTCAATTTAGAGAAGTCGGGTTTTAAGTAGAATTCCAAGCCTGCTCCGGCTCCGGGAAGGGTGACCGAACGAATGGCGATGACGATTAACAAAGCGAACAGGGTAGGCATAAGAACCTTCGATGCCCGTTCAATCCCGGAGGAGACGCCTGCTTGAATAATGATGGCATTGATGATAACAAAGAGCAGGGTGAAGAAAATAGGAGCTCCACCGCTGGAAACGTAAGAGGTGAAAAAGTTTTCAGAATCGCCGGCGATTCCGGGAAGATGACCCATAACGGATTCCACGATATACTTCAGAACCCATCCGCCGATGATATTGTAATAAGTAACGATCATAAAGGGAACCAAAATTCCCAAGACGCCTACAAATTTCCATTTCGACGCGATTTTCTTATATGCGCCGATAGGATTGAGTTTCGTGTACTTGCCGATGGCCATTTCGCCCAACATGCAAGTAAAGCCGATTGTTGCAATGATAATCAAGTAGATGACGACGAACACGCCCCCACCGTTTTGACCCGTCAAGTAGGGGAACTTCCATAAATTCCCTAAACCAATGGATGAGCCTGCAGCAGCGAGGATAAAACCAATCTTACTGAAAGAGCCACGATCTTTTTGATTTTCCATAAAATCATCCTTTCACAACAAATTGCAACAACATCTGTGGAGCGTGCTCCATAAACGTTATATTGTATTCTTATTCTATCAGTAGATTTTCTTAAAATCAATGCATTTTTAAAGAAAATTTATTATTTGGGTGATAATATTTGCAAAAAGATGTCATCTGTTTTCCCCGTCGCCGAAATTTATTAAGCGGAATGAGATGAAATAGCCGAAAAGGGGGAAAATCACTTGTCGAACGTTTTCCGAACCACACCGGAAATTTTTTTAGGCAACAAAAAATGCGCACCGAAGTGCGCATTATGCTATCTTAAAATTAATTTTAGAAAGCAGGCTTGATGTCGTGATCGTCCCGGGTTTTGCCCATACCCATGACGCCGCAAATGGTGCCCACAAAGGCGCCGACGATGCCGGGGAGGAGCCAGCTGAATCCGAATTCAGCCAAGGGCATGCTTTCGACAATTTTCGCAGCCCCTTCGAAGGATCCGGTGGCATTGTAAATCGTCGTGAATGACGCAGCGATAATGGTGCCGACAGCCATGCCGATAATGGTGCCGTCGTACTTGATTTTACGATCGAAGATCATAATGAAGGACATGGCGATAATGGCGGGATAGACGATGTCGAGGACCGGGCCTGCCAGGCCGATAATGCCTTCGACGCCCACCAAGGACAAGACGAAGCTGACGAGGACGGAAGCGAGGACGACGTATTCGTACCGCCACTTGTCTCCGGAGACGGAGTTAAAGAAGTTTCCGGCAGCGGAGGTTAAGCCGACTGCCGTCGTTAAGCAGGCCAGGCTCACGGCCACGGCAAGGGCGACTTGGCCCCATCTACCTAAAAGCATGCCGACACATCCCACGAGTATTTCAACGCGGGTGGCATCTTTGGGGAAGTGGGTACCTCCTTGTGCGCCGACGTAGGTCAGACCGCCGTAGATGACGAACAGCAGAACCATGGCCAGGACGCAGACATTGATGATCATCATTTGCTTTTCCTTCTTCGTTGCGCCGCCGTAGCCCTTTCGAATCAAGTCGCCGGTAACGATGGAGGTACACAAAAGAGCGACCATGGCGTCCATGGTTTGATAGCCTTCCTTAATCCCTTCGGTAAAGAAGCCCGTGCCTTCTACGGGAACAACGGGGCCGATGGGATGGATCACGGCCTTTGCGATAATCAAACCTAAGAAGACGAGCAGCACCGGCGTAATGTATTGGCCGATAATGTCGATAACCCCGGTTTCCCGAATGGACAGGGCAAAGGTAATGGCGAAAAATATACCCGAGGTCAACCAAATCGGCGCGCCGGGAAAGAAGGGAAGGATCCCGACCTCGTGGGTCGTCGCCGCCGTACGGGGAATGGCGAAGACCGGGCCGACGCTGACCATGCCTGCGGTAGCCAGGATCACGGCGAAGGGATGATTGACCCGCCGTCCCAGGTCCACGGCCTTGCCGCCGGCAAAAATAGTGACTACCAGGGTGATGATGGGAATGACCGGGTCGGCAAGGAGAAAGCCTGCCATAACCGATGTCCACGAATCCCCGGCTTGGAAGCCCAAAAAGGGAGGGAAGATTAGATTGCCCGCGCCGAAAAAGATAGCGAACAGCGCGAAGCCGATGACAATGACGTCTTTTGATTTACTGCTTTTCATATATACACTCCTCAAAATTCAATACGAGATTCATTATACAGAATATTGAAGGCAATCTCTACGAAAGCAGTCATTTTGATTGTTTTATCGGAAAATGCCTTGATTTCCCAAAATGATTTTGGAAAATCAACACAAAATTTGAAAATTTTTAGGACCTAATTTTACATTAAACGATCAATATATTGTATATCATCGCTTCGCCCCTATTCGTACCGATTATTTTTTACGTCGCGGTACGCGGCGAGGAAGGACATGTCCATTTCCATAACGGCTTCGCCCTTTTCGTCCCGCACCGTCACGTGCATGTGGACGACGCCGTGTTTACCTCCCTTTCTGACATCCACGTGATCCACGACGATGGTGGTGTAAAGGGGCATATGAGCATAGACGGGCTTTAACCAGCGCAAATTATCCATGCCCATGCCGGCGACGAGGCCGCCTTCATCTAATTTCGTATGCACCCACTTGCCCCAACAGGCGTTTAAGGTGTGAAAGCCCGAGGCGATAAGGGCGCCGAAGCGACCGGCCTCCGCCGCCCTCCGGTCCACGTGAATGGGTCTGGGATCGTAGATGCGGGCGTAGTCTATGATTTCCTCTGACCTTAAGGAAACGGGAGGCATTTGAAAGGTGACGCCCTCTAAATAATCCTCTAAATACATCTTGCCTCTCTTTCTCAGCGAGCATCGACGATGGTGCCGCCGCCCACGACTTTCTCTCCGTCGTAGCAGACCACAGCTTGGCCCTTGGCGATGGCACCGTGGGGCTCGTCGAAGATCAAGGTGATCTTCCCGTCTTTTTTGTCGATTAGTGTGGCCGCCGTCTCCTTGCCGTGGTAGCGGGTGCGGGCAGTAACTTTCATTTCGTCGGTTTCGGGGACGCTGAGCCAGTGGAAGTCCACGGCATCCAGCTCCTTCTTCTTCAGGCTTTCCTTATTTCCCACGACGACGCGGTTTTCCGCCATGTCCTTATCCAGGACGTAGACCGGGTGGCCCGCGGCCACGCCCAGGCCCTTGCGCTGGCCGATGGTATAGCCCACGGCGCCGTCGTGACGGCCGAGGACGCGGCCTTCCTCGTCCACGATGTCGCCTTTTTCATAGGTCTTATCTTCCCGGCGCTCCAAAAAGGCCTTGTAGTCGCCGTCGGGGACGAAGCAAATGTCCTGGGAATCGTGCTTCTTCGCATTGACCAGGCCCGCCTCCTCGGCGATTTTTCGCACCTCGCTCTTTTCCAAATTTCCCAAGGGAAAGAGGGTGTGGGCCAGCTGCTCCTGACTCAGGCTATAGAGGACGTAGGATTGATCCTTCTTTTCGTCGGGCCCCTTTAAAAGGGCGTAGCGCTTTAATTTTTCGTCGTATTCAATGCGAGCGTAGTGGCCCGTGGCGATGTAGTCGCAATCCAGCTCCCGCGCCCGCTTGTATAGGTCTTCGAATTTTAAGTAGCGATTACAGTCGATGCAGGGATTGGGCGTCCAGCCCTTTTCGTAATAGGCGACGAATTTGTCGATGACCTCTTCCTCGAAGCGGGCGGAAAAATCGTAGACGAAGTAATCCATGCCCAGCTTCGCCGAAACCATGCGGGCATCGTCGATGTCGTCTAGGGAGCAGCAGGTGTGCCCGGTATGGGCCACGGTGTCATTTTCGTACAATTTCATGGTGACGCCGATGCATTCGTGCCCGGCTTTTTTTAATAAGTAGGCGGCGACGGAGGAATCCACGCCGCCGGACATGGCGACAAGTATGCGACTCACGATCTCTTCCCTTCTAATATTTCTCTCAATGCCTTTAAAAAGGCTTCCACTTCGTCCATGGTGTTTTCCCTGCCCAGGGACAGGCGCATAGGCGCCCGATTTTTCTGATCCACGCCCATGGCGCGAAGGACGTGGCTTTCCGTGGCGGCGCCGGCCTGACAGGCGCTGCCTCCGGATAGGGCGAAGCCCCTGCGGTCCAGCTGATACAGGAGGACGTCCCGTTCCATGCCCTCCACCATGGCGTGGACGATGCGTCCGTCGGCGGCGGGGACGGTAAGCGCCACGCCTTGAATTTCTTCCAGGCCTCCCCTCAAGCGGCGGGACAGCTCGTCCATGTGGGCGGCGTCCTCTTCCCTGTGGGCCTCCGCCTCTTTTAGTGCCTCTGCCATGGCGCAGATGGCGGGGACATTTTCCGTGCCGCTGCGTATGCCCCGCTCCTGTCCCCCGCCGTAGATGACGGGCTCGAGCTCCTTACGCGTAAGCAGAATCCCCACGCCCTTGGGCCCGTAAAATTTGTGGCCGCTCATGGCCACGGTGTGAGCAAAGGCGTAGGTGTCCATCGGTCGGTGGCCCGCCGCCTGCACGGCGTCCACGTGAAGGTGCACGCCCCCGTCGAGGCCCGCCGAGATCTCTTTCAGGGGCTGAACGGTGCCTACTTCGTTGTTCACCGCCATGACGCTGACCAAAAAAGTGTCCTCTCTCACGGCGGCAAGGACATCCTCGGCACTGACCACGCCGTTTTTATTCGGGGCGATGTAAGTCACTTCTACACCCTTTTCTTCCAAGGCTTCGGCGCATTTCAGCACGGCCTCGTGTTCCATGGCCGTGGTGACCATGTGGCCCGGACTCTTTTTTCGGTTTTTGTAGGCGCTCATGATGGCGATGTTGTCGGCTTCCGTTCCCGATCCCGTAAAAATCACGTTTTTCATGGACAGGTCGAAGAGCTGCGCCACGTCCAATCGGGCGCCTTCCAAGGCGTTTTTCGCCTCCCGCCCCAAGCGGTGGGGGCTGGAGGGATTGCCGTAGCCCTCTCTTAAGAGGGCGGTCATGGTCTCAAGGGCTCTTTCGCTCATGGGGCAGGTGGCCGCGTGGTCGAAGTAAATCATGGATCTCCTTTCACAAAAACAGCTCCCCGAAAGGAGCCGTCTATTTTTTTCCTACTGCCGCCGCCCGAATTTTCAGTTCATCGGGAACGCGGAAGGATTCTTTTATTTTCCTCACGGTTTTACGACGCACCGACGGCGTCAGTGCTTCGGATTCCAACAGGGTAAATACGGCCTCTGCATCGTGCAGGAGCGCTTCGGCAAAAAACCATGCCATAGCCATGTCCACGTAGTAGGGGCCGCTCTTAACGGCAGCTACGGCGGGAATGAGCCCCCGAGGATCCTCCGCCAGGTGGCGAAGGGCGAGGACGATCCCCAGCCGGGATACGAAGGGGCGGGAATCTTTCATTAGCGTCTTATAATAATCCCTGTAGTCACCCCGATAAAATTCCTGCGGGTCCATGGTATCCACCACGGCCCAATTATCCAAATAGGGCAAAAAATCGTCCAGGGCACGGGCGACATCCTCGCAGGCCCCGCCATTGATCAAGAGGCCGTGAAGGATATTCTCCTCGTAGCTCTTATGGGGCAGGGCGTCGAGAAAAGACCCGTCCAGGCTCTTGGCGAGCTTTCTCAAGGCGGGCATGGGTACGCCTATGATTGTATCCGAGGACACCGTGGGAATCAATCGCTCTAAAAATGCCTTGTGCCGCTCTGTGGCCGCCTCGCGCAGGGCTTCCTCCAAGGCCGTCATTTCACGGCTTTATAGATGATAAAGAGCAGAATCAAAAGGACGATGGCCACGAGGACCGGGCTGATGCGGCCTTTCTTGGGCTCGGGCTTTCTTTCCGGTTTCTTTTCCGGTGCCTTGGCCGGTGCTTCCTTTTTATCGGGAGCGACTGCTTTTTCCTTCAACCCTTCCGGTGCTTTCTTTTCCGGTGCGGCTTCTTTTTTCGGCGCTTCTTTTACGGGAGCCGGTTTTTCTTCCGGTTTTTTCTTTTCCGGGGCTTCCTTTTTCGGCGCCGGCTTAGCGCTGTGGCTTTGATGCTCCAGGCGTTTTTCCTCGGCGCTAACCCTTGCGTCCTTTTCCGGTTTCTTTTCCGCCTTTTTCTTCCGCTTTTGCGCCTGTTTCTTGCGCTTGTCCACGGGCTTCGATTCCTTATAAGCATCTGCGGCCTCGACCTTTTCCGGGACCTCGATCGGTTTTTCAGCCGGCGCTTCTTTTTCTTTCGGCGCTTCCCCGCGAGCCGGCGCCTTTTCTTCCGGTGCTGCCGGCTTTTCTTCGGCAACTTTCTCTACAGGCTTCGATTCCTTATAGGCATCTGCGGCCTCGACCTTTTCCGGGACCTCGATCGGTTTTTCAGCCGGCGCTTCTTTTTCTTTCGGCGCTTCCCCGCGAGCCGGCGCCTTTTCTTCCGGTGCTGCCGGCTTTTCTTCGGCAACTTTCTCTACAGGCTTCGCTTCCGATTTTTCCTCAGCGACTTCCTTCACGGGTTTTTCTTCGGCCTTCGGCGCTTCCTTCACGGGCTCCGCCTTTTCAACGGTTGCCTCGTCCTCGGGCTTGTAGCCCAGGGGATAGACCATGGGCGTTGAGCAGGACGCACAAAATTTTACACCGGGCTCATTTTCATAACCGCAATAACGACATTTCATTTCATTCCCTCCTTAACCTGATCCTTTAGGTTTATCTATACCCGAAGGATGATTTTTTATTTCACGGATAAGGGGCTTTTAAAAATTTTCTTTTAATTATTCTCCGAGGATTTTCGAAGCTTGGGCATGGGAAGCTGGGCGATAAGTATGGCGACGAAGAGAAGGACGCAGCCGAAGGCCTCGCGGGCAGTCAGGGCTTCGCTTAAGAGGATGATGCCCCCTAAGAGGGAAAAGACCGCCTCCAGGCTCAGGATCAAACTCGCCGTGGTGGGCTCCGTGTAGCGCTGGCCCATGATCTGCAGGGTAAAGCCCACGCCGCTCGATAAAATCCCCAAATATAATATGGCGGGCAGGGCCTTGGTGTACTCGCCGAAGAGGGAGGCCCCGGTAGACACAACGAGAATCAGCGACAGTATCGCCGCCGTAAAAAATTGAATGCAGCTCATGGCCACGCCGTCCACATAGGGCGCGAAGCGGTCGATGACGAGAATATGGACGCTGAAGGCCACGGCGGAGAGAAGGACCAGAAAATCTCCACGGCCCATGGAAAAGCCCGCGCCTTTTTTCATGCTGATAAAGTACAGCCCCACGGCGGCGACGAGGACGGCGAACCAGGTTTTTTTCGAAATGGGATGGTGTAAAAGTATGCCGCCGATGGGCACGAGGACGATGTAAAGGGCCGTAATAAAACCGCCCTTGCCGGCGGTGGTGTATTGAAGGCCGTATTGCTGAAGGGCCATGGCCACGCTTAAACAGATGCCGCATAAAATGCCGCCCTTGATGGTTGCCTCAAGATCCGTGCCCACGTCCCTCAGCTTCGGAATAAAGAGGAGCACGATCAAAAGAAACAGCGCCGCCGCCAAGGAGCGATGCACATTTAAGGCGAAGGGATGAATGTAGTCCATGCCGGCGATCTGTGCCACCACGCCCATGCCCCAGATAATCGTCGTTAAGAGCAAAAGCATAATGGCCTGACTACGCTTCATTTTCCCCTCCCTTGTCTAAGGTGACGCCGGTGGCGTGCATACTGAAAATTGCCTGATAGCAGAGGATGCCCCTTTGAAAAAAGCGCACCTCCACATTGTCGTTGACCTTGCCCCGCTTGTTGAAGGCGGCTTCGGCCGTGACCTCGCCCTCGTAAAGGGGCGCGTGGTAGAAGCAGGAAGCGGCCTTGGTCACCACCACTCCTTTGCGGTCACACAAAATGGCGCTGATCACATCGGCCATGCCGAAGTGGATCATGCCCTGGCAGGTGCCGGCGGAATTAATGGCGCCGGGCCATACCTTCCAGGTGGCGGTGAGCGTCTCGCCCTCCTGCTCCTTTATACTCAGCTCGGAATCCGCCATCAGGCGGTGATCCAAGCCCTCTTCTAAATAATGAAATACTGCCATGATTCCTCCCTACAGCTTCGCCATGTCAAATAGACCCTTGGCGCAGAGCGTCTCCTCCTGCCATACTTCGATCTCCATCACCGAGGTGTAGCTGCCGACCTTTTGAAAGCTCCCGCGAATATAAGCATCTCCCAGGCGCACGGAGTGGAAGTAATAAAAGTTCACGCTCTTGGTGAGCAGGTGATTGTTCCTAAGGCCCAGAGCCGCGCAAACCACGTCAGCCACGGAATAAACCGCCCCGCCGTGGGCGATGTCCTCCGGATTCAGCGAATTTTCGTCTACATGCCAGCGGGCATAAATACGCTCGTCCGTGTGCTCTAAAATCGTCAGATCGAACTGACTCGTAAAGCGCTGAAAAATTTCACGCACTCTTTTTTGTCTCCACTCTTCCATGCTTCCTCCTATAAAAAACGCAGCTGCCTGCTGTAATTCTCCTCTAAAGACGACACACTCAGACCCAAAAGCCGCAGCTTTTCGCCGCCGTAGAGGGCGCAAAACAGGGCCCACGCCTCTCGAAACAGCAGCGCCTCCCCCTCCAGGGGCAGGCCGAAGGTCTTAGATTTCGTGTGCGTGTGAAAATCCGACGTCTTGAGCTTCACCGTCAGGGTGTAGCCCACGATGCCTTTTTTCTCCATGAGAAAGGCCGTCTCCTCGGCGAAGCGCTTTAGCCGCTCTTTAAAAAAATTTCTGTCCCGCGTCTCGATGAAGGTCTCCTCGGTGCCGATGGATTTTCGCTTCCTGCCGGGCTCCACGGGCCGCAGGTCCTCGCCCCGCACCCGGTCGTAAAGCTCCAGGCCCGGTTTCCCGAAGGCCTCCTCCAGAAAATCCCGATCCAGGGCCTTCAGATCCGCCCCGTTGTGAATCCCCAGCTCCTTCAAGCGCCTTTCCGTCTTCTCGCCGATACCGTGAATCCTTGAAAGGGGAAGGCCGTCGATAACCTGCGCCGCCCATTTCCGGTCGATGACGGTAAAGCCCGCGGGCTTGTCCATGTCCGAGGCGATTTTTGCGAGAAATTTATTGTAGCTCAAACCGCAGCTCATGGAAAGGCCGAAGCGGCGCTTCACTTCCCTCTGCATGGTTTTCGCAAGGGCCTCGGGATTGTCCGCCCCCGTTAAATCCAAATAGGCCTCGTCGATGGACACCTGCTCCATGGGAAAGCCGTAGTCGTGTAAATAGCCGAAGACCTTTCGGCTCGCCCGGCCGTAAACGCCCTTTCTCGTAGGCACCACGATGAGATTCGGGCAAAGACTCCTCGCCATAAACATGGGCATGGCGGAATGCACCCCGTACTTACGTGCCTCGTAGCTCGCCGTGGTGACGATCCCCGAAGGATTCTTTCCGCCTACGGCAAGGGGCTTGTTTTTCAGAGCGGGATTCAATAGAATCTCAACAGAGGCAAAAAACGCGTCCATATCCACATGTAAAATGTCCAAATGAATCACCACCCTAATATATCAAAAAACCACCGTCGGCGTAAATCGCCTATGAAAAGGAGACAATATGAAACAAAAAATCGCCCTCTTCGATTTCGACCGCACCGTCATATCCACGGACTCCATCCTTATATTATACGACGTAACGGCGAGAAAAATCCCGGGCTTTCGCTCGAAACTTTACCGAACCCTGCTTCTCGGCAGTCTGTTTAAATCGCCGAAGGGCGTGAAGAAAAACGTCAAGGACAGCTTTCTCTCCATGCTCCGCTACTATACGGAGGACGAAATCAAGGCCTTCGTCTACGAGGATGTCATGGCACGCACCTTTAAAGAGGCGGTGGATGAAATTTACGCCCTGAAGGCCGCGGGCTACTACCTGCTTTTGGTCTCCGCCTCCGTGGAGGATTACCTGAAGTACGTGGGGGACGTGCTCCCCTTCGATCACATTATCGGCACGAAGACCGACGACGAGTACCGCATGACGGGGGACAACAACAAGCGCGGAAAAAAGGTGGACAACATTCTCGGACACCTGACGGAAAAGGGCATGGAGATCGACTACGAAAACAGCGTCGCCTACAGCGATTCCCTTTCCGCCGACCGCCCCATGATGGAGCTGGTCAAGACCCGCTATTTGATCAACAGCAAGACCGATGCCGAGGGCTATTTGCATCTCGACTGGCACGAAATCACACACGCTTCCTTAAACGATTAAATACTTTTTCCCCGGGTATCTATCATCCGAACATCGCAGCGCGCGATAGGACGGGCACCATCGATTGCGCGATGGTAAATTCGGAAAGGATGAGGGCATGAGTCTGATTATATACTACGGCATTAAGGGCGAGGAGCGAAAAGCTCGTTTGATTGAAGCGGCAAGGGCACAGGACATCGCCTTGCGGGAAGTGGCACGGGATGAGGTCGGCGAATACGTGGGCTATTTTGCGGGCCTGGAAGGCTACGAAAAGCTCGGCGGCGCGGAGGATGCGCCTGATGAAGAGCTGTTGGTCTTTGTGGATCTGCACTCCCACGAGCTGCAAAAGATTCTTATGGCCCTTCGGGACATGGGGGAAGTGTTCCCTCACAAGGCGGCCCTGACGGACACCAACAAAGACTGGACCTTTGCCCGGCTTATTAAGCACATTCGCCGGGAAAATGCCATCGTGCAGGCCTGGTCGAAAATGCTCGCCGTGGCCAAGGAATCCATGGAAAAGCAAAAGACCGATCCCACCGACGCCCGCGCCGAGGCATTGGCTTTTGCGAAGGACCTTCGCCTGAAGGGCGAGGCCATGGAAGAGGCCGATGTGAAGGAAGCCATACGTCGCCTGGAGGAAAGCTTATAAAACAAAAACGAGTCCCGAATCGGGGCTCGTCTTTTTATGCTCTTCTTCAGCTTATTCGCCGCGAATCTTTTGCAAAAGTTCCTCCGGCGTCAAATTGGCCTCCACCTCGATGCGCTTCAGCCCGTAAAGGGATTGGGGCAGCCCTTTGATCAGGGTGTTGACCCCGGTATCCGAGGTAAAGGTGGCGCAGACGCCGTATAGGCCCAACAGGCCCTGAGTCATATCGGAATAGGTGCCGCGGGGATAGGCGACGGCGCGGATGGGCTGCCCCGTCACTGCGCGGATCAGCAAATCCTCTTTCTTGAAATCGTCGCCGAAGGCCTTCATATACTCCTCTTCCGTTTCGTGGGGAAATTGCCCCATGTCTATGCGCACCGGCTTCTTTGTTTCCAATTCTTCCGATTGATGCATATCAAAGCTGTGGCTTTGTATGTCGATGAGGCCGGAATCCTGCATCTCCCGCGCTTCTTTTTCGCCGAAATGGGGAATAATCGGCTCGCCCGTGTCCTTATAGGTGGAGGATCCGAAGGTAGAGCCGACGCAGTATATGACCGCCTTCATATTCATTTCCTTCAAAAGGGGAAAGGCCTTGTCGTAATTGCTTAAATAGCCGTCGTCGAAGGTGATGAGAATGGGATTGTCCCCTAAATCCACGCCCTTGTAGACGTAGTTATACAGGTCCTGCAAGCCCACCGTATGGTAGCCCGCCCCACGAATCGCCGTCAGATAGGCCTTCAGCTTGTCCTCGGAAATGGCATAATCACCTTCGCCGATGTGGTGGAGCATGAGGACGGGAAGCTTTTTAGTATAGTTCGCTTCATTGCGAACCACCTCGTATTGCCGGAAGGAGGCTAAAAAATCCTCGACGCCCTTGCGATCCACGTAGTGACCGAAATCCTCCGGAATATAGTCGTCGCCCTTGTCGTAGATTCGATCCAGAATCATGCGGCCCACGCTGTTTCTGAAGTGGGTGGCGTCGTAAAAATAGCGGGGATCGGCGGAAATCGACGATTTGGAAAAATCCCAGAAGGGCGTGATCTCGGCCAAACTTCTGTAGAAAAGATCCAAATCCTTCGCGGGATAGTTGGGGAAGTCGTCCTTGTAAATGGGGATCACCACCACGGTGAGCTTCACATGGTTCTCGTCGCAAAGCTTTTTAATGGCCGCCATGGTCTCTTTAAATTCCTTCATTTTTGCAAAGGGCTTCACTTCCCGAGGGTAGTCCTGAAAAACCCGATAGTCCTCTTTCTCCACATAGGCGTTTAAATCGCCGATGCCTTCCGTGTCCCTGAGCCGCTTGTCGTAGCTGCCGGTTTCGGGGAGAAAGACGTCGAAGTCTTGAGTGAAGAAGGTGTCTTTCCTCTTGTCCCTCAGCTTGTTTACGAAATACCGCGGATCGGCGAAAAGATAGTCTTTGTAAAAGGCCAAGAGACTTTTCCCGGAAAGCTTGGCCGGCATGCGCAGATTCAGCTGGTCTTCCCCGATGTCGAAATTGATCGCCGTGTTGTAATTAATGCCCAGCATAATTTCGTCCACGGTGTAATTTCGAATCAGGTAATCCACGGTTTCATAGGAGTCCAAAAGGTCGGAGCCGTAATAAAAGCTGTTGTAGTAGCTCTTTCCCGTGTAGCTGCTCAGCTGTTTGGGATCGAGGCTGCCGCAGCCGGAGGAGCCGACGATGTAGGCATTGTACTTATCGTGATTCTTGTCGATGTAATGAATTTTCGCCGTCCGGGGATTTTGCGTGAAATTATAGGAATCCCAATCCATGAGAGACTCGTTAAACAGGCCGAAGGGATTGATAAAGTAATTGCCCGCGCCGATGGCGGCAAAGATGAGGACGAGGACGGAGACGATCATTATAAAAAATTTTTTCGTGGTCATATCCGTTCCTTTCTAGTACTGGCGATAGATAAATTCCGTGGGCACATAGCCCCCGGCATAGACGACGAAGACGACGAAGGCGAGGGCAAAGGCGCCGATGACGCCGAGTTGCACCGGCGTGGACGCTTCGTCGAAGCTCTTGTATAGATTGACGCCCCCCTCGAAGGCCAGGTCCACGAGAAAGACCAAGAAGATGCTGATAAAAAGCACGATCAGCTCGTTATTCGTGTAGCCCATTTCGTGGAGCAAATACAGGGGCGCGGAGCCCAAATGGAAATTTTTAAAGGTGTGGGCCCACATCTTCAGGGCCACGAGAGCCCCCGATGCTCTGGAAAAGTATCTGCCCAAGGTCACGAGAAGATTGGTGCGAATAATTTGAAAGAGGGTGTAGACCCGGGCCTTGGGGTCGATGCCCAGCTTCGCCAGGGTTTTCTTGTAGGTCCCTTCCAAATACAGGCTGAAGGAAATAATCGTGCCGTTCCACAGGCCGTAAAGGACGTAATTCGTGCCGGCGCCGTGCCATATCCCCACGATGAAATAGAGGATATAGGTGGAGAGGCAAATGGAAATTAATTTGCCCCGCTTCCGTCCGAAGTGTTTCTTCGCCTTCTTGTTGACGAAGACCAGGGGCCGTGACAGGTTCAGGGGATAAAAGACGTAATCTTTCATCCACGTACCCAGGGAAATATGCCAGCGACGCCAAAAGTCGGCCAGGGAGCGGGAAAAGAAGGGGCGGCGAAAGTTCACGGCCATGTCGATGCCCAGGATTTGGGAAATCCCTCGAATAATGTCGATGCCGCCGGAAAAGTCCGCGTAGATCTGTATGCTGTAGGCAAAGACCGTCAGAAATACAAAGAGGCCGGGATAGGAGCCGTAGGAGTCGAAGACCGTATTGACCAGAAGGCCCAGGTGGTCGGCGATAAAAATCTTTTTAAAGGCGCCCCAACAAATGGTTTCGAAGCCGTAGCGCAGATTGTCCGAATCATAGGCCTTGTTTTCCAAGAGCTGAGGCATAAGTGCGTCGAAGCGGCCGATGGGCCCTTGAATGACTTGGGGAAAGTAGGAAATAAACAGAGCCAGCTTAAAGGGGTTCCTTTCGATTTCCACCCTGCCCCAATAGAGGTCCATAATGTAGGATATGGACTGGAACATGTAAAAGGAAATGCCCAGGGGAATCAAAAGATTAAAGCGATTGGAAAGAAGGGGCGTGTACTTGATGAGAAATAAAAAGGAAAAGTTAAAGAGGAGGCAGGCCGTTACCGCCGCCTTTTTCAAGCCCTTGTTCTCGATTCTATGGACCAGGAGGGAGAACAGGTAGATATTGATGATGGAGAAGAAAATAAAATAGGATTTCGTAAAATAGACGTAAAAGAAAAGGGACGCCGCCAGAAGAAGCGTCCATTGAGCACGCCGAAAAATTGTGTAATAGGCAAGTATTACACAAATTACGAAGGCGATGTATGTGCCTTTAAATAAAATCATTCGTCCAGTTGCTCGATAAGATCCGCGATTTGATCGACGGTGGCAAAGTTTTCGGGAACAATGTCATCGACTCCGATCGTCACGCCGAATTCCTCTTTCACTTCGATAATAAACGAAATCATGTCGAAGGAATCTAAAATTTCCTCTTCGATTAAATCCACATTTTCTTCCGGATCAAAGTCCTCGTTGATCTCACGAATCAGGGCAATGACCCTTTCTCTCGTATCCATCCTTACCTCATTTCCTCTAAAATATAATTCACACATTCATAGTCGCCGAAGCGGAAGGGAAAGCCGCCGTAGAGGCGAATGGCCGCCTCGTTGTCTTCCCGAACCCACAGGCGTATGGCGGAAAAACCCTTCTCTTTCGCCACAGCCATAAGCATCTCGACCAATTCTCTTCCCACGCCCTCGCCTCTGGCGCCCGGGGAGACGACGATGTTTTCCAAAATCAAGTGGCGAGAGCGGCTCGAATACCTGAGATAGCCGCGGAGCCGTGCGCCGTCATAAGATGCAAAGACGCGTTCGTTTTTTATTTCCTCCGCCATCTCATCTACGGGCAGACAGTGGCCGGTGTAGGGGTCGATGTGGTTCCACTGAAGCTCCGTAATTTTCTCCGCATCCTCTTCCCGGGCGAGGACCCCGGCCCTCGCCGCCTCGCCCACGTCCATGGTAGCGGAGCGCCTCTTCATATAGGGGCGCCAGCCGCCCTCTTCCAAAAGGGCGGGAAAGGCCCCTTCCTTCCCCGGTTTAAAAATAAAATCCAAGATACAGGGCTTCTCCCGACGGGGGCAGATGGCGGAAGTCACGTCGCCCTTCAAGGCGTGGTAGGTTTGAAAATAAGCCCCCTCGTCTTGAAAAAAGAAGACGCCTCCGTCCACGGGCTCGTAGAAAAGCGTCCCCTGACGGATCAGCCCTTCGGCATCGAAAAGCAGGCCCTCCAGATTGGAAAAGCCCTTTTTCGACAAATTGGCCCTGAAGATCTCGTTAAATTCCGCGATCGTTTCAATTTTTTTCATCGTAATCCGCCTTTATCCTCGTGCGGTCGATTTTACCGTTTCTATTATAAGGGAATTTCTCATAAAATAAAATCTCGGCCGGCAACATGTATTTCGGCACTTGCTCCTTCAGCTTATGGGAAAGGGCGCCATCTTCCTCGCCGCTGTAGGCGAGAATAATGCTCCTGGCCTCGTAATCGTAAAAGGCCACGGATTCTCTCACGCTCTCGATTTTATTGGCCGCCGCTTCCAACTCTCCCAGCTCGATGCGATTGCCCTGATGCTTGATCTGTTGATCCTTTCTGGAGACGAAGATCAATTCCCCGTGCTCGTTGGTGCGAGCCAGGTCACCGGTTCGGTAGATAATGTCCCGGTAATTTCCGTGGCGGGGATTTTGAACGAAGACGGCTTCCGTCTTCTCGGGATCCTTGTAATAGCCGTAGGCAATTCCCGTTCCTCGGGCGCAAATTTCCCCGAGTCCCTCCCCGGCGACGGGCTCGTCTTTCTCGTCCAGGAGAAAAACCTCCATATTCGGGCAGGCACCGCCGATGGGAATCACCTCTTCGGCGCTGAATTCGCGATGGATTTCGTAGTAGCAGCAGTCCACCGTCACTTCCGTGGGGCCGTAAAGATTGATGAAGCGGGCATCCGGTGCGCAGGCTTCTTTCCAGGGCAGGTAATTTTTTCCGTAAAGGGTTTCGCCGGAAAAGAAGACCCGCTTTAAAGTCGTCGGCTTGATCTTGCTCAATGCCCCGGAGCCGGAAATAATATTGAGCCCCGATGTGGCCCAAAGAAGGGTGGTGACTTTTTTTTCGTTAAAAAATTCCACGGCCTTAATAGGGAACATAAAATAAGACGGCCGCAAAATATATAAAGTAGCGCCGTTTCTGAGCATTTGGTAAATCCCCTTTACCGAGCAATCGAAGTAGAAGGGCGCCTGATTGGCGATAATGTCTTCCCCGGTAATGGAGAAGGTGCAGGAAAGAAAATCCGCAAAATCCATGACCATGCGATGGCTGATGACGACGCCTTTCGGGCGGCCGGTGGAGCCGGAGGTGTAGATCATGTAGGCGGGATCCATGTCGATGGTTCCCTTTACGGCCCTTTCAACCCCGCTCTCGTCGATTTCTTCTTCCATAAGGGCGTCGTAGCTCTTCGCCGGATAAGCAAAGTCGTTGAAGATATTTTTTTCTTTGATGCCCAGACAGAGAAGGGGATCCACGTCGTCTAAAATTTGCGCCATGCGCTCCTTCGGCATGCGCTTGTCCATGGGTACATAGAAATTTCCGCTGTAGAGGACGCCCAGAAAAAGGACGACGGATTGGCTCGCCCGATCCACCTCCACGGCCACGGGGCGATTTTTTGCGCCATATTCCCTGCATATATACGAGGCGACTTTTTGAGCGGCTTCTCGCATTTGTCGAAAGGTCAGTTCCAGTTTTTCGTCGGACAAAGCCAATTTGTCCGGAAAGCGACGGGCACTCTCTTCCAGATAGTTCGCTAAGCTGTTAAGCAAAAGTCTTCCCCCTTTTCATACTTTTTACGGATTTATTATAGCATAGATTTCTCGCAACAACGGAATTATCGGCCTGCTCCCGAGGCAATGCCGCGAAGGAATAGTATGTAAAAAAAATCGAGCAAGCGAAATGCTCACTCGATTAAATCCGATTTTATGGGGTCGCTCTCGTCACTTTCTTATTCCGCCAATGCGCCGCCGCAGCTGCTTCCGGCTCCGGCCGTGCAGCCGTAGCAGTATTCCTTCCACACGATGGGGCGGGACAGCTCGTCGGCTTCGATCACCTCGTCGATGGTCTTATAGGTGGCGGCGGGGATTCTTTCCGCTTGATGGAAATCGCAGTCGTAGATGCGGCCCTTGGGGTCCACGGAAATTTGGAAGCGGCACATGAGGTTTTCCACGGTGTCGGGATTGAAATTGTCCTCCAAGAGCTTCATGTACTCCTCTTCAATGCCTTCCTCCCGCAGCTTGTCGCCGAAATAGCCCATGGGCATATTGGTAATGGTGAAGAGCTCGGAAAATTCCACGCCCTCTTCTTCCAAATACTTGCGGTAATCGGCCTCTAAGCCCTCTTGAGGGCCGGGCAAATAGGCGCCCAGGGGATTGTTCACCAGGGACAGGTCCTTCTTGCTGCCGTAGCCCATGGCGTTGAGCTTCCGCAAATTGGGGATCACGTGCTTAAAGGTGCCTTCGCCTCGTTGGGAGTCCACGTTTTCTTCCGTGTAACAGGGCAGGGACACGACGACGTGGATATTCTTTTCATCCAAGAGCTCCATAAGCTCGGGATTTTTGTCGATGGCCACGGCATTGGTCCGAAGGATAATGTCGTCGGTATACTCGCTCACCTCGCGGATAAAAGGAATGAGGAGGGGATGGGTCGTCGGCTCGCCGCCGGTAATGTCCACCGTATGGAAGCGGTGCTTCTTCAATGCCTCCATGCATTTGTCCATGGTTTCCTTCGACATTTCGTCGAATTCGGAATTTTTCATGACGTGGCAGTGAGCGCATCGCAAATTGCATTTGCCCGTAATATTTAATTGCAGGACGCCGACGGGACCGGTGGTGCGAAATTCTTCCGGTACGCGGTCGATAAATGCCATAATGATCTTCCTTTCTGATTTTTCTATATTCTCCTAACTATCATAGCATAGGATCGAATCTATGTGAAAAATCCAGTATTTTGTTTTTCTATGGCCGTTCCTCTTTTTTCGGAAGGGTGAAGTCGAAAATCGTCCCCGTAGGCTCGTTGTCTCGAATGTCGATTCTTCCCTCCAGGCGGCGGGCGATTTCCTTTACCAAAGCGAGGCCCACGCCGTAGCCGTCGTGATTTCTCGACGGATCGGCGCGGTAAAAGAGGTCGAAGGCCTTGGCCTTGTCTTCCTCATTCATGCCCATGCCCGTGTCGGCGACGGAGACGATGGCCTTCTCTTTGTCTTCTGCGAAAGAAATGACCACCTTTCCACCGGGCTTATTGTATTTCACGGCGTTGTCCAAGAGATTATACAAGGCCCGCTCCAAAAGGGCGTCGTCGGTTTGAAGGATCACATCCTCCCCTTCCACGGCGAGGGCCACGTTTTTTCCCGCGGCCTTTTCTTCCAGATCCAGCACCAGCTCCCGGGCCAATTCCTTCACGTTTACGGGACGAAGGACGGGAGCGGCGTCGCGACCTAAGAACAAAATCTCTTCCACTAAATCGGAGAGGCGGCGGATATTTTTTTCCATGCTCTGAACAAAGGCGGCGAGCTCCGGATCCATGGTCTCTCTCTTCTTCTTGAACACGTCCACCTTGGTCCTGAGCACCGCCAATGGCGTGCGCAGCTCGTGGGCTACGTTCACGGAAAAGAGCCGCTCTTTTTCGTAATTGTCGTAAATTTTATCCAGGGTCTTTTGAAAGGCTTCGGACAGGGCGACGATTTCGTAGGCGCCCTTTTCTAAAACCAGGCTGTCTTTTTGCGCCATGGCGTCCATGTCCGTGGCCGCCACTTTTTTCGTAAGGGCCTCCAAGGGGCTGAGGGTGCGGCGAATGAGCAGGATAAAGATTCCGCCGCCTAAGAGCCCGGTGGCGAGAAAGACCCCCAGGGCGTAGAGCTTGAAATCCGCCAAATGGCGAATCTCGTCCTCGTCGATAAATACCATAACCGATTCGTCGGCAGCGGATTTTCCCTTCATGCGACTTTCCACTTGAGCCGTGAGGTTTGAGGCGATGTCCGCCTGCCGCCGGGTAATGAGAAAATTGGAGAGGATCAGCATGATCATAAAGACGGCGAGGCTCGCCGCCGTCAGTTTAAAAATAATGGAGCGATCCGTTCTTTTATTCCCTGTCAATCATATAACCCCTTCCGATTTCGTTTCGAATGATGTTTTCTCCGGTGGCTTCTTTAATCTTTCGCCGAAGGGCGGACATGTGCACCCGCACGGCATTGGACACGTCGCTGACGTTCATGTCCCACACATGTTCCATGAGCTCCTCGGCGGAAACGTAGCGGCCCTGATTTAAGATCAGGTATTCGAAAATGCCCCGCTCCTTCGCCGTGAGCTTAATGACCTCGCCGCCGGCGGTGAGGCTCTTCGTTGCCGTGTCGAAGGACAGACTTTTGTAGTGAATGATCTTGTCTTCCACTACCTGCTTTCTGCGGAGCAGGGAGCGGATCCGCGCTTCCAGCTCGTCGAAGTGGAAGGGCTTGATTAAGTAGTCGTTGGCGCCGAGATCCAGCCCCTTGACCCGATCCGCCACTTGGGTGCGAGCGGTCAGCATAATGACATTGACCTGCTTGTCTTCCTCGCGAATTTCCTCCAGCAGGGTGAAGCCGTCGATTTTCGGAAGATTGATATCCAAAACGATGAGGTCGTAGGTTTCGCTCCAAAAGAGATCCTCCGCCTCCGCCCCGTCCGCTGCCGTATCCACGGCGTAGCCCGAGAGGCGCAGCCCTTCGGCGATGCTCTCCAACAAATCCTTTTCGTCTTCCACGATTAAAAGTCGCATACTTCCCTCCTTTTTTCTCATTATAGCAAAAACGCAAACAGGCCGGGCCTCCTTGCGTTTTCGAATCTTTTAGTTTTCAGGTAGTTCTTTCATATCTTTTTTTTCCATGGCACAGATGCCTTTCGAAATGGCGCCGGTGGGGCAGGCCTTTTCGCATTGACCGCAGCGAATGCACTCGGCGGCGTTTTCGTTTTCCACGGGATCCACATTCATCTTGCAGGCCCTCGCACAGGCGCCGCAGTGAACGCAGGCTTCTTTATCCAGTCGGTATTTAAAAACGGAAATGGGATTGAAGAGGGAGTACACCGCCCCCAGGGGACAAATGTATTTGCAGAAGGGGCGATAGATCATCAGGCTCAGGATAATCGTCACGGCGAGGATAGATCCTTTCCACGCGTACAAAAAGCCCACGGCGCCTCTCATGCTTTCGTTTTTCCAAACCAGGGGCAGGCCGCCTTCCAGCATGCCCACGGGACAGATGAGTTTGCAGAAATAGGGGGAGCCCTGACCTAAGACGTCCACGAGAAAAAGGGGAAGGATCAGGACGAAGATCAGCAGGATAGCGTATTTTGCTTTTCTCAAATACTTGTCGGCTTTAAAGGTTTTGATTTTTTTCGGAAAGGGGATTTTATGAAGAAGGTCCTGCACCAAACCGAAGGGGCAGAGCCATCCGCAGACGAAGCGGCCCATAAGGGCGCCGATGAAGAAGAGAAAACCCACCACGTAAAAGGCGAATTTGTAATTCATATTTCCCATAACGGCCTGCAAGGCCCCGATGGGGCAGGCCCCCTTGGCGCCGGGACAGGAGTAGCAATTCATTCCCGGCACGCAGAGGTTTTTCATCTTGCCTTCATAGATTTTTCCCGTTTTAAAGCCTTCAAAATAGGAATTGGTGGCGAGAAACCACAGGCTTTGAAACAGGTGGCGCTTCGTTTCTTTCATAGACTTCTTTTTACTAGCCAATGCCGATACACTCCATGCAAATTCTTACGGCCTTCTCAAGGACTACTTGCATCTCTCCCCGGTGAATGCCGAAGGCCATCATGGCCACGGAGGCGAGGAGGATGGCGGGACCTAAATAGGCGCGACATTTTTCTTTCGTCATCTTACTTCACGTTCTTCAGTTCTTTTTCCACCACGGCCTTCCATTCCTCCAGGCTCTTGGCGCCGGAGTAGGTTTCGCCGACGATATTGCCCTTGCTGTCGACGAAGAAGGTTTCCGGCAGGGCTTGAATGCCCCCAAGGCGGCCGTTCATTAATTTGTCGTCGGGTTTTAAGAAGGGGTAGGTGGTCTTTAACTTGCTTTGAATGGCCTTGGCCTTGTCCAGAGCATCGGGAATGTCTTTTCCGTCCTCGTGGGTGTCCATGACCACGCCGACGACGCCGACGCCTTTGTCTTTCATTTCTTTATTTAACTTTTCCAGATCGGGAATTTCCTGAATACAAGCCGTACACCAGGTGGCGAAGACATTGACCATGGTCAATTTGTTTTTCGCGAAATCCGCATCGGTAAAGGCCTTGCCGTCGATGTCTTGGGTCTTCAAGGGGGCGACGGTTTTTGCATCGGAGGTCTGCTCCATTTCCTTTTCTTGGAAGACGTAGCCGTTTTCAGCCATAGGCGCGCGTTCCATGGTTTCAAGCTTTACGCCCTTTAATGCTTCCAAAATAGACGCATCCACATCGCCAGCCGTAGACAGGTAGTAATTATACTTGCCGTCTTGGCTTTCGCCGAGCTTGGTGTGGGTGTCGCATTTCGTTACCTTGCTAATGGCGGCTTCGTCCATGGATTTTTCGTAGATACCCAGGGTGCCCGCCCGCTTAATGGCTTCCAGCCACTTCGGGTATTCGTCGCCCATTTTGGGAATTTCCTTGTTCTTATCCTCTTCCGTTAAGGCGGAGAAGGTGAGCATGGCGTACTTGATTTCGTTTTTGTCGCCTAAGGACTGATCGTCCAGCATGATCACGTCTTTTTTCGTCATCATGTCCTGCAGGGTTTTGGGCAAGGTGATTTTTGCACCCATGTAGGGGAATTCGTAAGTATCCTTTACCTGCCAGGCGTAGTCGGCGGGCTTGATCATTTCGTTGCTCATGCCGGCTTTGGAAGCTTCCACGCTTTCCACTTCCTCCGGATGGTCCTCCCGGCGGTTGTCTTTCTTCTCGCAGGCCATGAGTCCGATACTCAGACTTGCAATTAGACCGGCGGCTAATATCTTTTTCATCTTCTTGTTCATGTCAACACTCCTTTTTTTTATGTTAAGGCTATTGTAACGGAGAGACCGTTAAGACGGCGTTAAGACATTAAAAAAGCTCCGAGGGCTATCCCCCGGAGCCTTTCATCCCTTGTTTTCATCGCCGTACAGAGCGACTTTAAACTCTTTAATGGCATCTTCAAAGCCCTTTTGCTTTTCTTCCATGGCGGCCATATCGGCTTCACCTTTAAAATCCATAACCTCCATCAGATCGTGGACATAGGCCTTTTCGGTGCGGAGCATATCCTTTTCCAATCGCCGAAATCGGCGCAACGATTTTAAGTCCATGACTAAAGCTTGGTGTGGTCACTGCTGTAGGCTTCGTCTATTTCTTCCGTCACCGCTTCCACAATGCCGTCGTCCAATACCTCCAGCACTTCCTTAAAGACCTGCATTTTTTCTTCGGGCACCTTGTCTTCCAAGCATTTTTGAACGTCTTCGACGAAATCGTAATTGACTTGGTAGTATTTTTTAAATTTATCCGTAACAAACAGATGGACCTGGCGGCGGTCTTTTTGACTGCGGACTTTTTCCACGTGGCCCTTTTCCACCAGATTATTCACCTTGTAGGCGGCATTGGGTTGGCTTACGCGAATAAAATTGGCCAGCTCGTTAATGGTGGGACCTTGCAAGGCGTAAATGGCTTCGGCACAAAATTTTTCCATAACCGTTAAAGAATCGGGCTGACGATTGTTCCGATAAAGGTTCTTGTAGAAATTTAATTTGTATTTCAAATAAATCGAATTCATCACATCTTGCATTGAACGTTCCTTGTTGTCCATCTGGATACCTCACTTCTTTTATGATTCAAAAGGATTCGTACCGTCGAAATTTTTCACGATTCGTCGCATCCCGTCAAATCCCATTTAACTTAAATGAACAATGCCTCTTCGGTATTGTTCTCAACTGAAGACAAATTTGCCACATAAAATTATGGCGGAGCTGAGAGGAATCGAACCCCCGGCACGTGCCTTAGGAGGGCACTGCTCTATCCAACTGAGCTACAGCTCCATAAAAAATAGTATACTCATCTGAAAATTTAATTGCAATTCTTTATTGTTTTGAAGAGGAAAATTTTTTACATTCCTTTGAATTTATCTTCCAAGGCGATTAACGCGATTTCCTCGCCGTCCATTTCTTCCACCTGGTAAATGTAGCGTTCGTCCTCTACCACGGCGCCGGCTTCGATGATTTTATTCTGTTCGTCGAACATTTTTTGAACGTAGACGCCCAGAATATCCTCCCGACTTTCAATGTCCCGGACCAGGTGCTCGTTCACGCTTTCCATTCTCGTGTTCGCATCGAAAATGGCGACGCCGGCATTGGCGAGGATTTTATGAATGGTAAAGTATTTGCGCACGACAAATAATACGGCAATGGCCAGGACGCCGATAAATAAATCCCGGGTATTGTCGCCGTAAATCAGCATCTTTCTGGCCACCACCATGATCATAATGTAGATGACCTGATATTCTTCGTGATTGATTAGCATGGCAACAAACTCCAAGCCGATGACCATTAGGAGCACGTGAGCCAAAAAGGATTGGAAGAGTTTGTAGCTGTGAGCTTGGGCGCTGTTGACAATCTCAAACATGTACTTAAACAGATCGGGAAGGGAAACGATGATCCCGACAAAAATAATGACGGCCATGGCAAATTCGAAGGCATAAAGCAGCCGCTGAAGCATTTGAATGTTTCTTTTCCGGTTCATCCTAACTCGCCTGACCTTTCTATTTCCTTACGCATTTTTTCCAAGAGCTTTTTTTCGATTCGACTCACGGTCATTTGTGAAATGCCCAGCTTTTCGGCGATGGAAACCTGCGTTTTTCGATATTGGTACCGATCGATTAAAATGGTTTTTTCCACATCGTTAAACTTTTCCATGGCTCGCTGAATAAAATCGTTCATTTCGACCTTTTGGAAGTATTCCTCTTCCACGCCGATTTTATCGCCTCGGGACAGATCGCGATCCTCGCTGCCCGTGTCGAAGTTCATGTCCAAACTTTCCGGCGAATAGACCTTCGAGGCTTCCATCACTTCCAACACCTCCGCCGTGGTAATGTCCAGGTATTCGGCGATGTCGGTAATGGTGGGGGTCTTTTGATTTTTCTGCGCCAGGGTCAGCTTGGCATCGTTGATTTTTTTCGACAGCTCCTGCACCCTGCGGGGCACGCGAATGGTCCAGCCCTTGTCTCGGAAATACTTTTTTATTTCCCCGATAATGGTGGGCGTGGCAAAGGAAGAAAATTCAAAGCCCTTAGACGGATCGTAGCGCTCCACGGCAAAAATCAGGCCCATGGATGCGACCTGAAAAATATCGTCGTAGTCGATGCCCTTGCCCGTATATTTTTTCGCTAAAATCTCCGCGATGTAAAGATGCTCCTCGATTAAAATATCCCGAAGCATCTTGTCGCCGGTTTCCGCATATTTGGCAAATAATTCTTTGCGCTTTGCTTTCGATAGGGGCCGGTCCATGCTGTAATAGGCTTCTTTGTCCATACTATGCTCCGAAGGTTTTATAGACGACCAGTTGCCCGTCGTCATAGGAAAATTCATCGGCCAGGGATTCGATAATCATGGCGGTAATGGCCAGGTGCTCGTCGGCTGCGACCTTTTCCTCGGTAATGCCGGAAACCTTAAAGCGAATGGCCCCTTCCTCCGGCTCCATGACGATGTCGATAGTGTCACTCATGCCGATGGCAAAGGAAAGATTGCAGCTTTCCGTCAGAAGCAGGCGAAGATCGCCCAAGGTGTCCAGGTCCACGTCCTCTTCCATGCAAATGCCCGAAACATTTAAGCGGGCCAGGGAAAGGTAGCGGGGCTTGGCCGGTATGGTCAAATAAACTCTCTCACCCATTAGGCGTCTCCTTCAATTTGAAAAAGCTGGTCCAGCTTCGTAATGGTAAAGAGCTTTTTTACATTGGGATCCAAATGCTCCATGCGCACCTTATGTCCCTCTTCCTTCATGTGGTTGAGCAGGAAAATAAAGCCGCCGAGTCCCGTGGAATCCACGTAATTTAAATCCTTGCAGTCGATGAGTATATCTTTTTTATGGGCGTCGTAGGCGCTAATGGCTTCTTCTTTAAACTGCGCCGTATAGTACATGTCCATTTCGCCGCAGGGACTGAGACGCAGTTGATCGCCTTCATCTTTAATATTCAGTGTAAACATTCCGCCCTCCTTTGTCCTTTCAGTATATATGCTCCCCCGAGGGAGAGCAACCGATTATTCTTCTCCCACGTATTCGGCCACGGCGACGATGTGGCTGTCCTTAATATTCATCAGTTTCACGCCGGATGTAGCCCGTCCCAACAGGGAAATGGATTCCGCCTTCAGGCGGATGATGACGCCGTCCTCCGAGATCATCATGAGCTGATCCGAATCGTCCAATACCTTGGCGGAGACCAATTGACCGGTCTTTTCCTTGATTCGATAGGTGATCAGGCCCTTGCCGCCGCGGTTTTGCACGTTGTATTCGTCCAGTGCCGTGCGCTTGCCGTAGCCGTATTCACTGATGACGGCCAGGGTCTTGCCCTCTTCGGCCTTGACAAAGCTGACCACTTCGTCGTCTTCATCCAGACGAATGCCGATGACACCCATGGCGGTGCGGCCTTGTTCCCGCAAGTCCTTGCCTTTTAAGCGCAGGGACATGCCTTTTTTCGTGACGAAAATTAAATCTTCGTCGTCGCCGCATTGAATGCCGCCGATCACCGTGTCGCCGTCTCTCAAGCCCATGGCGATTAAGCCGTTTTTACGAATATTTTTGTATTCGCCCATTTTCGTCTTTTTAATATAGCCTCGACGGGTGACGAGGAATAAATTATCGTCGTCTGCCACATCGGCAATGGGAATAATGGTTTGAATCCGCTCCCCTTCTTCTAATTGAAGGAGATTCACGATGGCCGTGCCCTTGGCGTTTCTGCCGGCGGCGGGAATTTCGTAGGCCTGTTTCTTATAGACCTGGCCGCAATCGGTGAAAAATAAAATCGTGTCCAGGGTGGATGTAATAAATAAGCTGGTGACGAAGTCGTCGGCTTTTTTATTTAAGGCGCTGATGCCCTGGCCGCCGCGGTTTTGCGGCTTGTAGGTGCCTTCAGGCATGCGCTTAATGTAGCCGGAATTGGTCAGGGTCACGACCACTTCCTCCTCGTCGATTAAATCTTCGTCTTCCATATCGCCGTCGGATTTCGTAATCACCGTACGGCGCAGGTCGCCGTATTTTTCCTTGATTTCCAAAAGCTCGCCTTGAATGGTTTTATCTAAGACCTTGGGATCGGAAAGAATCAGCTCCAATTGCACGATCAATGCCAAAAGCTCACGATACTCTTCTTCCAGCTTTTCCACCTGCAGACCGCTTAAGCGCTTGATGCGCATATCTAAAATAGCCTGGCCCTGTACGTCGGTGAGACCGAAGCGCTCGGTAAATTTAGCCTTGATCTCTTCGTCGGTGCGGTAGCTTTTGACGATTTCAATGATTTCGTCGATATTGTCGATGGCAAGCCTCAGGCCTTCGATAATGTGAACCCGCGCCTTGGCTTTATTTAAGTCGAAGGTGGTGCGGCGGGTGACCACATCGCGCTGATGCTTGACGTAGTAGTGAATAAGCTCGAGAAGATTTAATTCTCTGGGCACGCCGTCCACCAGGGCGAGGTTGATGATGCCGAAGGTGATCTGCAGCTGCGTTTCCTTATACAGGCGGTTTAAAACCACGTTGGGATTGGCATCCCGCTTCAGCTCCACCACCATGCGCACGCCGCGGCGATTGGATTCGTCGCGAATGTCGGAAATGCCGTCGAGCTTTTTGTCCTTAACCAGCTCCGCGATTTTTTCGATGACTCTCGCCTTGTTGACCTGATAGGGAAATTCCGTGATCACGATTTGGTGCTTGCTCTTTAAGGGCTCGATTTCCGCCCGCGCCCGTACACGCACCTTGCCGCGGCCGGTTTTATAGGCTTCCTTGATGCCGTCTCTTCCCATAATAAAGGCGCCGGTGGGAAAATCCGGGCCTTTGATGTGGGTCATCATCTCTTCCAGTGAAATGCTTTCGTCGTCCATATAGGCGATGACCCCGTCGATGACCTCGTTCATATTGTGAGGGGCCATATTGGTGGCCATCCCGACGGCGATACCGGCGGAGCCGTTAACCAGGAGATTGGGGAAGCGAGAGGGAAGCACGGAAGGCTCAAGTAATTCCTCGTCGAAATTGGGAACGAAGTCCACGGTTTCCTTGTTAATGTCTCTCAGCATTTCCATGGCGAGCTTCGACATGCGCACTTCCGTATAACGCATGGCCGCCGGGCTGTCCCCGTCCATGGAACCGAAATTCCCCTGACCGTCGGCTAAGGGGTAGCGAATGTTAAAGTCCTGTGCCAGGCGCACCACGGCGTCGTAAATTGACGAGTCGCCGTGGGGGTGATACTTACCCATGACATCCCCGACGAGGCGGGCGCTTTTTCTGTGAGGCTTATCCGGCGTCAGACCCTGCTGTTGCATGCCGTAGAGAATACGGCGATGCACGGGTTTTAAGCCGTCGCGCACGTCGGGCAGGGCCCGGGCGACGATGACGCTCATGGAATATTCCAAATAAGCCTTTTTCATGGCTTTTTCTAAGACGACGTCTTGAATGCCGCTTTCGTTTGCAAATTTTGCCACTGTATCCTCCTAAGCGTCTATGTTTTCGACGTAAATTGCGTTTTCTTCGATAAATTCCCGTCTCGGTCCCACTTCCTGGCCCATGAGCATGGAAAAGACTTCATCGGCCATTTGCGCGTCGTCCACTTCCACGCGGAGAAGCACCCGGTGCTCGGGATTCATGGTGGTTTCCCACAATTCTTCGGCATTCATTTCACCGAGACCTTTGTAGCGGCTGACCTTTAAATTTTTGTCCCGACCCAGTCGGTTCAAGGAACCTTGAAGCTCCTCGTCGCTGTAGCAATATTCCAGCACCTTCGTGCCCCGCTTAATGCCGTAGAGGGGCGGTTTCGCCACAAAGACCCGCCCCGCTTCGATAAGCTCCGACAAATGACGGAAAAGGAAGGTTAAAAGCAGGGTTTGAATGTGGGCGCCGTCTACGTCCGCATCGGTCATGATAATAATTTTTCCGTAGCGCAGCTTTTCGATGTCGAATTCCTTGTCGATCCCCGTGCCGAAGGCGGTGATCATGGCGCGAATTTCGTTGGAATTTAAAATCTTGTCCATCCGCGCTTTTTCCACATTCATGATCTTGCCGCGAAGGGGCAAAATCGCTTGATAGCTGCTGTCCCGTCCGCCCTTGGCGCTGCCGCCGGCGGAGTCCCCTTCCACCAGGAAGATCTCGGTCTTTTCGTTGTCGTTTAACTGGCAGTCCACCAGCTTGCCGGGGAGGGGCGTATTATCTAAAATGGAGCGCTTCCGCGTTAAATCCCGCGCTTTTCTCGCCGCCTCTCTGGCGCGGCGGGCGGATAGGGCTTTGGTTAAAATGATCTTTCCGATCTTGGGATTCTCTTCCAAAAAGGCGGTTAAGTAGTTGTTCAACACCCTTTCCACAATGGTCTTCGTTTCGGAATTGCCCAGCTTGGCCTTGGTTTGGCCTTCGAACTGAGGATCGGGAATTTTGACGCTGATGACGGCGCTGATGCCTTCACGCACGTCGTCGCCGGAAAGATTTTCTTCCTTTTCCTTAATGTAATTGTACTTTCTGCCGTATTCGTTAATGCTTTTCGTCAGGGCGCTTCTGAAGCCGGAAAGGTGGCTGCCCCCTTCCTCCGTATTGATATTGTTGGCGAAGGACAAAACCGTCTCCCGATAGCTGTCCGTGTACTGAATCGAAATTTCCACATTGGTGTCTGAATCCGTTTCGTCCAAGTAGAGAATTTTATCGTGAATGGGTTTTTTGTTTCGGTTAATGTATTCCACATAGCTTTGAATGCCGCCGACGTAGTGGTAAATTTCCTTAAATTTGTCGCCGTCTCGATGGTCCACAAATTCGATATAGGCGCCCTTGTTTAAAAAGGCCATTTCACGGAAGCGACGGGCCAGAACCTCGCGGCTGAATTCCACGGTTTCCTTGAAAATTTCTTCGTCGGGCCAAAAAGTAATGGTGGTTCCCGTTTCCTTTATCCCTTCGCCGACGACGGTCAGCTCCGTTTGGGCTTTGCCTCTGGAAAAAATCTGTTCGTATTCTTTGCCCCCTCGGCGCACATTGGCGATGAGTTTTTTAGACAGGGCGTTGACCACGGATACGCCGACGCCGTGAAGGCCGCCGGAAACCTTGTAGGCGTTGCTGTCGAATTTACCTCCGGCGTGGAGAATGGTAAGGACGGTTTCCACCGTGGATTTTTTCGTTTGGGGATGAATGTCCACGGGAATGCCGCTGCCGTTGTCGCGCACGGAAACGGAGCCGTCTTCGTTCAACTCCACAAGGACCTGATCGCAACGGCCGGCTAAAATTTCGTCGATGGAATTGTCTACCACCTCGTATACCAAGTGGTGCAGGCCCTTGGGACCCGTAGAGCCGATATACATCCCCGGCCGTTTTCTTACCGGCTCAAGCCCCGTTAAGACCTGTATATTGCCGGCATTGTATTCATTTTCCTTTACCATAAATCCTCCTTGCGCAGGGCTTCTGCACTTCTTTTTATATCCATGAAATCAATGGCCTCCGAAACGCCTTCCAATGCGCCGATAGGCTCCGCCGCCGTAATAAAGCACTGGCCGTGAATTATATCCAGCAGCATGCGCCGCCGTTTATCGTCAAGCTCCGACAAGACATCGTCCAACAAAACCACGGGAGAGGAGCCGATATGCTCCGCCACCCGATCGATTTCCATACATTTCATGGCCAGGACGATGCTTCGTATTTGTCCGGTGGAGGCGAATTTTTTCGCTTCCTCACCATTTAGTAAAAAGGACAAATCGTCTAAATGAGGGCCGATGCCCGTGCGTCCCCGCTCTTTGTCTTCCCGCCTTCGGTGCCTTAAGCTTTCGTAAAAGGCCCGGTCCAAATTTTCGTCCAATGCCACGGGAAAAGAGGCCTTATAGCGAATTTCCAATCGCTCCTTTTCCCCGGCGATGGCTTCGTAATAGTCGGCGACGGAGGCGGTCATGCGCTTTAAAAATTTTAATCGCTCTTTTAACAGAACCGCCGCATAGGTGGCTAGGCTTCGGTCGTAAACATCCAATAAATTCGTGTCCCTGAATTTTCTCAGGGTCACATTCCGCTGATAGAGTATGTGGTAATAGCCGCTGTAGGCCTCCTCATAGAGAGGATTGATCATGCGGAGCATGTCGTCGATAAATCCGCGTCGCTGAGAAGGCGAGCCCTGAACCATTTGTAAATGCTTGGGCTCAAAAAGCACCACGCCCATGCCACGACCGTAGGCCGAGGTGTTTTTCACCGGATTGTGATCCCGCATAAAGCGCCGCTTGTCTTTTTTTACGGTGATTTCCATATCGTGGGAAAAATCATCCAACACGGCGGTGGCCGAAACAAAAGCGCTCTCTTCGCCGAAGGTGATCACTTCCTTTAAGGAAGCGGTCTTAAAGCTTCTTCCCGTCAAGGACAGGTAGATCGCCTCTAAAAAATTCGTCTTTCCCGTGCCGTTGGGACCGACGATATTGTACATTTTCGGCTCCAGATCCATAGACAGGCGCTCGTGATTGCGAAAAGAGACTATGTTCAATTGTTTGACAAACACGTCGCCCTCCCGCCATTTAACCACCTTTAGTATAGTACAAATGTTCTATTCATACAAAGGGTGAATTATTCCCTTTCGATACTGTCTTTTTCGCCCATAAATTCGACGACGTCGCCGGGGTAAAGCTTTCTTCCCCTTCGCAGCTCCATTTCGCCGTTAACATAGACCAAGCCGTCCGAAACCACGGCCTTGGCCATGCCGCCGGAATCCACCCACTGCACGTATTTTAAAAAGCTGTCCAGTTTAATAAAATCGGTACTTATTTTCATAGATTGGCCAACCGTACAGGTAATACTAAGTAGAGCATGTCGTTGCCGTTTAAAGGCGTAATAATGCAGGGGTTTACCGCGTCGGTAAAGCCCATGGAGATTTCTTCCGTATCCATGACCCGTATGCCTTCCAGCAAATAGCGGGCGTTAAAGGCGATGGTTAAATCGGCGCCCGTCTTTTGCGCCCGAATGGTTTCGTGAACCTTGCCCACTTCGGAATTGGAGAGGATTTCGATTTGATCGTCTTTAATTTCCAAGCGCACCAAGCCGTTGCGTTCCTTGCCTGTCATTAAGCTGGCACGCTCCAAGGAATCGATTAATTGCTTTCTGTCGGCCACCACCGTGACGTCGTGTTCCTTGCGAATCAAGCTGTTGTAGCGGAAAAATTCGCCGTTTAAAAGCTTCGTAAAGAATTTCGTTTCGTCGAATTGAATTAAAACGTGGTTATTTCCGATTTCCAAGGTCAAGGTCTTGGTCTCGTCGATTAATTTTGAAATCTCCGACACGCTTCTCGCCGGTAAGATTAAATCCCGTTCCAGGGCTTGTTCCCCTTCGATGCGGCTCAGTGCCATACGATAGCCGTCTAAGGCGACGAAGGTAATGTCTTCCTTTTTAACATCCAAGAGGACGCCGGTAAGGACCATGCGCATGTCGTCGTTGGACGTGGCGAACTGGGTTTCCTTAAATGCCTTTAAAAGAGATTCTCCGGTGACGACGATTTGTTCCGCGCCGCCCAGCTCAGGAAGCTGGGGATACTCCTCCGGGTTTTGTCCCATGATTTCAAATTCCGATTGCTCGCAAACTAAGGACAGCTTTTGTCCCTCGCTTTCCATATGGACCATGGCATTGGGCAATTTGCGCACGATGTCTCCGAATAAAGAGGCATTTAATACGATGCTTCCCGGTTCCTGAACAAAGCAGGTGTGACGGGATTCCATGGAAATTTCCGTGTCCGTAGCTCGAAGAATTAATTGGCCTTCCATCGCTTCCATGTAAATGCCTTCCAATATTTGCATATTCGTCTTTGACGAAATGGCACGGGAGACCGTAGATACTATGGTGGACAGGACGGATTTTTCGATTTGAAATTTCAACTTATCTCCTCCTCTATATAAGATTAGTACTTCGTATTCGTAGTAGGGCTTGTGAATATGTGGATAGCCCTCGTTTAACGGAGGGTCGTGGTAAGAAGCATGTGGATAGTCTATGGATATCTCCGTGGATGGTTCTCCTTTTGTCCACAATTTTCTAATTGCCTCTGATTTGTTCCTTTAAGGATTCGATGGTGACGAAGAGCTGGTTGTCATTTTCCATATCGCTTTTAATTTTATCGCAGGCGTGAATGACCGTGGAGTGATCGCGTCCGCCGAAATCCTGGCCGATTTTCGGCAGGGACATGTCGGTTAGCTCCCGGGTCAGATACATGGCGATCTGGCGGGGATAAGCCAAGGGTCTGGACCGCTTCTTGCTGTCCATTTCCTCCAGGGTAATGTGGTATTTATCACAGACCACGCTTTTAATATGGCCTACGGTAATTTGTGCGGGCTTGTTGTTTTCGTAAATATCCTTTAATACCGTTGCTGCCGTCTCTTCGGTAATAATGCCGGTGGTCAGCTTGGAATAAGCCGTCACCCGTGACAGGGCACCCTCCAATTCACGGATATTGCTTTTCACGTGGGTGGCGATGTAATTAATCACTTCGTCGGGCACGACGAAGCCGTCGCTTTTCGCCTTGTTTCTTAAAATAGCGATTCGGGTTTCCAAATCCGGCGCCTGAATATCTACGACTAATCCCCAGGCGAAGCGGGAGATTAATCGCTGTTCCAATTTTTTTATATCCTTCGGCGGCTTGTCGCTGGTCAAGACGATTTGCTTATCCTGGGCGTGAAGCTCGTTAAAGGTATGGAAAAATTCGTCCATGGTGGATTCCTTATCGGCGATAAATTGAATATCGTCGATAAGAAGCAGATCCTGAGATCGATACTTCCTACGAAATTCTTCATTTCGATTGGTTTGAATGGATGCGATAAATTCGTTGGTGAATTGTTCGCTGGTCACGTACAGGATTCGTTTATTGGGATCGCTCCGGTGCATAAAATGGCCTATGGCATGCATTAAGTGCGTCTTTCCCAAACCGACGCCGCCGTAAATAAACAGCGGATTGGCGTGGGCTTCCTTGGGATTTTCCGCCACGGCCAAGGACGCCGCGTGGGCAAATTGATTGGACTGGCCCACCACAAAGGAATCGAAGGTATATTTCGGATTCAGATGGTACAGGGCTTCGGCCGTATTTTCAGAGGCCTTATAGGAGGTCTCGCCGTCGGATGTGAGGACGAATTGAATATCCAAATCACGGCCACCGGCTTCTTTTACGACGCGACGAATCAGGCTTTTGTAATTGTTGTTGTTCCTTTTTAAGTGATTCAGGACGAATTCCCTTGAAACGCCTAAAATAAGGGCGTCGCCTTGGATGGCGAGGGGTTGAATCGGACGAAACCAGGTATTGATTTGCGACTCGTAGAGATTTTCTTCGAGAAGCAGCTGAAAGGCGTCGTCCCACAGCGTTTTAACATCGGTTGACATATTTGCTCCTTGATTTATGTATTAACATATACACATGTGGAAAGATTTCCTATGGATGAAAAAATCCACAGTGTTGTGGATGGTGGGGATAAACAATTTATAAACAATGATAATTTACTCATCTGTCTATAAACGGGTAGTGTTTTTTCGTATTTTATGAGAAGCTTTCCAAAAGCATAAAACTTATCAACAAGTTATACACAGACTGTGTATAACTACAGTCTGTTCACAGGCTTTATTTTTATTCACACACTTGCCACAATTATACACAAAGATAAAAAAGTTATCAACATATCCGGGAGGGGTTACAGGACCGTTTTCCGGAGGGTTTAACCGGCGGATTTCGTCTGTTTTATGGACTTTCTCACCAAAAGTAATTGACTTAAACCACGGCAGTCTCTATAATATATAGAGTGTATTTAAAGAATAGGTCCTTTGGGCATTTTTTTATCCCTATGGAGGAGGTGTAACGATGAAAAGAACGTACCAACCGAAACGCAAACAAAGAAAAAGAGAACACGGTTTTCGTGCACGCATGAGAACTCGCGGCGGTCGCAAGGTTTTACGCGCTCGCAGAGCCAAAGGTAGAAAAAGACTTTCCGCTTAATCCATGGAAAAAAAGTACTTTCTTACGAAAGACGGCGATTTTAAAAAAGTATATAGAAAGAGAAAAACGTTCGGGAACAGAAATTTTACTCTTTACGTTAAAAAAAACGGCCTGGCCCATTCCAGGATGGGTTTTTCCATCAATAAGAAGGTGGGAAAGGCCGTTATTCGTAATAAAATAAAAAGACGATTAAAGGCGCTTTATACGGAGGTCTTCCCCCGCTTGACGCCCGGATACGATTACGTCATCGTCGTTAAAAATAATGTGGCGGATTTAGATTTTAAAACGATGAAATCGGCCTTTCACCATCTGTTCCGCGTATCGAAGTTTTTAAAAGGAGAAAAAAAGTCATGAAGAGTTTCGCTTTGGGATTCATTCGATTTTACCAAAAAATCATTTCTCCTTATTTCTTACCCGGTGCCCACTGTCGGTTTACACCTACATGCAGTGAATACGGCTACCAGGCTTTTTCAAAATACCCTTTTTTCAAAGCGCTTTATTTAACGGTAAGGCGTATTTTACGCTGCCACCCCTTTCACAGGGGCGGCTATGATCCACTTCCATAGATTAGGAGGAAGTTCAGTTGATTAACGCATTAGCGAGTTTTTTCGGCACGATCCTGCACGCGATTTATAATTTCGTCGCAAGCATCGGTTCCGAGCCGAAGGTCATTTCCTATTATGCGATTGCCATTATAATTACCACTCTGCTTTTCCGTTTGGCGCTCTTGCCTTTGAATTTATTCCAAACGAAAAACCAGTTAAAGATGGCGAAATTGCAGCCGGAAATGAAAAAAATCCAAAAGAAATACGAAAAAGACCCGCAGCTCTTGGCGCAAAAGCAGTCTCAGCTCTATAAGGAAGCCAAATTTAATCCTTTAAGCGGCTGTCTGCCCATGCTCGTTCAATTTCCCGTTCTCTTGGCATTCTATCGGATCTTTATGTTCCCGACGAAATTTGCCTTTACAAATCCGGAATTTTACGCGTCCATACAAAAGAATTTCTTTTTTATCCAAAGTCTGGATCATCCCGATCCGACAAAAATAGCCTTGCCGGTGATCGCAGCATTTTTTACCTGGCTATCTACTTACATCGTGCAAAAGAGCAACAAGGCGCCGTCGACGGAGTCGTCTGAGCAAATGATGCGTACCATGTCGATGATGATGCCGGTTATGATTTTTATGTTTGCGAGACGAATGGCGGCGGGTTTGGTCCTGTATTGGATCGTCGGTAGTATTTACACGGTTTTCCAACAATTTGTGAGCAACAAAATCATCGAAAAAGAAAAAGAAGCGGAGGCTTAGCATGAATTTCTCCATCCAATCGGCAAAAACGGTTGACGAGGCCGTAGAAAAGGCCCTTCTCGAGTTAAAAGCGACCCGGGACGAGGTCGACATCGAAGTTATTGAAGAGCCCTCCGGCGGTTTTTTAGGGCTGATTGGAGGCAAGGATGCTATTGTCAAAGTGAGAAGAAAAATGGACCACAGGGACATTGTGGATTCCATTTTAAAGGATGAAGAAATCGAATCCGTGCGCACGGTCTTAGATGAAAAGGCGAAGGAAGAAGCTGTCTTCGAATCGAGTGCGGAGGCGGAGGTCCCGGATGCCGACGAAGCCGCGGAGGAAGGTAGCGAGTCTACAACGGATGAGGCGGAAGAGCCGGCCTTCGAGTATTTAAGCGACGAGGAGCTGGAGGATTTAATCCGCGACTACATCGACCGCATTATGAGTGCCATGGAGCTGGCCTATACCTTGTCCGTGGATTTCAATGAAAATGAAATCGACGTTTCCATCGACGGCAAGAGAGAGGAAACGGGCATTATTATCGGCAAGCACGGATCCACCTTAAACGGCATCCAAATCGTCTTATCCGCCATGGTCAATCAACGAAGCGACGATTTCCGCCGCGTGATCGTCGATTGCAGCGGCTACAGAAAGCGGCGCGAGCAGGTATTGAAGCGCATCGCCGGCAAGACGGCCAACAAGGTTTTAAAGACAAATAAATCCATTAAATTGGAGCCGATGAATGCACAGGAAAGGCGCATTATTCACGCCTGCCTGGCCAATGTCGACGGCATTCGAACGCGAAGCGAGGGCAAGGAGCCCCATAGGCGCGTCGTCATTCATAAGGATACATCCCAGCCTTCATAGTCTCTATGAAGGCTTTTTTATAGGAAAGGTGACACTATGACTATTGCGGCTATCTCTACGGCAAAGTCTCCCGCGGGCATCGGCATCGTGCGCTTAAGCGGCGACGACGCTATTTCTTTAGCCGACGGTTTTTTTAAGAGCAAACAGGCTTTGACGGATCCGGCCAATGACCGCAAGCTTCTTTACGGTCACATCATCTCCGAAGGGGAAGTGGTAGATGAGGTTCTTGCCGTGGCTTTTCGCGGCCCCTTCAGCTATACCGGCGAGGACATGGTGGAGATTCAGGCCCATGGCAGTCGCGTCGGCCTGGAGCGGATTTTAAACTGCTTTATTTCCGCCGGGGCGGAGCCGGCGAAGCGGGGAGAATTTACGAAAATCGCCTTTTTAAACGGCAAGCTGGATTTAACGGAGGCCGAGGCCATTATCGATATGATCGAGGCGGAAAGCGTGTCGGCCCAGAAGCAGAGTGCCCGCCAGCTTACCGGCCATTTGTACCGCAAAATCGAGGGCTTCCGCAGCCGAATCAAGGATACCCTGGCCCATTTAGTGGCGGATATCGACTTTTCCACGGAGGAAGTGGAGCCCGTGGATATCAGCGCTCTGATTACCACCTGTGACGGCATTTTAATGGAGATGAAGGAGCTTGAAGGGACTTTTTCCCGCGGGAAAATGGTCCAAGAAGGCATTGCCACGGCCATTGTGGGCAAGCCCAATGTGGGCAAGAGCTCCTTTTTAAATCAGATGCTCAGGGAAGACAAGGCCATCGTCACGGATATTCCCGGCACCACTCGGGACGTGCTGGAGGCGTCTTACTCCCTCGACGGCATTCACCTTAGAATTCAGGATACGGCGGGAATTCGAAAAACCGACGATACCATCGAGCAAATCGGCATCGAGCGCGCCATGGCAAGCATCCGGGAAGCGGATCTGGTCATCGCCCTCTTCGACGCTTCCCGCCCCTTGGAGGATATGGATTTTGAAATCATGGAGCGGATCAAGGACAAGCGGGTGATCTGCCTCTTAAACAAGCAGGATCTGGGCGCGGTGTTGGATAAAAAGACCATGGAAGCCCACTTCCCCGGCGCCGTCATCGAGACCAGCTTTATTAAAGGCGAGGGCCTCGCTGCCGTAGAGGACTTGATTCAGTCCTGGTTTTTGTCCGGCACCATCGAGGAAGACGAGATTCAAATTTATTCCCTGCGGCACAAGATTCTCCTTTCGGAGGCGGTGGAATCCCTGGCCAAGGCGGTGGACGATATTCGTGCCGGAATCGGCTTGGATCTCGCCGAGGTGTATATCGAAGATGCCTTTTTGAAATTAGGGGAGATTACCGGTCAAACCGCCGGCGAAGAGGTCTTGGACCACGTCTTTTCTAAATTCTGTATTGGAAAATAAGGAGCGAAGATGAATTTTTTAGCGAAAAGCGTCGACATCGTCGTCGTCGGTGCCGGTCATGCCGGATGTGAAGCGGCGCTTGCGGCGGCGCGCATGGGCCATTCCGTAGCGATTCTCACCATTAATTTAAATGCCGTGGCGGCTATGAACTGCAATCCCAATGTGGGCGGCACGGGCAAGGGCCACTTGGTGCGGGAAATCGACGCCTTGGGCGGCGAGATCGGCCGTAATATCGACAAGACCTTTATTCAGTGCCGCATGCTGAATCGCTCCAAGGGGCCGGCGGTCCATTCGCTGCGGGCTCAGGCGGATAAGTGGGACTACCACGCCGCCATGAAGGAGACTTTAGAAAACACAAAAAATCTTTATCTAATTCAAGAGGAAGCCGTGGCTTTCAATATGGAAGACGGGGACGTTTGCGGCGTCGTCGGAAAGAGCGGCGCCATTTACCGGGCGAAGAAGACCATTCTGGCTACGGGGACTTATTTACGAGGCCGTGTTTTCATGGGCGAGGTCAATTACGCCTCCGGTCCCGACGGCATGCAGCCCGCCAACAAGCTCACCTCCGCCATCGAAGGCCTGGGGCTTGAGACCATGCGCATGAAGACCGGAACGCCGGCCCGAGTGCACCGGGACTCCATCGATTTTACGGGCATGGACGTGCAAAAGGGCGATGATGTCATTGTGCCCTTCTCCTTCTCGAATTTCGACGTGGATTACTCTGACAAGGAGCAAATCGACTGCTACTTAACCTATACGACGCCGGAATGTCACGAGATTATTCGCGAAAACATTCATCGCTCCGCCATGGCCATGGGGGACATCGAGGGCGTCGGGCCCCGCTACTGCCCCTCCATCGAAGACAAGGTGACCCGCTTTGCCGATCGGGACAAGCACCAGGTCTTTCTCGAGCCGGAGGGACTGCACACCAAGGAAATCTATGTTCAGGGTGTGTCCTCCTCCCTGCCTGTGGAGGTGCAAATGGCCCTTTACAAAAAAATCGAAGGGCTGGAGGCCTGTGAATTCATGCGCCCCGCCTATGCCATCGAATACGACGCCATCGACGCAACGAAACTAAGGCTGAGTCTACAGGTCACGGAGACGCCGAATCTCTACATGGCCGGGCAAATCAACGGCTCCAGCGGCTACGAGGAGGCGGCGGCTCAGGGGCTTATGGCGGGAATCAATGCGGCCCTCGCCGTTGAAGGCAAGGAGCCCCTTATCTTGGGCAGAGATCAGGCCTATATCGGCGTCTTAATCGACGATTTAGTCACCAAGGGCACCAGGGAGCCCTACCGCATGATGACGGCGCGGGCCGAGTACCGACTCACCCTGCGTCAGGACAATGCGGATCTGCGGCTGACGGAAATCGGACGGGCTGTGGGCCTCGTGGGAGACGAGCAATACGGAAAATTCGTCGAGCGCAGGGACGCCATCGAAAGGGAAAGGGCGCGCCTGGCAGCCATTCAAATCAATCCGACGAAGGAAAATTCCGACATATTAAACGCCATGGGCTCGGCCGTGCTTAAAAACGCCACGTCCCTTTTAAATCTTATGCAGCGCCCGGAGCTCACCTACGAACGACTGGCCGTCTTTGATCCCGACAGGCCGTCCCTTCCCCGCCACGTCATCGACGAGGTGGAGACGGACATTCGCTACAAGGGCTATATCGAAAAGCAGGCGGCGCAAATTCAGAAATTCCGAAAGATGGAAAATAAGCTTCTCTCCAAAGAGCTGGATTACGAAGCAATCGGCGGCCTTAGAAACGAAGCCAAGGAGAAGCTGTCGAAAATTCAGCCGGAATCCGTGGGACAGGCGAGCCGCATCAGCGGCGTGAGTCCGGCGGACATTAATGTCCTGTTGATTTATTTAGAGCAAAAGCATAGGGAGGAATCAAATGAATTGGCAGACGCGTGAGGATTATTTAAAGCAATTCCCCGTGGAGATTCCCTATAAGGCATTCGACCGCTACGGGGACATTCTCCTGGATTGGAACGAGCGCATGAACCTGACCCGCATCACCGACGAAGACGATATGATGGACAAGCACTTTATCGACTCTCTGACGCCCACCCTTCTCGACGCCTACGAGGGCACGGGAAAGATTTTGGACCTGGGCACCGGAGCGGGCTTTCCCGGCATGGTCCTCGCCATGGTATCGCCTCAGCGGGAGGTTCACTTAATGGACAGTTTAAATAAGCGGATCACCTTTTTGGATCACGTGGTAGACGAGCTGGGGCTTACCAATGTAAAGACCTTCCACGGCCGTGCCGAAGAGGCGGGACGGAGCAATAGATTCCGCGAGCAATACGGGCTGGTCATCTCCCGCGCCGTGGCGCGCCTGCCTATTTTGGCGGAGTATTGCCTGCCCTTCGTCTACCTGGGCGGCCAATTTGTCGCCATGAAGGGCGCCGAGGGCGTCGATGAAGTAGAGGAAGCGAAGCACGCCATCGATATTTTGGGCGGCAAGCTGGAAGAGGTCGCGGACCTCAAGCTTCCCGGCGGCGACGAGCGTCATCTTGTGGTCGTAAAAAAAGTGAAAACTACGCCGGCAAAATACCCCCGCGGCGGCGGTAAGCCGAGAAAGGATCCCCTGTAATCATGATTTTCTACATCCCGGCATTTATTTTTCTTCTCTACAATCTGTATAAACGTCGGAGCAAAACGACCCTGCTGCTCATCGTCCTCTGTATACTGAGCGCTGTAGCCTACATGGACGTCCCGTCTCTGTTTATAGAACCGATCCCGGCCGTCTTTCCCACCGTCGCCTTGATCTGTGTGCTCTACCTCAGCTTTTTGTCTTGGCGGGAATACAAGGTGGCTAAGATCAATTACCTAAAAGAGCGCCGCATGCGCCGCGAAAATGCCGCGACCTTAATAAAAGCCGAAGACGAGCACGAGCGCATCGTGATTAAGGATCGAAAGACGTCGGAGGAAAAGATCATCTATCTGAAGCGAGACGAAAAAAATGTTCCACGTGGAACAAATGCAGAAAGCGAAACAGAAAATAAAAATTGAGCGGAAATGTTCCACATGGAACACTCCGCTCTTTTTATTTGCCTTCCGGTTTGATACTATAGTTATGAAGGGAGTGGCGCTATGACGAGAAAAATTGCCGTATTTAATCAAAAGGGCGGCGTCGGCAAGACGACGACAGTAATTAATTTAGCCGATGCCTTGGCAAACAAGGGCTATCGCGTTTTAATTTTAGATTTGGATCCGCAGGGGAATGCCACCAGTGGACTGAACATCGATAAAGACAGAGACGAAATGATCTACGATTTTTTGCTGGGTGATGAGGGTGATTTCATCGTCCAGGTCAAGGAAGGCCTGGACATCATTCCCTCAGCTGCCACGCTGGCGGGAATCGAAATCGAATTTGCCCGCCGAGACGGATGGCAGACGGTTTTGAAGGAGGACATGGCCCAATTGGAAGGCTATGACTATATTGTGATGGACTGCCCGCCCTCCTTGGGGATTCTATCCATCCTGGCTCTGACGGCGGCGGACGGCATTTTGATTCCCGTGCAGTGCGAATACTACGCATTGGAAGGTCTCTCTCAGCTTATGGAATCCATTCAGCTGGTGCGCGGAGGCTTTAATCCGGGTTTGGAAATCGAAGGTGTCCTTCTCACCATGTACGACGGCCGCACGAATTTAAGTATGCAGGTCGTGGAAGAGGTAAAAAATTATTTCAAGGACGCGGTGTTCTCTACGGTGATTCCGAGGAATGTACGATTGGCGGAAGCCCCGTCCTACGGCATGAGCATTATAGATTACGATAAAAACAGCCGTGGCGCCAAGGCCTATGCCGCCCTGGCGGACGAGGTTGAAAAGAGGAGGTCCTGATGGAAAAGAAACGCGGTTTAGGTCGCGGGCTGGATAATTTTTTCGGCGCGCAACAGGAAGAAAATAAAGAAGCCGAGACCCTGGCTGTGGATGCTATTGAAACCAATCCCCATCAGCCGCGGAAATATTTTTCCGAGGAGAGCATCGATGAGTTGGCGGAGAGCATTCGGGCCGTCGGCGTTTTGCAGCCCCTCTTAATAAAAAAAGACGGCGATACGAATCTCTTAATCGCCGGGGAACGGCGCCTGAGGGCGGCGAAAAGGGCGGGCCTGAAAGAGGTGCCCGTGCGATTTATCGACGTTGATGAGGAAAAGGGCGACAGGATCTCCCTTATCGAGAACGTTCAGCGGGAGGATTTAAATCCCATGGAAGAGGCCGAGGCCTACGAGACCTTAAGGAAGAAGTATAAGTACACTCAGGAGAAGATCGCCGGCCTTGTGGGGAAATCACGCCCCTATATCGCCAACAGCCTGCGCCTTTTAAAGCTGGAGCCCGTGGTTAAGGAAATGCTTCGCAGGGAAGAGCTGTCCATCAGTCAGGGCAAGCTCCTTCTTTCCGTTAAGGACGGCAACGCGCAGATTAAACAGGCGAAGCGCATGGTGGATGAAGGCCAAACCATTGCCGAAAGCACGCAAAACACGAAAAAGTCGACGAAAAAGCGTCGCGACCACCAGGGCTATTACTCCTATCTTGAAAATGCCCTAATGGACGTTTTGGGCACGAAGACGGAAATCGTCGGCAATCACGAAAAGGGAAAAATCGTCATCGACTATTATTCCGAAGACGATTTAATGCGCCTTTGCGATCAAATTTTGGAGGACGACATCGATGGTTAGAGAGTACAGATACTTTGTCACCGACGCCTACACCGATCTTTCCTTTGTGGGAAATCCTTCGGGCATCGTTTTGACCGAAGGGAAAATGACCGATGAGGAAATGCTTAAGGCGGCGCGGGAATTAAAACACTCCGAGACCACCTGTGTTCGCCGCCTGGACAAGGATATTTATCACGTGCGCTATTTTTCTCCCGTATGCGAGGTATCTCTTTCCGGACACGCTGCCCTTGCCACATTTTGGACCTTGGCAGAGCTCGGCTATATCGACGGCCGCGAGGATAATCTTCGAATTCGCCAATATACCAAGGCCGGCGCCCTCCATGTGGATTTTCATTTTAATAACGGAGAGATACGCTTCGTGGATATCGAGCTGCCCAAAATGAAAATCGCCACCGAAGTGGAAGACGTGACCTCCGTCGCCGAAGCCTTTAAGTTGACAGAGGCGAGTATCGGCTGTGAGAAAGGCCTGAAGCCTGCGGTGATCGACGCGGGTATTAAGACCATGATTATTCCTCTGAATAGCCGCGACCTCCTACACACCATGGTGCCCAAGCGCCGGCGCATGGAAGAGCTCACGGAGAAATACGGCGCCCAGAGCTTCCATCTCTTCTATTACGACGGGGCTTCCGCCGTGGTTCAGCGTAACTTTTCCCCGGCCGTAGGCATTTGGGAAGAATCGGGCACCGGCACGGGGAGCGGCGCCATGTACTTTTATTTAAGGGAGAAAGGTCTCCTTGACGGCGAAAAAATCACCTGCTATCAAGGTGATGAAGTGGGACGGCCCTCGGAGATCGTTCTTAAGGAGAAGAATGGATCGATTTACGCCGGCGGCAAGGCCTGCGTCGTTATGGAAGGGATTATGCGCCTATGAAACTCGTGGACATGAGTCTAAACGACTATATTATAAAAGCACAGGACAAGAGCTCCGTTCCCGGAGGCGGCTCCGTGGCAGCCCTTTGCGGCGCCCTCGCCGCCTCTCTCGCCGCCATGGTCTTGAACCTTTCCGGCGCCGAGGAACAGGCGAAGGAATACGACATTTTTTCCAAGCAGCTGAGGGGAAATATCGACGACGACAGTACCTCCTTCGACGGCGTGTTGAAGGCCTTTCGCATGCCGAAGACCACGGAAGAAGAGAAAAAAGCCCGCCGCCTCGCCATCGAAGAAGGCTATAAAGAGGCCATCGAGGTGCCCATACTCACCATGCAGTGCTCCTATTTAATTATCCACACGCTGATAAAGCACGAGGCCTACATCGGCGACGAGGCCCTGAGTGATCTGTATTTAGCGGCGGATTTGGCCCTCACGGCCTTTAACGGCGCCAAGGACACGGCCGTGCTCAATATTGAGGCCTTAAAAGACGACGCCACTCGCGCCGTTTACGAGGATAAAATTGAAGATATAATAGAAAGAATGGCGGATGAATACGACCGCCTGCAGGCAACCTATCGGGCATGAAGACGCTGTTTATCTTGAATCCCCGCCTGAAGGAGGCGAAAAAGCGGGAAGTCGCTGAGGCCGCCTCCCGTTACTGGAAGGGTGATTACGACTTTGCCCGCGGAAATATTTGGGACTACGATGCCGATGCCTTGGCCGACTACGATCACTTTGTCGCCGTCGGCGGTGACGGCACGATCTTTGCCGCAGTGAACACCATGATGAAGACATGGGCGCGAAAGCTCACCATCGTGCCTGCGGGAAGCGGCAACGACTTTGCACGAAGCCTGGGTCTGAAGGGCGATTCCATCAATATATTGAAAGAAGCTCAAGCTACCGAGCCTCGGCCCATGGACCTGGGCAAGTGGAACGAGCACTACTTTATAAACATCGCCTCCGTGGGCTTCGATGCCGATGTCAACGCCAATAATAACGAAGGGCTGAAGCGCTTCGGCCCCTTCAGCTACACCCTGAGCGTCATTAAAACCCTGTTTACCTATAAGCCCAGGATCATAAAAAAAGAAGGCCTCGCCCTTCGGGAATGGACCCTCTTTACCATCGGAAACGGCGGCTATTACGGCGGCGGCTTTCCTATTTTTCCCAATGCCAGCCCCTTTTCCGGGGAGTTGCTCTTTTTGGGGGCGGGAAAGAGCCGGCTGAAGCACATTTTACCCTTCTTGCTCTGCCTCTTTATGGGAAAAGACCAGCTTTGGAAGAAGGATATGGTGCGGGCGTCCCTTCGCTTTATGGATTTTAATTTAATCGACGAGGTCAATGTGAATCTGGACGGGGAAAATTTTCGGGAAAAAGGTCCCGTTCACGTACGGATCCTGCCGAGAGAGATCCTCTATTTAGGGCCGGTGAACAAGTAAGTTCGCGGGCTCCGTTGGATTTCATTTTAAGCCGCGGCCCGTGGAGCATTACAATAAAAAACATCCCTATTCAAGAGAACAGGGCTGTTGTCATTTAACGGTCGAAGGTGCGCCGATAGCCGGCGCGCTCCGCTTCCATGGCGTTTTCGAAATAGATCGTGTTTTTGGGCGACAGCTTATCGTAGGACTCGTCCGCAGGCAGGTGGTAGACCTTGCTTCTTTTGTTTCCCTTGGCCGGGCCTTCCCTTCCCTCCACGGCCCAAATGCCTCGCACGTGATCCATGGCGACGAGCTCCGCTTTATGGAGCAGGGATTGGTACCTGGTATTGGGCTCGATGGCCCGCTCCCGGGCATAGCCCGATGCCACCAATCGGTAGTTAAAGAGGATTTCCTCCTTGGGCTTGTCGCTGACCCGGGGATCCTCCGTCCAAATATAGGCTAGGGTGCGGCCGTAGCGGTCCTCCTTTTCCTCGTCGTATTCTAAAAAGACGGCCTTTCCCGTCAGGGCCTTTTTCGAAAAATCCGAGGCCTCCTTGCCCCAAGGCTCCACCCGGCCTCGGGGCTTCACGGTCTCCGGCGTGTCCACGCCGATCAGGCGCACTCGGGTGTCGGCGCCGTCGTCGATGATTAAGGTGTCGCCGTCCACCACCCGCTTCACTATGACGCCGGCGGTGTCTTTCGGCGAATCCAGGCCCTCTTTGGCGGTAAAGGTCGCCGCCAGGGCCAGCACAATCAGTATCAATGCTCGCAAATGTTTGTTTAAATGTTTCATATCCTCAGTATAACAGAAAGAAGGAGAGCCATGGCCATTCAAATTTTCGGCACGAAGAAATCCAATGACACAAAAAAAGCCCTGCGCTTTTTTAAAGAGCGGGGCATAAAATTTCAATTTATTGATTTAAATGAGGTGGAAATGTCGTGGGGCGAATTCGATTCCATTACCGCCTCCATCGGCGGATTGGACGCCTGGATCGACGAAAATTCCAAAGACGCCGACGGTCTGGCCTATGTGAAGTACGCCACGGAAGATAGCAAGGAGGCCTACATTATCGACCACCCCAGCGTGATGAAGCTCCCCATCGTCAGGAGCAAGAAGCGGGCGGTGCTGGGCCATGCACCGGAAGTATGGAAGAAATGGGCGGAGGAAGAAAAGTAATTGAGGTGCGCGAGGAGCGCATCTTTTTTGTTGCGGAAAAATGCATCAGGTGCGTATGGCGGGATCCATGTGAAGGATAAGAAAAGACACGACGAGAAAGGCTGCCGAAAGCCAAATGGTTCTCAGCTCTAAAATAGGGAAGAAGCTTCCGCCGATAAAGGCGCCGAGAAAAAAGACACACACGATAAATAAGACGGTGCGGCTCGCTTCCTTGTGGGCGGCGCCCTTCGTGTGGTGGTAGCCCGCCAGATTGTGCATAATGGTGCGCACATTGCCCACGCACATGGTGGTGGCGGCGTTAATGTCGGCGAATTTTCTGAAGGTGTTTACCTGCATGCCGCAGGAGAAGGCCATCATACTGTTGGCGATGCTGTCCAGCTCTTTCGAAAGAAAGCCCACGATGACGAGAATAATGATCTCCGCGGCCAGGATGCGCTGCTTAAAGTGCAGGCCTATGTGCCGTTTTTCGGCAAAGGCTATCCGGCCCGAGACATAGACCCCAAGCGCAAAGGATGCGATTTGAATAAAGTAGCGGAGCATGGCGGGGAAATTTCCCTCGGCCAAGTTAAAGGCCATGAGCACCACGTTCCCCGTCAGGGCGTTGACGAAGACCTTGCCCCTGAGGGCGTAGGAATAGCCGTCCTGCAGGCCCCCGGCCAAGGTGAGAAAGGTGGCGAAGAGCAGAGATTCGGACCAAGCTTTATTTTTCATAGAGCGCCCTCATTCGTTCGATCAAATTTTCGTAAATGGGCAGCATATGGGCCTCGGAGACGAAGGTGTCCAGCTCACTTATCGGCACCCATTTGCGATTTTCATTAGCTTCAAACAGCGTGTCGTCCTCGTGGCCCAAAAAGCCGTAGCAGAAATTAATGTGGAAGTGGCTGTCCACGGCCTCTCCCTTGCGCTCGTGGGCCGCAACGGGCATAAGCTCCATGGCCAGGGGCTTCTCACTTAAAGGCTTGACATAGCGTATGCTCGTCTCCTCGTAAAGCTCCCGCAGGGCGGAGTAAAAGAGCGCCTCCCCGTCCTCCACGTGGCCCCCGGGCCAGGAGAAGGATTTGTAAATCGGATGGTAGATCATTAAAAGCTTGTCGGCGTCGAAATCCATGACCATGGACGAGGTGGTGTAGTGGTAGGGCGCGCCTCGGTCCGCGGCGATAAGGGCGGGGTTCAGCTGCAGCAAATGCTCCCTGTCCTCGGCCTCCTCTTTATTTTTCGGTTCGTAGGCTTCAATCCATTCCATAAATTACCTCCAGTGCCGGCGAAAAAGCCGACGGTACGGCATAAAGGCCTTTCAGCTCCTCTGCCGTAGCCCAAATGCGTTCGTCCTCCGCGGCAAACAGGGCGTCGACCCTTGCGTAATAAACCCACACATTCCAAATTCTGTGGCTGAAGACGTGGCGATAGGCGGCCACCCTCTCGGCGGAGGGGGCGGCGAAATTTTCCTCCGCCAGCACCTTCAGCACATCCTCCTCTTTTATATGGCCCTTCACCATGGGAAAGCCCCACATGGATGCCAAAAGTCCCCTCGGCCGCTTCTCGATTAAATAGCGACCGCCGAGATCCACCAGAAGCAGAGTCAGATCCTCTTCCCTCTGTTTTTTCTTCGGCGTGCGCTTCGGGTAGTCCTCGGCGCAATTTGCCTCATAGGCCGCGCAATCACCCCGAAGCGGACAGCGGTCACAGGCGGGGGATGTGGGGGTGCAGATTTTGTTGCCCAGATCCATCATGGCCTGATTAAAATCTCCGGGCCGCTCCGCGGAAATATCCTTATTGGCCAGCTCGAAAATCCGCCGCTTCCCCGCCGCCTTGTCGATGCTCTCGTCGATCCTATAGAGGCGGCTGTAAATGCGCAGCAGGTTTCCGTCCACCGCCGCCACCGGCTCCTTATAGGCGATGGATGCAATGGCCGCCGCCGTGTAATCGCCGATGCCCGGAAGGGCCTTTAAGCCCTCGAAGTCCCCGGGCATGCCTTCCCGGGCCACGATTTCCGCCGCCTGCTTTAAATGCTTCGCCCGGCGATAATAGTCCAGGCCTTGCCAATGCTTTAAAAGGGCCTCCTCCGATGCCTGCGCCAGGGCCTCCGCCGTGGGAAAGCTCGCCATAAAGCGCTCGTAATATGGAATCACCGTCGCCGCCTGAGTTTGCTGAAGCATCATTTCAGACACCCAAATGGCGTAAGGGTCCGCAGTTTTTCGCCAAGGCAGTCCCCGATCCTCGGGGGCGTACCAATTTAAAATTTTCTTCGAAATACACATGAACCTATTATAACAAAAAGGCTGAAAAGGTCTATATTGACGGGATTTCTTAACCGTGTTATAGTTAGGAAGGATATCATACAGAATCAATAGGATATAGGAGGATGTTGTAATAGATGAATGCATTATTGAAAGTGGAAGGCGTCCGCGCCTCCGCAGGTGAAAAAGAAATTTTAAAGGGCATGAACCTCGAGGTCAACAAGGGCGAAGTCCACGTTATCATGGGCCCCAACGGCAGCGGGAAGTCCACCTTGGCCAATGTGATTATGGCGAATCCCGCCTACACCATGACCGAGGGCAAGATTTTCTTTGAAGGGGAAGACGTCACCGACGAATCCACGGACAAGCGCGCCCGTCGCGGTCTGTATTTAAGCTTCCAAACCCCCTACGAAATTCCGGGGATCAGCGTGGAAAACTTTATTCGCCAATCCCTTTTGGCTCGCGGCGAAAAGACTTCCATTATGAAATTTAAAAAGGCCCTGGCAAAGGAAATGGATCTTCTGGACATGAAACAGGAATACGCCGGCCGCTATTTAAACGTGGGCTTTTCCGGCGGGGAACGTAAAAAGACGGAAATCCTGCAGCTCTTAATGCTGAATCCCAAGCTCGCCATTTTAGACGAAACGGACTCCGGTCTCGACGTGGATGCCGTCGCCACCGTGAGCCGCGGCTTGAAGGAATATTTGGACGGCGAAAAATCCGCCATTATTATTACGCACCACCGGGAAATTTTAAAGGAAATCCACCCGGATTTCGTTCACGTCATTCACGACGGCAAGATCGTCACCGAAGGCGGCGACGAGCTGATCGACCGCATCGAAGGCGAAGGCTTCGGCTGGATAAAGGATGAGCAAGATGCGTAAGAAGACAGAAATTCAAGACATGGACCGGGGGATTTACGACGAAAAAAATCCCTTCACCTATCGAAGAAAGACGGAACAAGGCTTAAACGAATCCATCGTACGTCAAATTTCCGCCGAAAAGAACGAACCGGAATGGATGCTTGAAAAGCGTCTGGAAGCCTTAAAGATTTTTAACGAAAAAGAAAACCCCTCTTGGGGACCGGATCTGTCGGAAGTGGATATGGACAAGGTCATAACCTATATTCGCCCCGACGCGGATTTGGCCGCCGACTGGGACGACGTCCCCGAAGAGATCCGCAGCACCTTCGACAAGCTGGGTATTCCCGAGGCGGAAAAAGAAGCCATGCTCTCAGGCGTCGGCGCGCAATACGACTCGGAAGTGGTCTACCACAGCATTCAACAACACCTCTTGGATCAAGGGGTTATCTATACCGACTTTGAAACGGGCCTTCACGAATACGAAGACATCGTGAAGGAATACTTCGGCAAGTGCATCAATCCCAATTTGCACAAATACGCCGCCCTGCACTACGCCGTATGGAGCGGCGGCAGCTTCGTCTACGTGCCCGAAGGCGTGGACGTGGACGTGCCCCTGCAGTCCTACTTCCGCCTAAATGCGCCGGGAGCCGGACAATTCGAGCACACCTTGATCATTATCGAAAAAGGCGCCAAGTGCCACTTTATCGAAGGCTGCTCCGCGCCGAAATACAACGCCCTCAACCTGCACGCCGGGGCGGTGGAGCTTTTCATTAAAGACGACGCCACCCTGCGCTACTCCACCATCGAAAACTGGTCGAGAAATATGTACAATCTAAACACCAAGCGGGCCATCGTGGGCAAAAACGGCAAGATCCAATGGGTCTCCGGCTCCTTTGGCTCCAAGGTGAGCATGCTCTATCCCATGAGCGTCTTAGCAGGCGACGGCGCCCAAAACGAATACACCGGCATCAGCTTTGCCGGGGCCGGTCAAAACATCGACACCGGCGCCCAGGTCATTCACGCCGCTAACGACACCAAAAGCTCCATTCAATCGAAATCCATTTCAAAAGGCGGCGGCATCGGCGTCTATCGCGGACTGGTGAAAGTCACGGACGATGCCAAGCACACGAAATCCACCGTCTCCTGCGAATCCCTTATGCTCGATGATTTGAGTCGTCAAGACACGATTCCCGCCATCGACATTCACAACCGGGACGTGGACTTCGGACACGAGGCAAAAATCGGCCGCATTTCCGACGAGGTCATCTTCTATCTCATGACCCGAGGCATTCCCGAGGAAGAGGCGCGGGCCACGGTGGTCCGGGGCTTTGCCGATCCCATTGCCAAGGAACTGCCCCTGGAATACGCCGTCGAGATGAACAATCTCATCTCCTTGGAATTAGAAGGGAGCATTGGCTAATGAAGGCACACAAGGGAAACACCTTAGAATATAAAACTTACGGCTATTTAAAAGTCAACGAAACCGACGTGGCGGCGAGAGAATCCGCCGGGAAAGAAAAGGCCGAAGGCCATCCCGTATTCGACAGCTACATTTACGGCATCAGCCCGGAAATGATTCAGCTCCACGACAACCACGCCACCCTTTACCGCAACCTTACCGCCGAAGGCAAGGTAGATTTGGGCATCGAAAGCGTGGTCGGCGACGAGGATGAGGTCATTACCATAGACCTTACCGTGGAAGAAGGGGGCCACATGACCGGCTGCTTCAGAAGCAAGAAGACCGGCGGCTATCGCTCCTTTATGAGCCGCATCCACGTGAAGAAAAACGGCGTCGCCCGCCTCTACTTCGTCAATGTGGATCAGGCGGAAGTGGACAACTACCTGTCCGTGGCCGCCATTTTGGAAGAAGGCGCCAAGCTCGACGCCTATATCTTCCACTTAGGCGACGGCAACGAAACCAGCAATGTAAAATGCTTCCTCAAGGGCGAAAGCGCTCTGGGAAACATTCAGTCTATTTACCTCGGCAAAAAGGGTCAGGCCTACGACTTCATCTACGACATGATCCACGAAGGCAAAGACACCACCAGTAATTTAATCGTCGACGGCGCCTTAATGGAAGACAGCTACAAGGTCTTTAAGAGCCGCATCGACTTTTTGGAAGGCTCCAAGCACAGCCGGGGCAACGAAGAGGAATTTGCCATTCTACTGGACTCCACGGCACGGAGCATTTCCGTACCCGCTCTCTTGAGCCACGAAGACGACGTGGAAGGCAATCACGCCGCCAGTGCCGGCAGGTTGGATCAGGACATGCTCTACTACTTCCTCACCCGGGGTTTCGACGCCCAAACGGCGGAACGCATGATTATCGATGCGAAATTTGCGCCGGTCATCGACGGGGTCGTTTACGAAGAGGAACGCAAGGCTATTTACGAGGAACTGGAACGGATTATGGGGAGGCGAGATCATGTTACAAGGTAGCGAAATAAAAGAAATACGAAAAGACTTTCCCTATTTGGAACTGTCCACCGAGGACAAGCCCCTGGTTTATTTGGACTCGGCGGCCACGACGCAAAAGCCGAGACAAGTGATCGAGGCCATGAACCGCTACTACAGCTATGAAAACGGCGGGCCCCACCGTGGCGCCCACCGCCTGTCCATGGCGGCCACGGAGGTCTACGAAGGGGCCCGTGCGGCGTTGAAGGATTTTATCGGCGCAAGCAGCGTGAACGAAATCATCTTTACGCGAAACGCCACGGAAGGCCTAAACCTTCTCGCCTACTGTTGGGGTCTTGAAAACCTAAAGGCCGGGGACGAAATCGTCCTGTCCATAATGGAGCACCACGCCAATTTAGTGACCTGGCAGTACGTGGCGGAAAAAACCGGCGCGAAGCTGGTCTATCTCTACATCGACGAAAACAAAGAGATTCCGAAAAAAGAAATCGAAGAAAAGATTACGGCAAAGACCAAGCTCTTGGCCATTACCCAATCCTCCAATGTTTTGGGAACCATGCCCGATGTGAAGAGCATGATCGCCTATTTGAGAAAGGTCAGTCCCGAGGCCAAGGCCGTGGTGGACGGCGCCCAAGCCGCACCCCACATGCCCGTGGATGTAAAGGATCTGGACTGTGACTTCTACGTCTTCAGCGGCCACAAAATGTTTGCCGCCATGGGGGCCGGCGTCCTCTACGGCAAGCTCGACAATTTAAACGCCATGAAGCCCTATATGTACGGCGGCGACATGATCGAGTACGTCTACGAAGACCGCTCCACCTTCCTCGACGCCCCCGGGCGCTTCGAAGCGGGCACCCAAGACGTGGGCGCCGCATCCAGTTTGCCCGTGGCCATCGACTATTTAAACGCCATCGGCCTGGACAAGATCCACGAATACGAAAGCTACCTCGTGGACTACGCCTACGACGCCATGAGCCAAATGGACGACATTACCATTCTCTCCCGCCCCACCAATCCCAGAGGCGGACTCATTACCTTTAATTTCAACGACGTCCACCCCCACGACGTGGCATCCATACTGGATTCCAAGGGCATCGCCATTCGCAGCGGTCACCACTGCGCCCAACCCCTGCACAGAAGCTTCGGCATCCACTTCTCCTGCCGGGCAAGCTTTGCCGTCTACAACACCATTGAAGAGGTGGACTACTTTATAAAGAACCTGAACGAAGTAAGGAGGTTGATGGGCCTTGGCACTCGATGATATTTACACCACGCTGATTATGGAAGAATCCCGCTCGGAACACAACAAAGGGGATTTGGATAATCCGGACTATAAAGAGCTGGGCCACAATCCGAGCTGCGGCGACGAAATCACCCTGCAGATTAAAATGGACGGCGACACGCTGAAGGACCTGTCCTACACCGGCGAAGGCTGCGCCATTTCACAGGCCTCCACCTCTATCATGATCGACACGGTACGGGGCAAGAGCCGGGAAGAAGCTGTGCATCTGGCCGACACCTTTATCGGCATGATCAAAGGCGTCTCCCTCACCGAGGAGGAAGAAGACGCACTGGAAGATGCCATGGCATTCGAAGGCGTTTCCAAACTCCCCGCCCGGGTGAAATGCGCCGTGCTTCCCTGGTACACCTTGAAAAATATTTTGGAAAAGTAAGAGCTTAATCGAGCCGCACCTCGCGGCTCTTTTTTTGTTTAAAAGGTGTGAAAAGGGGAAAAATATAAGTAAAATAAAAAATAAAATATGCAATAAGCGAGGCTTCTCTGTGATATAATTTCAATAATATTTTTTATCACGGTGAATCCCGTAAATTTACATATTCGATGCAAGGGGGGAAGTTATGGAATCCAGAGAATTTATGTGGGCCTACTGGCGTTTAGTGAAAGAAGCCAATGAGACGAAAAATGCCTTAATGGAATATTTTTCAAAGACCTACAAGCTGACCCAATTACAGGTCCTCGTCATGGGACAGGTGGATTCTCTGGAAGACACGTCCATCCGCTCCATCGCCGGATCCCTTCATCGGGATCACGGAAATATATCGAAGATCTGCACCTTGCTGGAAGAAAAGGGCTTCGTCTATCGACAGCGCTCGGAAACGGACAGCCGCATCGTGAATATTTACCTGACGGAAATGGGCAAGGAGTATGTGGAAGAATTTCGCGTCGTCGTCGCGCCCTATTTTGAAAAAGTGGGCGAGTACTTAAGCGACGGCGACCTGCGCTTTATCCTAAAGGCCATGGCCAATGTGGAAAAACTGCTCAACGAATCCGACGATGTGAAAGAAATTCGCGGCAAGAAAAAGCTCGAAACTGCGCCGAAGGAATAATCGAATCAAAGCCTCCGCATCTGTCCCCAAAGGCGGAGGCTTTTTTGCGCCTGAATATGTCAAATCCGAGTCATTCCGAAGGGACTTGGGAAAATTTTCGCCTATGAATTATAATAGAGGGAGAAAGGAGAGGACATGAAGAAATTTTTTAAACTCAGCGTTTTTATACTTATCCTGTGTGGCCTTCTTGCGCCGGTCCCTGCTCATGCTCAAAGGGTCCGCGCCGTAAGGAGTCCCCAGGCCCTCGTCGTCGACGGCCAAATGACGGATCTGCGCGGCTACAATATCGGCGGGTACAATTATTACCGGCTCAGAGATCTGGCACAGATTTTAAAAGGCAAGGTGGACTTCGATCTCAAGGGCGACAACAAAGAGATCGTCGTCGACCGCACCAAGACCTATAAAAGCTTCCCCGGCGATCAATCGGGGGCCGCCAAGGAGCGCGCCGTCCTTCAGCCCATGCGACTGAAGGTCCTGGGAGAAAACCCGGCGGACGTCGTGGAAAATGCCTACAACATTCGGGGCTTCAACTACTTCCGTCTCAGAAGCGTCGGCGCCGTTTTAGGCTTCGACGTGAGCTACGACGAGGGAAAAAACCTGGCGGTGATCACCACAAGCGCCGACAGAAAACACGCACCGGCGCCCGCTCCCCAAGCGCCCACGGGTCGCGTGATTTTAGGAAACGAGCGGCTCCTCACGGAATACAAGGGCCTAATCGACAACAAGCGGGTGGGCCTCATTACCAATCAAACGGGAGTAGACGCCAATGGCGTGCCCGTGGCGGAAAAAATCAAGGCCTATTCCAATGCAAAGCTGGTGGCCCTCTACAGCCCGGAACACGGCCTCGACGGCAAGCAAACCGCCGGCGCCTATGTGGCCAGCTACTTCGATAAGAAGATGAACCTGCCCGTCTACAGCCTCTACGGCCCGACCAGAAAGCCCTCTCGCGATATGCTCAAGGGCGTGGACGTCTTGGTCTACGACATGCAGGACATCGGCTCGAGAACCTACACCTACATCTCCACCCTGCAAAACGCCATGCTGGCGGCGAAGGAAAACAATATTCCCATCGTCGTCCTGGACCGGCCCAATCCCCTGGGCGGAGAAATCGTGGAAGGCTTCTTGCGTGAAACCCGCTTTAAATCCTTTGTGGGCATCGACAAAATTCCCATGGCCCACGGCATGACCGCCGGGGAGCTGGGGCAATTCTTCAATCGAGAAATCGGCGCCGATCTCACCGTGGTTCCCATGAAAAATTGGACCCGGAGCATGGTCTGGCAAGACACGGGCCTGCCCTTCGCTCAAACAAGCCCCAATATTCCCAATCTGGAAAGCGCCTTTTTATACATGGCCACGGGAAGCGGCGAAGGAACCGGCATCGGCCAAAGCGAATACTTCCGCTGGGTCGGCGGCAAAAATTTAGATTCCGCCGAATACGCCCGCCGGCTCAACGCAGCGAACCTCCCCGGCGTCACCTTCATCCCCGCGCCGAAGGGCTCCCGCGGCGGCGTGCGCCTGAAGGTCACGGACTGGCACCGCTTTAATCCGGCACGCACCGGGGTCTACACCCTGGCCGTAGCCAATCAAATGCGGCCCATTACCGTTCCCGCCTGCAAACGGCCCTACCACATGTTCTATCTGGTTCAGGGCTCGGAGCAAATGGCGAACCTCTTCCGCGCAGGGGCATCCCCTGAAAGAATCGTGAAGGCCTATGAAAATGATGTGAACGCCTTTAAGGCCCAGCGCACGCAGTATCTGATTTACAAATAAAAAGAAGCCTCCGATCTGCTTCGGAGGCTTTTTAAATGGCGAGCACGCTCGTCTACTTAATCATTCTTCACGGCGTTTTGCAGCTGCCGATGCACATCGATGACCGGAGTCATAATCACCCGGCCCGTGCCGCGGTAGGCGTTGACCAGGCCTTCGCCGCTGGCGGCGGAGCCGATTAAGCTTTTGCCGCTTCGCTCCACGGTAAATTCCAGGCTGTTGGACCAGGCCAGGGCCAGGTTGCCGTCGATTTTCAGCACGTCGTCGACGAGGTCCACGACGATGAGCTCTTCCCGGGGCACAGGAGATTCGAGGCAGACGACGCCGTCGCCTTTTAAGCTTAGGTTAAAGAGGCCCATGCCCCCGAAGGCGGAGGAGACATTGGTGCGGGCGACGATTTTTTGCTCGAGCCTTCCGTCGCAGGCCATAAAGAGGCCGTCCTTTAAAATAATGGCGCCCTTCCAATCGGCCAGGTCTTCCAAAAGGATGTAGACGTCCGTGGGCTCGAGGCACAGTCTGCCCGTGCCGGTGTATTCGGGCTTAATGGTGCTTTCGCCGGAGAGGCTGCCCTTGACGGCTTTTCCGAAAAAGTCCTTGGCTCCCTTAATGCCCGTGGTGGCGCGAACGTCGCCTGCCGTCCATTGCATGGCGCCGGGCTGAACGGTGACATCGCCCTTGGAAAGGTCGCAGTACACCTGGCGCTTTCTTACGTTCATTTGAGAGGCGAAGTAGGCCGCCATGGCCTCTTCCCTGCGTACGGAAAGGTCCCGCTTGTATTCCAATACCTGGAAGGGTCCCTTTTCTTCTACGATGCGAATGTCGTCGTTGTCGGTAAAATTGTGAATGGTAAACATAGCTGCTCCTTATCGTTGGAAATAGCGATCCAAGGCGCGGAGGATGCCCAGGGCCATGGCGTCTTGGTAGCTCGGGTCGTTCAGATTTTTGTCCTCTTCCGTGTTGGACATGTAGCCGCACTCGATGAGGCTCGTGGGTATTTGGGCGAAGTTGGTACCGGTCAGGTCGTCGCGGGCCATGGCGCCTCGGCCCTTGGCACCCGTGGAGGCGCACATTTCACTTAAAATGAGCTCAGACAATTGACGGGAGGGATCGGACAGATGACCCACGTCGGGATTATTTTTCGACGGGTAGTAGGTCTCGATGCCCTTTGCCGAGGCTGGGCCGCCGTTGGCGTGAATCCTCAAATACACTCGGGCGCCGGAGGCGTTGGCCATGGCCGCCCGCTGTTGGTTGGAAATATTCACGTCGTTGCTCTCCCTGATCATAAATACCCGGTAGCCCGCCGATTCAAATTTTTTCTTTAAGCATTGGCTGAAATTCAGAGTAAATTCGTATTCGGGGATGCCCGTGGCCACGCCGCAGGTGCCGTCCGCCACCTTCGCCTTGGTTTTTCCGGAGGAGGGGGCGATGGTTTCCTGCTCCGAATTGCCCTGTGCCTGGTGGCCGGCGTCGATGGCGATAAGGGGCCCGTCGCCGGGGGGAACATTGGCCTTTGGCGTTTCCTCGGCGGGTGCTTTTGCCGGGGCAGGGGCCTCTTTTTTTATTTCCGAGCGCGCTTTTTTCTTCGCCGCTTCTTTTTTGCGTCGTTCCTCCCGCTTTTTATCGCGCAGAGCTTCCTCCTGCTTGACCTGGCGGGTCAGCTCCGCCTCGGTTTTCGCGGCGTAAATTTTCAGTCCCGCTGCCGTGACAATCAAGAGAAGAAAGGCGCATAGGATCCATTTTTTCATTTTTTCGCTCCTTTTGTCCCATTTTACCACAGATCTTTGGCAAAATTTTGAGTTCCTCGCCCGTTCATTTGGTATAATGTAGCTTTAGTAAGGAGGCAGTATGAAGAAGACATCCATCGCCAAGTCCACGGTGCTCATTATTTTATTTTCCCTTATCGGAAAAATGATGGGCTTCGTCCGTGAGTCCATGGTGGCCGCCATATTCGGGGCGGGTTTTGAAAAAGACGCATTCGTCGCCGCCCAATCGGCTACATCGACGGTGAGTATGTACATCGTCATGGGGATCAGTACCGTATTTATCCCAAGCTTGCAGTCGGTCTATTCCAGATACGGGGAAAAGGGCAAGCATAAATTTACCAACAATATATTTATCATCGTAAGCCTGCTCACTCTGTTAATCATGGTCTTGGGCATCGTCGGAGCGCCATTGTTGACCATGCTCGTGGGCCCGCGTTTCGATCCGCGGACGAAAGCCCTGACGGTTCAGCTCATTCAATTGGGCATGCCCGTCATCGTCTTTTCCGCCTACGAGGGGATTTTCACCGGCTATTTGCATTTTCACAACCGCTTCGGCATAGCGGCGTCGGTGCCTATTTGGTTGAATCTGGTTTACTTAGCTTACCTCATGATTTTCTCCACGAAATTCGGCATCTACGGCCTCACCATCGTCTCCGTGCTCGCCGTGGTAGCGGAATACCTCTGCGTGTGGTACGGCTCCCATCGGGTGGGCTACCGCTTCCAGCCCGTGCTGGATTTAAAGGACGAGCACACGAGGCAGACCCTGCTCTTGGCCATTCCCGCCATTATTACGGTCAGCGTCAACAATATTAACACCTTGGTCAACCGGGCATTGGCATCGGGTCTGGTCTCCGGCTCCATGAGCCGTTTGGACTATGCCAACAAGCTCAATGTCCTGGTCATCGGAATCTTTATTACCGCCATTACATCGGTTATCTATCCCGCCATGAGCAAGGCCTTCGACGAGGGCGAAATGGAAAAGGGCAAGCGGATCATGAACGGCTCCGTGCGATCGGTCCTTCTCATCACCATTCCCGCCATGGCCGGGCTCATCGTTTTGGCTCAGCCCATTGTGGAGCTCGCCTTTATGCGTGGCGTCTTTACCCAAGCCGACGCCGACGCCACGGCCATATGCCTCCGCTTCTATACCCTGGCCCTCGTGTCCATTTCCGTGAACAATGTGCAGAACCGGGTCTTCTATAGTTTGGAAGACACGAAGACGCCCTTCTATCTCGGCGTGGTGAACGTGCTCTTTAACGTGGGCTGCAACTTGGTTTTGGTACGGACCATGGGCATCAACGGCCTCGCCCTTTCCGTGTCCATCGCCCAAACCGTGGTGACCTGGTTCTCCTTCACCATGCTCAGAAAGAAAATCGGCCACATCGGCATGAAGAGCTATGTGAAGATCACCGTAAAAACCGTCATCGCCTCCCTGATCATGGGGGCCTTTGCCTACTACTTCTATTTCGGCGGCATCGGCCTTATGGGCAATGTAGGCAACGCCGTGAAGCTGATCCACTTTACGATTACCGTCGCCCTTTCTTCCGTCCTGTACTTCTTCATCTTGGACCTCTTGGGCCTTAAGGAAGTAAAGGACATTAAAAAGATCGTGGCCATTAAATTTTTCAAGAAAAAAATTGCGTAAAAAGAAAGGAACGGAATGAAAGCAACCAGTGCTCGCTTAACCGACGCCGCCATGGCGTATGTCAAAAAGAAAAATCTCACGACCCTCTCCGTAGATCCGCCGACCATGGCCTGTTGCGGTGTCGCCGATGTGATGAGCGCCACCGTGTCAAAGGGCCTGCCGAAGAAGGATGCCATCGTCTACAAAAAATGCGAGGATCGGGGCGTCGCCATCTACTATCCCTACTACACCGAGGTGGATGGGGGGTGCATCGTCATCGATGCGGAAAAAGTTCTCGGCATTACCCGGCTCTTCGTGGCCAACGGCTTAATGGAAATATAAATTGCGGCACCTGCGGGTGCCCTTTTTTGTACCGCCGGGGAGGAAAAAAGAACCGCTTGTCGAAAAACAGCGGAAAAAATCCGCCCCATCCATTACTATAAACTCAGGAGGTGCGATATGAAGGTCGAAATCATTTTGGACGACGCCTACGAGCAGCCGTCGGTGAAAATTTACACCCGTACCATGACGGAAGAAGTGGAAAAAATACGAGAAGCATTAAATACGGCGGCCATCGAAAAGCTGGTGGGGCTGAAGGACGATGAGGTCTTTCTCCTGGACTACGACGCCATCGTCAGAATCTATGCCCAAGACAAATCGGTTTACGCCGTGGCGGGGAGCGAAAATTATCGCCTGAGGTTGAGCCTTGCCTCTTGCGAAGAGCGCCTCAGGGCCCATCGCTTTTTGCGCATATCCCGCTTCGACATCATTAATTTAGATTACGTGAAGAAACTGGATTTAAGCTTTACGGGAACCATTGCCGTGGAAATGAAAAACGGCGACGTGGTCTACGTATCTCGGCGAAACCTGCGGGCCTTTAAAGAAGCCCTGGGACTTTAGGAGGTGTCTTATGAAAACCTTAAGAAATGCAATCGTCTCTTTTCTGTTCGGCGTGGGCATCGGCGTCCTTATCGAAGCCTTTATCTCCATCAGACTGGGCATGAACATCGTCGGCGTGTCGGAATTTGTCGATTCCGTGGCTCCCGGTTATGCGAAAATTATTCAGTGCCTCTGCTACGGCGGCTTCGGCCTCGTCTCTTATCTGTGCGGCGAATTTTGTAAAAGCAAGAAAGGCGCATTCTACCTCATGCACGGCCTGCACTTTTTCATCCTTCTCGTCTACTTTGTCTTCGTGGGATTTTACCTAAAGTGGTTCACAGACCCGACCTCGGTCCTTTATTCCGTCCTTTCCTTTGCCGCAATCTACTTCATCATTTGGATCGCTATCTACTTTAAGGAAAAGCGTATGGTTGAAAAAATGAATCGACAACTGAAATAAAGCCGCCGCCATGACGGCGGTCAGACTGCAGACAAACCTCGATAAAAACTCGAGGTTTGTCTCTTTTTTATGGCTTGAATTGTCAAGCCAAGTCAAGTGCAAATCTAGCATGAGGCAATCTTCGGGAAAAAGTTTACATAGAATACCGTTTATGATAATATCTATCAAGAAGCTAATCGTAGCAAAAGGGTCTGATTTAAGGCCACTACTATTGGCGTCACTTACCAGGTATTAGATCGGAGGAAATGACATGAAAGGCACTTAGAAATTTAGCTTATATTTTGCTAGTTTCATGGGCAGCAATTCGCATAAGCGCCAAGGCTGATTATTCATAAAAAGGAGGACAGACATGAGAGGCAGACTATTTCAACGCATAGCGTCATTTATAATATCCTTGTTACTTATATTTACATCTATGGGATCCGCAACTTTTGCAGTTGGGGAGAAAGACACATTTGAAAAAGATGGAATAACATACAAAGTCATAAAAGATAAAACAGAGGACACTCCTGGGGCCGTCCAAGTTGGTAATGGAAAATTTTCTATGACTATTAATAAAAAGAGTCTTGAAATACCAGAAACTGTTACCAATGATAAAAACGAAACTTTTAAAGTAGTAGCTATTGGAGACAAAGCCTTTGATAATAGTACAGAGGAAAATAGCTTAGGTAGCGTGACAATTCCTGCTTCAGTGACTTCCATCGGCAAATCTGCTTTTTCAGATTTAACATCACTAAGCGAAGTCAAATTTGCAGAAAATAGTCAGTTACAAACTATTGGAGACAAGGCATTTGACACTACATCTATTAAATCTATCATTATACCTGCTTCAGTAAAGACGATTGGTACGTCAGCTTTTACGAAGTGTAGTCAATTAACTTCTGTAGTCATACCTGAAGGGGTCACTTCCCTCGGAGACGAAGTTTTCTCATATAATAAGCAGTTGCCATCTATAACTCTACCGGCCAGTTTAACTGCAATGGGAAAGAATGTATTCAACAATTGTCCTAGCTTAAAGAATATATCTGTTACTCAAGGGAATACACTCTATGCCAGTGAAAATGGAGTGGTGTACTCAGCGGATAAAACGACAGTTGTAAAGTATCCTGAAGGGAAAAAAGACACAGACTTTACTGTCCCGGCTTCAGTAAAAAACATAGGGGATTATGCATTCGCGAACAATAGCAGTATTCAAAGTGTGAAATTACCGGAAGGAGTTAAAGTCCTTGGAAACTATGCCTTTTCCAAATCTACGGGCTTGACGTCACTGGACCTGGGTAATAGCTTGGAATCAATAGGAGACTTGGCTTTTTGGAATTGTTCTAGGCTTGAAACATTGACCATCCCAACCTCGTTGCATTCCATTGGAAGGAATGCCTTTTATGGGTGTAGTGATCTTAAGTTTGTGGTTGCTTCTGAAAAAACTAGAACGCTGTTGAAATCTTCTGGCATTGCTGACGATAACATTACGCTATCAGCACCAACTACCGAGCCAACATTTATAGTAAATGGTGTGATGTACAAGGTGTTATCTGAGCCGAATAACGATCAAAAAGGAACAGTCCAAATTGGGAATGGAGAAACATTAGCAACCGATGCTAATGGAAGCCTTTCAATTCCGGCTAATGTCGACAGAGATGGAAAGAATTATACTGTCGTATCCGTTGCTCCCAATGCATTTAGAAATTCCAAACTTACTTCGGTGACTTTACCGGAAGGAATTAAAACCATAGGGGAAAATGCATTCCGCGGAGCGCAATTAACATCTTTTGCCATGCCTTCTACCGTAGAACAAATAGGTGAAGCCTCATTTTGCATGGCCGACAAATTGATGGGCTTAACCCTGTCTCCTAAGTTAAAGGTCATTCCAAAAGATGCTTTTTCCAATAGCGGTCTAAGAACGATTGATCTTCCGGATGGCATAACAGAAATTGGCGTAATGGCTTTTAACAGTTGCAGCGATTTACAAAAGGCGAGTTTGCCTGCAAGCCTTACAACGATAAAAGAACAGGCTTTTTGGTGTGATGAGGCACTTCGAGAAGTCGTGATCCCCGTGGGGAGTAGGCTAAAAACAGTTGGTAGAATCGCATTTCAATGGTGCAATAGTTTAAAGAGCATTCAACTGCCTGACACCTTGGAGATTATTGAAGACAAAGCATTCGATAGTTGCACGGCACTAAAAAGCATTGGCTTGACAAAAAACAATCAATTAAATAGTTTGGGAGAGAATGCCTTCCACTCTACTGCGATCACTAGTTTTCATTATCCTGCTTCTCTAAATAAAGTTGGCCGGTGCCCTTTAGAAGGTTGTAATGGTTTAACAGAAATTACTGTTGCGAACAATAACCCCATGTTTAAGTCTGTGGATGGGGTCTTATTTAATAAAGATGGGACATCATTATTGCAATATCCGGCCAATAAAAAAGGCTCTAGTTACACAACACCGGCGGGCGTGAAAAAAATTTCGGTTTATGCGTTTCTAGGGACATCGTCTAAATTGAAAGAAATTGTTATTGGAAAAGGCGTAGAAAACATTGAATCTTTTGCATTCAAGCAATCGAAAGTGGAAAGCATTACAATTGCCGATTCTGTAACATCAATTGAACGATTCAGTTTTTACAAATGCCCTTATCTGGAAACATTGAAACTTCCTTCCGGCTTAAAAACAATGGTCACATATTTAATATGGGATTGTGAAAGCTTAAGCACTTTACAAATCCCTGCATCTGTACAAAATATTGAAAACTCCGCCGTTGGTAAATGCCCCGGCCTTTCTTCCATTGAGATTTTGGCAACACAAATGAATTCTATGGCAAAAGGTGCAATCTCTGTAACATCACCCGATTTGGTTGTGACTGTTACTAACGATGCTATAAAAAATATGGTTGTGGCTAGTGGCATTAATGAAGCGCAAGTTAAGGTAAAGGAACCGGCCCCACCTGTACCAGGCGGCTCTTTCACCGTGAATGGTGTCTTTTATAAAGTTCTTACAGAACCGGCTTCCGGAGAGAATGGCACTGTTCAAATCGGTGATGGGTCCAATGAAATTAAAGCGAAAGGTATTGTTACGATTCCTGCGACTATAAAAAATGAAGACAAATCCTATAATGTTATCTCTGTGGCATCAAATGCTTTGAAAAATAGCCTTGTTACGGAATTTCATTTACCAGATACGGTAAAAACCATATCAGATTATGCACTCTACAATGCTTCGGAGTTGACAATGTTTGAAATTCCTGCAGGCGTGGAGACTATAGGGGTTAATGCGATTACCGGTTGCCATAAGCTAAAAGCGATCACTTATAAACCTGGCAGCCATTTGAAAAAACTAGGAAATGGTGCCTTAAGTGATAATTTCGCGCTTGAAACAATTGCTTTACCAAAGACAGTGAATGATATCGGGGAATGCACGATGTTCTTTAACTATAGCCTGCGTGAAGTAAATTTTGAAGAAGGTTCTTCATGGACGAAATTACCTGAAGGAACCTTTGCTCGCGACTCCAAACTGGAAAGAGTTAATTTACCGGCCACCGTAACATCAATCGGCGGTAATGCATTTTGGAATTGCAGTGCCCTGAAAGACATTGATTTGACGAAAATCAGCAACATAGGCGAGAAAGCGTTCTTTCATTGTACTGGTCTCACCTCGATTGAGCTTAGTAACGATATTGAAGAATTAAAGGGCGGAACTTTTGAGGGATGCACAGGGCTGAAAAGTGTTAAATTAGGAAGTGGCTTGAAGGCACTAGGCGATCTGGTTCAAAAAGGTGAAGATGAATTAACCGGCGTCTTTGAGGGCTGTACTTCTTTGGAAGAAATTCACATTCCAGAAAAAACGGATGTTATTGGTAAAAACACATTTAAAGATTGTAATAAGCTAAGAAGTATTGTTATCGAATCACCAGTATTATCAAAGGTTGGAGCAAATGCATTCTATCGAATGGCGGGCGACTATGTCATTACAGTCCAAAACGAAGCGGTCAAAAATAAATTAGTCTCCGAAGCATTGGTTGACGGCTCTCATATACGAGTAAAAAATGGCGAGTCATTAGAAACACCCACCGTTAAGCTTGTCGCTCAAGGAAATGGAGGATTAGGTAAGGTGGCCCAGGTTAAGGTTTCAAACATGCAAAATGGTAATTATCTGTTGGTTCAAATTACGAATCCCTCTGGTGTAAATTCCATTTACGCAGTGCCCGTACCCCAAAACGGCTTAATGAACCTTTCTTATGCCAAAGATAATCGTGTGACTGTATGGCTAACAGAACGTCAACCAAAAATGACCGCCGAAACACCGAATGCAGGTGGTAGAATCTTTGGATCGGCCTCTCTGTAGTCAATGGGGGATATCTATGAATAAAAAACGTAAAAGAATATCATCTATATTGGCAGGGATTTTATTATCATTTACTTTAGTAGTTCCGGCACATGCAGCACAGCCTGAAATAAATGCATCTTATGATGCAGCAAGCGGAACAGTTTCAGTATCCTCGACAGGCCTTGATCCGAACAAGATCTATCATCTGATTTCTATTCAGAAAGAAGATTCGGTTATTGCGTTAAAAAGCGGTGACTCTAATGCCGAGGGAAAAATAAAAGAAAAAATCCCGACGGGAAAACTGGAAAAAGGTTCTTACCATATTTACATTTATAGCAACGAAAACGGATCTGTGGTTGTAAGTAATACGTTCAAGGTAGGTGGCGGGTCGGACAATCCCGGAGGCATCGTCGAGCCAAAGGATCCAGATAATCCAAGCGGACCGGTTAAACCTGGTGGGCATAATAATCCTGTTGGTCCAGGAAACCCCATCAACCCGGGAAATGGAACAAATGGAGGGTCTGGTTCTTCACCATGGAGCACCACGAACGAATTTAGTGGAATGGTTAATCATTTCACAGATGTTCCGTCTGGATCCTACTATGAGAATGCGGTCATTTGGGCAGTCAATAAAGGCGTTACCAAGGGCACGTCCTCCAATACCTTTTCACCTAACAAAGTATGTACACGTGCTGAGGCTATAACACTCCTATGGAGAGCTTCAGGTAGTCCAGCTTCAAATACGTCTATTAAGAAGTTTAAGGACGTTACGAAAGATAGTTATTACTACGACGCAGTTGCATGGGCAGTAGAAAAAGGTATCTGCTTTGGTACAAGCAAAGATACATTTAGTCCGAATAAAAATTGCAATCGCGCCGAAATAGTGACATTCATTTGGCGAGTTCAAAAGTCACCGGAGGTCAATGGAAGCAATCCGTTTAATGATGTGACGACAAACGCTTATTACTCTAAAGCTGTAATGTGGGCAGTTAGGGAAAATGTGACGAAAGGGATAACAGAATCCTTATTTGGCCCAAGAAACGTTTGTACTAGAGCACAGATCGTTACGTTTGTCTGGAGGACAATGGGGCAAAGATAAGGAATGCAACCAGCAGAAGTGGTGCAAGATCATTAGAATTATCCTTATCCTCCAGTTTGTAGGTTTATAATGAAAATCAAATGATCAAAAGGAGCTATTTCAGGATTTATTTAAATCTGTAGTAGCTCCTTTTGATATACTCTAAATAGCATATAAATTATTTTGACAACTCTAAAATATCTACTGAGAATTACTTCCCAGAAGATATTTTAGAGTCAATATATATTGCGGCACCTGCGGGTGCCCTTTTTGGTCGGCGAATTTTGTAAAAGCAAGAAAGGCGCATTTTACCTCATGCATGGCCTGCACTTTTTCATCCTCCTCGTCTACTTTGTATTCGTGGGATTTTACCTAAAGTGGTTCACAGACCCGACCTCGGTCCTTTATTCCGTCCTTTCCTTTGCCGCGATCTACTTCATCATTTGGATCGCCATCTACTTTAAGGAAAAGCGTATGGTTGAAAAAATGAACGAACAACTGAAATAAAAGCCGCCGCCATCACGGCGGTTTTTTTACGGAGAGGGGTATGAATCACACAAGAGGTGAAGAAAATGAACAGTCACGACGCATACATCACGGCACGGGATTTTTACCGCTCGGGAAAGACCCGGCCCCTTTTATACAGAAAGAAACAACTTTTCGCCCTCCTCAAGGGCATCGACGCCTTTCGCGGAGCCATCGACGCCGCCTTAAAGGCGGATTTAAATAAATCCTCCCGAGAAGCCTTTCTCACGGAAATCTATCTGACGAAAGAAGAGATCCGCCACATGATTCGCCACATGGGAAGCTACGGCCGCACCGCGCGGCCCCTTCCCGGAGTGGCCCAACTGCCGGGAACCCTCGCCGTCCGAAGGGAGCCCTACGGCACGGTGCTCGTCATCAGCCCGTGGAACTATCCCTTCCAGCTGAGCCTGCTCCCCGTGGTGGGGGCCGTCGCCGCGGGCAATGCCGTGGTGGTGAAGCCCTCGGAATACGCCCCGGAAACGGGGAAGGTGCTCAAGGCCCTCTGCGACAGCGTGCTGGAGGACGGCCTGGTGTCCTTCATTTTCGGCGAGGAAGAGGCGGCAAAAGCCCTCTTGGCCGAGCCCTTCGATAAAATATTTTTTACGGGAAACGGCGACGTGGGCCGCTCGGTCATGAAACAGGCGGCGGCGCATCCCGCTCCGGTCACCCTGGAGCTCGGAGGCAAGAGCCCGGTCATCGTCGACGAGACCGCCGACATCCCCATGGCGGCGAAGCGCATCGCCTTCGGAAAGACCATGAATGCCGGGCAGACCTGCGTGGCGCCGGACACGGTCTACGTCCACGCGTCGCAAAAAGAAGCCCTGATCGACGGGCTGCTGGATGCCTTCGAGGAAGCCTTTCCCACGAAAGATTACTTCATCGGCGAAACCGTGCGCATGAACCATCGGGGACGCTACGAGCGCATGAAGGCTTTGGCACAAGAAGGGGATATTCGCACGAAGCATCCCCGGATTTTTTACGACCATAGCCTCCACGTCTTTCCCTGCGTCGTGGAAAATCCCCGGGGACGCTTGCTCGATGAGGAAATCTTCGGGCCCCTGTTGCCGGTGATGGCCTACGAGTCGGAAGAAGAACTTTTTTCCGAATTAAGGGAAAAAGACAAGCCCCTGGCCCTCTATCTCTTTTCCGAAGACGAGGCCTTTATTCGCCGCGCCATTCATTCCATCGACAGCGGCGGCGTCTGTGTCAACGACACCCTTCTGCATCTGGCGTCGAACAAGGCGCCCTTCGGCGGCGTCGGGCCTTCGGGCATGGGCGCATACCACGGCAAATGGAGCTACGACACCTTCTCCCGGCCCCGCACCGTGCTGAAAAAGTCGCGCCGCTTTGACATTTCCCTGCGCTACCATCCCTTTTAAATTTGAGCATAGAAAAAGCCCTGAAGACGAGCTGCCTTCAGGGCTTAAATTATAGACGATTAGTCATTTGCGTAGTTGTCGAAGTAGCCTTGAATCATAACTACCGGCGTTCCCTTGTCGCCGCTGCCGCTGGTTAAGTCGGCGAGGGAGCCTAAAAGGTCGGTGAGACGACGGGGCGTGGTGCCTAAGGTTTCGTCCTTACCTACCAGGTTAGCATCCTTTTCGTGAATGCGATCCACGATGGCCGCTTCCATTTCTTCCGTGCTCAAGTCCTTTAATTCCGTATCGGCCAGATACTTCATCTTCAGCTCGCTGGGCGTGCCTTCCAGGCCGTCGGTGTAGGCGGGGGAGACAACAGGGTCTGCCAATTCCCAAATCTTTCCTACGGGATCCTTAAAGGCGCCGTCGCCGTAGATCATCACTTCGAAGTGATTGTCGAAGTAGTCGTTTAAACGCTTTTGCAGCGTATCGACGAACACTTGGCCGTCTCTCGGGAAGAGCTTAATGGTTTCCGGGCCGGCCATGTTGCTGCCCAGGACGCCGTAGTCGGCGTTGTAACCGTGTTCGGTGCTTTCCTTGGCCAGAACATCGTCCAAGCCTAAGACCTTGTTTGCGCCGGAATCCTTTAATTCCCGCTTAATGAGCTCGCGGGTGTGAATGCTTGCCACCAGCACGTCCTTGGTGTAGGAGAGAATGGTGCGGGGGTCGTTGGAGAAATAGATTTCGCTGTTCGGAGCGATTTCTTTATAAAGCTTCACATAGTCGATGCCGGTGAATTCGTGCTTGACCTCTTCCCCGAAGTGTTCCCGGTATTCCGCTTCCGTGATGACGTCGCGGTAGGGATTGATTCCCGTGCCGTAGAGCTTGTTTTCATCCATTAAGTGGTTGCCCACCTCGTCGGAAGGAAAGCTCAACAAAATATGGAGCTTGCGGCCGCTTTTTGCCAAACCCTTTAAAATGGTGGAAAAGCGGTTCCGAGATAAGATCGGAAAAACGACGCCGAAAGGACCGTCGAAGGATTCGGCCACGTCCTTGGCAATGTCGTCAACCGTGGCGTAGTTGCCTTGGCTTCTGGCCACTAAGGATTCCGTGACGCAGATAATATCCTTGTCTCTCGTCTTGATGCCTTCCGATTCAATGGCATTTTTCACCGAATCAAAAACTATGTCGACTAAGTTGTCGCCCTTCTTTACGATAGGGAGTCGAATGCCTCGGGTTGTCGTTCCAATATAACGCTTCATGTACGTATCGCCTCTTTCATATTCAAAAGTAAAAATGACTATCCTATTCTACCATACTTCACCAAAAGGTGGTATGATGAACATCTAAGAGATGGTAAAAAAAAGGAGGGCGGCCTGTGCAAGGTGCATTTCAACGACGAAATGATTTTTTCCGCAACTATTGGGTGATGCTCATCATTTTATGGTTGCTTTTTTTTGAGCGCCTGTGGATGCTTTCCCACTTGGGATCGTCCTACAGTCTCAAAAGCGACGACTTAAGCTACTTCAAGGCGGGGATCACCCTTTTTCGCACCGGCACCTTGATCATGCACGGCGTGATCAGTGCTCAAATCATGCCGGGGCTTCCCGCTTTCATCGCCCTATTCTGCGGCGTCTTCGGCACGGGCAGCGGCCTGTGGCTCCCCTTAAAGCTCGCCTGGTGCATCATGGGGACCATGGCCGCCTGGTTTACCTATCTCGCCATCAGGGAAAAGGCACCGGCCTATGCCGCCATCATCGTCGCCTGTTTCTATTTTGTGCCGGACTTCGCCTGGCAGGACAATTTAATTTTAACGGAGACCCCCTACTTATTCCTCGTGAGCCTCTACCTTTACGGCGTCATGCGCATGGGAAATCGAAAGGATTGGACGGGCTTTGCGATTATGGCAATAAGCACTTATCTGGCCTTTATGTTAAAGGCCCAGGCCATCTGCCTGTTCCTTCTGCCACTGCCCTACCTTTGGATTAAAAAATATCCCTCCACTCGTCTCTACCTGCAGGCCTTTATGGTCTTTATCGCCCTTTTGGCCTTTATGCTTCCCTGGAGCGTGAGAAATTACAAGCAGTTCCGCGCCTACATTCCCACCACCTACGGCATCGGCAACCCTCTGCTTTTAGGCACCTATCAGGGGGTGGGCTATCCTTCCGACGACGAGGTGAGCCGTCAGCCCTTTATCGACGAAACCTACGAGGAACACGCCTTCTTGAAAGACAAGGACGGCAAGTTTGCGCCGAAATATAAGCGCTACTTTGAATTGTTGACCGACGAAAAGCTGGCGCGGGCCCGCATGGTCTATTGGTGGAAGCACGACCGGGATTCCATGCTGAAAAGCTACCTGTGGCTCAAGCCCAAATCCATGATCGGCGCCAGCTTTTACTGGGACGAAGTCATTCCCCACACCAAGTACGCCATCATTCAGCTGAGAACCCTGGGCTTTTACCTGGCCATGGCGGCGGCACCGGTCGTGCTTTTGGCGCGAAAATACAGGGCGGAGGTTTTCTTCGTCCTCTTCGCCTACCTGGTACAGGTCTACATGTACGCCTACGCCTTCGTCTTCGACCGCTACGCCCAAACCCTGTTGCCCTTCCGCTTTATGGCCATCGGCTTTTTAATATCCGCGGCGGCAGTCATCGCAGAGCGTCTGATGCGCTACATTCGCGGCAAAAGGGCCTACAGAGAAGGTCTGAATAAGCAGAGATGGGAATAATTTTTCTGACACAATAAAAGCACCCGGAAATTTTCCGAGTGCTTTTTCGCGCCCATTAATAAGCCTTGGCGTAGTAAACCATATGCTTGGCGGGCTTGCCGCAGTGGACACAGGTATCCGACAGATGCTCTTCCTCGAAGGGGATGCAGCGAATGGTAGCGGCGGTTTCATCTTTAATTTCCGCTTCACATTCCTCATCGCCGCACCACATGCCCTTAATAAAGACATTGCCGGCGGCCATTTTTTCTTTAAATTCGTCGAAGTCCGTAACCACGAAGGTGTTTTCTTCCATGCGCTTTTTCGCCGCGTCGAACATGTCTTTTTGAATGGTTTCCAGTATGTCGTCCACCTTGTCGGCCAGGTTGTCCATGGGGACGAAGGTCTTTTCGTTGGTGTCGCGGCGAACGAAGACCACTTGGTTCTTTTCAATGTCCTTGGGACCGATTTCGATGCGCAGGGGCACGCCCTTCAGTTCCCATTGGTTGAACTTCCAGCCCGGGCTGTATTGTTCCCGGTCGTCCAATTCCACGGTGAAGCGGTCCTTTAAGCCTTCGTAAAGCTCTTGGGCTTTTTCCTTCACGCCTTCCTTGTGCAAGGCGATGGGCACGATGACCACTTGGGTCGGTGCCACGTGGGGCGGCATAACCATGCCCCGGTCGTCGCCGTGAACCATAATGAGGCCCCCGATCAGGCGGGTCGAAATGCCCCAGCTCGTGGTCCATGCCGTGGCGAGCTTGCCCTCTCTGTCTTGGAATTGAATGTCGAACATTTTCGCGAAGTTTTGGCCCAGGTTGTGGCTCGTACCCGATTGCAGGGCCTTGCCGTCGTGCATCATGGCTTCCAAGGTGTAGGTGGCGTCGGCGCCGGCGAAGCGTTCCGAATCGCTCTTCTTTCCTAAGATAACGGGAATGGCCATTTCGTCTTCGATGACTTGGCGATAAATTTCGTGAATGCGCAAGGTTTCTTCTTGGGCATCTTCATAGGTTTCGTGAACCGTGTGGCCTTCTTGCCACAAAAATTCCACGGTGCGCAGGAAGGGGCGGGTCGTCTTTTCCCAGCGGAAGACGGAGCACCATTGGTTAATTAAAACCGGCAGGTCGCGGTAGGTTTGCACCCATTTGGAATACATGGAGTTAATAATGGTTTCCGAGGTGGGGCGCACGATTAAGCGTTCCGCCAGCTCTTCGTCGCCGCCGTGGGTCACCCACAGGACTTCCGGGGCGAAGCCGTCGAAGTGTTCCACTTCCTTTTGAAGCAAATGCTCCGGAATCAGCATGGGGAAATAGGCGTTCTTGTGGCCCGTGGCCTTAAAGCGACGGTCTGCCTCTTCCTTAATGCGTTCCCACACGGCGAAGCCGTAGGGGCGCACGATCATGCAGCCTCTCACCGGGGCGTAGTCGGCCATTTCAGCCTTTAAGACGACGTCGGTGTACCATTGGGCGAAATCCTCGTCCCGGGAAGTAATCTCTCTTACAAATTTTTCTTCAGCCACGTTTTGCCTCCTAAATTCAATAAAAAAACCACGGTTTCTCAGGGACGAAAAACCGTGGTACCACCCAAATTCAATACCCTTAACAGGTATCCTTAATGTCTTAACGGGACAAGCGGTCCGTTTTACGGACAACTCCGGAGCGGGATTCCGCAAGCAGCCATCGTCGAATCTTTCAGTCGGTGGATTCAACTCCCTGAGATTTTTATCTCGCGTACTTTTCTCCATCAAAGTCTTTTGAATACATCCATTATACAGGGATAAGCACGCTTGTCAAGTGAAGGAGAGGTAAAATTTATTTTTTTGCCGGCCGAGGGCCTCCGGTTCTTGACATTGAAAATTCCATTGACTATTATAAAAGAAAACACCCCTTGCGCCGCGAGGGTTCTATAGGTTTTTTTATATTGGTTATCTTTCGGGAGAACCAATTTTTTCTATTTTAGGAGGAAATATGGATCTAGACAAAAAGTTCGGGGAGATGGCGTTTAACAAGCGCATGATGCGTGAAAGGCTGCCCCACGCCATTTACTATCGGTGGAAAAACGCCATTAGGAATGAGGCGCCCTTGGATCGGGAGACCGCCGATGCCATTGCCCACGCCATGAAGGAATGGGCTCTGGAAAAAGGCGCCACCCACTATTGCCACTGGTTTCAACCCCTTAACGGCCTCACGGCGAAAAAACACGACGCCTTTTTGGACCGCACGGACACCTATGAGGTGATTCAACGCTTCTCCGGCAAGGAATTGATTCGCGGCGAAAGCGACGGCTCCTCGTTTCCCACCGGCGGCATGCGCAGCACCTTCGAAGCCCGGGGCTACACCTATTGGGACGCCACGGCCAATTCCTTTATTATCGACCGGATTTTATACATCCCCACGATCTTCGTCTCCTTTAACGGAGACAAGCTGGATAAGAAGGGCCCCCTGCTCGCATCCATGGGCCTTATCAGCGAACACGGCTCCCGGGTGGTGAATCTCTTTGAAAAAGAGGAATACACCTACCGCATGAAGCCGAAGGTGGGCTTGGAACAGGAATTTTTCCTTATCGACAAGCACCACTACGACAAAAGGAGCGATTTAAAGAGCGTGGGCCGCACCTTAATCGGCGCCGGCGCCCCCAAGGGCCAAGAGATGGGCGACCACTACCTGGGCGGCATTCCCAAGCGTGTCATGGCTTTTTACGAGGAGGTCAACGAAAAGCTGTGGGAGCTGGGGATCTTCGCCAAGACCGAGCACAACGAGGTGGCGCCCTGCCAGTTCGAAATCGTGGCCCTCTTTGAAAACGCCAATATCGCCGTGGACTACAATCAGCTCATTATGAGCATACTAAAGGAAACGGCGACGGCCTACGATTTGGTCTGTCTGCTTCACGAAAAGCCCTTCGCCGGCGTCAACGGCAGCGGCAAGCACAACAACTACTCCCTCACCACCAATTACGGTAAAAACGTCTTTGATCCCGGAGACAATCCCAAAGAAAACCTCACCTTCCTCTTATTCCTCTCGGCCATGATCGAAGCCGCCGACGACTACGCGCCACTGTTTCGCATCGCATCGGGTGGCCCGTCCAACGACCGTCGCTTAGGCGGCTTGGAAGCGCCGCCGTCGATTATTTCCATCTTCCTCGGAAACGACCTAGAGGAAATTTTAAAAGACATCGCCCACGAGGAGTACCACGCTAAAATCGAAGCGCCGCCTGCGATCAAGATCAATTCCCTGGGCTACACGCCCCGGGATTCCAGCGACCGCAACCGCACCAGCCCCTTGGCCTTTACGGGAAACAAATTCGAATTTCGCATGGTGGGCTCCTCCATGACCGGGGCCGATGCCAACATCGTCATTAACACCACCTTGGGCCACAGCCTGAAGAAAATGGCCGATCGCCTGGAGCCCTTCGCAAACGACGAAGAGGCTCTGAGAAATGAAGCCTATACCATCGTCGCCGAAATCGTGAGCGCCCACGAGCGCATTCTCTACAACAAAGACAATTACGCCCAAGCCTGGGTGGAAGAAGCCGAGCGCCGGGGCCTGCCCAACTACCGCAGCTTCTTCGAAGCCATTCAGGCATTAAAGGACAAGGATCTGATCAAAATTTTCGGCGATTACGACGTCCTCAGCGAAAGCGAAGTGGAAGCCATTTACGAGGTGGGCCTGGAATCCGTCTCCGTCCACGGCTTCCTGGAAGCGAGGACGCTGATGACCATGCTTTCCAAGGACGTGGAGCCGGCGGTGGTGGAAGAGCTGAACGACATTTTAAACGTCACCCAGCGGCTGAAAAACCCGGCACTGGAAGAGCGCCTTCAAACCTTAAACGTGCTCTTTGAAGAGCTTCTCTTGCGGCACAAAAAATTAAAGGCATCCTACGCCAAGGCCAAGACCTTGGAAGGCTACGAACGGGCGGAATTTTTTGAAAAAGAAATCATCACCCAATTCCCCCACATTCGAAAGATCTGCGACGAATTGGAAAATCGCATTTCAAGAAAGCATTGGATGATTCCCACCTACGAAGATATTTTCACAGGACTCAATTAGGAGGCATTATGACAAAGTATATATTTGTAACCGGCGGCGTCGTTTCCGGCATCGGCAAAGGCATTAGTGCGGCGAGCATCGGCCGCCTGTTAAAAAACCGCGGCTTCAGCGTGTTTATGCAAAAATTCGATCCCTATCTCAACGTGGATCCCGGCACCATGAGCCCCTACCAACACGGGGAGGTCTTCGTCACCGCCGACGGGGCGGAAACGGACCTGGACCTGGGTCACTACGAACGCTTTATCGACGAGGAGCTGACGAAATCTGCCTCCATTACCACGGGAAAAATCTATTCCCGCGTCATTAAAAAGGAACGCCGCGGCGACTACGACGGTGCCACGGTGCAAGTCATCCCCCACGTCACCGACGAAATCAAACACGCCATCTACCGCGCCGGCAAGGAATCCGGGGCCGACGTGGTCATCACCGAAATCGGCGGCACCGTCGGCGACATCGAAGGGCTCCCCTTTATCGAAGCCATTCGCCAAATTCACTCGGAATGTCCCGTAGAAGACGTGCTCTTCGTGCACACGGTGTTGATTCCCGTGATCCCGGGAAGCGACGAGCTGAAGACCAAGCCCACCCAACACAGCTTTAAACAGCTCATGAGCCAGGGCATCAAGGCGGACATCATCATTACCAGAAGCGACGGCGCCATCGACGCCTCCATTCGCAACAAAATTTCCCTTTTCTGCGACGTGCCCAAGGAAAATGTCATCGAATCCCGCCACGTGGGCCTGATCTACGAGCTGCCCAATGTGTTCAAAGAACAAAATCTCGACGAAATCATTATGAACCACTTAAAGCTCGAGCCTAAAAACCTCATGACCGACGACTGGCGCCACATGGTGGAAGCCTTTAAACAGGCGGAAGGCGACATCCGCATCGCCCTCGTAGGCAAATACGTGCAGCTTCACGACGCCTATCTCTCCGTCTCCCAAGCCCTTTTAGATGCGGGCTACGACATGGGTCGTTTGGTCACCATCGACTACGTGGACGCGGAGGATTTAGTGGACGATGCGGCGCTGGATAAGGCACTGAAGGACGCCGACGGCATTTTGGTCCCCGGCGGCTTTGGCGAGCGAGGTATCGAAGGCATGATCCGCGCATCGAAATACGCCCGGGAGCATAAAATTCCCTACTTCGGCATCTGCTTAGGCATGCAAATCGCCGTCATCGACATCGCGAGAAACATCGCCGGCTTAAAAGACGCAAACTCCACGGAATTTGACGTGAACGCCACCTATCCCGTCATCGACCTCATGGAATCTCAAGTGGGCGTGGAAAACATGGGCGGCACCCAGCGGCTGGGCAACTATCCCTGCCACATTTTGGACGACACCCGCGCCAAAAAGCTTTACAACGAATCGGATATTTTAGAGCGTCACCGCCACCGCTACGAATTCAACAACGAATTCAGAGGCGTGCTCAGACAAGCGGGCCTGATCATCGCCGGCATCAACGAAGATTTGGACCTGGTGGAAATCATCGAGCTGAATCAAGACAGCTACTTCGTCGCCTGCCAATTCCATCCGGAATTTAAATCCAGACCCAATCACATTCATCCCCTGTTCCACGGATTCGTCGAAGCGGCCGGGAAGCGGGCCTTGCGGTGAGAGAATACTGGGATCTGTACGACGAGGACAATCGCCCCTCAGGTGAAACCCTGATCCGGGGCGAGCGCATGCCCAAGGGCCGCTTTCACCGCGTGGTGGAAGCATGGATCCGCACCCACGACGGGCGCTACATCCTTCAAAAGCGCTCCATGAAAAAGAAAAACTATCCGGGCTACTGGTCCTGCACCGCCTGCGGCAGCGTCGTCAAGGGCGAAGAGCCGATTGATGCCATGATTCGGGAAATGAAAGAAGAAATGGGCGTGAACCTGACAAAGGAAGAGCTGGTCCTGGACCGGATCATTACGGAATTTCCCGCCCACTACTATATTTATCGCATCGAAAAAGAGCTGACGGAGGAAGACATCACCTTGGATCCGGAGGAAGTGGACGACTTTGTCTTTTTAGACAGAGACGAGGTCATGGACTGGGTGGAAACCAAGAACATGACCAAGCTTTCCTACTACAAAGACTTTTTCTTGGGATGGAAATAAAAAAACAGGGATCGAAAGACCCCTGTTTTTTCAAATACTAAATTACGGAATAAAGACCCAAATAGACAGACAAGGCTCGCGGCCCTCGTTAAGCAACGCATACTTCGCCGAGCGGTCGAAGACAATGCTGTCGCCGGATTCCACGGAATAGGCCACATCGTCCAGCATCACCGTGAGACGCCCGGCCAAAATAAAGCCGAAGGCCTCTCCGCTTTCGTCGGTAGTGGGCACCACGTCCTTCCTTTCCGTCGTTTCAAAGCGAATCTCCACCACCTCGTAGTGGCGGCGATTTTCGGGCGACAAGAGACGCATCCTGCGGTCGACGGCGTCGCTGTCGATCATAAAATGCTCGCCGCAGCGCAGAATCGTGGGCTTCTTCTTCGAAGGTACGTCCTCGAAAAATTCACCCATGGTCGTATGTAAGGCATCGACAATGCGCAGCATGGCGTTTACCGACGGCGAAACCAAATCCCTCTCGATTTGACTGATCAGCCCCGTGGACAGATTGGCGGCCTCGGCCAGATCCTTAATACTCATGCCCAACGCCTTGCGCATGGTACGAATTTTTTGTCCCGAAAACTTTCCGGACATAAAACACCCCCTCATCCAATTACGATTATATACTAAACATAGTATATCACAAAAATTTCGAAAAATTGAAAAAAGCAGGCAGAAAAAGGCCGACGCCGAATATGCTATAATATAAGCCGAATAGGAGGTTTTCCATGGAAAGAGAAAAAATACTGGTCATCGACTTCGGTGGTCAATACAACCAACTGATCACACGGCGCGTCCGCGAAAAAAACGTCTACGCGGAAGTGGTCCCCTACAAAAAAGCCACGGAGGCCATTAAAAAAGAAAAGCCCATCGGTCTCATCTTTACCGGCGGTCCCAACAGCGTCTACGACGCCAAGAGCCCGGACATCGATCCGGAAATTTTAGACATGGGCCTGCCCATTTTAGGCATTTGCTACGGCATGCAGCTCATCGCCAAAAACCTGGGCGGCACCGTCACCAAATCCGACCACAGAGAATTCGGCAAGACCAAAACCATGGTCGACCCGGCATCCAAGCTCTTCGACGGCTTGGACGTGGAACAAACCACCTGGATGAGCCACGTGGACTACGTCAAAGAACTGCCCCAAGGCTTCCGCACCGTGGCTTCCACCGACAGCTGCCCCGTGGCCGCCATGGAAAACAAAGAAAAAAACATCTACGCCATTCAATTCCACGGCGAGGTGAACCACACCGAACACGGACACGAAATCATCGACAACTTCCTGAAAAAAGTATGTCACGCCAAGGGCGACTGGAACATGGACGACTTCGCTATCGAAGCCAAGCGCACCATACAGGAAAAAGTCGGCGACAAAAAAGTGCTTCTCGCCCTCTCAGGCGGCGTGGACTCCTCCGTCTGTGCGAAGCTCCTCGTCGATGCCATCGGCGAAAACCTGAGCTGCATCTTCGTCGATCACGGCCTTATGCGCAAGGACGAAGGCGACGAAGTGGAAGCCGCCTTTAAAGACACCGGCATGCACTTTATCCGCGTTGACGCCAAGGACCGCTTCCTGAAACGCCTGGAAGGCGTCACCGAGCCCGAGCAAAAACGAAAAATCATCGGCGAAGAATTCATCCGCGTCTTCGAAGACGAAGGCAGAAAAATCGGCTCTGTCGACTTTTTGGCCCAAGGCACCATCTACCCCGACGTCATCGAAAGCGGCGCGGGCGATGCCGCCGTCATTAAAAGCCACCACAACGTCGGCGGCCTTCCCTCCGTCGTGGACTTTAAAGACCTCATCGAGCCCTTGAGAGACCTGTTTAAAGACGAAGTCAGAAAGCTGGGCGAAGCCATCGGCCTCGATCCCAAACTCGTCTGGCGCCAACCCTTCCCGGGACCCGGCCTCGCCATCCGCGTCATGGGCGAAATCACCGAAGAAAAACTCGACATCTTAAGAGAAGCCGACTACATCTTCCGCGACGAAATCGCCAAAGCCGGCATGAACCGAGATATCAACCAATACTTCGCCGTCCTTACCAACAACAGGAGCGTCGGCGTCATGGGCGACTTCAGAACCTATGACTACACCCTGGCCCTGAGAGCCGTCACCACCTCCGACTTCATGACCGCCGACTGGGCCCGCATCCCTTATGAAGTGCTGGACAAAGTCAGCGTGCGCGTCGTCAACGAAGTGGAACACATCAACCGCATAGTGTATGATATTACATCGAAACCCCCGGCAACGATTGAATGGGAATAGTAGCAAAATTTTCTAAAATGGCTTAATTACAAGCTATAAAGAGAATGAACAATGGCTACTGGTACTCAAATGGTACTGGAAGTAAAAAAGAATAAATTGAATAATAGTTCCAAGTGGTTTACATTTGGACAAAAAATTAGATCATAGCTTAAGTGTTATGGTCTTTTTTATTTGATAGGTTATACACTTAAAAGCGACAATAAATTGTCGGTTTGCATAGGGTTGAAACAAAGGTGATAGAACTTTTGATAGAAAATTCAATTGTATAGCAAAATAAAGGAAAAATAGGGATAATAAAAATAGAGAAATTATATATAGATGGGTAATAGTGGCTTATAGCATTTGAAAATTAGTGATTTGAGATATACAATTTAACCTAAGATTAGGTCAGGGAGCATACGGTGCTCTGACCATTTTTTTGTTATGATATAAGTAATAAAGATTAGGCTGGAATAAGGAGGGAGTAAATTGTCAAAAATAAATAAAGAGCAAATTTCTGCTAAGGGATTTTCAATTCAAGTTTATACTGAAGATTTTAAAAATGACTATATAAGCCTTACTGATATAGCAAAATATAAAAACACAGATGATCCAAGATTTGTAATCCAAAACTGGATGAGAAATAGGAACACTCTTGAATTTATAGGATTATGGGAAGCACTTAATAATCCAAATTTTAACCGTGTGCAATTCGACACGTTTAGAAATGAAGCTGGTTTAAATAGATTTACGATGACACCGAGTAAATGGATAGAATCTACAGATGCTATAGGTATAGTTTCAAAAGCAGGCAGGTATGGAGGAACGTATGCTCATTATGATATAGCTATGGAATTTGCATCTTGGCTTTCTCCAGAATTTAAGCTATATATTATTCAAGATTATAAAAGACTAAAAGAAGATGAAAACTCAAAATTATCATTAACTTGGAATCTGCACAGAGAAATATCAAAGATTAACTATAAAATCCATACAGATGCAATTAAAGAATACTTGCTTAAAGATTTGACAAGTGAACAATTATCATTCAAGTATGCTAGTGAAGCGGATATGTTAAATGTAGCATTATTTAATAAAACTGCTAAAGAGTGGCGTGAAGAAAATCAGAATTTAAAAGGTAATATGAGAGACTATGCAAGCTTAAATGAGTTATTGGTGCTTGCAAATATGGAATCCTACAATGCCGTTCTTATTAGCAAAGGAATGGAACAAAAAGAAAGAATGATAGAACTTAGAAAACTTGCTAGAACACAATTGATGTCACTTAAAAAGCTTGGTGATAGTAGTATTAAAAAATTAGAAGGGAAAAAATAATAATTTTAAGTAACAAATAGATGAATTTTATTTGTCGATGAGGAATATAGATTTTAATAGAATGATTCCTGAATTATCAGTTTTGATATTTATGGACTAAAAAATTTTATAGTGAATTAGGATTTAAAAGAATGACAGTAGTTGGGTGTTATAGAGGAGGTTTTTTAGAAGTATATGTTAAAGAAAGCGATATTACGAAAATCCTGTTTTAGAGCTATAGACAACATTTTGTATGAAGGACCGACAGATGTAGAATTGTTTAATCGAGCTTTTGAAATTGATTATCTAAAAGATGAGGAAGTAAGAGAAGAATTATGCAGTATGGTTTGCTCTTATATTCAAAAAAATAAATTTTCAGAACTAAAAGTTCATAAATTAGGGCATGTATTGGTGCCAAAGAAGAGTTTGTCAGATTATAGGAAATGTGCTTTAATTGACATTTATGATGAAATTGTATATTTGACATTGGTAATTAGTATTGCTGATGAGATAGAAAAAATGAGAATAAACAAGAGTAAAAATAGAGTCTTTTCTTATAGATTTGGAAGTTTTAAAGGTAAACTTTTTGATGGCAAATTTCATTACACTGCCTTTAGACAAAGAACCTTGGAAAAAAGCAAATATACTAAGAATAAAGTTGTAGTGGAGTGTGACATATCAAATTTTTATGATAGATTAAATATTCATAGAATTGAATCTATTCTAAGATCTAATCCAAAGATTGATGTGGATATAATATCTTTAATTAATGAATTACTATTGTACTGGGCAAATAGAGATTCTTATGGGTTACCTGTTGGTTCTAATGCTTCAAGGATACTTGCAGAGGTTGCTTTAATCGAAGTAGATAACTATCTTTTTTCAAAAGGAATTGACTTCTGCCGATTTGTGGATGATTATAGGATTTTTGCTAAAAACGCATTTGAAGCTCACAGTAATCTTGCTTTATTAACTTTAAAATTAAGCAAAGAAGGTATGTTTTTAAACACTCAAAAAACTAAAGTTAAAGATATTTCAAACTATAACAAACAAAATCTTAGTAGTGATGTTAATAATGCTCAAAATGATGTTACTTTTGACGAAGTTGATGATAAGCAGCCAAATCTTCCTAAAATAATAAGAGGTTATTCAGGTCTGATTCCTAGCAAATTTAGAAAATTATCTAACGCAGAAATTGAAAAATTAAAAGAGAATGACTTGGATGAGCTTATTAATGATGCTAATAATAGCATGCTTATTGAAGAAAAAGCGATTACAACAATTATGCGTACTATAATTGCAAAAGAAGAATACAGAAGATTGACGGAACTTCCTAATATAATAAAAAAGTTTCCTCAATTTATACCTTATTTTATTGATGCTGTAATAAAATGCGAAGGTATTAGTAAGGAAGATTTAGTTAAAATTCAAAATGATTTTGAAGAATGGATGACAGATGTGGACGTACCAGAATATATTCAAGTGTATTTAGTGCGAATATATTCTACTAATTTACTTGAAAATAAAGAAATTTTGTTAAATTCGTTTAGAAATTTGAAGAGAAATTCAGGAGATTATATTGGAAGAGCATTATTGGAGTCTTTAGATGGAAAGCTATCGAGAGGAGAATTGCTTGAAATTAGAGATTACTATTATCGCGCAGATAAATGGGAAGAAAGGCAAATTTTAAAGATGATTAGTAGTGGCCTTTCAAAAGGTGAAAAAAGAGCATTTTTCAAAGATATTAAAATTCATGAAGATGATTATTTCATTAATAAAATAGTAAAAGATAACGGTAATAGATAGATGTTTTAGAAGGGATATTTTTACTAATATTAAAAAAAGTAAAGTGGGAGTAGGACTCTTAAATAGAAGAAAGTTAGTAAAAAATTATCATTATTATTTTTATAAAATTGATGGAAATGAAGAGAATAGGAGGAAAAAGTTTGAATGTGTATGAACCTTGTGAATGTATGATTTGTAAAAATAATAAAAATTTTGATATGCCTGAAGAGATTATTGAGTCCGTTTTGAAAAACAATTTAGTTCTTTTTTGTGGTGCAGGTATAAGCACAGAGTCAAAATCTGTTTTTGCTGAATCATTTTACACAAGTATTTTATGTGAGATAGAAGATAAGACAAATAAGAAAGTTGATTTAGACACCAGTTTTTCTAGGATAATGAGTTTATATATTAATACATTTCCCAATGGTCGCAGGAAATTGCTAAATAAAATTAAAGTTGCAAGATGGGATATTACAAAAAATGGTATAGATAATAATTCGGTAGTTCCTAAACTATAGTTTATCTTTATTGATGAATAGATTTAATTATGAGTAAAAAATGATGATAATTTAAAAAATATAAAATGTTGATGATAGAAAGGAAAGGTCAATGAATCTTAATAGTGTAAAAATTAGAAACTTTAGAGGATATAAAGATGAGGTATCGATAAAAATAGATGACCTTACAACTATAGTTGGTAAAAATGATTCTGGTAAATCTACTATATTAGAAGCTTTGGAGATATTTTTTAATAATAAGATCGTTGTATGTGAAAAAGAAGACTTATCTATAAACCATAGTCAAGGCGATGATTTAATAGAGATAACTTGTGTTTTTTCTCCAATTTTAGAGTCGATTTCTATAGATGCTTCTTCTGAAACAACATTAAAAAAAGAATTTTTACTAAACACTGATGGTTTGTTGGAAATAAAAAAAGTATTTAAAGCTAGTACTGCAAAACCAAAACCTTCTACATTTATAGTTTGTAATCATCCTTCCGATGAAAACTTTAATGATTTATTAACATTAAAGATTAAAGATTTAAAACAGCGAGCAAAAGATCTCAATATTGATGAATCAAAATATGATGCAAGAAGTGGTGTTAGTTTGAGGCAAGCTATCTGGAAGGAAAATGAGAAATTAAATTTAGTTACTACAGATGTTCCTGTTGATAAAGAAGATTCAAAAAAAATATATAGTAAATTAGAAACGTATTTACCCTATTATGCTCTTTTCCAATCAGATCGTTCTAGCTCTGACACAGATAAAGAAATAACAGATCCGATGAAAGTTGCTGTACAAAAGGCTTTGCAAGAAGTAGAAAAAGAACTTAATGTAATCAAAGAAGAAGTTAGAAAAAAAGCATTAGATACTGCAAATAGAACTTTAAATAAACTTAAAGATATGAACAGTGAATTAGCTACATCTCTTACACCTGAATTTAAAACTGAACCTAATTTTGATTCTTTATTTAAACTCACAATAAATTCAGACGATAATATACCTATGAATAAAAGAGGGAGTGGAGTCAGAAGATTAGTTTTATTAAATTTTTTTAGAGCGGAAGCAGAACGACAATTATCTGAAGATGATCAAAACAGTTCAATAATTTATGCTTTCGAAGAACCAGAAACATCCCAACATCCATTACATCAAAAATTACTGGTAGAGGCTTTTTTGGAAATATCAAAAAAAGATAATGCTCAAGTGATAGTTACAACACATACACCTGCAATTTGTGGTCTATTACCGTTAAATAGTTTAAGATTAGTAGATAAAACTAATAAGGTTACACTAGTAAGGGACGGTTCGGATGACGTATATAAGCAAATAGCAGAAATGCTAGGAGTTTTACCAGAACCTTTTAGTAGCAATGCTAAAGCAATTATTCTAGTTGAAGGAAAATCTGATGTTATTTTTCTCAAACATACAGCACATAAATTAAAAGAAGGTACTTATATAAGTAATACATTTGATGAAAAAAATATAGCAATCGTACCAATAGGTGGTTGTGGGAATCTTAAACATTGGATAACGCAAAAAATAGCAGAACAATTTTCAATACCTTGGGGAATTTTGTTGGATTCTGATAAAGGAACTGCTGATGAGGAAAGAAATCTTAAACAGGTAAAAATTTTATTAGATAAAGGAATAAAAGCATATGTTACTAGAAAAAGAGAACCAGAAAATTATATTAGTATTGATTGTATAGACGAAAAAGTATTTGACTCACAATTCTCAGAAACAGAAGACGCTAAAAAGAAAATTGGTTCTGCCATAAGAATGTCTCCTAATGATGTTTTAGAAAAATTATGGCCTAAAATGACTGCAGTGCAAATTAGAGATGCAGAGAAGTACATTGATGCTGATGGAACTGAAAGATATGAATTAACAGAAATGATACAAGATTTTTTAAGCATGGTAGATTAACGTATTATACTTTATTTAAAATATATGAATATAATTTCTCCAGTACTGGGACTGGGACGGGAATAAAAATTTGAAAATGTCCTATAATTAGGTGGATTTAGTGATACTCTAAAAAATAGGACCTAGTATTTTGAATGGTTTGGGATATATTGTACGTTTGGAAAAGAAGAATGGGAGTAAATTTTTGGTGAAAATGGCGAACTAGACTCGTTTCAAAAAGCCCGCGCTGCGGCGTACCTGTGTACGCCTCGCTGTGGGCTTTTTTGCACTTCGTCTATTTCATCCATTTTTCCTCAAAAATTAACTTTTTATTCGTGATGTACATATAAAATTAAAAACACAATTCTTAAAACTCCGTTTCTATAAACTAAGATAGAGTGAGGTTTATATATTGTTACGAACAAGGCGATTTCTGATATACATAGATAATGAATTTTTGAGAACATGCTATAATAAATATGTACATAGTGAACTCTTCATCAACGTCACCGTTATTTAAATATAACGCCTAAAATTTAATTTAAACACTACATAAAGCGATATAAGCGAGGTTTAAAATGTTAACACAAAGAGAACAAAGACAGGCCGCAAAAGAATTTGCCATTAGATGGGAAGGGATCGGATACGAGAAAGGCGATTCTGCCAGGTTCTGGTTGTCACTTTTAAATGAAGTATATGGTGTAGAGCGTCCGGCTGAATATATTCGTTTTGAAGACAAGGTTGTGTTAGATCATACAAGTTTTATAGATGGACATATTCCGTCAACACATGTATTAATTGAGCAAAAATCAATAAACAAAGACCTAAGAAAAGGTATAAGGCAATCAGATGGTTCGCTTTTATCGCCATTTCAACAAGCGAAGAGATATTCTATTGAGATGCCATATGATGATAGACCAAGGTGGATAGTATTATCTAATTTTCAGGAATTTCATATTTATGACATGAATAAACCTCAATCGGAACCGGAGATAGTTTATCTTAAGGACCTAGAAGAAGATTACTATAGGTTAAATTTTCTGGTTGATGTGGAAGATGATTACATAAAGAAAGCAACTGAAGTCTCTATTAAAGCCGGGGATTTAGTTGGTGTCCTCTATGATGCCTTATTAGAACAATATCAAAATCCACAAGATGAAGATACCCTAAAAGATCTAAATATTTTATGCGTAAGATTGGTATTCTGTTTTTATGCCGAGGATGCCGGATTATTTGGTCGTCTTAATATGTTTCATGATTATTTGAAATCATTTAAGGATAATCCTTCTAGTTTTAGAGATGCGCTTATTAAATTATTTAGAGTTTTAGACCAAAAGGAGAACGAGCGTGATCCTTATCAGTCCGATGAACTTTCAGAATTTCCATACGTTAATGGAGGATTATTTGAAAAAGAAGATATAGTTATTCCAAGAATAAATGAAGAAATAATAGATATAATTCTTAATAAGGCATCTGCTGATTTTGATTGGTCAAAAATAAGCCCAACGATTTTTGGCGGAGTTTTTGAATCAACATTAAACCCGGAAACGAGACGATCCGGAGGTATGCACTATACATCTATTGAGAATATTCACAAACTTATAGATCCGCTATTCATGGATAAATTTAGAGAAGAATTCAATGAGGCTATTTCCTATAAGGCAATTAGTACGAAAAAGAAAAAACTGGAAGATCTACAAAATAAAATAGCATCCCTTAAATTTTTAGATCCGGCAGCAGGAAGCGGAAATTTTTTAACAGAGACATATATTTCACTTCGTAGACTCGAAAATGAAATTCTTAATGAATTTTTTAAAGGTCAGATTGTGATGGGACAAGATTATACTCCAATAAAGATTTCTATTAGTCAATTCCATGGGATAGAAATTAATGACTTCGCTGTATCAGTAGCCAGGACTGCACTTTGGATAGCAGAGTCGCAAATGATGAAGGAAACAGAAGATATAGTTAATATGAATCTTAGCTTCCTACCACTTAAGAGCTATCCAAACATAGCTGAAGGAAATGCCTTGACTATGGACTGGGAAGAGTTAGTTTCCAAAGACGAATTAAACTACATCATGGGAAATCCTCCTTTTGTAGGAGCAAGATATATGAATAAATCTCAGTCTGAGGATTTAAAAAACGTTTTTGGAAAAGCAAAAGCAATTGGAAAACTGGATTACGTTACGGGATGGTATAAAAAATCAGCTGAATTTATAGAAAATAATAAAATAGAATGTGCATTTGTCTCAACAAATAGTATTAGCCAAGGCGAGCAAGTTTCACCATTTTGGAACAATATTTTTGTAAAGCATAACTTGGTAATAAATTTTGCTTATCAAACATTTGTATGGGCTAACGAAGCGAAGAATAAAGCGGCAGTGCATTGTGTAATTGTAGGTTTTAGTAAAAAAAACAACAAAAAGAAGAAGTTATTTTTATCTGACACACAAGTGAAAATGGTGAATAATATTAGTCCTTATTTGTTAGAGGCACCAAGCGTAGTCATAGAGGGAAGAGCTAAGCCAATATGCGATGTAGTTGAAGCACAAACAGGCACACGAGTAGGTGCAAAACAATATGTCTTTACGGAAAAAGAAAAATTAGATTTAGTAATCAAGGAACCCACGGCAGAAAAGTACTTTCATGAGTATCTAGGTGCTGAGGAGTATTTGAATGATAAGAAAAGATTTTGCCTTTATCTAGAAGAGTGTCCTCCAGACGAATTGAATAAAATGCCCATGGCTAAGTCGATAATTAGGGAAGTTAAAGAAGAGCGATATGAAAAAAATCATAAATTAAAAGATTTTCCGAGACAATTTGTAAAACTCAGCACACCTAAAAATGATTATATTTTTATACCTCAAATGTCATCAGGAAAAAGAAAATACATTCCAATTGGATTTATACCTAAGAAAGTTTGGACAGCTGATCCACACTTTATGATAGAAATAACTGATTTATATTATTTTGGAATTCTATCATCAAATGTTCATAACGCCTGGATGCGTACTATAGCGGGGAGATTAAAGAGTGATTATAGATATTCAAATCGCGTAGTATACAATACCTTTGTTTGGCCTAATGCTAGTAAAGAACAAAAACAAAAAATAAGAGAAACGGCAAAACTTATATTAGATGCTAGAAGTTTAAATCCCGGCGCGAGTCTTTCAGAACTTTATGATGAATCATTAATGCCATCAAATTTAAGAACAGCTCATCAAGAAAATGATAAAGCTGTCATGGAGGCTTATGGTTTTGACTGGAAAAACATGTCAGAATCAGAATGTGTTGGGGAATTGATGAAGTTATATCAGGAACTAACTCATCAAATGCAGAAGTAAGCCCCATATTTATTAAGCGATAAACCAAAGGATAGGCCCGTGCCTATCCTTTTATAATGCGTATTTGTAGTAAATCTCCCTATTTTAAACTGCGTATTTGCATTTTCAGTCCGCCGGCTTCCAAAATGGCGACGGCGGGCCATGTAGGACAGCCCTTTCGACGGGATGACAACGGAGATTCGATTAAAATAGGGGAAAAAGCTGATAAGAGAACACAAAAAATCGAGCAAGCGAAATGCTTACTCGATTAAGTCAAACTTTATGGGGTCACTCTAAGCGTCCCTTGCTCGATTTTATTTTTATGCATCTTTCTTTTTTTGCAATCATCCTAAAAATTTATAATTCCCGTAAAACATGACGAAGGCTGCCACGAGGATAAAAATATGCCAGAGCGCATGGTTGTAGGGAATCTTTTTTATTGAATAAAAAACGGCGCCCAGCGTATAAAAAAGGCCGCCGAGGACCAAAAATAAAATATAGCTCAGGCCGATTGACTTATAAATCTGATAGATAAGGAGAACGGAGATCCATCCCATGGCCATGTAGATCGCCATGGAAGCCTTGCCTATCTTGTCTTCTTTACTTGTGGTAAAGGCGATGATGTTCATTGTGATGCCGATAATTGCCAAAATCCAGATGAGTACGAATATAACCATGGCAAAAGTGGATCTTAGACCGATTAGGATAATCGGAGTATAGGAGCCTGCGATGGTCAGATAGATGACTCCGTGATCGATGGCCCGAAAGATTGTCCTTGCCATGGGCCGGGTCATGGCGTGATAGAGGCTTGAGGATAAAAACATGACGGCGATGGCGATAAAATAAACGAGCCACGCCAAAAATCCAACGACATCCTTGCCCCTGTACGCTTCGACGACGACCGGTATAAAAAAAATCAGGCTTAGGATAAATCCTAAAATGTGGGTGGCAATATTTAAAGCCTCTTCAGACTTGCTGTATTTTATGATTCTCATTTTTCGTCTCCCCCGAAATTTTCACACGCTTTGCTGAATAGGTGGAAGGTGTGCCATCTAATCGAATGCAGGGAATTTGTTAATTGTAAACGATGATGCCTTCATTATATCCTTCATGGCGCCGTGCATACAATACATTGGTAAAAAAACAAGCCAGAAGCTAAAGTGACCCACGAAGGTCGGAGAAAAAATCCAACCTTCGGAGGTCACTTTACGTGCTTACCGGATTCATGATGTATGCGCCGCTCCTTTGAGAGATTTTTTTATATTACAAGCCAAGCAAATTAATCAACAGGGGCATCACCACGGAAGCGATAATGGCGTGCAGCCCGATGGTTAAGCCGCTCATGGCGCCTTCCACTTCGCCCAGGGTGATGGCGTAGCTGGTGCCCACGGCGTGGGCGGCGGTCCCAATCCCCAAGCCCTTGGAGACGGGGCTTTTAATTTTCGCCAGCTTGATGCAGTAGGGGGCGATGACGGCGCCGACGATGCCGGTTAAGATGACGAACATGACGGTAATGGAGACGATCCAGCCCATTTTGCCGGAAATTTCCATGGCAATGGCGGTGGTGACGGATTTCGGAATCGAGGCCATAAGCACCTCTTGCGGCACGGCCAGCGCGTTTCCTAAGAACACCACAAAGAGCACGACAAAGACGCAGCCAACGGTCACCGACAGGAGGACGGGCACCAGGTATTTGATGAGCGTGTCCTTTTGCTTGTAAAGGCTCACGCCGATGACGATGGTTTCCACCGGTGAAATCACCATTTGAATCATGGAGCCGCCGGCCCGGTAATTTTCCAGGGGAATGTCGAAGACGGTGAGGACCAGAATGATGGCGATAATGGAAAACAACAGGGGATTTAATATGGGCGCGTTTAAGCGGGTGCTGAGCTTCGAAAATAAAATAAAGAAGAGAATCGAAAGAGCCAGCCCGAAATAAGGGGTTTGCGTGATGAGATCAAGCATCTTTTTTACCTCCTGTCACTTTTTCCTGCAGGGCGATAATTATATCGCTCACTTTACCGGTGACGATCAGGGTGGCGCCGGTGGAGATCACGATGATCACCACGATCTTGAGCCACACGTCCATGGAAAATTCCGAAAAATACTCCATGACGGCCACGCCCACGGGGATAAAGACGATGGCTAAATACTTGTTGGACAACCGGATGACGTCTTTTAATTCATCCAATTTAACGATTTTGAATTCCAGCAAGAGAAATAAAATCAAGGCGGCGATAATGGTACTGGGGAAGGGGAAGGGCAACAAACCGGAAATGACTTGGCCCAGCAGTGCCGTCCCAAACATGACGAATAATTGGAATAACACGTATTCGCTCCTTTCTTAGTTTATTAAATAACATAGCCCCTCTAATATATAAAACAGAGGGCTTGATTACAAGGCATAATTCGAAAATTGTGTAAATATAAGGTATTTACCCTACAATCATACAAAGCACTGAATTTATAATGATGCGGCAAGGAGTCACGGAAACGAAGGGAAGAGAACAGGAAGAAAAAATAAAAGGTTTTTTTTAAATAGGCGGGGTATACATGAGAACAAGTTAAGAACATGTAAAATGAGGGGGTAATGATGAAACGTGAATTGAATCAAAAAGGCGGCTTCCACTACGCCTGGGTGATTTTAATCGTGGCTATGTTGGTCCTCGGGGTCTATGTGCCGGTGGTGAATTCCCTGTCCAACACCTGGCAGATCGCCGTGACCGAGGACCTGGGCTTTTCCCGAACGGCCTTTTCCTTTACGGGCACCATTACTCAAGCCGTGGGAATTTTTCTCGGCCCCGTGATTTCGGTGGTCCTGACGAAATATAATTTCAAGCGCATTTGGACGGCGGCGGCCATCGCCTTTGCCGCGGCGGTCTACGGTTACTCCCTGGCGCAAAATCAGTACCAGTTTTACGCCCTGGGCCTGGTGGTCGGTGCCGCCTACATTACCACGGCGCAAATTCCCATGATGATGCTCATTAACAACTGGTTTACGGAAAAAAAGGGCCTGGCCACATCCATCGCCGTCTCCGGCATCTCCGCCGGCGGCGCGCTGTTGAGCCCTGTGGTCAACGGCCTCATCGACCACGTGGGCTGGCGCATGTCTTACCGGGTCTACGCCCTGATCATTTTGGCACTGGCCGTCGTCTTCGGTTTCTTTTTGATCTATCTCAGACCGGAAGACAAGGGCATGAAGCCCTACGGCTATAAGGAATCCGACGACGGACCGGCGGACCACCACAAGGACACCAACAAATCCTTGAACGTGGGCCTGTCCATCGCCGCCTCCATGTCTTGCAGTTTCTTTATCTTCCTGCTTCTCGGCACGGTGATGAACGGCTTGGCCAACGGCGCCTCCTTGCAATTTCCGCCGGCGCTTCAGGAAGCGGCGGGCTTTCAAACGGCGGGGACCGTGGTCTCTATCTATCTCCTCCTCGGCGTCTTCGGCAAGCTGCTTTTGGGCCGCATCGCCGACAAGTACGGCATCTACCACGCCATTATTTTCGGCGCAACCACCTTGGCCTTAAGCTTTGTGGCCATGCTCTTTGTGCCTTTTGCCTGGGGTCCCTGGCTCGTGGCCGTGGTCTTCGGCTTCGGCCTGGCCCTTGGCTCGGTCCTGCCGCCCTTGGTCACCGCATCGATCTATGGGCGCGCCATGTACGGCGAGGCCTACGGCTTCGTGCAATCCGCCACCCAAGTGGGGGCGGCCTTCGGTCCCTTGCTCGTGTCCTATATCTTCGATGCCTCCGGCAGCTACTACATGGCCTGGATCATTAACATCGGATTCGCCCTGCTCACGGGCTTCTTGTGGTTCCTCGCCCACAAAAACGCCGAGGCCTTTGAAGGAAAAACGGAAAAATAAAGGAGGTACAGATGAACAGACATCTTTCCATATTAAAACAACTCATTCAAATCGAATCGGTCAACGACGGCGAAGGGGCGGTGGCCAAAACCATCGCCGAGCTGTTTAAGGATTACGAAAACATCGAAACACAAATCGTGCCCTCCTATCCGGGGCGGGACAATATTCTCGTGAAGCTAAAAGGCAATCGGCCCGGGAAAATTTTCGCCGTCTCCGGCCACCTGGACGTGGTGGAGCCCGGCGAAGGCTGGACCCATGCGCCCTTTGAAGGCGCCATCGAAGGCAACAAAATGTACGGCCGCGGCACCTGCGACATGAAAGCCGGTGTGGCGGCGGCCCTCGTCATGCTTTTGGATCTCGCCGATGAAGGCGCGGATTTCGCCGGGGAAGTTTGGTTTATCGGCACCGTCGGCGAAGAAGTGGGCATGCAGGGCGCCCTGGATTTGGTGGAAGGCGGCTATCTGGATGCGGTCGACGGCATCGTCATTCCCGAGCCCACGAAGCGCGACGGCGAAAACCAAGCCATCTTCGCCTCCAAAGGCTCCATTATGTACACCATTCACGGCGAAGGCAAAGCCGCCCACTCCTCCATGCCGGAGCTGGGCATCAACGCCATTATGACGGCGGCGGAATTTATTCAAAAGACGCAAAAAGACTTCGACGCCGTGACAAACAACCCCGATTACCGGAACGAAGATTTAGGCGCCACCCTCAATGTCTTTTCCATTATCGAAGGGGGACGGCAGTTTAACTCCGTGCCCGATCACGTCATCATCAAAGGCAACGCCCGCACCGTGCCGGAATACGACTCCGCCCGCGCCGTGGAGCTTTTGCAAAAAAATGTGGACGCAAACAACGAAAATTCCGAGAATGCCACCCTCACCCTGGAGCTGAACCAGGTACTGGATGCCGCCGAGGCGAAAAAAGACACGGCCCTGATCCGTGCATTAAAAGAAGCGGGGAAAGATAAAAACGTGCAGGTCCGTCCCCTTATCGGCACCTGCGAGCTCTCCCGCTACATCCACCTGCCGGGGGATGTGGATCTCGTGGTCTACGGCCCGGGGCTCACGAAAATGGCCCACAAAATCGACGAATACATCGAGCTCGACGAATACGAAGACACCATCCGCATCTTTAAAGACATGGCGGTGGCTTTTACGGAAAGCAAATAAAACGAGAGGCACAGACCCGGCGGTCCGTGCCTTTTTTGCGCCCTGACAAAAATTTCCCCTAAAGGGAAAAAAGAATCTGGTCTTTTTTTCAACTAGCAGGTACCATAAAAGAAGAATCGTAAAAGAGGAAAGGATGATTTAATGGAAAATGCAGCGCAGCTGTTATGGCTATTCTTCATCTACTCCTTGATGGGGTGGGTGACGGAAGTGGTACTAAAATACTTCCAGTACAAGCGCTTTATTAACCGGGGCTTTCTCATCGGCCCCTACTGCCCCATTTACGGCACCGGCGCCGTCATCGTCACCTTGGGCGGAAACCTCCTCGCCTCCGTGGACCGAAGCTGGGCCATGAGCTTTCTCATCGCCTTCGTCCTTTGCGGCCTGCTGGAATACATGACGAGCTACATTTTGGAAAAGCACTTCCACGCCCGCTGGTGGGACTACAGTCAAAAGCCCATGAACCTTCACGGCCGGGTGTGGATCGGAAACCTCATCCTCTTCGGCCTCGGCGGCATGGCCATTATAAAAATACTGAACCCCCGCCTCCTGGCCTTGCCATCTCTAATGGATCCCTTGTTTTTTACAAGCCTGCTCACGGCCGTAAGCATCCTCTTTGTCGCCGACGGCATCATGAGCTCCTTCATCATGAGCCTCTTAAAGCGTGGCGTGGAAGAAAGTCGTTCCGACAAGAGCGAAGAAATCGCCGCCGAAGTCCGCTACCTGCTGGAAAACCGCTCCGTCTTCCACAAGCGGATCCTGGACGCCTACCCCGAGCTCACCTTCCGCACGGAAAGAGTCAAAGCCCGCTTAGAGCGCATCCGTAACGAAGGCGAAGCCATGCGCCACCTCGCCGAAGAAAAAGTCGAAGCCCTGGAAGAGCGGGCGCGAGAAGCCGCATCGAAAAACCTCACCACCACCTGGAGCCTGCAGCGGGAAATCATCGAGAAGCAGGACGCCCTCATCGACTCCTTAAAAAGCGGCGCCGATCAAGACGCCCTAAAAGAACTGGAGGCGGCCATTCAAGAGGACAAGGATATATTGGAAAACAGAGAGCGAAGGCTGCACCTCTTGCGCGCCGACTAACACAAAAAAGGCTATGCCCACAGGGATAGGGAGATTCAAGCAAGCCTCTAATATCTATTTGCAGATTTAAAAGTACAATAGAGTCATTGAATAAATTATGTCATTAGACCGGAAGAACCCACGAAGAGTCGTGGGTTCTTTAAATATTAAGCTAAATTGAATTAGCATTATGCTTACTGACCTTTAGTGGTTTTGGATTTGGTTCGTATGTACTTTTTACTACATCAATTTAAAATAAAAGTTTCGACAGAAAATTTCTTACCACACACTTACAATGAGATTTAATAGACACAAGTAGTGTATCAATACTTAATTAACGACAGAAAAGTAACCGAATCGTCAGACATGTTTTCATAGGAGTGATCTTCATCGCCTTCAAAATTAAGAGTATCAAATTTACTCATGGAAAAAGACTCTGTGCCAACATGCATTGTTAATTCACCGTCAATTACAAAAATATATTCTTGTAATGCATTGTTGTGTCCGGTGGATTGGTACTTGGCGTGGGGGCGCAGTGTGATGAACAATCCGTCTAAAGGAGATAAAGGATCGAATAAAAAAATATTTTGAATTAAAACATTGTCATCTTCAGCGATGGGCATGACTTCGTCCAATTTTATCACCTTATAGTCGGACTTATTGCTATGGGAAAGGAGAGTGGCCAAAGATACTCGAAGACCTGCGGAAATCTTCCAAATGGTCGAAACAGTGGGGGAAGACTCCCCCCGCTCGATTTGGCTAAGCATCGTCTTTGAAACACCTGTCTTATTGGATGCTTCATCTAAGGTATATCCCAATCTATTTCTTTCTTGACGCAAGGCTTGGCCCAATCTGATGGCGTCAAAATTCATTTCCATGTCGCTATTCAAACTAATCTAACCTCCTAATAACTGAAGGGAATTTACCGGTTGTCTTTAAGTATATGCTTAGTAACCACCAAAAATCAATAAAATTAAAAAGTTCCAGAAAACGGTTGCATTCCGTTATAACGTATGTTACTATGCGATTAATACGAGATAACGGATTTATTACCATATATCGTATTATTTCGCAGCGAAATTTCGTCTATAGTTTTCAGAACGCAGTTTCTGCATCTGTTATAAGGGGGCTTATATGGAATCAAAGAAAAAGCTTGAATTCTACGGAGGTGAATGGTTTTCATTCATCCCATTTGTTGTATTTATTGCTTTGATCATCCTTACAACATTTGTCTGGAGATCCATTTCTAACGGCGCTTTATGGTTGCCTGCTTTTATGGCAATTATCGTGGCATTCTTTTTTGCAAAAGATAAAACGATGTATTCTTCCGTGTTGGTGGATGGGATGTCCAGTCGCGAGGCGATCACACCGATTCTCTGTTGGTTTTTTGCAGGCGTATTTTCAAAGGTGCTTAGCTCGTCTGGGCTCGCGTTAGCGATCGCCGGTTTCTCTGCTAATCTTGGCGTAGGTCCAGTAGTATTTGTCGAAATAACATTTATTGCCTCTGCCCTCTTTGCAACTGCAACCGGAACAGGTTTCGGCACCATCGCAACGGCCATGGGTGTGTTATATCCGGCAGGAATATCGATCGGATGCAATCCCGAATTATTAGCGGGGGCGGTTATATCCGGAGCAGTTTTTGGCGATAACTTAGCACCTGTTTCTGATACGACAATTTGTTCAGCCACGACCCAAGGTGTCGATGTTCCCGGTGTTGTACGTTCCAGATTGAAGTATGCCGGCGTTGCAGGAACCATTACAATTATTGTTTTTGCCATCCTCGGTTCCGTAATTCAACACGAAGCGGCAAGTGCCGCTGCGACGGACCTTGCCAATTACGATCCAAAGGCTTTTCTCATGTTGCTCGGCGTTGCGGCCACACTGTATGTAGCCTTTAAAACCGGTGACATTGTCATTGCAACTACTATTGGGATTGTTGTTTCGGCAGCCATCGGCCTGGTGACAGGGCAATTCGATCTTCTCGTGATTGATTCCCCTGCAGAAAACGTCAATGCGTTGGTCAACGTTAGTGGGAGCGGCTTGGATCGTGAAGTCGGCGGTATCATTTTTGAAGGTCTATCGGGTATGTTACAAGTCAGTGTATTGGCTTTGTTATTATTCGGTTCGATCTCTATTATGCGAGCAGGTGGCGGCGACATTCGTTTGCTGAACGCCTTGGGAGGCGCAGCGAACACTGCGACGGGCTCGGAACTCGTTATTACGGTCATGGTTATTTTACTCTCGGGAATTATGGGCTTGAATGCACCGGCGATTCTGGCTGTCGGCTCGTCATTTGCAAAACCGCTTGGAGATCGACACAACATTTCCCCTTATCGGATTGCAAATGTCCTTGATGCGCAATCAAACACTTTAGCCTATTTATTGCCCTGGACTCCGGCAATGGTATTTACCATGGGCTTTGCATCTGAAACATCCGCACCGCTTATTGGCGTAGAAGTATCGCCACTCGTTGTTTATCCTATAGCTCTGTTGATTGTAATGACGGCTTCCATTTTCATTGGAGTCGGTCGCAACGACGGAATGAAAGAAAAACAAGTCGCAAAATAAAATAGGAGGAAGAGAATATGAATAAAGTTTGTAAAGGCGAATGGGTTCAAATCACTCGCATTGTATTGCCGGCAGGAAAACGGGCTCCGCAAGTACCTGAAGATACACAAAAACATGACTTACAAATGTGGGTCAAAGGCTTTTTATGTGAAGAGGCCAACATCGGTGATGATGTAGAAGTAATTACTGTTACGGGCAGACGAGTGGCAGGTAAATTATTTGCGGTGAAGCCAAAATACACGCACACCTATGGCGACTTCGTCCCAGAACTCTTGAAAGTTCAATGCCAATTACGTGAAATTTTGTTTGGAGGAAAGATCAATGACTAAAGACAACTCCTATGAAGCGATTTTAAGCCGTAAAAATGAAATCATGCTGGCATCCACCGGGATAGATTATACTAAGTATGAATTTGAAGGCATCGGTTTCAATTATGAAAAAATGATGAGCGAGTCGGCTGATTTCACAATTGATGAAATTAGTAAAATTCAACTAGACTGCGCCGTCGGCAACACGCCTCTGTTAGAAATGAAAAACCTGACGGCTCTGGCAAGAAAGTATGCGGAAAAAGGAAAGGGTGCCCGGATTTTTGTAAAAGATGAAGCTTGCAACGCATCGGGCAGCTTTAAAGCACGTCGGGCATCCATGGCAGTTTACTTGGCAAAGAAGCTGGGATATAAAGGTGTATGCTGTGCCACGTCCGGAAATTATGGCGCTGCCGTAGCAGCACAAGCTGCGATGGCGGGCTTGCACTGCATTGTCGTGCAAGAATGTTACGACAGTAGAATGGTAGGTCAACCTGAGATTTTAGAAAAACAAAGAATTTGCGAAGCTTACGGTGCAGAAGTCATCCAATTAACCGTCGGTCCCGAACTTTTTTCCACCTTCCTGCAAGTATTAGAAGATACAGGCTACTTTAACGCATCCCTTTACGTACCCTTTGCCATTGCAGGCATAGAAACGCTGGGATACGAGCTGGTACACCAATGTAGAGAAAAGACCGGAAAGGATCCCGATGTCGTTGTTTGCACAAATGCCGGAGGCGGAAACTTAACCGGAACTGCACGCGGTGTGCAAAAAGCAGGCTCTAATGCACAAATAGTCGGAGCATCGGTTGACTTGAGCGGATTGCACATGGCATCGGATCACGACTTCAACAAAAAATCATTCACGACCGGACACACAGGATTCAGCATCCCGTTTATTACATGGCCGGATCGTTCAGACGTTCCGAGAAATGCAGCCAGATTCCTGCGATATGCCGATCGTTACGTTACGGTAAAACAGGGCGAAACCTTCTATATCACAGAAGCATTGGCAAGCCTAGAAGGCTATGAAAGAGGGCCCGCGGGCAATACTTCTCTGACAGCTGCATTTGCCATGGCACAAGAAATGGACGAAGATCAAATTATTGTTGTACAAGAGACAGAATATACCGGAGCCGGCAAACATCCCACGGCGCAACTCACATTTGCTAAGGAAAACGGCGTTGAGATCTTGTTTGGCAATCCTGACGATGATAAACCGGGCGAAAACATTATTTTACCCAGCGACCCTTCACTGATTCGTGCTCGTGAATATGATATGCATACACTGAGAAAGTCCTATATCAAAAATGCTGTAAAAAATAACAAATTGGAAAAAGCTACGGATGAAGATGTCCGTTATTTAGCCGACGAAACCAAGCTTTCTGAAAGTGAAGTAAGAGAACATTTAAAAGAATTTCAAGTAGAGTGCTAGTTAGACACCTATAGCACGAAAGTCTCCGAGATAAGAAAAAGCGAGTAAGATATTTTCTTGCTCGCTTTTTCCATTGAGATTACTTTGAAAGATCAAGAGATCAAGCAAAAGCTATGTTGGTTCCTAAATCTGCGACTAACACAAAAAAGGCTATGCCCACAGGGAGCATAGCCTCTTTTATTTCCGATAGTCGGTTTAATTATCTGGCTTTGTAAGCCTTCAGACCTTCGTCTAAAATGTGCATTGCTTTTCTCAAAGCTTCCACATTCAATACGTAAGCCAAACGAACTTGGCTCATGTAATCTTCGCTGTGTTCGTAGAAACCGGCGGCGGGAGCCATCATTAAGGTTTCGCCGTCAACGTCGAATTCTTCAAGCAACCAACGGCAGAAGTCTTCGGCATTTTCTACGGGCAGGTCGGCTACGGTATAGAAAGCGCCGCCGGCCATGTTGCATTTAACGCCGTCAATTTTGTTTAATTCTTCGACGATGACGTCGCGGCGTTCTTGGTAAATTTCGGCGATTTTGTCCAGGTAAGAATCGTCGATTTGATAGAGAGCTGCAGCACCGATCATGTCCACGGTGGGGCAAGCCAAACGGCCGGTAGCCAGCTTGTTGGCAGCGGCGATGAAGTCTTTGTTCATGCAGGCCAGGTTACCGATACGAGCGCCGCAACCGCTAAAGCGTTTGGAGATGGAGTCTTGAAGGATCAAGCGGTCTTGGATGCGTTCGATGGTACCGAAGCTGTGGAATTTTCTGCCGTCGAAGATGAATTCGCGGTAGAGTTCTTCAGCGATGATCCAAAGGTCGTTGTCGATAGCGATGTCAGCGATCAATTCGATTTCTTCTTGGGTGTAAACGGCACCGGTGGGGTTGCCGGGGTTGGCAAGAAGGATCGCCTTGGTCTTATCGGTGATCTTGGATTCGATGACTTCTCTGGAAGGCAGGTGGAAGTCGTTTTCGACGACGGTGGGGAAGGTGGTTACCGTGGTCGAGGTTTCGATAAAGTAAGAATAATAGTTGGTGTAATAGGGTTCGCAGGTCAAAATTTCATCACCCACGTCGGTAATGGCCAGCAGGGTGAAGAGCAGAGCTTCGGAGCCGCCTGCGGTAACGACGATGTCGTCAGCGGTCATGGGGATGTCTCTGCGTTGATAGTATTTAGCCATACCTTCGCGAAGCTCGGGAAGACCCGGGGAGGGAGCATAGCTCAATACCTTCATGTCGATGTTCTTAATGGCATCGAAGAATTCTTGGGGGGTTTCGACGTCCGGTGCACCAATGTTTAAGTGGTAAACTTTTTTGCCGGCTTCTTTTGCCTTGTTGGCATAGGGGGTCAGCTTGCGGATCGCACTATAGGGCATGGATTCGATACGGTTGGATAGTTTCATAAAAAAATCTCCTCTCTTTCTTTACACTGCATTCCATTATAGTTGAAATAAAACGATTTCTCAAGGTCTTCGTGAGCTTCCGTTATTTTTTGCGGGAAAAGAATCGAAGTTAAAATTCATACGGAAAAAAGATTCGCAGCTTTTTCCCATTCTCGCCGCCGTGGCGATAAATCTTTCGACGTCCGCCCTTCTTTCGACGGACGAAATTTTTGTCCCGTACGGCTCGAGCCGGCTCATAAAATCATTTCATCGTTTTCATTTCGCCGCCGCTAATGCCGCATCGTAAATGGCCTTCGTCTTTTCGTCGAAAAGCACCCACATCACCGTCATATCGTGGTCTTCTACAAAGGCCAAGCCACGCGCCACGGCGATTTTTGCCGCCGGCTCCGTGGGGTAGCCGAAGATTCCCGTGGAGATCGAGGGAAAGGCGACGGATTTCAGCCCGTTAATCTCGGCGAGGGCCAGGGATTTGTCGTAGCAGGAGGCGAGGAGGGCGGGCTCGTTTTCGCCGCCGCCTCGCCACACGGGGCCCACGGTGTGAATGATATAATCGGCCGGCAGATCGAAGCCCGGCGTCATCACCGCATCCCCGGTGTCGCAGTGGCCGATCATGCGGCAGGCATCGTCCAGCGCACGCCCCGCGCCGCGGAAGATGGCGCCACAGACGCCGCCGCCCCGCACCAATCCTTCGTTGGCCGCATTCACAATGGCATCGGCCTTTACCGTGGTAATGTCCCCTAAAATCATTTCGACGGATCCTTTCATAGCCCGCTCCTTTCTTTCTGCGCAATGTCTTAAATCCAGCCTATCGAAGGGCCATGAAAAAAGCAATGAATCCGATAAAAAAAGGCCGCCGAAGCGACCTTATTTCTTCACCTTTTCATTGGCGCGGTAGTATTCCATCGAGCGGTATTGGCGCACCATTTCCAAGAGGGACTTGTTGCCGTCCAGCAACCGGTACTCACCGTCCTTGCGAATATAGGGCGCATGAAGCACCGTGGTGTCGGGCAGGTACTCGTCCTGCACCGCCATCATACCGTCGTGGGGCCAGCCCATGGTGTCAAAGAGATAGCGCATCAACAGGAAGGGGCTCAGATCCGGGCCTTCGCCTGTAAAATCTTTGCCCAGCTTCTTCTTGGCGGCGTCGTTGGCCCAAATCACATAGGGCGTGGTGTAGTAATTCAGCTGACCTTCCAAAGTGGACTGATCGATGTCGATTCCCATGCTCTTGTAGCCGCTGTCCCCTTGGCCGAGCCAGGGCTTGTGGTCGCCGAAGAAAATCAGCACCACCGGCTCCGGATGGTTCCTGAGGTCTTCCACCAATTGGCCCAAGGCGTCGTCGGTGGCGGCCACATTGGACAGGTAATTGTTAAAGATGGCCCAGTCCTTCGGGTCCTGGCCCTCCATCATATCCACGTAATGCCTGTCCGCCATGTTGTAGTCGGCATAGGGACCGTGGCCCTGATAGGTCAGGGCGTAGGAAAAATAATATTTCCCCTTGTCAACCGCCGTATTCATGCGCTTTTCCACCTCCGGGAAAAAGTGGTTGTCCCGGGTGTAGCCCCAATCCGTATCGCCCACCGCTTCCTCCACCGATTGAAAGTAATTGTCGAAAGACAAATACTCGTCGAAGCCCAGGCGGGGATTCACATTCTTTCGATTGTAGAACCAACCGTAAATCGGGTGCAGCGCCTCGGCGGTGTAGCCGTTTTCCTTAAAATAACGCACGTGAGAATAGGTGTCCGTCATCATGGCGACGGATTCCGCATAGCCCGTGCCGGAAAAGCCCGTCAAAAAGCCCCGCTCCGTGTTCACCGTGCCGCCGCCGAAAATATCGGCGATCAAATGACCGTGCACGCCCTCACTTTGAATGGCGTGGAAGGAATTATACACGTCTCTGTGAATGGGAATGTCGGGGTATACCGTAAAGTCGGCGAAAGATTCCAACATCACCGAGATCACGTGCACCTTCTTCTCCTCGGGCACCTTCGGCTCCTTCACCTTCTCCCACAACATGGCGGCGAGCTTTTTGTCGTAGTTCTCGGGCTTGTTGCCGCTGAACATGCGACCGCTCATGACAAAGGGATACACCAACCCCCGGGCCATGTAATTTTCCGTGGCGTTTAAGGTATTGATCGGCGCCTTTTCGCCTACCCGGGCATAGACCTTCGGCGAAAAATAAGGGCCGCTGAAGCCTTGAAAAACAAAAACAATGGCCGCCGTCGACAGAAACAACAGACGCCGCCGCCCCTTGCCCGCCAAAGGCTTCCGGTCCCATAAAAATAAAAACACGGCGACGAAAACCATGGCGATGAGGCCGATTAAAGTCACGGGATTGGATGCAAAGACGGACAGGTGATAATGTCCCTTCATCATCATGGATTCGCGAAAGAGCAAAATCTCCGGCAAGACGAAGGGCTCGTCCCGATACATAAGCTTAAACTGCTGCACCACGGACAGGGCAAAAAACAAAAGCCCCGTCACGGAAAAGCCCAGCCACAGCCGGCCGCTCAAGGCATAGAGAAAGACAAAGAGCAGGAAGACCGGGAGAAAATTCATAAACAAAAGCAGGGGGCTTTTCAGATAAGAAGCGAAGAGCGCCTCCCGCTCGGGGCCGCCTCCGCAGGCGTAGTACAAAGTAAACAGCGTGATCAGGACGCTTGAAACCGCCATAAAAAGATAGGGCCACCAACGAAAAGTTTGACGCTTCATGCCTATCTCCTTTCAATAAATAGTACAAACAGTTTACCACAAAATAATCCTCCCATTACAATCTCCGAAAAAATAGCCTTACCGAAAAAAGAGCGGGGAAAAATTTCCGGAGCTCTAAATAAGAAGGGAAAAAGCGCGCGATCCGCCGATATATTTTTTCCCATAGAAAAATACAGGCTAAAAACGTTTGAATGCAGTGAAAAGGCTTGCTAAGTGAACAAAACAAGGATAATATAATAGTGAGTCACTATATGCAAATATTCTTTCATACTCGGCACAAGCAATGGCTTGCCGAAGGACGAATGATATAGATGGAAACAATAAATAGGAGGGGCATATGAAAAACATTTTGAAACAACTCTGTCTCTGGACATTGATCCTGACCATGGTACTGTCCGGACCCATGAGCGCCTTTGCGCAGGTGAACCACGAAGACCTCACCAAGGACAAGGCGACGATCATTAACCAGAAGGAGCCTAAGGTGCAGCCGGCCAAGTTGGGGCCGAATGAAACGGCTGCGGATTTAATTAAAAATCCCGACCAGCCGGCTATCTATACCTTGCGCACCGACTACAAGGTGCAAAGAGGCGAAAAGTATTATGTTGACTACCAACCCTATATCGCCAGTGTAGGGGAAAATGCAACAGATGCTGAAAAAGCAAAGGTCAATAAGACCATAAAATTACCTGCTCTCGCCGGTTATGACGAACCGCAAGATGATTTTACAATCGACTACAAAACTGTTAAAGAAGCTGCAGATGGAAAAAACGCAACAGGAAATGATGCTAACGGATTAAGATATTCCGACAAGCAAGATTTTAAATACACGGCTAAAAGTAACAGAATTACAATCAAACACGTCTTCCAAGACTTGGAAGACTTTACTAAATACACAAATCCTGACGGAAGTGTGGGAGAAGAAGGGGAGCTTATTACCACTCAACAAGGTAATACCGGATCCACCATGGAAGTCAGCCCCTTGAATGAAAATGATCTTCGAAGAAAAGGCTTTGTTCCGGAAGCTGAATCTATCAACATGCAAGTTCCGGAAAATGCCGAGAACTTTATCTTAGAATACCGCTACAACCGTGCCCACTACGATGTCGTTTATGACACTGCAGGCGGAACAGAACTTCCGGCTCGCACCCTTTACTACGGCCAAGTGATTCCTAAAATTGCCGATGAATCTATTCCTACAAAAGTCGGCGGTACATTCCAAGGCTGGAAACCGTCTGTTGATTTAGAAACTATAGATGGAAGCAAATATAGGGCAAATGAAATCATCAAAGATACGAATGGCAAGGCTATTTTGAACCTAGCTGCAGATATAAAAATGCCGCCAAGCAAGGTTACCTTCACCGCCGTGTGGAAGGACAAGGAAAAGGCAGGCTACGCCGTCCAATTCTGGGCAGAAAAGGCAGACCATGCCGATGATGCCTCTCTTTTAGATAAGTACGACTATATCGGCACGCGTGTCTATAAAGACCAAGCCACAGGCTCGAGACCGGACCTGGATAATGAACCTGTCAAAGACATCGTCTTTCCGGACCTGGACCAAACTCGTCTAAATAAGATATGGGCCGGCGCAAGATTTAATTCTGGCCGAAATCCTTATCTAAACAAGTTCTATGTCTACAACCAAGATTTAACTCATGACCAAAACAAGGACCCTGCAAATGTAAACTTAGTTAAGTCTGTCGATCCAACAGGTAAGACTGTCTACAATATCTACTACGACAGACAAGTCTATGACCTCTACTTTACTGAGTCCAATTATCAAAAAAAATATTTTCCGGAAAACACCTTTTACCCTGAAATTTGGGGACTTGACAAAGATAATAATCAAGTAAAATTAGGAGGCCCAGGCGATCCCTACCACTACCAGGCAAGGTTTAACCAGCTCATGCTAGGCTGGCCAAACGACGCCATGCAAACCAAGGGCTTTAGTCCTAAGATGCAATCCTTCGGCTGGGGACCAAACTATACTAGCCCAAATTGGCCCCTTCACTTGGACACACCTCCTTATCGATTAAATGCCGATGAATTCCTGGACATGCCAAACTACATTAACTGGGGCGGCTATAAGAAACCGATAGATAAGGGTGATGGAACAACCATACCCGTAGATACATGGGATTTTACAACTCTATCCTTCGGTATAAAACAGAATGTAGGCTCTATGCCACACCACATGGACTTTTGGATGGATGGCTTTAAGCCGGGCGAAAAAATTGTCCGCTACGACCTATACAGGTCTAAGGCAGATACTAAATCCCCAACTTATCAACACAGGTACTCCACGGTCCAAGGCTTTACTCCAAAAAGAGATTACGAAATAATGGATCCTTTTACTGAAGATGACGTAGATGGTATAAACGCAAAGCGTGCAAAAGTAACACCATTTCCTACTAAGACATACACAGATATGTATGGAAATGTACGCCCTCTAGGTAAGATGCCATATATTTACGCCTTCTTTAACAATGCCGATGACTGGGGCGATTCTTTAGATGGTAATGCCTTCAAAACAAACGGCTACATTAAATTCGAATACTCTCGTAACAAGTACCCACTAAGATTTAACTATGACCCATCAAAGATTAAGGGCGACAATGAATTTAACTCAACCAACCAACTACAAACCTTCTACGAATTTCCTCTAAAGGCTTTAAGCCCTGATTTAAAAGGAAACGAAGAATATAAAAAAGATAATCCTGCCAACTTATTGGATAATCCGGATAATTTAAAAACATTAGGCCTTAAAGACTTAGTATTTACAGATACTGATGGAAAGTTAAAAGTTAAAAGACCGGATAATCTTTCAGACCAAATGGTCTTTAAGGGCTGGGCATTAGACCCTGCCGGCACGAAGCTTATTTGGGAAAACGCGGGCGAAAAAATGCCTAACCACCCGGTCAATCTCTATGCCAAGTGGGGCGAGCCTGACTACAAATGGAAGGTCACCTTCGACCCGAACGGCGGAGCTTTAAGAAATATTAAAGAAGATAATTTAACTACAAGTCGCAAGAAAATCCAAGAAGGCGACATAGGTCAAGAAGAAATAAATACCTATGCGAAAAAAGAAGCTAATGATGGCGACAAGCAAGTCTTTACAGTTATTCAAAGACAAAAGCTTGTAGAGCCGAAATATAAACCTACAAGAAAAGGCTACGACTTTATGGGTTGGGAAGTCATTCGTTATAAGAAGAATCAAAAAGGCGACTATACAGACGAAATTGACAACTCTTATAGAGAAACTTATAAGGTTCCGGAACTTTATTCCTTTGGCAATGATGTGGTAGCTCCCATCTATCTAAAGGCCATTTGGGTTCCTAACGACAGAGTCGATGTAAAGGTAGTACACCACTTCTTAAGCTTGGATTTGAGCAAAGAAACAAAAGAGCCACTTGTACAAACTTTAGCTAATAAGCGTGCAAACTATCTTGTTGCCACAACCGGAGACCAACAAAATGACGAATTGACGCTTGCTTCTCATGAGGAGCTTGAAGAAAAATTAACCGGTGACTTAAAGACGCTATATGAAGAATATAATAAAAGGGTGAAGGCCAATAACACCTTCTTCCAACAATTCCGTGTGGAACCGGCAAAGAAATTAAATCCGGCAACCAATCAAGTAGAAGACAATCCCGATGTAAAAAACAATGTCTTCCACTTCTTCTACAGACCATTTAGGACCCGCGACTACAAGGTCAACTATATCGACGAACGGTTTAAAGACGATCCGGAAAAAGGGAAGATCATTGACCAAGAAAAAGTTTCCAATGGGAACCGTCACTTCGATGCCAGAAACTACCGGCCCATCCCGGGTTGGGTTTTAGCTGAAAATGAAAAGCCCCAACAACAACTCTTCTTCGATGTTGATGAAGAAACAAATGCATTCAAAGGCATCAACGGCACAGGCAAAGATGAAATTACCTTCTATTATAAGGACGTCAGAATCATCGAAGTGCCAGATAAAAATGATCCTGTACCGGATGGTTATGTAAGAGTGACCTTTAAGGCGGACAAAGGCGGATCCTTTGGTAAGGATGCCCAAGGCAAAGACATCACAGAAATTAACTACGACGTCATCAAGGGACTGAAGTCCGACCTCCTTCCCGTTCCGAAAGAATTGGCAGAAGGCGAAACTGCAGATAAAGACAAATACTATATCACCCCGGAAACCGGCAAGAAATTTACTAAGTGGGATAACAAACCGCTGCTAAACAACAACACGATCATCAACGAGCCCCACGAGTTTACCGCCTACTTCGAATGGTCGGGCCTCACGGCATCCGGCTTGGTACGCACCGAAGCCTTTAAAGATCCGAAGGGTACGTGGACCAACGACTTTGCTCCGAAGATTGAAGACTTAAAGAAACAACTCGTCTGGAAAGAAAAAGATGTCGAAAAGCCACTTCCGGAAGGAGCTGTAATAAAGTTCTTCGATGAAGCCGGCAATGAATTAACAACAGACGATCAAGTTTATGAGTTAGTCAATGAAAAGAAAGCCGCCGACAAGGATCAATTGGTCCGCACCGTAAACGTCAAGGCCAAAGTTACCTTCAAAGACGGAAAAGAACCCCAAGAGCTTGATATTCCGATTACGGTTTACAAAAACGTCTACGAGGCATTGAACAAGGCCGGCGACAAGCCCCTCTTCTTAACGGAAGCCGAAGGTAAAGAAGCTAAAGACGGCGGACTGAAAGACGTCACCGGCGACTATGTCATGGTTACAATCAAACCCACCCGAGACATGGACTCCAAGGACGACAAAATTTACTGGGTAAATAAAAATGCTTGGGTAGAAATCCCCGAAGTTAAACCGGATGGCTCGTCGACCTTTGTCAATTGGACAGCAGATCAAGCTGGTCAAAATGATGACGGCAAAGAAAATGGAAAATTCGACTTTGCGAAACGTCATAAATTTACGACAGCTACGATCATTCAACCGGTAGGCGCTGCCGATGTCGTAGAACAAACCGATCCGAATAAGAAACCGCCTGTACCGAGCAGCTACGTTAAAGTCATCGTTGACAAGACGGCAAATGCTGAACTTGGAACTGACGAAAAACAAACGCAAACCTTCTGGGTCAACCCGACGAAGGAAGTTTCTATTCCGGCTACAGATCCTGTTGGTAAAAAAAATCAAAAGTTTACTTTCGTCGGCCTTGGAGAAAAAGATGTCAACTATATCTTCAAAGAATGGCAAAAGGTAAAAACCGGCGAAGCTGATGACAGCTTAACGGATGTTACGCCTGCGGCGAAAATCGACTTGGCGAAAAACAAATACACCGACAAGGTCACCGTCATCGAAGCGGCTTATAAAAAATCAATTCAAGCAGAACCTATAGTTGAGCCATTAAAGACTAAAAAGCTTGACACACCACAAGGCAAAGAAATAACAAACGACGATTTAATCAAACAAATTACACCTCAAGAAGGCAAAGAGATTAAGTCAATTCAAGTGATTAACAAACCCGATCCGTCGAAACCGGGCGAACAAAAAGCCACAGTAATTGTCACTTATACAGACGGAACCACCCAAGGCACCAACGAAAACCCCGTCGTCATTCCCGTGGAAGTTCACAAAAACATCATTCCCGAAGCACCGGGCGGACAACGGCCGAAAGATGCCCTGGCCAACTACGTCAAAGTCATCTTCAAGGCAGGCGAAGGCGGCACCGTATCCGGCGACTTAGTTTACTATGTATCCCCGGAAGTTGAAGTCGACATGACCGATTCGGCAAAAGCTGTGACCAAGACCCCGAACATCGGCTACACGGCAAACGGCGGAACCTGGTCACCTGAAATCAAAGCCGAAAAGATCACTGCGGAAAAGACCTACGAATTTAACTTCGTTAAGACCGACGACATCGTCGAAAAAACTGACGACAGCGTGAAAAAACCCGAAGGTTACGTCACCGTCAAATTTATCGCCGGAGAAAACGGCAAAATTACAGGCGGCAACAAAACCTATTTCGTCAATCCCGAAGCGAATATCAAATTAGTCGACACAGCGACGGCAGGCGTCAAAAACGAATTGGTTATTCCCGCAACGGAAGCTAATGCGAATTACGCCTTTGACAAATGGGTAGAAACCATCGACTACACCAATCCCATCAAGGGCAATCGTGAATACGTGGCGAAGTTCACCAAGAACGACATCACCTTAACTTACGATGCTGGCGGAGGAACGGGCACCGTACCCGCGCAGCAGTCCGCACCGTATGGCGGAACGGTCATCCTTGCAAAAGCCGACAGTTTGAAGAAAGACCATTCACTCTTTGTTGGCTGGAAGCTCGACGGCGACGACACCATCTATCAACCCGGCGATTCCGTAACACTTGAAAAAGCAAGAACCGCTACCGCCCAATGGGAACTCGTAAAACACAAAGTTGACTTCGATACCCAAGGCGGAAGCACCGTGCCCTTCCAAGAAGTGCAACACGGCGGCAAGCTGGTTAAGGATCAGGTAAACAATCCGACGAAAGACGGCTTCGTCTTTATGGGCTGGAAAGAAAAAGGCAAAGAAGACGAAGATGCCTTCTTTAACCTCGACAGTGAAATCACGGAAAAGAAAACCCTCGTGGCTCAATGGGAAGAAGCTGTAAAGAAGATCGGTGAAAACGACACCGTCGATAAAGAACACTTCATCAAGGTCACTTTCCTCAAAGGCGACCACGGTAAATTAAAGCTTGCCGATGTTGAGCAAGAAAAACCGGTCATCTACAAAGTGGCGAAAGACTACAGCCTTGAGCAAGCCAAAGCAAATGGCCTCGTCGTTCCCGGAATCCTTCCGAACAAATACTACAGGGCAAAAGATGCGAATAGCGGCTGGGATAATGAGTTGAAGCTTGAAGGAAAAGACGCAACCTTCACCGCCCAATACGAACCCATGGCCGACGTCATCCCCATCGACCCGAAAGTCACACCGGACGACAAACTTCAAGACGATAAGCCGGAAGGTATGGTCCTCGTAGAATTTGTTGTCGATGATACAAAAGCCTTTATGAGGACCGCCAGCAAGTTCTATGTAGCAGCAAATAAAGATGTCACCATTACGCCGCCGACGGTTTACAACCGACCGGGTGCAAATAAATTTGAAGGCTGGGAAAATGTCACGCTGGTAGAAGGATTGCTCAAAGGCAATTACAGCGTAGATACGAAGATATACGCAATGGGAATGGCGATTCCTGATATGGATATCCAACTTCCCAACTCGGGTGATAAAACGATCTATGTATTAAAACTCTTAGATGGAGCGACAGGTAAACTGGAGATGACCATCGGCGGACAATCGAAAATCATAGATTCGGAAACGAAAACAACGCGAATCCGAAAGGGAAGACGAATCGTGGAAGAAACAACTGTATTTTTCACCTTGCCTCAAGCTGTTAAGTCCGGCGATGTTATTCACTACTGGGCTGAAAAAGACGGCTTGTGTTCTAAGGTGAAAGATTACACGGTTAAGTAAGGAGAAGGTATCTTGAAAAACAAGCTAACAGCATTTTTGCTGGCTGTGCTGATGGTGGTGCAAGTAATTGCGCCACAAGCGGCATGGGCTTCCGGGAATAATTTCAACTCGGAAAAGAAACAAGATCTCGTGAAAGTTGGAGAGCTGGATACCAAGTCATATCCGAAACTGGACAACAAGACCATTCTGGCCATCCAAAAACAAGCGAGAGAAAAGCAAAAAACACAAAAGAGGAAACCCGGCGCAGGATTCTTTTCTGCGGATAACCCATATTTGCCCGGACAAAATCCCACAGATGAAGAAAAGGCAGCAGCCTATGGTAGGATTCGCGTTATATTTGAAACAGAAGGGCTAAATGACAATGGCACTTTGAAAGATTTTCAATGGAAGGAAATCTTCGGCGAAGACTCAAATGGAAATCTAACAAATGCTAAGATTCACTTTATACAAAGAGATGCAAAGACGAACAAAGAGCTCGGCCGTTATACTCTTAATGTAAATCAAGCGGGAGAATATAAGTGGACAGATGCGCTTGGCAAAGAAGCGCTTCTCCCACTATACTCCAACACGCTTAAGCCTTATAAATATGACGCATTTTTAGAGTATCAGATTTCGGATAAAGTAAAGTTGCTTGCTATGGAAATTGGTACAACAGATGAGAAAACAACATTTACTAAAGAAGGCGATAAGAATGTTGCCGATATTCCACTTAAATTGAAACTTGGGCAGGTTGCATCGACGAAGTTTGAATCCGAGTGGAAGACAAGCCTGCCAGAAAATGAGAGACTCCAAGTTGAAGGCTTATTCGATACCAAGAACAAAGATATTCATGGAGTTGAAATCGAAAACCTGATTACTTTTCCTAAGAATGACACAGATTCTATACAACTTAGGAATGACGAAATAGATCCCACTAATCCACCGGACCTTCCCTATGATCAATCGCCTGGCCTTTCATTTAGGAACGTTCCTGAAGTCAAAGTCGTTGAAGGTCTTGAATTTGCAGATGAAAATGATTTAGTGGGAACTCCCACCTACCATTTGGATGAAGCTAATCAAACTATCACGACCTTAGATGGAGCGCACAAGTATAAATACGACTTCACCTACGACGTCATTAACGGCGGGAAGCTGACCATGACGGAAATCTTGCCCGTGACTTTCGACGCCAATGGCGGGAAGTTTGCCACCATTACTGAACCTGCTGCAGAGCAAAAGATCGTCAAGGAAGTGGAATACGACGGCACGTTGACGGACAAGGCGGAAAATCCCACGAAGGATCGTGAAACCTTTAAGGGCTGGGGCATTAAAGACGAAGCAAGTGGTACGTTGACGCCTGTAAAGGATGCAGACTATCAATCCATTAAAGCCGCCAAAACCTTCTACGCCATTTGGGACAACAACGACATTGAGGCGAAGGAGATTGAGGTAAAAGAATCCTTTAAAGATGGCACGGGCTACGTCAACGACTTTATTCCGACACTTGAAACTTTAAAAGGTCAAGTCAAGATTAAAGACGCTAATGGCGACCCGCAACCGTTGACGAATGATGACAAGCTTCAAATTTTAGACGACGAAGGCAATCCCATTGCCGATGCCGATTTAAAAGACAAGCTATATGAAAAGCTGAAAGAAGACGACGCGACAGAAGATTCTCGCAATGTCACTTTGAAGGCAAAAGTAACTCGTGCCGATGGCATAATTCAAACAGTTGATATTCCCATTAAGGTCGTCAAAAACATTTACGAAGCCAAGACCAATGGGGAAAAACCGAGCTACGTTCCCGATGGCTATGTAAAAGTTACCGTCGATCCGACGACAAAGGCAGAGAAACCGCAAAAATACTTTTACTATGTGAACCCGGCTGCGAAAGTGGTTATTCCCGGTGAAGACCCCACGGGTACCGGCGACAACCAATTTGCTAAATGGTTAATCAAGGGAACGGAAACGGAATACAAGCTTGCCGACAAACCGAGACATCAATTCGACGAGGAAACCACTATCGAAGCTCAATATGTTTCCAATGTTATTCCCGGAAATCCGGATGGAAGCAAACCGGACACGGTGCCGAATAACTATGTAAAAGTTAGTTTTGTCTTGTCCCCGGAAAAGGGCGGGAAGATTGCGGACGATGCAATTACGGTCTACTACGTCAATCCGAAAAAAGAAGTGACTATCCCTCAACCGAAGACGATCGCCGACATCGGCTATGAGTTCGAAAAGTGGGATCCAGACACGACGACGGCCAAGAAGTATGACACAGAGACGACGATTAAAGGTAGTTTCAAAGGGCTGAAAAACATTATTCCTGCCACCAATGATGACGGCACAAGCAATAACAAACCCGACGGCTATGTTACTGTAACATTTACCGATGGTATGCAAGGGAAGGTACACGGGAAGATAACCTCGGGAAAAACAGTCTATTATGTCAATCCGAACGCCAATAAACAACTGAAGCATCTGGTTAACGAGTCATACAACTTAGCCAATCGGCCAATAGTTACACCTGATGTAGGCTATAAGTTTACCGGTTGGTTACAAGGGAAGGAATATCGCATTGTCAAGGATGTTACTGTTCCGGCAGAATATGAAGCTATCGCTGACGTCATCCCCAAGACCAAAGACGACGGATCGGAAAATGAAAAACCCGACGGTTACGTCACCGTGAAGTTGATTCCCACGGACAAAGCCACGGATGAAACAAAGGCCGACACGATCTACTACGTCAATCCGACAAAAGAAGTAACCATCCCGAGTAAGGACCCCGTAGGTAGAGAAATTACCGACAAAAACGGAAACACCTACACCTACATGTTCAAAAACTGGACAGTAAGCAAAGGAACCATCCATCTTTCTTGGGATAAACCTGAAACGGGTGACACAGAGATAAAAGGCACCTTCGCCGAAGAGACAGAAATCACAGCGAAGTACAATATAAAAGCTGAAAAACTGGTCAACGGACCGAAGGCAAAAGAAAATCCCATCACGGAAATAGACAAATTGCCCGATCCTAAAGACCTGATCAAGAATCCTTACGATCCGACCAATCCCGATAACAAAGACAACTTACCGAAGGGAACGACCTTCACCTACACCCCTGACGGTACGCCGAACGTATCGAAATCGGGCAAACCGACCGCCAAAGTCGAAGTGAAATATCCCAACGGCAAAACCGTTGTCGTTGAAGTTCCCATTACCGTTGTAGACAATGTGGTTCCGCAAAAGGGCGACGATAAGCCCAATGTACCTGCCGACTACGTCAAGGTCACCTTTGAAATCGAAGGCGAAGGCGGAAAGATTGCAGATAAGGAAATCACGGTCTACTACGTCAATCCTGCGAAGGCAGTAACCATTCCCCAACCGAAGACGGTGGCCGACACCGGTTATACGTTTAAGGAATGGGATAAAGATACGACAAAGGATGCGACGTACACCGTCGATACAATCGTAAAGGGAAGTTTTGAAAATCTGAAGGACGTCATCCCCAAGACCAATGACGACGGATCAGAAAATGAAAAGCCCGACGGTTACGTCACCGTGAAGCTGATTCCCACGGACAAAGCCACGGATGAAACAAAGGCCGACACGATCTACTACGTCAATCCGACAAAAGAAGTAACCATCCCGAGTAAGGACCCCGTAGGTAGAGAAATTACCGACAAAAACGGAAACACCTACACCTACATGTTCAAAAACTGGACAGTAAGCAAAGGAACCATCCATCTTTCTTGGGATAAACCTGAAACGGGTGACACAGAGATAAAAGGCACCTTCGCCGAAGAGACAGAAATCACAGCGAAGTACAATATAAAAGCTGAAAAACTGGTCAACGGACCGAAGGCAAAAGAAAATCCCATCACGGAAATAGACAAATTGCCCGATCCTAAAGACCTGATCAAGAATCCTTACGATCCGACCAATCCCGATAACAAAGACAACTTACCGAAGGGAACGACCTTCACCTACACCCCTGACGGTACGCCGGACGTATCGAAATCGGGCAAACCGACCGCCAAGGTCGAAGTGAAATATCCCAACGGCAAAACCGTTGTCGTTGAAGTTCCCATTACCGTTGTAGACAATGTGGTTCCGCAAAAGGGCGACGATAAGCCCAATGTACCTGCCGACTACGTCAAGGTCACCTTTGAAATCGAAGGCGAAGGCGGAAAGATTGCAGATAAGGAAATCACGGTCTACTACGTCAATCCTGCGAAGGAAGTAACCATTCCCCAACCGAAGACGGTGGCCGACACCGGCTATACGTTTAAGGAATGGGATAAAGACACAAAGACACCGGCAAAATATTCCGGCGAAACGACGATAAAGGGTAATTTCACAAAAGGGAAAGATATTATTCCTTCGACCGACGATCAAGGTAAACCCAACGACAAGCCTGAAGGCTATGTCACCCTTACCTTCGTCAAGGGCGAACATGGAAAAGAAATCATTGGCCAAGCGGTCTACTACGTGAATCCGAAGGCCGATCCTGCGAAGACATTAGGTGACGAATCAATCGTAAAACCGGAAGTTAAAGCAGAGACCGGATATAAATTTACCGGATGGGATACAAAAGATGATTTCGAATTAAAAGCCGACAAAACAGTTAAGGCACAATATGAACCGATCGCCGATGTCGTTCCGAAGGATAATCCTCAAGGCGGGGAAAATGAAAAACCCGACGGCTATATTACCGTCACCTTTAAAACGACAGAAAAGGGCGGAAATGTAGAAAAAGTCGTCTACATCAATCCCAACAAGGCTGTCAAGTTAAAAGGTTATGCTCCCGAAGTAAAACCGATCACCGGCTATGACTTTGTCGGATGGGATCGTGCCGTTAATGAAAAAGTTCAATACACTGAGGAAACTGTAATTACGGCGAAATTTAATGAAAAGGGCGATGTGATTCCTCAAGAAAAAACCGACGGCAGCGACAGGCCGGCAGGCTATCTCACCGTCACATTTGCCAAGGGCGAGCATGGTGAATTAAGCGGCAAGACCGTTTACTATGTGAACCCCAATAAAGAAGTGACCGTACCGGCTCCCACCGTAATACCGGCAACGGGTTATGAGCATAAAGGTTGGGACAAAGCCCTAACGCAAACTTTTGCTGAAGACACCACCATTACGGCCGAGTACAGTAAACGTCCATTCGAGCCGACGATCATTACCGACACTGTCATAACGAAGATCGGCAAGCTGCCGACAGAGGAAGACTACAAGAATAAGATCCATGTGCCCGGCGAAGATTTTAAGGTCACTAAAATCCTAAAAGAGCCCGATGTATCTAAATCAGGCACGAGCGAGGCAGAAGTTGAGATCGAATTTGCTAACGGGGTAAGGAAGACTGTGCGCGTAAGTGTCTACGTGGAATCGGGCACGAAGATCATCGAAAAGCCCGTTCCGGGAGATTGCAACAACAGTTGCGATCAACCGAACAAACCGAATCAACCGAATATCGGTATGGACGCGTTGAACACCAGGGATCACTACCAATACCTCATCGGTTATCCCGACGGCAATTTCGCCCCCAACAAGGGCATGACCCGTGCGGAAGTGGCCACGATGTTTACCCGCCTCTTGAGAGAGCGCCCGGTGAAAGGGCAACGCTACTACACGGGCTTCAGCGACATTCAAGCCGGCGACTGGTATGCGAACACCGTGGGCTATGCGGTGCAAGTTGGCATTGTCAGCGGCTACCCCGACGGCAGCTTTAAGCCCAACAAGCCCATTACCCGCGCGGAATTCGCCGCCATCGCTTCGCGATTTGACGCATTGGCTCAAGGAAATAACATTGCGTTCAGCGACTTGGCACCGAGCCACTGGGGATATGCCGCCATTCGCTCTGCGGCAAGCAAGGGATGGATTTCGGGTTATCCGGACAACACCTTCCGCCCCGAAAAGGCCATTTCCCGCGCAGAAGTTACTTCAATTACCAACCGTATGCTGAATCGCTACGCCGATCTCTATTGGATCGACGCGCACCGCGCCGAAGTGATTCGCTTTGGCGATGTGAAGCGCAGCGATTGGTACTTTGAACCGATTATGGAAGCCACCATGGGTCACGATTTCATTCGCGACCGCGACATGAAGACAGAACATTGGACGGGCCTTAACGGTAAGAGCTTTATCTAAAGCCCGATGAAATGAGAAAAGACAGGGTCGCCTGTCTTTTTTCTTTTGCCCGACAAAAAAAGCCTCCCTTGCGGGAGGCCTTTTTTTTGTGCTTATTTTCTGTTTTTCACGGCGTTTACGATCCAGAGGAGGATCACGGAGCCGATGACGGCGATGAACAGGCTGTAAAGGTTAAAGCCCGATACCTTGCCCATGTGAAAGACATTGCTGGCGATAAAGCCGCCGATAAAGGATCCGACGATACCGGTGGCGATGTTTGCCACGGCACCCATGGATTCGTTTTTGCCCATAATTTTACTTGCGATCCATCCGGCCAATGCGCCGAAGATTAACCAAAATAACATGAAAGCACTCCTTTCGAATAATTGCTATATTATGTTGCTAATTAATACGTACCCGAGACTGCAAAAATTATTCAATAATAGGGAATGTTTTCGAAAGAATCATCTGCATCGGCTAAATTTCTTTTCCTTCGAATTGGCTGTGGTAGAGCGCGTAGTACTCGCCCTTTTGCGCCATGAGGCTGTCGTGGCTGCCCTGTTCCACAATGTTTCCGTCCTTTAAGACCAGGATCACGTCGGCGCCGACGATGGTGGAGAGGCGGTGAGCGATGACGAAATTGGTGCGGCCGTGCATAAGCCGGTCCATGGCTTTTTGGATGAGCTTTTCCGTCCGCGTGTCCACGGAGCTGGTGGCTTCGTCCAAGATTAAAATGTCGGGGTCGGAGATCAGTGCCCGGGCGATGGTTAAAAGTTGCCGCTGGCCTTGGGAGATTTCCGAACCGGATTCGGTAATAATTTCATCGTAGCCCTTGGGCAGGGTGCGAATGAAGTTGTCGGCATAGGTGGCCTTGGCGGCGGCGCGGATCTCATCCTCCGTGGCATCTTCTTTGCCGTAGGCGATATTATCTTTAATGGAGCCTGAGAAGAGCCAGGTGTCTTGGAGTACCATGCCGAAATGGCGGCGCAGCTCGTCGCGACTGAGGCGGCGAATGTCCACGCCGTCCACGGAGATGCTGCCTCCGTCGGGCTCATAAAAGCGCATCAGGAGATTGATGAGGGTGGTCTTGCCCGCGCCGGTGGGGCCCACGATGGCCACGGTCTCCCCGGGGCGCACGTGGAGGGAGAAGTCGTCGATGACTACTTGGTTTTTCTCGTAGCCGAAGCGCACGTTTTCGAAGGTGACCTCGCTCTTTAATCCATTCAGGGCGACGGGATCGGCGGCTTCCTCTTCTTCCTCGGCGTCCAGCACGTGGAAGATGCGGTCGGCGGCGGAGATGGCCGATTGCAATGCGCCCACCACTTCCGCCATGCCGCTGATGGGCTGATTGAGCTTGCGCGAGTATTGGAAGAAGGCCTGAATGGCACCCAAAGTGATGGCGCCGTTTAAGACTAGAAAGCCGCCGTAGACGGCGATGGCCACGTAGCCCAGATTGGAGATAAAGCCCATAAGGGGCATGATTTCGCCGCTCACGAACTGCGCCATGTAGGCGTTGCCGTAAAGGGCGTCGTTAATTTCGTTAAATTCCGAGATGGCCCGCTCTTCGAAGGTAAAGCTCTTGACCACTTCCTGTGCCGAAATAATTTCTTCCATGTAGCCGTCCACCCGGCCCATGTCGTGGCTCTTGGCGCGGAAGTAGCGCTGGCTGATGCCGGCGATTTTCGCCGTAACCAGGGCGCTCACCGGCAGCACCACCAGGGAGATCACCGTGAGCCGCGGCTCGATGTAGAGCATCATGGCCAAGGTGCCGATAATGGTGACCACGGCACTGATGATTTGAGCGATGTTTTGCCGCATATTGTTGACCACGGACTCCATGTCGTTGGTCATGCGGGAGAGGAGATCCCCCACGGTAAAGCGGTCCAAATAGGCCACGGGGAGGCGCTGAATTTTTTCGGAAAATTCTTTGCGCAGGGTAAAGACGGTTTTCTGTGTGATCTTCACGAGGATGCGCCCCCGGAAGAAGTAGAAAATCGACGAGGTCATATACATGGCGAGGAGAATGAGGGCGATGCGATTTAAATAGCCGTAGTCGATCCCCGCCCCGGATTTTATGGAATCGTAGATATTCGTAATGCCCAGGCCCAGTATCCAGGGCGTGAAAATGTCGATAATCGTCGCCGTGGCCGTAAAGAGTATGGCCAGGGCCATGTATAGCTTGTCTTGATTTAAATAGCCGATGAGCCGCTTCATAATGCGGCGGCTGTCGGCGCTTCGGAGGCTGCGGCGGTCCCGCTCCGTGACGCCTTTTAATCTAGGCATAGAGCACCTCCTCTCCCAATTGAGAGGCGGCGATTTCCCGATACACCGTGGAAGACTTCATGAGCTCCTCGTGGGTGCCGCGGGAAATGATCTTGCCGTCGTCGAGGACGAGGATTTCGTCGCAGTCCAACACCGTCATGACCCGCTGGGCCACGATGAGGGTGGCGGCTTTTTCCGTCATGGGCGCCAAGGCGCGGCGCAGGGCCTTGTCCGTTTGAAAGTCCAAAGCGGAAAAGGCGTCATCGAAGAGAAGCACCTCGGGCTCTTTCGCCAGGGCCCGTGCGATGGACAGGCGCTGTTTCTGCCCGCCGCTCAGGTTTTTCCCCACCTGAGCCACGGTGGCGTCCACGCCTTCATGGTTGGCGTAGACGAAATCCTTCGCCTGGGCGATGGAAAGGTAGCGGTCCGCCTCATCATCGGTCAAAGGCATATCGTGAGACAGGCCGATGTTATCCCGCACGCTTCTAAGGAGTAGCATGGCCTTTTGCGGCGCGTAGCCCAGCCGGCTGCGGAGCTCCTTGGCGGAAAGGTCTTCGATATTCACGCCGTTGAGGCGGATTTCGCCGCCGCTGACGTGGTAGAAGCGGTGGATCAGCTTTAAGAGGGTGCTCTTGCCGCTGCCCGTGCCGCCGATAATGGCGACTTTCTCCCCGGCCTTCACTTCAAAGGAAATGTCCGACAAGACGGGCCGCTCCGCCCCGGGATAGGCAAAGCTTACGTGATCGAAGACGAGAGAGGTTTCCCCGCCCTCGGGGAGCGTCGCCTTCACATTTTCCTTGGCCGGCGGTGTGTTCAAGACCTCCACGATGCGGTCGTAGGCGGCCTTGGCATTGGGGTACATGGCAAAGAGCATGGCGAACATGCTCAGGCCGAATAAAATCTGCATCACGTATTGGATAAAGGCCATGAGATCCCCCACCTCCATGGTGCCGGCGTGGATGCGACCGGCGCCGAAGTAGAGGACGGCCACCATGGTCAGATTAAAAATTAAATTAAAGGCCGGGAGCATGGTGATCAGGTAATTGTTTACCTGCTCCGAGGTGCGGCGCATGGACCGGTTCACCTCGTCGAAGCGGCGGTCTTCGTAGTCCTCCTTGCGAAAGGCGCGGATGACGCGAATCCCCGTGAGCCGTTCCCGAAAGTGCAGATTGATCTCGTCCATCAGCTTTCGAATTTGGCGAAAGGCGGGAATGGATGCGCGGGCGATGGCAATGACCACGGCGAGAAGCATGGGCGCTGAGACCAAAATTACGGCGGAAAGCTTCACGTCTGTGGTGAGACACATATAGGCGGCGCCGATAAACATGAGGGGCGCGCGTACCAAGGGCCTGAGCGCCACCACGGCCATGCGCTCCAACTGGCTGATGTCGTCGGTGGCCCGAGTTAAAATGGAAGGGGCGCCGAAGGTTTCAAACGACGGAAAATCCAGAGAGAGCACGTGGGAAAAGAGCCCGGCGCGCACATCCCGGGCAAAGCCCATGGAAATTTTCGCCGCCATAAGCCCCGCCACGGTCATGAGAATGACTGAGAGGGCGGCGAGGCCGATCATGGCCACGCCCTTATTTAAAATTAAAGGCACGTCGCCCTTCAAGACCCCGGCGTCCACAATGTGGCTCATGAGCCGGGGCAGGTACAGGTCCGCTAAAATACTCAGGGCGATAAGTAAAACTTCGCCGATGATTAAGGGTATATAAGGCTTAATGTATTGTTTCATTTCACCATCCTTTTCAGAAAAAAACTTGTTCTTATAATACCTACCCGAATAGAAAGGTCGTACACATGAAGACCCTGGCCGCTTTAAAAAACAAAAACTTCATCGACGTGGACGGAGGCTACGGCTTCGACCAAAACGCCCTTCGCGGCAAATGGAGTGCCTATCGCGTGGACCGGGCCTGCGGCATCGCCGCCCTGGCCAATCTCATCGCCTATACCGAAGGGAAGCGGCGAATAGACAGAGGCGAGGCACTGAAGCTCATGGGCGAGATCCTCCTCGCCGCCCCGCCGCGGCCCTGGGGCATCGCCGCCGGACGCATCCTCGTGCGAGCCATGGGGATCATGGGCATGGGCTATAAGGTGGAATTTCTGAAGCCCCGGGCGACGGATGAAGAAATCAAAGCCTTCCTCCTCCGCGCCCTCGCCGCCGATCGCCCCGTGGCACTACTCAACACCAATCATCCCCATAAAGCCTTCCGCTACCACTGGGTGACCATTACGGAGCTGGTGGAGGAAGAGGGAGAGCTGTATGTACGGTTTTCTTCCTGGGGAAGGAGATATAAGATGCGGTTTGAGGAACTGTTCGTCAAGGGGATGGTGTATAGGAGTATGTTTTTTATAAAATAAGTTTTTCTTTCCTATTATATTCTTTATATTCTGCTCAAAACTTGTTTTTGCTTTCCGAGTTCCCGGGGGCGGGAAAAAGAGCGTTAATTGCGTGGAGGTCGATTTTTTTAGCGTAGCTGACCCAATATATTCAGGTTACTTTTCTCATCTAAATTTCCATTCTTACATGGCTCCTAAACCCGGGGAAGGGGCTAGGGCGTTGCGATTCGCCCTCTGCCCCTTCCCCGGGGCCCCATCCCCCTCCACCCACAAAACGCTTTTTAGCAGTGCAAATGCCTGACGGCATTTGATTTGTATTGGGATGTGTCGCGGATAGATAGATTTTGAATTGGGCAATTTCTCTGTTGAGTGTTTAAAGTGAGTCGCTTATGAGTGAGCGGTCGTAAAATGGAATACGCTCGCTCGAAGAAGCAGGGGTAGCGGGTTGTCAGTGAGGCCAGTCACCTGCACAGTGCCGGTCAGCTTTTATGTCATAGGTTTGCTATCGCGACGACGAAAAAGGTAATTGGTAGAAAATGCCGCAGGCATTTTCTTACAACTTAAACGTGGCCAGAAAGGGGGTAGGGGTCCCGGGGACGGGGGAAATGCGGCCTTCCGCTCTGAGCCCTTTCCCCCGTCCCCGGGTCTCAAAGCCATGAAAGAATAAAATTTAAGCGAAATAGAAAACCGGATTTTAATCAGTCAGCTATGCAATCAAATCATCCCTTCGGCGAAAAGAAAAGACAACGAAAAACCAAAAAAGAAAAAATAATCCCCTCCTCCTCCATATGGTACAATCATAGCTAAGAAAGGAGAGGGTGTTATGGACAGCCCCCACGGCATTCAGGTGGTGCCTTTAGAGGAAAAGCACGTTCGGGATTTTTTGTCCTGGACGGATTACGAAGACCCTCTCTTTTTCATGTATAATTTTCTAGAAGACGAGGACACGGTGGGGGATTGGTTCCGCTGGAAGACGAAGAGCCGCCGGGACAGGTATTTCGCCATTCTCATGGAGGGCCGTGCGGCGGGCTACATGGGCCTGAAAAATATTTCCCGCATCAGTCGCACCGCCGAGGTGGGCATTATTTTAGACCGGGCGGTCATCGACGGCGGCGTGGGTCGTGAGGCCGTCACCTGGCTGTTGAATCACGGCTTTTTTAATCTGAATCTGGAGCGGATTTTGTTGGAGGTGCTGCCCTGGAACGGGCGGGCCATTCATCTCTACCGGTCCCTGGGCTTTGAGGAGACGGGCCTCACCTATCGGTGGGTGGAGCTGAGCCGGCAGGATCTTATGGACGCCGCCTTCGACCCCTACCGAAAATACATACGGGGCATGCGGCAGCTTACGGCGGTGTTGGTACATCAAATGGAAATGACGAAAGGCAGGTGGCGACGTGGAATTTAAATTGGACACACTTCAATTTGACTTGGGGGACACCCCCGTTGAAAATATATTTTTAAACGACTACATGCCCCAGGCCGACGGGGATTTCGTCAAGGTCTATTTGGCGGGCCTGCAGCTGGCGTTAAACGGCGGCGAAGGGGATCATCGTTCCCTGGCCGACCGGCTGAATCTTTTGGAAACCGACGTGAAGCGGGCCTGGGACTATTGGGAATCGGAAGGCATCGTGGAGAAGATTTACGAAGGGGAAAGCTACGGCATTCGCTTTTTGCGCCTGAAGGAACTTTACACAAAGGAGGTCTACAGTCCGCAGCAGACCAAGAGCGATTTCGTGCGCCGCTTGGAGGACACGGAAATGGCCAATCTCTTTTCCCGAGTGGAATACTACATGCGCAAGCAGGTGCCCTACCAACAAAAGCTGGACATCGCCGCCTGGCGCGAGGTGTACAACATGACGCCGGAAATGATTTTGGAGGCCTTCCGCTACGGCACCGAGGAAAAAAACAAGCGCTCCGTTCCCTATATCGAAGGGATCGTGCGGAACTGGGCCGATGCCAATGTGCGCACGCCGGAGGCCTTGGCGGAAAATTTCCGTACCCACGACGAGGCCTACTACCGCTACCGCCACCTGCTACAGCTTATGGGCCTTTCCAACAAGCCCTACATCGCCGAGGAATCCGCCGCCGTCACATCCTACGTGTCGGAAATGGATTTCGAGCTTCTGGAAGAGGCGGCGAAGCGCACCGGCGGCATTGCCAAGCCCAACTGGCGCTACTTCGAAAGCATACTGGCCGCGTGGAAGGCGAAGGACATTAAAAAGATCGACGATCTTTCCAAGGATCAAAAGCCCAAGGCACCGCGGGTGAGCCACGCCCGGCCCATGACCGGCTCCGCCACGGCGAAGTACAGCGCCGAGGCCTTGGAAAAAATGGCGCAACGAAAGCGCCGCCAATTTATAGAGGGGAAAGGACAGAAATAGATGGCATCCATCTTCGATAAAATACGCGCCGATTACGACGCCCTGCGGCGAGAAAACGAACGGATACTCTACGAGCGCCGGCAGGAAGCCTACGCCATGGCCCCTGGTCTGGAAGAGGTGGAGGACAATATCCGCAACCTGGGCTTTGAGGCGGCGAAGGCCACCCTGCTTTCCGGCGACGATACCGTAAAGAACGCCGCCGTGGAAGAACTTAAAACCTACGAGGCCATGGCGCGGGCCATGCTGGCGGAAGCGGGCCTGCCAGTCGACTACCTCAATCCCATCTACACCTGCGAGAAATGCAAGGACAAGGGCTATTTGGAAGACGGCAACCGCTGCAGTTGCATGAAGCAGCGGATCACCGCCTATCTCCACCGGTCCAGCCACATCGAGCGGCAGATCGAGAAAAACAATTTCGGCAATTTTCGCCTGGACATCTATTCCGACATGCCCTTTGCCGACGAAGGCATCTCCCCGCGGCAAAACATGGAAGAGATTTTGACCGTGGCGGAAAATTTCGTCGCCACCTTCGACGAGGCCAACGACATGAACCTGCTCCTCTACGGCCCCACGGGGCTGGGGAAGACCTTCCTTTCCCACGCCGTGGCCGCCGAGCTCATGGCGGCGGGAAAATCCGTAGTCTACGAAACCGCCTTCGGCATGGTGCGCATCTTTGAAGAAAAAACCTTTAATCGCAACGCCGGTGACGAAATAAAAATGGCCTACGACAGCCTGTTTACGGCGGATCTCTTGATCATCGACGACTTGGGCGCCGAGCTCAACAACAGCTTCACCAACTCCCAGCTCTTTAACATCGTCAACAGCCGCATGATCGACGGCAAGAAGATGATCATCAACACCAATCTGACGCCAAACGAGCTTTCCGCCGTCTACGGCGACAGAATCTTCAGCCGCATCTTCCACAAATTCATCCCCATGGCATTCTTCGGAAAAGACCTGAGGTGGGAGAACGAATAAAGCCGCGGACAAGCGGCTTTGTTCGCCAGACCCACCGCGGGTCTTTTTTATTTGCTTTTCTTTTACTTCGCACACTTTTTATCTTTGGCGAAATTTTCATTCTTACTTGATTTTGAATTCCGGGAAGGTTCCTGCGGGGCCTCGTTTTATTGCGTAGCTCTCTTTTTGAAATCAAGCTACTTTCTTCGTATAAATATTCATTCTTACATGGTTTTGAGATCCGGGGGCGGGAAAAAGGGCGTTGCGATTCGCCCTTATCCCGCCCCCGGACCCCCACCCTTTAACCCTAACGCTTTTCTAATGTGCGAAACCCTGACGGGTTTCGATTCCTATTGGGCTTCTTCGCTCAAGATTAATGATGTATCGGACAGGTTATTGTCGTTTATTAAAAAAGTAAGTTTGCCCAACTCAAAATATTTTTTCTGCGACGCAGCCCAATACAAATCAAATGCCGATAGGCATTACAACTATACATCCGTTTCAAAAAGGCTTCGCCTCCTCGAAATGGTGTAAGACTGCATCTGACCTTCCAACGACTCGCGACCCTCGTAGGGATAGGTCATGATACAACTATACATCCATTTCGATTCGGCTTCGCCTTCTCGAAACGGTGTAAGACTGCATCTGACCTTCCGACGACTCGCTTTGCTCGTCGGGATAGGTCATGAGGGTCCGGGGGAGGGGAGATGCGGGCGTAGTGATTGTAGATAAAGTGTGCGAAGAAAAAACAAAACAAAACGATCTTTCCTCTGCGTAAAAAAAGAATGGGCCGACTTCCCATCGACCCGTTTTTCTATTTCCTACCTATATTAAGTTATATTCCTTCAGCATATTTTCTACCTCTGTCCCGCCGATTTTTTTCGCGAGCTTCACCATGATCTCCATGGGGAGATTGAGATCGGGCTTTTCCCCGTCGTTTAAAGCACTGATGCCGGCGAGGAGATAGCGCATGTCGTAGCGGGAAGCGAAGACTTCCGGCACGCTCTTTTCTACGCCCGTAAGCACATACACGGCCTCCATGGCGCAGCGTGCGGAGTATTCCGTGGTAAACACCGTGTCGCGGCCTGGATCGTCCAAGGTTTCCACAAATTGCCCCAAGAAGGCGAAGTTCACGGCATGCTTCGGCACCACATAAGGCCGGTCGCCGAAACTTCTCGGCATAAACTGCGCCGTGATATAGGGCATAAACACGGGAATGGTGGAGGTGTCCTTCGCCAGCGCGTCGATTTCATCTTCCGGCACGCCGATGTGGTAGAGCCATTCCTTGGCGATCTCTTCGCCGGTGCAGGCCTTCATAGGTTTCTTCACATAGTCGCCCTCCTTGTCCGTAAACAGACCGTAGACCCACACGGCGATTTCATCCTCCGGTTGGTCGATGTATTGGCCTTGGCGGTTAATGGTCCAGCTCATGAGCCAGGAAGAATCCAGCGCCGTCACGATTCCCCCGGTCACCACCTTGCCCGTGTAGGGGCTGCGCTTGGTGATGGCTTCGATGTACTTGGCGATGGCCTTGCTCTTCACCGTCACCGTCGCCGATTCCCAGTTGGACTTGGCGATGTCCGATGCAAATACCTCGGGACGTCCGAATTCAGGCGACTTCTTGGCGATGGTCTTCCACAGGCGGAAGCTGTTTTCTTCGTCGATAGCAAGATCCGGCGCCGAGTCGTTGGATCCGTAGGAGGAAGATTCCACCAAAGACCCGGTGGTAATAAAGAGCAGATCATTTTCCGTCAAAGCCATGGATTTGTCTGCGCCGGTTTCGGCATCGACTGCCACGATCTTCGTCGCCACCTTCTTGTCATCGGCCAGATCAAATTCCACATCCAGTACCTCGCAATTATATTCCGTGCGCACGCCCTTGTCCTTGAGCCAACGCATCATAGGTACCACGATGGATTCATATTGATCGTAGCGGGTAAATTGCAGGGCCGACAGATCCGGCAGACCGGCCACGTGGTGGATAAAGCGGTTAATGTAAAGCTTTAATTCCAAAACCGAATGCCAATTTTCAAAGGCAAACATGGTGCGGTAGTAGGTCCAGAAATCACTTTCCAAAAATTCGTCGCTGAATACCTCTTCCACGGACACACCTTCCAGCTTTTCATCCGGCGTCATGACCAGGCGCAGAATCTCCTTCACCACGTCACGGGACAAATTAAACTTCCCGTTGTCGTAGCGTTCCCCGCGATTTTTCGTCACGCGGCAGTTGCTGAAATTGGGATCGTCCAGATTCGTGTAATACAAATCGTCGAGAATGGACATGTCCGGATCCTCACGAGAAGGAATCACACTCAACAAATCCCAAAGCACCTCGAAGTGATGCCCCGTTTCCCGGCCGCCACGAGCCACATAGCCCAAGTCCGAAAGGAGCTTGCCGTCCAGGGCGCCGCCGGCGATGGAATCTTTTTCCAAAAACACGATCTTCGAGGGATCCATCTTCGCGTCCTTAATCAAAAAGCCCGCCGTCGACAGACCCGCGATCCCCGTGCCCACAATGTAAGCCTTCTTATCGTCGATCCCCTTGGGTTTTCTCGAATGAACCAAGCGATCGTAGTCGCCGTTATCCAGTTTTAATCGTTCGTCAAAAGTTTTAATCTTCATAATAAACCCTCCCTTGGTTTCGTTAATCTCATCATACGAGCCGAAGAGAGAGGCGACAACGGTTAAAGAGCGGCTTTTGTCACAACATAGGTCGCGAAAAGAACATTGCACGGAAATTTGGCAAAACAAAAAAAGTGTACAAAACCTTCCCGAAGAAAGCCCTGTACACCACACTATTCACTTAACGATTCACTGATCCTTAAAGACCGCTCGATATTGCCGTCGAACAAGCGGCCGATGCGATCGATCACCGCCTTGGGCGAGGTCTGCATCCCCTCCTGCACCCACTTGTCCAAGAGACCCACCAGTGCCGCCCGGTAAAAATCCGTCACCAGCCGCTTATCCTCGGCCTTGGCGCGAATGCCCTTTGCCTCACAGACCGATTCCACATAGCGACTCATCACCGAATCGCACAGCTCATAAAGATAGGCGTCCCTGTCCGTCTTGTCGATGGACTGAAACAAATTTTGCGCCGCCTTCTTGTTTTCCAAAAGAAAAGACACCGCGTGCATGAGCCCCTCTTCCCAAGAGAGCGTGGCATTAAACTCCGCATCCACCTTCACCAACTCGTCGGCCAAAATCTCCTTGACCAGGGTGTAAATGTCCTCGTAATGGTAGTAAAAAGTGTTGCGACTGATCTCACATCGCTCCGCCAACATGGCAATGGTAATGGAATGAAAACTTTTTTCCTCGAGCAGTTGGAGAAACTCTCGCTTGATCAATTCCTTCGTGTATTGCCTCGCCATTTGATCGCCTCCTTTTCTTCTATTATATAGAAAGGCAACGCCGAGCCGTCGTCCCTTCCCTTTTAAATCCATTGTACCACAGGCGAAAAAACCTGGAAAAGACGCAAAATAATCTACCTTTTTGTCGATTTGAAAAAAATTCAAAAAAAATTTACAAAGACTATGTGATTGGTCAAATATTACCTTGTTTAATCGAAACAAATGATTTATGATAGAAATAATAAAAAAGATAAGAAAATGATTTCATATCATACACGGATAAACGAAGATTGGATACAGGGGAGGAGTCAGTATGAAATCTGCATTGAAACGCGTCGCCAGCCTATTAATGGCATTAATTATGATTCTGGAGGTCGTCACACCGGGCGTGGTACAAGCGCGCTCAAACAACGACAACAGGGCCACGGTCAGCGAAGAGGAATTCGTCCCGGGAGATGCGTACGTCCCCTCTGCCCAAAATCAGCCGCAGCGCCAAGCGCCAAGCAGCTACCGCCCGCAGCGGCAAGCACCTAATACCTACCAACCCACGCGCCCCGCGCAAAGCGCCCCCGCACAGGCGGAGACCGGCGAGGCCTTCGACCCCGCTGCGAATAAAGTCGAGGTGTCGGGAGAAAAGGCGCCGAAGCCTTTAATCGAAGACGAAGCCAAGAGCAAGGAAATGGCTCTGGAATTTTCGGAAGAAAAAGAAAGAGTCCGCGTGGCATCGCCCATGAATCCCGGAGGATTGGAAGACAAGAAATTCACCATCCTCACCCGCTTCGACGCCTCCGTCGCCAACGGCCCGGTGAAAAAGGGCCAAACATTCACCCTGCACTTAGACGACAAGCTCATGGTAAAAGACCCTTCCACCTTAAAGCGACTCAGCCACAACGGCAAGGTCATTACGGATCCCCCGGTCTACAACAAAACCGCCAACACCATTACTTACACCGTAAAAGACGATATTACCGAAAACATCCAAGTGCCCATGGCCGTGGATGTGGACTACAATACGGCAAACATCGACCCCAACGCCAAGAAATTTACCATTATAAATAAAGTGACGGGCATCGGCGTCACCGATCCCAAAGACCTGCTTCCCGTGGTCGTGGATTCCAACGGCAATATGCTCTCCAGCATTATCGAGCCGGGCCGTGACGATGTGGTCGAAGTCATTCAAGAAGGCGACAATTACAAAGTCAATGTGGACGCCTATGGCGAACCCGTCGTCAACGACCGGGAAATGGCCGGCATCCGCTGGACCGTAAGAATTACTTCTGATACGTACTTAGACGACCTGGGCCTTAAAACCAACTTCACTACGGTAAAAGGCTCCGGCCTCGGCGAGATCCAAAATATTTCCGTCACCAACACCTCTGTGCCCGATACGGAATTTTCCAACAACCCCGCTCAAGCTCAAGGCAACTTGGGCATTGTGAGCTCCAAGCACCATAATCTAAACACAAAAACCAAAGAACTTTACTACACCTTCTACACCCCGAGGACCACGAAACAAGGGTCCTATATGTTGGATCTTTCCACCGTATTACTGAATAAAAAAGTAAACGGCACGACAAAGCCGGTAGCCGGCGCCGTGCGCCTCATCCTTCCCGAAGGCTATAGCCGCGATCAAATTCGCGAAGCTACCCCCACCCGCGTGGGCATGAACAATCGCTCCACGGTCATGGGCGAATTCACATCAGACAGAACCACCACCTGGACCGTCACCGATGCCGTGTCCTCGAAAGACCCGGGCACATTGCCTCTTGAAGACCGAAGCTTGGAAGGCAAGCAAACCTTGCAAGCAGGCGGCGGGAACATGGCCGTCTACGGCATCGATGCCACGACCGGCAAAATGGTTCAAATAGGCACCACGACGTCCATCGGTGATTTCCCCGCAAAAGGAACAAATCCCGGGACCCAAGATGTGGGCACCATCGCCGTCTACGAATTAAAAACCGATTTGACCAACCCGGATAAAGCGGAAGACTACGCCGTCTCCGGCGTGGCCATTTCCAAATACCAAGACCTCTACGTGAAACAAGTGTGGGGTGACATGCCCAAGAGGGACGATGGCACCCCCATCCCCATGCCTGCTCAAAACTTTATCGCCAAAGGCACGAATGGCGAGGAACTCGGCAAATGATCGGTTGGAGATGACACGACGAGCAAGACTAGTCGAAACATAACCCTGCCGGGAGCCAAGTATTGGGCCATTGCAAACGACGGCACCGGCACCGCGACGCGCATCGAACACAAAATCGAGCAAGATTTCAGCCCCGCCGCCAAAAGAATTGACGGAAAGAACTACACCTACTACGAAAACCTGAACTACTACACCAGCGACGAGAAGACGGACCAAAAATACCACTACATGCAAAACAGGGCCATGGAAACCACCACGGACGAACCCGGCACCTTTGACCTTGTGAAAGTGGACGGCAAGGTTCCGACGAAAAAATTGGAAGGCGCCCGCTTCAAACTCAACGGCGCCAATGTGGAAGCCACCACCGGGCCCGACGGGAAGGCCACCTTCTCCAACATCGCCCCGGGCAGCTACACCTTAATCGAAACCAAAGCCCCGGACGGCTACAAACTGGATCAAAAGGCGAAGAACGTAACCATTACCACCAATGGCGAAGTCAGCATTACCGGGCCCAACGCCTCCTTCTCCGGCGGCGACAACAAAACGGAAATGGTCGACCACGACCGCTACCCCGCTTGGCCCGACTACATGAACGCCATGCGCTACGGCAAGCTCAAAAACGGACAGCTGAACTTCTATCTCTACTTGAAGGCGAGGGCAGCGACAGAAAATGGTTCGACGGATAGAGACACCCGCCTGGCCATCTCCATCCCCGGCGTGAACGTCACCGGCGTCACCGCCTACGACGTGTCCTCCGACAACAGAGCGGACATTCGCACTGCCATGGAAAATCAAACCGTGGAAGGCGAAATTGCAAGCCTCGGCGGCAATGTCATCGGTGCCCCAAATAATAAAAATAAGATTATCACGGGCACTGCGAACGTCACGGATCCCTACACCGGGCGCGAAGGTTACCAAATCTTCTTCCCGAAAGAACGCTTCGCAAATGACTGGGGCTTCCTGGTCAAAGTTACCGCCACTGTCGACGCGAACAAAACGTCCGTGCCCCTGTACTACGACTGGCTTACCAACGAAGACACGGACAATCAAACTAAATTGCAACAACTCGTCACCGTCAACAGTGAAAACAATGGCGACAACACCCCTACCGTCACCATTACCAACGAGGAATTCAAAAAGCAATCCGTCTCCGTCACCAAGGTGGATAAAGATAAAAACACCCTCACCGGCGCCACCTTTGTCCTCAAGGACAAAAACAACCGGCCCATCAACGATGTGGACACCGACGCGAACGGCGTGGCCGACTTCGGCAAACTCCCAGCGGGCAAGTACATTATCGAAGAAATCAAGGCACCGAATGAATACCTTGCCTCCTCCGTCGTCTTTGACGTTACCGTCGCCGACGACGGTCAGGTCACCTACACCCCCCGCTATAAAAACAGCGCCGGGGATCCCGTTCAGGGGACGGACTATTATATTGACAGCGAAGAAAGCACCCAAGAACCCGGCCAAGTCACCTACAAGGTGAAAAAGAACGAGATGGCAATTCAAGAAAACGAACCCGGGGACATCGGTCAGCGAACCGGCGTATGGGAAGCCTATCGCTACGAATCCTTAAAGTACTCGGCGACCATCGACTTAACGAGTTCCGCACCGGGATCGCGGTTTTCCATTCAATTCGACCCGAACTTGGACTTTAAACAATATGTCAGCGACTTGCCGAAAATCATGGTCAATCGTGTCGCCGTCGCCGATCCCTACTTCGACTACACGACCAACCGCCTCACCTACGTCTTTAATGAGAATTCAAAAGGTGGATTCACCACGGCGAATATTAACATTCGCGGGATCACCCCGAGTAAGTTCTATGCACAAAACAGCGGGGGATACAATTTCAAGACCACGGTCCTTCCGGACGTGGCTCCCGGCGACATCACCACCGAAAACGGAGCAACGCAGACCATCGACTTCCACGTGACAGCGGACTACGAACGCTACGACACCAGCCGTTCGTCGCCGGCTCAATCCTATTACCACAGGGATATCTACACCGGCGCCGACGGAAATGAATACTTCACCGTCTTGGCCTACTACAATCCCTTGGCCGACAATAATCGTTCGCCCCGCACCCTGAGCTTCAACTGGTTGTCCACCGGCTTCGGGGGAAACAACACGCAAATCGTGCGCTGGCCCGCCAACGGCAACAAACCCGCCTTCGATTTGCAAAACGTGAAGATCTACCGTACGTCGCCGGACATCGCCAAAGACATGAACGGCGTGCGCTATAACAAGAACATGCCCCTGTCCTTCGGTGTGCGACCGGAACAAGACCCGAACACCTACACCAAGGTCTACGAAAAGACCATCACTGACCAGGTGAATCACACAGGCGACTCGGCAAACGGCTTTACGCTGAACTACGATCCGGATAAAATCCAATCCTGGGGGACCTTGGATCAAAACAAACCCTTGAGAATCAGCATGCCGGGTATTACCCGCAGCAACGAAGGCTATATTATCGAACAAACCTTTAAGGTCAACGACAAAGACAAGTGGTACAACCTCTTTAGAGCCTTCTATATGTACAACGGAGTCATGGAATCCGCCTTTGCCAGTAAGGTCAACAGAAATACGGGCACAGCCGATCAAACGGCCCAAGAAATTCCGAAATTCTATAAGCAAACGATCAAACTGGTCAACCGGAAGTACACCCCGGGCAAGTTCTCCATCGAAAAATTCAGCAGCACAGACGAAAATCAAAAGCTGCGAGATGCCACCTTTGCCTTGACCAACGATAAAGGCCAAACCATTTATCGTACCACCGACAAAGACGGGAAACTGAACTTCACCGATCTCGAGCCCGGCAACTACGCCCTCGTGGAAACCAAGGCGCCGAAAAACTTCGTCAAATCTGATCAAAACTGGCAAGTCGCCGTAAGCAACACCGGCAAGGTAACCATTACGGAAATGAGCATGAGCGGCGATATTGTCGTCGGAGACAACATCATCTTAAAGGTACCCAACAAGCCCATCGGGCAGAAATTCAGGGTCTACAAAAAAGATGCAAGCGGCATCCCCCTTCCGGGTGCGGAATTTAAAATCACGAAAAAAGGCGAGATCACGGCCCATGAGACCGCAACGTCCAATCAAAACGGTTACGTGGAATTTAATAACCTGACCCGGGGCAACACCTATATATTGGAAGAAACCAAGGCTCCGGCAGGCTACAACAAGCTGAATAAAAAATGGGTCGTCGTCGTAGATCAGGACAACAAAGCCAAAGTCTACAACTACGTGGAAAACACCACCACAAGACCCGGCATTGTAAAGGATTCCCTTTTCGGAGGCACGAACACCCATTGGGTCGACGTGGCCCACCGCCCCCTGACCGGCTGGGATCTCTACGATAACCGGTGGGGCAGTTACGTAGATAACCACCACAACCCGTACATCATGGGGACGCGGATACTCGGCATCAACAAAACCGAGAAATACGTCATTCAGCGCTACGTCCTGAATCCCGAGGGAAACACCATTGCCGATGCCAAGGTGGAAATCCACAGAGAAAAGCCCAATGACCAGAACATGGATTGGCACGACAACAGCCTCACGAGCAAAGAAGACTTCAGGGTTTACAAATTAGATAAGCGCGTCACCGGTCCTGTGGAAGACGTTCGTTTGGCTGAATACAAAGCGACACCGATGACGCAAACGACGGACTTTACTACCGGCGCAACCAAAAAGACCGGCGAACCGTTGCGGAAGAAATTTGAATTTAAAAACATCAACACCCCCATCATCATCGACGTGAAGGTACCTTATAAGGAAGAAAGCGGCGGCGTCGGTACCGGGATGGACCTTTGGATCGACAATAAAGTCTATTGGAAGAGCGACTTTTACGAACGCGTATCCGACATCGTGGTGGGAGACAGCGTCACCACAGACGACGATTCCGCCATTATCGGCTCCTATATCTCCGAAGGCTCCCTGGACGTCACCAACGAACAGAAAAAATACAGCTTTAAGCTGAAAAAAGTGAAAGATACCGACGATACCGCCACCATTCAAGGCGCCACCTTTAGCCTGAAAGGACCGGGCGAAAACGGCGAAGAGCGAAGCCTCGTTACAGACGAGAACGGCATCATTCAGTTTAACGATTTGGTGGAAGGCACCTACACACTGAAAGAAACCTCCCCGGCCTCCGGCTACGACAAGGTGAACACCACCTGGACCGTGACCATTACCAAAGATGGTAAAGTCTTTATGAAAGACGACGGCTCCGCAGGCGCATCGGCCATTTGGGGCGTGGCGACCGACACCGGCACCCCTGCCCATCAAATGAGCCGAAGCATGATGCTGAACAACTTCCTCGCTCCATTCGGCGAAGAAGCTGCCCCCGTAAGCGCTGAAGCACCGGTAGCGGAAGAAGCCGCCGAAGCGAAACAAAGCGCCGAGAAAGCACCGAGTGCCACCGCTGAAAAGAAAGATGCAGCGTATGGTGCGGCACCGATGGCCGATGAGATCAGCGCCACCAAGCAGCTGAACAACTTCCTCACCACCTTCGGCGCAAACGACGGGCTGGAACTGGGCGAAGAAAACGTCCCGACGCCTGTAGGCGCCGGTGCATGGGAAGCAGTGGATCCGGATAAATCCGATCCGGCGACGACGAAAAACGGCCAAGCAACCGAAATCGAAACAAAGATCACGCAGATTAACAAAGCGGAAGGGAAATATCGTCAAATCTTCTTGGTCAACAAGAATCGTGGCGACATGAACAGCCCGACCTTCGACTTCCACGCAGAACCGTTAAGCACAAACTTAATCGGAGAAGGACCGGGGAAACCCTTTAATTCGACAGTGAATTTCAACATCCTTAGTATTCGCCCGGTCAGCACCGCCTCCACCTTGACGAATCTCCAATACACCGGAAGAGACATTGGCTACACCGGTCAGACGAATTTTAAAGACGGACAATGGACCCGGTTTAGAGTAACGTTAAATAAAAGCTTTTCTAACGATATGCTCGCCATTGAAGTGGAATACACCTATCCTTCAAGCGGGGAAATCGGGATGGGCATGAACTTTAGACGATCCTATCGAGTGAGCAACGACGCACGCCCATGGGCATCGGAAAAATACAGCAGCGTGAACGCAATTAACTACCTCCACAAGGTAAACGTTCAGCCTGCGACCAATGGATCTTTCACCGCAAATCCCAATGTGCGCGTTCAAAAAGGCACTACCGTCACCTTAACCCCCTCCCCGGATACAGGCTATGAACTGGATCACTACACCGTCACTAATACTAAGACGCAAGAGACAACAACCTTTACCGACAACACCTTCATCATGCCCGATGCCGACGTCAACGTTACGGCCACCTTTAGAAAGAAGGCGCCGCCGAAATACAAAGTAACTGTCAACGGCATGCAAAACGGCACGGTAACGGCATCTCCCACTGAAACGGAAGCGGGAAAGACGGTGCAATTACAAGTTACGCCGGCCGGGAATTATCAACTTCAAAGCATTACCGTCACGGATGGACAGGGAAATACTATTCCCGTCGACATGGCGAATTACACCTTCACCATGCCCCCGTCCAATGTCTCCGTTTCGGCGATCTTTGTTGAAAAGCCGCCGGAAACCTATAACGTAAACCTCGTATCCTCGCCGCCGTTGGGCGGCACGGTGGGCGCAAGTCCCACTTCGGGAAAAGCAGGCACAGAGGTCACCGTATCGGCGACGGCCAATACAGGCTACACCCTCGACACGATTTCCGTCGTCGACGCAAATAATAAACCGGTTACCCTCGCAAACAACAAATTTACCATGCCCGCCTCCAATGTCACCGTCACGGCGACATTTACCAAAAATCCCGATCCCCAAACGCCGGGCACCGAAATTCATGAAGGCGAACTGGCTCTAATCAAAAACAAGCAAACGGGCTTGGATATGAAGATCTTTAAAAAGAACTTCCTGGGTACGGGCTTGAAAGATGCCATCTTCATCCTGACGGAAACGGAATCGGATTACACGACGGAAAAACCGGGCGGCAAAAAACTCAAGGCGAAGTCCGACGACAAGGGCCGGCTGATCTTTATCGACGAGCAGGGCAATCCTTTGGATTCTCAGCTGTTACCTGAAGGCTACTACGTGCTGAAAGAAGACAAGGCGCCCCTGGGCTATAAGAAGATCACGGCACCGTGGAACATTCACGTAAAAGAAGAAAACGGCCAATTAATCGCCGAATACTACGGGCCGGAAGAAACGGCGTCCACGTACCTGAATCTAATTCGGGAGGAAAACGGTAAGTTGGTGGACAAGGCCATGGTCAAAGAATTGACCACGACGCCAAGCGGAATCAAGTACGCCTCCCGCGTCGTGAACATCGATCCGGAAACCAAGACCTTTAGGCAACGGCTCTATTTGGATACGCGGTCGATTGCCGACACGATCAACGTGCAAATCAATCCCGTCATAAAACGGGAAGAAAAAGACACACCGGGTCAACCGCCCGAGACCTTAAGTCCGGGCGTCAAGACGGCCTACCGCACCACCTACAAGGTGGCGGATCCGGGGGCCAACCCGGACGTGGATTCGATCTTAAAATCCTACGACCTGTCCAATAAAAACGTGGCCATGGTGAACACGGCCCGTTGGCGTCCCTTCGATTGGGGCTTCGACGAAGACCAATTGAACTTAACGCCGGGCGTCTACTTTATCGACGTGGAAGGCTACTACGACGACAACATCGTGAAAGACGGAAAGATCGACATTAAATTCGACTTCTTCCGCGGCGAGCGCACCTTCCGGGAAGCCACCGGCGTTACCAACGGATACATCACCTACAAGAGTAGAGATAAGGTCCTCTTACACGACTCCTATCAAAACGGCGATGCAAAGATCGCCGAAGCCTTAGGAGCAAATGGCGATGCGTGGAAGAAGCGACTGTCCCCCGATGGAAAATATCCAAACTGGATAGGGAAGTTGGGCGGTAGGGTCTACCCCGCCGTCGATCCCAAGGATTCCAAAGACGTGGACCACAGTTATGTCGATCCCATGGAAACGCAGACCACCAGCATCAATATCAACCCCCTGTATACGTCGTCGAAACCGAAGGTCATTTCCGAATCGGGCATGATTATTACCGACGAAGAAGAAACCTACAACATTACCTTCTCCAAGCACGGGAAAGACGGCGACGATGAAAGCTGGAATAATACCGGGGCGAAGGTAGCGGAAAATCGTTTGGAAGGCGCCGTCTTCAAATTGCAACAATGGGCGCCTCTCTCCAACAGGTTTGAAGATGTGAAAGGCTCCTATGTGGCATCGGCCTTCAACGGCTACTTCGGCTTCCGCGGCTTAAAGCCCGGGCGCTACCGCCTCATGGAAGTCAAGGCGCCGGAAGGCTACAAGCCCATTGAGGGCGCGATCCTCGAGATGACCATCGCTTACAAAGACGGGGAGCCTGATAAAGATACAGGAAATATTACCCCGGGCAAAGGTCAAATTACGTTGGAATATAAAGACGCCAACGGCATCATTCAATACGTGGATGCTAAAAACCATGAGCTGAACTCCAAATTGGTCGACTTCGTCACCTCCGGTACGGCAAAGAACATGGGTAAAATCGTGAACACCAAGCCGGGCAAAGGGGAAGTCACCGTCACCAAGGTCGATGAAAACGGCACTAAACTGCCGAACGGCGCCACGTTCCGCTTAACCCGCCTGGCAGCCGGAGACAAAGCGACGGCGGACGATATTCGAACCCTTACCGTCGGCGACGACGGCACGGTGAAATTTGACGGCCTCGGCATCGGCAACTACCGACTGGAAGAACGCTCGCCCCACCCGGGCCACATGAACACCGGAATGGTTTGGAACTTTACCGTCGGCGGGAAGACCTTGGACCCCTATGCGGAAGATGCCAACCAGCCCACCCGAGATATTACAGACAACATCCTCCTGAAAAAATCCGATGTCAAGGTACAAAAGTACATGGAGGGTGACAATACCCCGACAGACAACAACATCTATCCCCACAAGGCTCAAAGCGTCAGCATACTCAGCGACTTTAAACTCAAGGATTCGGCACCGGCCATTCAGCCGGGCGATTACTTCACCGTGAAGATCTCCGATTCCATCGACTTGCAGGGGATTTACAAGAATCGATCCATTTCCAACTTGGACATCTTTGCCGACGGCGTCGGTACCGTTGCCAAGGCGAAGTACAACAAGGAAGAAGGCACCATCACCTACACCTTTACGGACTACGCCAAGAGCTACAACTTGGAAGACTTCAAGACCCAGCTCGTCGCGTGGATCAATTTGGAAGAGATCAAAGAGGACAAAGAGAATGTTCGCGTCGGGATCGGCTTAGGCGGAAAAGATCTGCCGGACAGTGAACTTAAGACTAAGCCTCTGAATGTCCACTACGACATCGACAAGGAAACATCCAGTATTCCCGATTACAATGTCTACGACTACAACTATAATATTTCCGGTAAGATCTATGAATTGGACCCCAACACCGGGGAATTCGTTCAGTACTACTATATTAATAGGCAAAAAACTGCCGGCGGCGTTATGCCCAGGTTCAAATTCTATGCCAATCACACGGTGAACGACGTCAGCATCTCCATCGACAAGCTGAAAGACAACAACGACGACATGATCAAAAAATGGATGCCGGAATCCTTTGCCGTGCCGGCCTTCGATAACAGAGAATTGTGGCCGACGGCGCGCTTCGACAGAAGACAGATCACCGAGTACACCTACGATTTCAGCGACGACTATTACGAAGGCATGGGCGAGGACGATTCCTACATCGTCACCGTGCGCGGCAAGGTGGATCCCACCAAAGCCAAAGACCTGCACACCTATGGGCAACTTTTGCTGTGGAACAGGTATGGCTATCCCTACGTTCAAGTCGCGCGGGAAGACTGGGCCTACTTCGATGAAAACAAAACCGAAGCCAAGGCGGCCCTCGCCATTCGCGCCGTGAACCCGGCGAACAAAGTGGTCTTTGAAAAAGTCGATATCGATGGGAAACCCCTGGCAGGCGCAACCTTTACCCTGTTTAAGAAAGATCCGAAGACAGGCGAATTCGGGGGAACCGGACAAAGTCCCAAATCAGGGGATGACGGCCTTATTACCTTCGAAAAAATAGAGCCCGGCGAGTATCAAATCAGAGAAACCGGGGCGCCGGCAGGCTATGCGATTAACGAAGACATCCTTCTGGAATTTACGGTGGATGCCTCAGGCAAGATTATCAAAAAGGTCAAAGGTGCCGCAGGCAATCCCGTCGGTCAAGGAGAAGAAGAAGACGGCAGCGTTCCCATTCGCGTAACGAACCACAGGCTCATTCAGCTTGAAAAGAAAGATGCCAACGACAAGACATTCCTTGCCGGCGCCGAATTCGACGTCTACTACAAGGAAAAAGAAGACGGCAAATACGAAAAGTATGAAGTAAAAGATAATTCAGGAAAGATGATTCCTTACCACGTCGCGGTCGGCCAAGACGGCAAAGTCAGCTTGAAGCTTTACAAAGCAGGCTACTACGCTTTGGAAGAAACCAAGGCGCCGAAAGACTATATTAAGCCCCCGGTGAAGTTCGTAAAGGAATTCAGACTGGAAGACGACCGCTTCTCCATTAAGGAAAAAGGATTTGATGGAAACATCAAGAAAGAAGCTTACGGCACGGATGCGGACACGTCCTTTGTCTTAGGTGAAAAGAACAGCGACATATCGGGAGCATTCAACGCCTATGTGGTCATTAACCCGGCCCATGAAGAGCGCAGCTACAAGCCCGGTGCCAATGTCCTCTTTAACTACAAAGACTTGGGCTACTACACCATGCTGGGCTATCGCATCGACAAAGACGGCAAGCGCACCGATTTTATACCCGATGTTACCTGGCAAGAAGGCCACGATCCCAAGGCCGACCTGTATAAGGCCGCCGGCGGAACAACAGAAGCGGAATTTAAGACCACGGACACCATCGTCCTGAAACTTGTGGCCACGCCGGATAAGGCGGAAAATCCCGTGACGATTACCACGGCCATCACCGATGGAAGCGGCACCAAAAAAGCGGAATACAAGTTTAAGTATGGCGACTTGCCGCAGACCATCGACACAGGGACGTACCCCAAACATCCCGAAGCGCCCGACAAACCGGCGAACTACGACAGCGACGACAAGGCCAAAGCCGATTACGACAAGGCCTATGCCGATTACAAAAGAACCTTGGCAGATGTCATCGACCACTACCGCAACAAGGATCTCACGATACAATATAAAGAGACCGAGCCTGTGGAAGTGTTGAACTACAAGGGTGTCTATCCCTTCACCGGTGGTTTCGGTCCCAGATGGATTGTGATTATCGGGGCGATTATTGCGGCTGTGGCGGCGGAAGAATACATTCGCCGCAAGCGGACTTCCGCGCCGAAAGGGGGTGCGTAATGGGTATGCGGTCCCTTCGGTACAAGCATTGTATGTATGTGAAGATGGAATGAAGCAGAATTGGGCGTGAAGCCCTCTCTCACTAAGTTTTAAGCGCCCGGGCTTTTCCGGCCCGGGGGTTTAAATGTATTTATTGTTTAAAAAAAGGAGGAATGTAATGAAACGTAAGAATACGATATGGTCACTGGTCTTAGCACTGGTGATGGTACTTGGCGTTATCGCACCGCTAAGTGCTTTGGCAAGTTCGACAGGAACTACGAATGATAAGGTTCCCGGAACAGAAGGAAACCCGAAGCCCATTACGGTTAATGTCCACAAGATTTTGATGAATAAGACCGATCTAAAGGCACACGATGAAAACAAAACCTATAAGCCCAGTGAAGGCATTGCAAACATCACTGATTTCTTCGGCGCTAGTGCGAAAGTAATGAAAGGCGTTTACTTTGTAGCCTTAAAGTCAGACCACGCAAACTACGGTAATTTTGAAGATCTGACGGCAGCAGAGCAAAAAACTGTTGTTGAATCAGTGGCCGCAAATATGAAAGGTCTTACTAACGATCAAGGTGTAATTCCATTGACGCTTGAAAGTCCCGGTGTATATAAGATTTATGAAGTAAAATCGATGTCTGAATATGACAAAGATAACACAGATCCGGCAACAAGAAAAATGTTGGCAGAATCAAAAGCAGTTCCTGTCATCCTAAAATTACCGGAACACGCACGGACCGAAGACGGCATCGCTGATGCCATCCACGTTTATCCTAAGAACACGGATGACACACCGACAGTAAAAAAGAAGATTGTAAAGAAAAGCAGAAAAGTCACCGTAAACGATGCCGGAAAAAAGGAAATCAAGGAAGATTTCATTGATGCTGATGCAGCTTCTTTTGACAAAGATGAAGAACACACCTGGGCAATTGAAGCTACGATTCCGACCGGCTTCAAAGATTACGAAGTGTTCAAATTAACGGACGTATTAAAGGAAGCCTTGACCTATAAATCAGGCCAAACTGTAACGGTCAAAGTGAAAGAAGACGGTACGAACATTACCTTGAATAAGGGTGACGATTACAAACTAACAGAACCGACTGGAGACAAAGGCGGAACGTTAATTGTTGAATTAACTAAGGCAGGTATTAAGAAATTAGCCGGTGCCGAAGGAAAAACATTACGGGTTGAGTTTGTTACCACTATTAATGACACTGCTGTTATGTCTAAAGACATTCCTAACGGTGTTGAACTTGAGTATGGTCACAACCCTACGAATACCGGTAAAAAGAAACCGGAAGAACCGAAAGTATACACCGGTGGTAAGAAATTTAAGAAGATTGACTCCGGCGAAAATAAAAAAGCCCTTAAAGGCGCTCAATTTGTTGTTATGCGTACGGTTGGCGAAGGCGACAATGCAGTTAAGCAATGCTTAGTTGAAACTAACGGAAAGTATTCCTGGAAGACAGTCGAAAGTGATAAGGGTGCTGATTTAGCGAAAATTTCGGGATTGAAAGTTATTGAATCTGACGCCAACGGTCTCTTTGAAATCACAGGCCTGGCATATGATCGCCCGAACGGCACAGAATATAAGCTTGTGGAAATTAAAGCACCGGATAAATATTCTTTGTTAGACGATCCTATCAAGTTTACGGTCAATGACACATCCTACTATAAGGATGCAACTCAAGTTACAGTAGTACCGGCAGACCCTCAAGAAGTTGACAATAAGAAGTTAACTATTCCTCAAACCGGCGGTATGGGCACCATGATCTTTATGGTCGCAGGTATCGCTTTAATGGGCGGTGCTTTTATCGCCATGAGAAAACGCAGCGCTGAACAAGCCTAAGAAAGAAGGTGAACCATGCTAAATCTACAAAGTAGGCTTTGTAAGCTTGTATTTGCGGCTCTCGTGTTTAGCATGGTTGCTTTTGGTCTCTTCGCTCCCGCGATCGCCTTGGCCGAGGGGGCGAACACCAAGAGTATGACGATAGACTTAACCCGTTCCGGAAAAAAGGCTGAAGTGGCAGGCCGCAGCATGACGATTTGGAAGCTATCCGACGGCTTGACGGCGGCGGAAAGCGGCCTCAAGGGCGCAAAGAGCCTTCAGGACGTGACGCGCCTGTTGGAAGCAAAGTCCGACAAGGAGTTGAACGACGCCTATTCCTCTCACAAGTCCTATGAAGCGGACGCCGGGGGCAGGCTGAGCTTGTCCTTGGAGCGGGGCATGTATTATCTTCGCGTGGCGGATAAGAAGGGAGCGATTTCGTTTTTCCCCCTTGTCTTTGTGGTGAATCCCGGCGATTCGGAGTCGGTGATTTATCCCAAGCCCAAGGAGCCCTCGTCCAGCGGCGTGGAGCTTTTAAAGATTTCCACGGATCGGGTGCCTCTGCCCGGGGCGGTGTTCCAGTTGTTTCGCTATGAAGGCAACAACCGCATTCCGGTGAAGAACGCCTCCGGCGGCGCGGATTTTACCACGGATGTCACGGGCAAGATCGTGATTAATGATTTGGCTCCCGGCAAGTATGTCTTTGTGGAAGTGAAGGCGCCGGCGGGCTACCGCATCAAGCATCCGGAGGTGCCCTTTGAAATCACGGACAAGAAGGTAAAGAAGCTGACTGTGGAAAACTACAAGGACACGCAGGGCGGCAAGACCTTTAAGAAGGTGTCTTCCGTGGACGGCAAGCCTCTTGCGGGGGCGCAGTTTTTGGTCACGAAGAAGAAGGGCGAGACGTATTTGCGCATGAAGAAGGGGGGCAAGGACATGGTCCTCACCTCCGGCGCAGACGGCACCTTCGTCGCCGACGGTCTTCCCGACGGGGACTATTATCTCTGGGAGATCAAGGCGCCCGACGGCTACGAGCCTTTGAGCAGCAGCATTAAGTTTATCGTAAGCGCAGATTCATTGAAGAAGGAATTGGTTATTAAGAACAATCCCCAGAGCACGCCTCCGGGCACGACGCCTCCCGGCGAGACGCCTCCCGGCGAGACGCCTCCGGGCAAGACGCCGCCTTATGACGACAAGCACGTGAATATCCCGAAGACCGGGGACGTGCAGCTCCTCATGATGAGTGTGGCGGGCCTTTTGAGCGGCATGCTCGGGGTGAAGATTCTGAAGGACAATGAATAGCAGATACAAGTGGAAGGATGTTCCTTTCAAGAAATCCTCTATCTTTTTTCGGTAGGGGATTTCTTTACATATTGGTTAGTTTAGGAGAAAGGACATCGGTCCATGGCTAAGAAGAAGCAGAGTAATTGGTTTTTTAAATTAATTTTCGTCTTGGGTTTTTTGATTTTAATGTATCCTCAGGTCTCCCGGCTCTATTACCGGGTGCAGTCCACCCAAGAGGTGTCGGCTTTCGAAGAGGGCAAGGCGGCGTTGAGCGATGAGGAAATCAAGAAGCGCATGGCCCTCGCCCGGGATTTTAACGATTCGTTGGTGAATCAAAACATGGAGGATCCTTATTCCAAGGCGCGGCACGAGCGGGGCCGGGCGGCTTATGCCCACATGCTGGAAATTCACGAGCAGATCGGCCACATTCAGATTCCCACCATCGACCTGGACATTCCCATTCGTGCGGGCACGTCGGAGGAGGTGTTGCAGACCTCGGCGGGCCACCTGGAGGGGACGAGTCTTCCCATCGGGGGCAATTCCACGCACACGGTGATCACGGCCCACTCGGGCCTTCCCACGGCGAAGCTGTTTACGGATATTCGGGATTTGAAGGAGGGGGACCGCTTTTACATCCACAATATTGCCGAGACTTTGGCTTATGAGGTGGATCAGATTAAGGTGGTGGAACCGTCGAATTTCGAGGATCTCTTGGTGGTGCCGGGCCACGATTACGCCACGCTTTTAACCTGTACGCCCATTGGCATTAACTCGCACCGGCTTTTGGTGCGGGGCCACCGGGTGCCTTACGACAAGGCCGTGGACGATCAGTTTGTGGCGGACAACAAGCTGGGCTTCTTGTATAAGTATGCCTTCTACGCGGTGATCGCGCTGATTCTGCTTTTGGCTTACGGCTCGTGGAATTACCGCAAGAAGCTGAGACAGCTGGAATCGGATATTCGCGCTTTTGAAAAGGTCATGGGCGCAGGCGACGGGAAAGGAGACGGCGATGGCAAGCAGTAAGCGCAAGACCTGGCCTTTTGTCGTGATTTTCATCCTGGGCTTTCTCTTGATGATGTATCCCATGATTTCCAATTACTATTACCGCATCGATGCGAATCGGGAGATTCAGGAGTTTCAGGACGGGGCAAATAAGCTGGACGATGTGGAAATTTTGCGCCGTATCGAGCTCGCCCGCGCCTATAACCAGACCTTGGACCCTTCGAAGCTCGGGGACCCGTACACGGAGAAGGAGAAGGAAGGGATCGCCGCCTATGCCAAGATGCTGGAGGTGGCGGAGAAGATCGGTTTCGTGGAGATCCCCAAGATCGACGTGAATCTGCCTATTTATGCGGGCACGAGCATGGAGGTCCTGGACAAGGGCTGCGGCCACTTGGAGGGCACGAGCTTGCCTGTGGGCGGGCCGTCGACCCACGCGGTCTTGACGGCGCACCGGGGGCTTCCCAAGGCGAAGATGTTTCGGGATCTGGACAAGCTGAAGGAAGGGGACGTGTTTTACGTCCACAACATTCAAACGGTGTTGGCTTACAAGGTGGACCGGATTATGACGGTGGAGCCGTCGAATTTCGATCCGATTTTGGTGGAAGAGGGGAAGGATTACACCACGCTTCTCACCTGTACGCCTTATATGATTAATTCTCACCGGCTTTTGGTGCGGGGGCACCGCATTCCCTACACGCCGCCGGTGGATGAATCGAACCGCGGCTTGCCTTTTATCAATATGGATTTCAGGGACGCGCTCTTGTTTGCGCTGCCGCTGTTGATTCTTTTGGCGCTGATTTACGCCTATCAACGGAAGCAGTTTAAGAAGCAGCGGGCCCGCGTGGATGCCCTGTACGGCTTAAAGAAAAAGAAGGAGGAGAAGGATGAATAGAAAAGGGATGCGGGTGATGGGTCACTTGCTTATACTTCTGGGGATCCTCCTGCCTCTTTACGGCTTCGGCAGCTTGTCCAAGGGGATTTTGCTGGAGAAGGCGAACTACAGGCGCTATATGGCGTCGGACCGTTCGTCTTACGAGAAGGTGGCGCCGGTGATCGAGAAGTACAATGCCGAGCTCGGCGGGCAGGTGGCGGCGGTGGATCCCTTCGCCACCGACGATTACGCGGCGGCGGAGTCCTTTATCGACGATCCCGACGGGGTGTTCGCTTTTCTGCGGATTCCCAAGCTGGATCTGTACCAGCCCATCTACATGGATGCGTCCAAGGAGAATTTGGCCCGGGGCGTGGCCCATATTATGGGCACGGACCTTCCCGGGCAGTCGCCGGGGCTTCGGGCGGTCATCGCCGGGCACCGGGGCTATTACCAATCCACTTTCTTTATCTACCTCAACGAGCTCGCCGAGGGCGACCCGGTGTATGTGGAATGGAAGGACAATGTGCTGGAGTACAAGGTAGTGGGGCAGGAGGTCATCCAGCCCTGGGAGGTTGAAAAGCTGAATCCCGTGGAGGGAAAGACCATGCTCACCCTGCTGACCTGTAATCCCATGCGCCCGCCCCGCCGCCAACGGCTCTTGGTGAATTGCGAGCTGGTGAAGAAGGATGAGGGCAATGCCGCCGCCGCTTCTTCCGCAGGCACCTCCGCCGGGGAAGGTAAAAAGACCCCCGTGTCGAAGAAAGTGAAACAGATGAATGCCGCCGTGCTGGCGATAACCGTCGTGCTGGTTGTCTTGCTTCTGTGGCGAGGGAAGAAGTTTGTGGATGAATTTAGGAAGAAGGAAGATGAAGCAAGAGAATAAAAAAGGACCCGTTGCACTGACCCCCAAAAGTTGGACCAAGAAATCCAACCTTTGGGGGTTTTTTAATGGCAAAATACAGTTATGAATTGAAGAGGGAAATTATTGAGGAATATTTGAATGGACACGCAGGTCATAAAATCCTGGCTAAGAAATACCAAATAGGCGTCTCACAAATTGAACGCTGGGTCAACAATTACAAACATTTTGGCGATGAAGGCTTAATGCGCTCTAGAAATAAACGTGAGTACAGTGTAGAGTTTAAGTTAGAAGCCATTACACGCTACGAAACGAGCGAATGCAGCTACCAACAACTGGCCCTTGAACTCGGTTTGACGAATCCGTCCATCATCGCCAAATGGCGCAGTCAGTATCGAGAGGATGGTATTGAGGGGCTGCAATCACATAAGCGAGGGAGACCTGTGACGAAGAAAGACGCCTGCAATCAACCACCGAAGTCTGCAACTAAGAAGGAGCCCCTTGATGTATCTACACGGGAGGCATTGGAAAATCGCATCAAAGAATTAGAAGCGGAGAATGAAATACTCACCATTCAAAAGCTATACCTGGAGGAGCTAAGGAGTTTGGCGAGGGAAGAAGCAATGAACAAAAGGCGAGGATCGTCGCCAAACTCCGAGAACAATTCCAACTAAAAAAGATTCTTGCCGCCATCAACTTCCCAAAATCCACCTTCATGTATTGGCAAAAAAAATGGAGCGAAGAAGACAAGGACCAAGCGTTAAAAGATGAAATCTTGGCCATCCGGCGCGAACACAAAGACTATGGCTACCGAAGGATCCATCTGGAGCTGAAGAATCGGGAGTGGGTGGTGAACAAAAAGAAAGTTCAGCGACTGATTCAAGACATGGGCCTTCAAGTCCGCGCCTATGGCAGAAAGTACAAGAAGTACAACTCGTACAAAGGCGTCGTCGGGAAAATCAAGAAAAATCGAATCAACCGCCGATTCAACACCTGTATCCCCTACCAAAAAATTACTACCGACACCACGGAATTCAAATACTACATCGAAGATCAAACTGGGAAACTTCAAACAAAGAAACTCTACCTCGATCCGTACATGGACATGTACAATCTGGAAATCATCAGCTACGTCCTCTCCGACCAACCCAACGGCGTCACCATGCTACGAGGCTTAGAAGAAGCCATCGAGCGAACCAACGGCTGTCCCTACCGGCGCACCTTCCACTCCGATCGCGGTTGGGGATACCAAATGACCGCCTATCAAGCCATGCTGAAAAAACATCACATCTTCCAAAGCATGTCCAGAAAAGGCAACTGCTACGACAACGCACCCATGGAAAACTTCTTCAGTGTGCTGAAAAGAGAAATCTACGACGGCTACGTCTACCGAAGCCGGCAAGAACTTGTGCGGGCCATCGAACACTTTATACGCTACTACAACAACGATCGAATCAAAGAAAAGTTAGGAGGCATGAGTCCGAAGCAATACCGTGAACGAATGAACGCAGCATAGAAGGAATGCTATGTAAAACAAAATCGAGCAAGCGAAATGCTTACTCGATTAAGTCCAACTTTATGGGGTCACTCTACGTTGGGTCCTTTTTTTATTGACAGAAAAAGAGATGGAAAAATAGACAAAGTAATCCCATTCATGTACAATCAAATTATAAAAGGGGGGAGAAGCATGGCAACAAAGAGCTTTTTAAAGTCAGTAGATATACGAAATCCGAAACAGACAAGAAACATTGCACATGCCATAGCTAAATCCGAAGCATTTGTGAAAAAGGCACCTCATCGAGAGGAGCCGGCAAAGATCCTTTCCAGAGATGCGATAAAAAAGTATTTTTCAAAAGAAGGCTAGGCCATGGCTATGGGAGTGCAAAAGCCCGTTCCTTATGTTGCTAATCTTAAGGATTTACTCGAAGAACTCGGTGAAGAACGAGTAAAGGAGATTCTTGCTGAATTTGACTGCGCGTATAACGAGGATGTCAATTATTTCCTGCATGAAAAGGCGATAGAGTTTTCAAACCGCGGTTTTTCCACAACGTATTTGGTTTTTCTACCATTTCGCGGAGAACCGGCGTTTGTCGGTTATTTTGCCATCGCCACGAAAAGCATTGATTTTTATAAACTTTCCAGTTTCAACAGCAGATACAAAAATAAAATCACTACTTATGCGACCTATGATCAGCGTTTAAAAAAGCATACGCTACCGGTTTATTTGATCGGTCAATTAGGAAAAAATTATAATGCGGTTGACGAAGTCCTTTCTTTATTTAGCGGCGAACAACTTTTGCGCTTGGCCTGCGATCGTGTAAAATTTATACAGAGTCTTTCCAGTGGGCGTTTTGTCTATTTAGAATGTGAAGACACGCCGGCGCTGTTGAAGTTTTATGAAAGCAATGGCTTTCGCGTGTTTGACAAGCGAGCATTGGACAGGGACGAAAACAAACATTTTGAAAAATCCTATTTGGTGCAATTGATTCGCTATCTATAATAAAATATCGAAGATACAAAAAATAGACCACAGGCTTGGTGCGCCGGCGGTCTATTTTTGTTATTTTGTTGTATTAAATTTATTTTTCCAACTCTAAAAGCATTCCATCAAGTTTATCTAGTAAATGATCTGATGGATTCTCGTCATCGTTTTTCATATTTATCATTTTAAATAGATCCTTATTTGTCAGTAATAGAATTAATTTTCCATTTTCTCTTAAGCATCCTTTTGCAGCCCAGTAAGCATTTTTTTCATATCCATTAGGGGTTATTATTATTCCAACAGATCTGAGAGCCTTTGAATACAAATATCTTTCAGTTGTAAAAATTTCTCTTTGACTAATTGCTTTGGAATAATTCTTAAATTCAAAAACGATATATTTTGACTCAAAATAATTTTCGACAATTGACCAAAATGTTTTCGTATTGTCATCCTTGATTCTGCACAACAAATCAAACCTATATAAATCATTATTTGATTTTTGTTGTTTCTCCCATAGGGCTAAATCGTTCGAGAACAACATTTGTAATATCTTAAAACAAATATCTTCATAGTTTTTAGAGTATTCCCTTCCGGGTTCACATTGCTCTAGTTCCTTAAGTAATGATTCTGTACAATTGCTATCTTCCAAGAAATTTACGCTGAGGAAAGATTCTTTGGGAGAAATATCTTCCACAGAAAAAGGTAATATCGAAGTCAAGCCATACTTAAGCCTGTCATTATTTTCAACAGCATAGAGCAAATTAGAAATGTCAATTATTTCCAGTTCCGGATATTTCTTCTTATAGGCATCTTTTTCTTCCTCTTTAATTTCATAAGCTGTAACAATAACAGGAATCATGTCTGTGCCTTCGATGTAGCTATAAATTTGCTCAATCGCTCTTGCTGATATTGTTGAAAATTTAACCTCAACGCAGTATTCAATTCCCGCTTTTTTTGCAATTACATCTGCTCTTCTATATGGCTTGTCTTGTTTAAGATTCTTTAGTTGGACTTCATTCTTAACGTCGTAACCGAGTTCGCTAAATAAATTTGATACAAATCGTTCAAATAAAAGCCCTGCTCCTGCAATCTTATTATTCATACCGAATTCTCCTTTTTATGGAATTATTCTATCATAACAATTATATGCTAAAGACGTGCCCTGACCTTGCTATTGCCCCTTTTTGCCACTTCTATTTCCATCTACCGAAAAGACAGGCGCCAATGGCTAATGGCTGCTTTGTTCCACATCGATGATATGGTCTACGACGATCATCATGGCTACGGCCACGTCGGCGTAGGCCTCGTCGATGACTTCGATGACGAAGGTGTCGCCCCAGGCGAAGATTTTCTTTTCGATGGCTGCCACTTCACGGTCGGCACTATCCAGGATTCTAAAGTCCCAGGAAAACACATCGCCCTCGAGGAACAGGCTTTTGCCCTTGTAGCTTATGTCGATTTTCTTTTTGAAAAGGGCGAAGCGGGCCTTAATGTCCATGACGTCGCCGTTTTCGAAGTGCACGTGATAGGTGGGCAGCAGGTGCATAAGCTCCTGTTCCACGGTAAAAAGAGGCTTTCTCTCTTTGTCCGATACGCGGACGTCGTAGCCGAAAAATTTCAGATTCTGATCGATAAAATAAATCGGCGTCTCCGATTCGTCGGTGACGGCGTAGTGATCCTCGAGTTTTAAGACTTTTTGTTTTGCGTAAAGACGATACATGATGACCTCCGGGTGGTTTCTTATTTTTTCTTTTTTTATTATACCCAGAGGAGACCGCAGGAGCTATGTATCTTTTTAAGCGGAGCTGTCTTTTTATAATCAAGAAACTTTCTTCGCTCAAAATTTGTTCTTTCACGGCTTTGAGACCAGGGGAAGGGCCCAGGGCGTTGCGATTCGCCCTCAACCCGCAGGGGCCACGAATTTAAATTGCATAGCTGACTCAGTGTAATCAAGAAACTTCCTTTTCTAAAAATCCATTCTTACATGCCTCTTAAACCCGGGGACGGGGGAAAGGTTCCTGCCGGGCCTCGTTTTATTGTGTAGCAGTCTTTTTATAATCATATTACGTTTTTTCTTAAATATTGATTCCTACATGGCTTTTAAACCAGGGGAAGGGCCCAGGGCGTTGCGATTCGCCCTCTGGCCCTTCCCCTGGACCCCATCCCACTCGACCCACAAAACGCTTTTTAGCAGAACGGAACCCTGACGGGTTTCGATTCCTGTTGGGCCGTGTTGCGGAAGATAGAAGGTGAGTTAGGCGATTAATCAGATGAGTATAAATGAGTGCATTATTTTGGAGTGAGCAAGCGTAAAATGGAAGGCGATCGCTTGAAGGAGCAGGGGCAGCGGATTATTAGTGAGGCCAGTCACCTGCATAGTGCCGGTCAACTGTTGTGACATAGGTTTACTATCGCAACGACGAAAAGGGCAATTAGTAGAAAATGCCGCAGGCATTTTCTAACCAATCATACGCGGCCAGAAAGGGGTGGTACAACTATACATCCGTTTCGAAAAGGCTTCGCCTTACCGAAACGGTGTAAGACTGCATCTGACCTTCCTACGACTCGCTTCGCTCGTCGGGATAGGTCATGAGGGTCCCGGGGACGGGGGAAATGCGGCCTTTAACCCGGTCCCCAAGATTTGGACATTCCCCCTACCTTAAATCGTGTATAATTCAATTAAGGAGGGAAACCATGGGACGAGGAAAACTAACCGCTGAAGAGCAAGCCATCTTACGCACCAATCCAAATGTCAAATCAGTCAACGATCAATGCATTTTCTATACGGCCGAATTTAAAAAACACTTCATTGAAGCGCTAACCAAGGGCAAGCGGCCTAAACAAATCTTCGTTGAAGCCGGCTTTGACCTGGAAATCTTAGGCGACAAACGCATCGAACGAGCCACTGCGCGATGGAAAGAGCGCCACATTCGGGACACCATTCTCGCATCAATTGACCAAGAAGCCGCAAAAGAAGCCCTGCAGGCCATCGATGCCATTGACGATCTGAAAAAAGCCAAAGAGCAACTGGCAAAGCAAGAAAAAACCATACAACAACAAGCTGCGGAGATCGAAGCATTAAAAAAAGCTGGCTGGCTAGGAGGGAGGCGATGCGACAAGAAGGTATATGGAACGACTGATCTCTGTAAAATCATCGAAGAAACCGTCGAAACCTACGGGAAAGCCATTAACATCAAAGCCCTTTGCGAAAATCTTCAACTGCCCAGGAGCACCTATTACTACTATAAAGCCAGCAAAGAAAACCGGCAACGAAGAGAAGAAGCAGATCGAGAAGCCCTGTACTTCATACAAAAAGCCTATGACCATAGCGGCAAATACTACCACAAAGGCAGCCGCTCCCTTCGCATGATCCTGAAAAACGACTACGACATCATCTACAACCGCAAAAAAATCCAACGCATCATGCGGAAATACCAACTCAAGTGCCCTGTGAAAAAAGCACGGCCCTACGACAAACGGAAAAACGACGGCCAAGAAAGCAAAATCGCACCCAACCGCGTCAAACGCGCCTTCAAGCCCGGCAAAGCAAGAAAACTCTTCCTCACCGACATCACCTACATCAAACACCAAGGCCACTTCTCCTACGTCTCCGTCATCATCGACGCCCAAACCAACGAACCCGTCGCCTACAAAACCAGTACAAGCTACAGCCTCGACTTCGTCCTCGAAACCCTCGAACAACTCAACACCTGCGGCTACAACCAAAACGCCATCATCCACTCCGATCAAGGCGTTCACTACACAGCAAAAAAATTCCGGGACACCGTCCAATCCATGGGCCTCATCCAATCCATGTCAAGAAAAGGCAACTGCTGGGACAATGCACCCTGCGAATCCTTCTTCGGCAAAATGAAACAAGAAGTCCCGTTCGACGAAAACGCCGACGACCAAGAGATCGAAGCCGCAGTCAGCGACTACATAAACTACTACCGCTACCGCCGATACCAAGAAGGCCTCGGCGACATGACGCCATACGAATACGGCTCAACACTGCTCCACGCATAGGGGTTGACGTGTCCAAATAAGCGGGTCCGCCTTACCTTCGCTCTGAGCCCTTTCCCCCGTCCCCGGGTCTCAAAACCATGTAAGAATGAATATTTAAGTAAAAAAGTATTTTGAAAACATCGTCTTACCAACGCTATTGGAAAGCGTCACAAAAAACTACCGTATCTTTTCCTTCAACATCTCATGTCCATCCTCACTAACGAAAATCTTCCATTTTTCCCTAAAAATACACCCTTCCTCCTCCAGCTCATTTAAATACCGATACAGGCTCCTCATGGGGATGGCCAGAAGATCCGCCAGGTCTTCTCTCTTCAAGGGCAGCATGGCGGGGAAGGGGGCTTTGGCGTTTTTGTAGATGGCGTAGGCGAGGCGGTCTTTTTTGCTCAGGTGTTTTTCCGCGGCGCTTTGGCGCATGGTCTCCTCGTTGAGCCCGGCCAGGTAGCGCAGAAGGAGCATGAGGGTCTCGGGCTTTTGAAAGAGGGGATCTTTCATGTTCAGGCTGTAGTAGCGGCCGGCGGTGACGGCTTTCACGCCGGAGAGGACGGGGCTTTGTGTCAGGCTTTCGATGAGGCCCAAGCATTGGGGGGCGGTCATAAAGCTCTGGAGGATGCGGCTGCCGTCTTGGGCGTAGCGGGACACTTCCACGGTGCCGGTTTCCAAGAGCAGGACGGAAAATTCGGCGCTGTCGGGATACATGAGTTGATCCCCCGGACGAAAGGCGATGGCCGGGGCGTTCAGGCTGCGAAAAAGTTCTTGAAAATTCATCTTTTCCTCCTAAAAGGTGCCAGGTGGCATCTTTTTTTCTTACCAATCAGTATACACTGTAGTTAAGAAAAAAGGGACGATTTTTTGTGACAGGAGGCTATTATGGAACGCTTTTTCACCATGGACGAATTTCATCAAGCGGTGCGCGACGTGCAAAAGGACACGGCGCAAACTTACGAGCAACAGACTTTCCGCCTGGCAAAGCTTGCGGAAAACAGTTTGGATTATCCCGTGGCGAATGACGACGCCTTTTACGACCTCTATGCCAAGGGGGAAATTTGCGATTTGGATGAAGGCCACGCCCCCTATGCGCCGCGCTATATTTTGCCCGACTACGAAAAGTTTTTGAAAGAGGGCAGCGAATTTTTGCGCATCGAACCGCCGAAGACGCTCCTTGAAGCCACCACGGCGCTTTTGATTATGTATCACCACGTCCCCAGCATTACCCGTTTCCCGGTTTACATCGGCGCCCTGGACGATCTCCTGGAGCCCTTTGTTGAAACCACCGACGAGGAGGCCGCACGGGGGATTTTAAAGAGCTTTTTAATGCAGCTGGACCGCACGGTGGACGACTCCTTCTGCCATGCCAATATCGGCCCCTACGAAACGAAGACGGGGAACCTGCTTCTGGAGCTTTTGGAAGAGCTGCAATCGTGACGCCGAATATGACCCTCCTTTACGACGAAGAAAAGACACCGGACGCTTTCGCCGAAAAGGCCCTGGCATGCAGCTTGACCTGCGCCAATCCGGCCTTCGCCAACGACGCCTATTACAGCGCCGATTTCGGCGACGTGCCCTACGGCATCGCTTCCTGCTACAATGCCCTGCCGAAACACGGCGGCGCCTTTACCTTGAGTCGTTTGCGCCTGAACAAAATCGCTCTGGGCGCGGACAGCGTGGAAGGCTTCTTCGAAAAGAATCTGCCCCACGCCATCGACACCATGATTCACTTTATGGAATCCAAGATTCGCTATTTGGTGGAAGAAACGGCCTTCTTTAAATCCAATTTCCTGGTGAAGGAAGATTTCATCGACCTAGACAATTTCGTCGGCCTCTTCGGCATGGTGGGCTTGGCGGAATGTACGGAAGCCCTCCTGAAGCTCGACGGCAAAGAAGGTAAGTACGGCACCGATGAAGCGGCCGATGCCATGGGCATTCGGGTCATGGACTTTATCCAAGAGCGGGTCGGCCAATTTGAATCGGCCTACAGCCCGGTGTGGAACCACCGCTTTATGCTCCACGCCCAAGTGGGGGCTGCAAACGACGAGGGCACCACGGCGGCCCACCGCATTCCCATCGGACAAGAGCCGGATCTGTACAGCCACATTCGCCAAGCGGCGAAGTTCCAAAAATACTTCCCCTCCGGCGTGGGCGATCACTTCCCCTTCGACGAAACGGCGAAGAAGAACCCGAAGGCCGTGCTGGACGTATTTAAGGGCGGCTTTAAGCTGGGGAACCGCTACCTTTCCGCCTACAACGACGACGGCGACCTCATTCGCGTCACCGGCTATCTCGTAAAGAAATCCGACGTGGAAGCCTTTAAGGCGGGCAAGCAAGTGTCCTACGACACGGTGCAATACGCCGCCGATCCCCTCACGAAATACGGCATTTTGGACCGGAAGGTGGAAGGGGTTTAATGCTTCTCGTCAACAAGCTGATTCCCATGAGCGTCGTGGACGGTCCCGGGAATCGCTTTGCTATCTTCCTGCAGGGATGCAATTTCAACTGCAAGTACTGCCACAATCCCGAGACCATTCACCGCTGCATCCACTGCGGCGACTGCGTGCCCGGCTGTCCGGCGGATGCCCTTTCTTTCGTGGAGGGCAAAGTGGTGTGGAATCCGGTGACATGCGTGGACTGCGACAAGTGCATCGCCACCTGCACCCACGGCGCCTCGCCCAAGGTGCGGGCCATGGACGGTGCAGATCTCATGGCGGAAATCGAAAAGGCCGTGCCCTTTATCGAAGGGATTTCCGTGAGCGGCGGCGAAGCCACCCTGCAGGCAAAGGATTTGATCCCCCTCTTTCAATTGGCGAAGGAAAAAGGCCTCACGGCCCTTATCGACTCCAACGGCGGCCTGGATTTCTCCAAGGGCGATTTAAACCGCCTGCTCGAGATTTCCGACGGGGTTATGCTGGATGTGAAGGCCTGGGAGAAGGAAGACCACCTTCGGATTACGGGCCGGGATAACGAACCGGTGAAGAAAAACCTCGCCTACCTGGCCAAAGCGGATAAAATCGAAGAGTTGCGCTTCGTGCTCCTGGACACCTTGGACAACGAACACAGCCTGCGGGAAGCGGCGAAGGTGTTGGGCGAAAGGATTCACACCACTCGGGCGAAACTTATCAGCTATCGCCATTTCGGCGTACGAGGCGAATTCATCGACGAGCTTCGCGCCCCCGATCGAGAAGAAAAAGACCAGCTCTTGGCCTTGGCGAAGGAGCTGGGCTTTCATGAAGTCGTGGATATTTAAACCTGCTGTTTCGGCAGGTTTTTTTGTGCCGTGAATTGAGGGTGTTGATTTTATATAGGGGGGGGTATAATGAAAGAAAGAAGGATCGAGAAAAGGAGGTTAACATGAAAAAATTACTCGGTTTGGCACTGGCCCTGGCCATGATTCCCGGCCTGGCCTTTGCCGCTGAACCCATCACCCTTTATATTAACGGGATCGACGCAAGAGACTATAAGGAGCAGCCCATTCTGCGGGACAATCGCCTGTTCCTTCCCGTGCGAAGCGTCACGGAAGCCATGGGCTACAAAGTGGACTGGAAGGGCGAGAGCAAAACCGTCACCGTCGGCGACGTGGAAATGGTCGTCGGCGAAAAAGATTATGTGGCGAAGGGCGAAAAAAAGACCATGGATGTGGCCCCCTTTATTGAAAAGAACCGCACCTACGTGCCTCTGCGCTTTTTGGCCGAGGGGATGAAGCTCCCCGTCACTTGGGACGAAAACAATCGGGCGGCCGTCGTCGGCGAGTACAAGAGCGCGCCCGCCTTTAAGCCGGAAAAGACCGTCACCTACGGCAATGTGACCTTCTCCCTGCCGAAAGATTGGGAAAAACAGCTGACCATTACTTACGCTTATAATCAAGTGACCTTTTACGACAAAATGAATCACGACGCTCAGGACGGCTACGGCCGCATCGGCGAAATCTATAACACGGCGAATCCCGACTATCCCGTGCCCGCCATTCTTCTGGCTAAGGGCAATTGCTTCTACACCCTGTTCACTTTTTCGAGCGACGTGCAGGTGGCGGATACGGGGAACAAAAAGCTTTGTGACAGTTACACGAAATCCAATCAACTGGTGAAGGAAATCTTGAAAACCGTGGAAATAAACGACGTATTTAAGGAAGCCGACCGCGTGAAGGTGGGCGAGGTGTCCATGGTGCTTCCCGAGGCCTACAAAGACGTGATCGGCGTGGAAGAAGCCGGCGGAAATGTGTTGCTCTTTGAAAAGACCAATGAAAAGGCGAAAAAGGGCAGCGGCCTCATCGGCACCTTCCGCGTGGTCAATCAAAAGGAATTGGAGAAAATAGAAGAGGACTACCGCCTGTTCCGATACAATAAAGACGGCAGCCTGATCTTCGTCAGGGCGGATAAGCCGAGCCTGAAGGATCCGGTTCTGAAAAAAGCCTACGAAGAAGGTGTGGGGAAAGCAGGAGACATTCTCCAGACCGTGAAATAAGAAAAGGAGCCGAGAGGCTTCTTTTTTTGTGGCGAAGAGGGGCGAGGACGATGGTTTTTCAAATAAAGGCGGCGGGGGAAGGGAGGTTTTGCGAAAATTATACGAAATAACTTGCAATTTTTTTTATAGCGGAGTACTCTATAAGAATACAGAAAAAGTTGTCTGCAGGGCACCGACAGGTATCGATTCAGCCCGAGGAATTATTTTTTTATACGCTTCATCTGATAAAGCGATACTCAGTTAATGGCAAGGACGCTGCGGACCGAATGAGCCGGCCCGATTGGGCGAAGGAGGCATTATGAATATAAAAAGAAAAGATATTATTGTTTGCGGATTTGCTCTCTTCGCCATCTTTTTTGGCGCCGGCAATATGATCTTTCCGCCTTACTTAGGCGTACTGTCCGGCGACCGTTGGGTCACCGCCTCCACCGGCTTTATTCTCTCAGACCCGGTGCTTCCCATTTTAGGCGTCATCGTCACCGCCCGCTTAGGCGGACGGGCCATCGACCTGGGCAAGCGGGTGGGCTGGAGGTTTTCGGCGATTATTTCGGCCATATGTATCTTGATTATCGGGCCCTTCTTTGCCGTGCCCCGAACCGGCGCCACAACCCACGAAATTTTTATCGCGCCCAATCTTCCCGGCGTGCCGCCCTTGGCGACCTCCGTCGTCTTCTTCGGGCTGACGCTGTACCTGGTCTTAAATCCGGGGAAGGTGCTGGATTACATCGGCAAAATGCTGACGCCGGCCCTATTAATCGTTTTAGGCGTCATTACGGTCACGGCCGTGGTTCATCCGCCGGCAGCGGCGATTACCACCGATGCGCCGGACTTATTTAAAATGAGCTTTAAGGAAGGCTACCAAACCATGGACGCCCTGGGTGCGGCTCTTCTTAGCGGCATCGTCCTGTCCGACTTGATTCGCCGCGGCTACTCCGATGGCAAGACCCAGGTGAAGGCCAGCATTCAAATCGGCCTCGTGGCCTTTATCTGTCTGGCCCTGGTCTACGGATCCCTCACCTATGTGGGCAGCACGGTAAGCGCCCTTTACACGCCGGACATGGACCGCACCGCCATTTTGTTGGGCGCTGTGGAAAACCTGCTGGGGGGCGGCGGCAGATTCGTTTTGGGATTGGGCGTGGCCCTGGCCTGCCTCACCACCTCCACGGGCCTCATTTCCACCTGCGGCAATTTCTTCAGCGACGTCACGGGCGGCAAGCTGAAATATAAATACGTGGTCATCGTCGCCACTTTAATCGCCTTCGCCATCTCCCTCATCGGCGTGGAAGGCATTATTAACATCGCCGTGCCCGTGCTGACGGCGGTATTCCCCATCGTGATCTTCCTGATCCTGGCATCGATCTTCGATTTCCAAATCAAATACAACGGCTTCTTCATCGGCGGCGTCATCGGCGCCGGCGTCATCAGCGTCATCGAAGCCGTGAATGTCTTCTCGAAAATGCAAAACGGCGACGCATTAGGCGGCCTGGTGAAAACCATCGAGACCTTCCCCCTGGCGAACTTCGCCTTTGAATGGCTGGTCCCGGCACTGATCTGTGCCGTCATCGGCGGGCTCATCGGCAAATTCACCGGCCTCGGCGGTACGAGAGAGGACGTCTACAGACAACAGGCCATTCGCGAGGAGCGCCTGGCCAAGGCCTTGGAAGAAAACGCGTAAATTACTATGTAAAAGACCTCCCCAAGCGGGAGGTTTTTTTGTGCCGTGAATTTGTAATTTAGGGCAAAAAAAATCCGCCGGCTTTCACCGACGGATCGTGAGCGGATCTTATTTAACGGCGTCGTGTAATACTTCGCCTAAGCGCTTAATGCCTTCTTCGATTTTGTCTTCGGGCATGCAGCTGTAGTTCAAGCGGAAGTGGTTTTCTTCCGGGCTTTCGGGATAGAATGCGCCGCCGGGTACGAAGGCCACTTTCTTTTCAATGGCTTTTACGGCGATGTCGCGAGCGTTTAAGTTTTCCGGCAGGGTAACCCACAGGAAGAGACCGCCTTCGGGATTGGTGAAGGTGACTTTTTCGGGGAAGTATTTCTTCATGGCTTCGACCATGACGTTTTTACGGTTGCCGTAGACTTTAATGATTTCGGAGATGTGAGCTTCCAGGTCGTTGTCGTCGAGGAATTGAGACAGAATCATTTGAGTCGTGGTGGACGTTTGAAGGTCTGCCCCTTGTTTAACCATGTTAAACTTGTTCAGGACTTCCTTCGATGCGTTGAACCAACCGACGCGGATGCCGGGGCTGAATACCTTGGAGAAGGTGCCCATGAAGATGACGCGGTCTTCGGTGTCCAAGCTGCGGAGGGAAGGTTGAATTTCGCCTTCGAAGCGGAGTTCGCCGTAGGGATTGTCTTCGAGAATCATGACGTCGTATTTATTGGCCAATTCGATTAAGCCCTTGCGGCGTTCCATGGTCCAGGTTTTGCCGGAGGGGTTTTGGAAGTCGGAAATAACGTAGATGAATTTCACGTTGTCGTGATCTTTTAATTGTTTTTCCAATTCTTCGAGAACCATGCCGTCTTCATCCAAGGGAACTTGTAAGAATCTGGGTTCGTAGGCTTTAAAGGCGTTCAATGCGCCTAAGTAAGTAGGACTTTCGACGACGATGTAATCGCCCGGATCGATAAAGACTCTGGGCATGAAGTCCAGACCTTGTTGGGAACCGGAAAGGATTTGAATGTCGTCAGCTGTAACGTTTTTGACGCCGACTTTGTTCATGCGGGCGATGCAGTGTTCTCTCAATCCCTTAAAGCCGTCGGTGGGGCCGTATTGAAGGGCGGCGGCGCCGTTGTTTTTCATGACTTTATTCGATGCTTCGATCCATTTGTCGATGGGGAACAATTCGGCTGCGGGAAGACCGCCGGCGAAAGAGATGATGCTCGGGTCGGCCGTTAAAGCCAGAAGCTCACGGATTTCGGACGCTTTCAGGTTGTCCATTCTTTTAGCAAATTTAGGCATAAGAACTCCTTTCATGTGATAGAAAAAATGCGTGGTAACGTTTTACGCGTTCATTGTATATCGTACACGAATGAAAGTCAATTACAGGCGAGGGCGCGGGGGCGGGGCTTTTTTGCGAAAATTTTGTGGCTCGCGGGCAAAAAGAAAAAATAATTCCTTTGACGGGCAAAAGATTTTATTTTTTGACGAGGGGGAGGGAAGGGAGCGGAATCTTTTTCAGAAAAGAAAAATACGCGTTAAAATATTTTTTTTTTGGCGATACCGGTGGCGAGAACGAAGCTTGCTTTAGCGAGAGCGGCGCGTCCATGGTGAAAAATGAGAAAACCGTTTCTTTTCACGGCCCGCGCCTTTGTTTTATTCTTTACCTTCGGGTTCGTGTTATAATGATTTCAAAATAAAGAGAGGGGGAGGTTCTGTGGTTAAAAAAATTTTAGAAACGGTGCGCTATTCTAAATCCGAAGAATGTGTAAATGCCCTGTCCCATTGGCTCGGCGTTCTTTTGGGCATTGTAGGTTTGGCGGTCTTGGTTAGATTCGGCATTAAAAACCATTCGACGCCTGAGATCGTCGCCTTTTCCATTTACGGCGGCTGCTTTATCTTTATGTACCTTGCCTCCGCCGTCTACCATACCGTGCCTCTGTCCAAAGCCAAGGGAGTTTTGCGTATCTTCGATCACTCGGCCATCTTTTTATTTATCGCCGCAAGCTATATGCCTATCGCTATTTTGAGCTTTACCGGTTGGTTAAGGATTGCTACCATTGCCGTGGTATGGGCCATCGCCGTCGCAGGCGTCATCTTTAAAATTCTCACCGCCGGCGCTTTTAATCGGACGAAAAAATTGTCGCTCTTTCTCTATTTGCTCTTGGGCTGGTTCGCTCTTTTGTTATTGAAGCCCATTGTGCAGGCCACGGACATCCGCTTTCTTTTGCCCTTGGTCCTGGGCGGCGTTATTTATTCCGTAGGCGCCGTCTTTTATGCGAAGAAGAATTTAAAATTCAATCACGCCATTTGGCATATCTTTGTGCTGACGGGATCCGTGGTGCATTACGTGGGAATTTTGAATTTCTACGCTTTAAGATAAAAAGCCCCTCGACGAAAATGTCGAGGGACTTTTTTTATTGCTCCAGAAAGGCCAAAGCCGATGCCACTTCGGCGCAGATGCCGTAGGTGATGGCCTCTTCCTCCGGGTAAAATTCCGCCGTGTGAAGGGCGTGACGCTTATCTCCCGGCTTTTTTGCGCCGAGATTGATGAAGCTGCCCGGCGCCTTTTGAAGGTAGTAGGCGAAATCCTCCGCACTCATGGTGGGCCGGGGCAGAGTCACGACTCTGTCCGGGCCCAATGCCTCTACGGCGGCTTGCCGGACGATTTCCGTAGCTTCGGGATCGTTGATCAGGGGAATGTAGCCCTTGATGACCTCCATGTCGCAGCGGCAGTCGTGGGCCGCGGCGGTAGTGGTGGCGATGTCTCTCAGCCGGGTGCGCAGAATATTCATATTGTCCATGGTGTCGGCGCGAATGGTGCCTTCCAGGGTCATGGTGTCGGGAATAATATTGTGCTTGTTGCCGCCGTGTACGGAGCCGATGGTGACGACCGCAGGCGTCAGGGGCGAGAAGCGACGGGCCACGATGGTCTGCAAAGCGACGATAATATGGCCTCCGCAGACGATGGGGTCGATGCAGGCGTCGGGGTGTGCGGCGTGACCGCCGCGGCCGGTAATGGTGAATTTAAAATCCTCCACTCCGGCGTACATAAAGCCAGGGCGAACGCCGACGGTACCCAGATCCAAGTAGGGGGACACGTGAAGGCCCATGACATTATCCACGCCGTCCATGACGCCTTCGGCCACCATGACCTCGGCGCCGCCGTCCTTCTCTTCGTTAGGTTGAAAGATGAGGCGGACGGTGCCGGCAAATGCTCTGTGGCGTGTAAAGTAGGTGGCCGTGCCCAAGAGGATGGCCATGTGCATGTCGTGGCCGCAGGCGTGCATCAGGCCTTCGGTTTCCGAAGCGAAGGCAAGGCCCGTAGCTTCCGTTACGGGAAGGGCGTCCATGTCCGCGCGAAGGGCCACGGTGCGGCCTTCTTTCTCGCCCTTAATGTCGCCGTGAAAGCCGCCGTTGGAGTAGGGGACGACTTCGATGCCCATGTCCTTTAAAATCGACTGAATGTATTTCGCGGTTTTGATCTCCTCGCCGCTCAGTTCCGGATGGGCGTGGAGGTGGCGGTAGTGTGTCCGCACCTCGTTCGCGATGGCTTCGATGGCTTTTTTATTCATGGCGGCTCACCAGCTTTCCGTAAAGATCGGGGCGACGCTCCTTAAAGAGATCAAACTTGTCCTTGGCCTCTTCCACTTTGGACAGATCCAGATCCACGGTGTGGACGCAGGCTTCCGTGCCCGTCATGAGCACTTCCTCGCCCATGGGATCGTAGATGCAGCTGCCTCCGCCGCCCATGGCCGGGTAGTCGCCGAGCTTGGTGCAATTCACCGCCACCACATAGCATTGGTTCTCCACGGCCCGTGCCCGGGCGAAGAGATGCATGTGGGGAACGCGGGAAAGGCCCCAGGCCATGGGGACGAAGAGAATTTTCGCCCGCCCCATGACGGCGAGGCGCACCCATTCCGGCATGCGCAGCTCGAAGCAGGTAATAATCCCCACGGGAACGCCGTCCAGTTCGAAGGCCAGGTTTTTCTCACCGGGCTTGAAGTAGGTTTTCTCCGCTCCCATGGGAAAGAGATGGGCCTTGTCGTAGGTGCCCAAGAGGGCGCCGGCGCGGTCGTAAATAAAGCTGCGATTGGCGCGGGCGTCATGATCCCACACGGTGATGCTCCCCGCCACGAGATTCACCTCGTGCTCTTTAGCAAAGGCGGAGAGATCCCGGCGCAAGCTTTCTTCTTCGTAATCGTCGTCTGCGGAGAAGCGTTCCGGGTAAAAGCCCGTGTTCCACATTTCCGGCAAGACGATGACGTCGGGGGAGGATTTTAGGGCCTCTTCCATGGCGTCGAATATGGTTTTTCTGTTGACCTCTTGGGTCATGGGGCCGATGGGGGCCTGTACGATGGAAACTCTCATGCCCGTGCGTTTAAATGTTCTTCCAAAATTTGGATGGCGTTGAGGGCGGCGCCTTTTCGAATGTTGTCGGCGACGACCCAAAGGTTCAAGCTGTTTTCGCAGGAATCGTCTTTGCGAATGCGGCCGACGAAGACTTCGTCCTTGCCTTCGGCATTGATTTGCAGGGGATAGACGAGGTTTTTCACATCGTCTTGAAGCACCACGTGGTCCATAGCCTCATAGGCGGCGCGGAGCTTGTCCAGGTCCACGGGCTTTTCGCAGGTGACGTTGACGGAAATGGCGTGGGCGCCCTTGACCGGCACGCGAACGGCGGTGGCGGTAACGGCGAGGTCCGGGCGGTGGAAAATCTTCCGCGATTCGTTGACCATCTTCATTTCTTCCTTGGAGTAGCCGTCTTCAAGGAAGTCGTCGATGTGAGGCAGGCAGTTGTAGGCGATGGGGTAGGGATAAAATTCCGGATCCTCGCCCTTCATGCCCCGTTCCAAATCGGCGATGCCGCGCACGCCGGAGCCGCTGACGGCTTGGAAGGTGGTAAAGACGATGCGCTTGATCTTAAAGAGATCCTCCACGGGCTTCAGTGCCACGACAGATTGAATGGTGGAGCAGTTGGGATTGGCGATAATGCCCGCGTCGTCGATAATGTCGTCGGGATTGATTTCCGGCACCACCAGGGGAATGTCCTTGTCCATGCGGAAGTGGGAGCTGTTGTCGATGACGATGCTGCCCGCTTCGGCGGCTACGGGGCAAAAGCGCGCGGCCAGATTGCCGTCTAAGGCGCTCAGGACGTAGTCGAACTTGCCCTCTCTCAAGGCCTCTTCCGTAAGCTCTTCCACCATGTGTTCTTCGCCGTTAAAGGTGAAGGTCTTGCCCGCACTTTTTTCCGATGCGAACATAGAAAGCTCCAAGGGGAGATGCTTTTCTTCCAAAATACTGCGCATGGTTTGACCGACCAGGCCCGTTGCGCCTAAAATTGCTGTGCGATAGATCGTCATTGTAAACCTTCTTTCTTATTAAACGATGTTTTACTTGACTATAGCAAAAACACTCTAGTATAGTCAATTCATAATGATTGCAAGGAAAGGGGAAACTATGAAACTGGCATTGATTGGATTCGGCACCGTCGGCCGCGGCGCCTACGACATTTTAAAGGATCGACAAGAGCTTTTCGAAAAGACCGTCGGCCCCATGGAGATCGCCTATGTGGTGGCATCGGATCGGAGCAGAAACACCTTGGAGCTGGAAATCGACGAGCCCGTGGTTACGGCGAAGGAATACGACAAGGTTCTGGAAGAAGTGGACTGCGTCGCCGAAGCTACCGGCGCCATGGACATGGCCTACGAGTACATGCGCCGCGCATTGGAAAAAGGCGTGGGCGTGGTCACCGCCAACAAGGCCTGCGTCAGCGCCCACTACGAGGAGCTGGTGGCCCTGTCGGAAAAAACCGGCGCGCCCTTTTTGTTTGAAGCGGCGGTGGCCGGGGGCATTCCCGTCCTTACGCCACTGAGAGCCCTCTGCCTTCAAAACGAAATCGAAGACGTGAAGGGCATTTTAAACGGCACCTGCAACTACCTTTTAAACGCCATGTTTAAAGAGGGCGCCGATTACAAAGACACCTTGGCCCTGTGCCAAAAGCTGGGCTATGCCGAGCAGGATCCCACCGACGATGTGGAAGGCTACGACACCCGCAGAAAACTCCACCTCTTAATCGAAATGGCCTTCGGTCACGTGGACGGCGACGCCATTCCCACACGGGGCATCGCCCAAATCGATCAGTCCGTGGTGGCCTACTTGAAATCGCAAAATAAAAAGGTGAAGCTCGTAGCCTCCGCCAAGCCCGCAGAGGGCGGCATCGAAGCCGTGGTGGAACCGGTGATCTTCGATGGGGGCCACAGCCTGGCCATTTTGCCCGATGCCATTAATCAGGTGAATGTGAAGGGCAGCTGGGTCGGCGACTTGGCCTTTACGGGCCCCGGCGCCGGCAAGGAGCCCACGGGCAACGCCGTGGTGGCGGATCTCGTGGCAGCCGCCACGAAGAGCGCCATGCCCCTTTTAAAGCGCGGCGACGTAAAGCTTGCACCCATACGCGGCCGCTACTTCGTGGCAAAAGAGCTGGAAGGGGATTTCGTCGACCGAGTGGAAGAGGGATTCACCTACACCAAGGACATGGCACGGGAAGAACTGCTGAAGGCCTTGGACGAAAAGACCTTCTTCGCCCGCCTGGAAGATTAAAAAACGAAAGAGACAAGCCTCCGCGGCTTGTCTTTTTTTGCAAGAAAAAAACGAGTGCCGAAGCACCCGCTTTATTTTTCGTTGATCCGTATGGCATTGTGTTCCCGAATGTCCTTGCCCTTGACTTGATTCAGTGCGCCGATGGTATTGGTCCTTTTAATGGAAATGGACTCTCTGAGGCGCATTAAAAAGTCGTCCAAGGCCTTCGACGAGGTGGACTTAATGCGAATTAAAAATTGGTATTCGCCCATAAGCTTCCAGCAGTCGGTGACTTGATCCGAGGTCTCGACGTAGTTAATAAATTCTTCCAAGGTGTTGTCCTCTTCGGAAATGTCGATGAGGCAGAAGGAGTGGATGTAGGAATCGTCCTCTTCTCCGCCGAGGAGGATGGTATAGCCGGCGATGACGCCCGCATCTTCCAGGCGATGAATCCGATTACGGGTAGCCGAAACGGACAGGCTGACCTTTTTCGCGATGTCGCTTAAGGACATGCGGCTGTTCTCGTTTAACAGGGACAGAATGTATGTGTCGATGGAATCACCGGTAAAGCGATTGATGTGCACGTTATGCACCTCCTTTAACCAAAACAAATAGCTTTATTTGATTATACCAAAAAACCGACTTAATTTCATGGATAAATTGAAAAAATTTGCAAAAAAGCAGGGATTTTTTTGCTTTTACGAAAGAAAAGTGAGTGGGGCGGTGGGCGAGGGGGTCGTTTCATAAGAATGCAGTCGTTATTTCAGGAGATCGGCGAAAAAATATCAAAAAAAATCGCCTGCTCCGTGCTCCGTTTTTTGCTTTAGTCGTGCTCAAGTGATAAAATAATTTTAGTTGCAAATCTTTAAGATACGGGATTTGCCGAAATAAAAAGGGAAAGGGGACTAGGTTGGAACAATTGATTCGAAGCGTCATCGAGCTTGACGAGCGAACCGACGCCATGGTTGAGAAGCAAGAGACGACCATCGACGAAGAAAAGGCGGACCTGCAAAAGCGCTTCACTGAAATGGAAGTGGACGAGCGGGAAGCGTCGAAGGCTTCGGCGAAGGACAGCTACGATACCATTTACAACGAGGCCATGGGCGTGGTGGACAAGATAAAGGAAAACAATCGAAAGAAGCTGGAGTCGGTGGATTCGGTTTACAAGGCCCACAAAGCGGAATTGGTGGAAGAAGCGTTTCAACTCCTGGACATTTAGTGGGAGGCGAATATGAGCTACGCTGCAGTAAACACCAAAGCGGTGACCGTCTATGCGCGCTACCTGAAGCCGGAAGTGCCTTTAAGGATTCTGGAAGCGGGGAATGTAAAGGACGGCTTAGTCATTTTAAAGGATACTTGGGGGCTGGAGCTTTCCGACGACCCTCATCTTTTGGAAATCAATGTGAAGATGGCCCAAAAGGTGTACGACACCTTGATCGGCTTTCACTACTACTTACAGGGACAGGACCGGATTTTTTTCAATGCACTTTTGGATCGCTACGAGATGCAGGATTTAAAGCGGATTTTCCGTGCGGTCTATCACGAGGAAAATGTGGACATCGTGAGGAACAGTCTCCTCGCATTGGATGCGAACTTTTTGCCCAAGGATCAAACCGTGGGTCCCGACGAATTGTTTAAGGCCTTGGAGGGAACGCCTTACGGGCGGATGCTTTCCGCCTACAAGGACGTGAGCCGAGACCGTATTCTTTTTTATATCGAAATGGAGCTGGACAAGAGCTACTACGAGCGCCTGATCAAAGAGGCGAACAAGCTGCCGAAAAAATATCGTAAGGACATTATGGCCATGTTGGACCGGCACGTGGATCTCTTGAACATCCTCTATATCTATCGGGGCAAGAAGACCTATGACATCATGAAGTCGGAAATGGAAAACTTCGCCATTCGCGGCGGCAATATTCCAAGGAAGCTTTTGGATTCGTGGATCTATGCCGACGATGTGGAGGCCCTGGTTCGCTCCGTGCGTGCGTCGTCCTTTTCATTTCTTTTTGAAACGGCGCGGGAAAATCACATGACCGACGTCATGGCGTCGAGAGATCTTGCCGCCATGTATTTCAAGCATTATCAGCAAGGGGGCTTGAGCCCGGCGCGAATCGTCGCCTTATCTATTTTGTTGGAAAACGCCATTAAGGACGTTTCCACCACTTTGGAAGGGCTCAGGCTCGGCTTTGGCAAGGAACTTATCAGGAGTCTGTTGACGATTCCTATGAAAGAAGGTGAAGTATGGCAGTAGAGAGAATGAAGATGCTCAGCGTCGTCGCCCGAAACGAGGACATGAATGATATTCTGTTCGAGATCCTGGATTCCGAAGCGCTGGACATGGTCGATGCCATGACCCAATTGGCGGAGAACAGCAATATCTACTCTCTCGAAGACAATGTGGACATGGTGGTGGATTTAAACAATCTGGCGCCCTTTCCCATTGATACCGAGGTAAGGCAGCGCACCCAAGAGGCGCAAAAGCTGGTGGAGTACTTCCACATTAAGGACTTAAACATAAACAGCTTCGAAGGCACCGACGGCCTGGACGAACGCTACCGGGCCCTGGTGGATCGGGTCGAGCCCTTGCGGGATGAGTACGACAAGATTCACAAGCGCCTGGATACCATCGCCATGTTTAAACAAAACATGGCCCTCTTCGAAAACGTAGATGTGGATTTGACGAAAATCCGGGACATGAAGTATTTCACCGCCCGCTTCGGCCGGCTGGAAAAATCGGCTCGGGTGCGCTTAAAGAGCAGCTACGAAAATCTTCTCGCCCTGATTCTGCACACGGGCTCTTTCGAAGATGAAGAAGTGTACATGATCGTCTACCCCAACGAGGTGTCGGAGGAAATCGACCGGGTGTTGAAATCCATTCACTGGATCGACGTGCCCGTTTTGGACAACGCCATGGGGACGGCGAAGGAAACCTTGATCCGGCTGAAAAAAGAAGAGACGGATCTCTACACCCGTATGGCGGAGCTGGACGAAGAGAGAAAGACCCTGTACCGCGACGATCGGGACACGGTGCGTGAAATCCTGGGCCACACCCTCTTTTTGGGCCGCATCGAAGAAGCGAAACAGCAAATGGCCATTGCCAACAAGTACTTCCTGATCACGGGCTGGGCCGACGATGCCGGCGTGGAAGAAATTCGCCGCCGCACGGCAAAATTTAAAGACGTGGTCATTACCACTCAAAGCGAAGAAGAGGTGGCCAAGGGCATTACGCCACCGACCAAGCTCAAGAACCCGAAGTTCTTCAAACCCTTCGAGCTCTTGGTGCGCATGTACGGCATTCCCCACTACAACGAAATCGACCCGACAATCTTCGTCGGCATTACCTATATGCTCCTCTTCGGCGCCATGTTCGGCGACGTGGGGCAAGGGGCGGTCTTTTTCCTTATCGGCTTTATCCTCTCGAGGCGCCGGCAAAAAGACATGGGCGGCCTTTTGATGCGCATGGGCGGATCGTCCATGGTCTTCGGCTTTTTGTACGGCTCGGTCTTCGGCTACGAAGACGTCATCGACGCCTTGTGGCTCAGACCCTTCCAAAACATCGAGCAGGTGCTTATGGCCGCCATCGGCTTCGGCGTCGTGCTTCTGGTTTTGGCCTACGGCATGAACTTTGCCAATGCCATTAAGAACAGAGACTTGGCCCGCGGGCTTTTCGGCGAACACGGCCTCTTCGGCTTCTTGGTCTTCGCCATGCTTTTAATTATGATTCTGGACGTGGCGGGCATCGTGTCCTTTATCCCCATGTCCGTCGCTGCAGGTATCCTTATCCTATCCATCGTGCTTATGATCTTTAAAAAGCCGATTATGGCAAAGATCCAAAAGACCGACGTGGATTACGAAGGAAACAAGAGCGGCTACTTTATCGAAAGCTCGTTTTCCATGATCGAGCTGTTGATCTCCACTTTATCGGGGATCGTGTCCTTTATTCGTGTCGGCGCCTTTGCCATTAACCACGTGGGGCTGTTTATGGCCTTCCACGTCATGAGTCAAATGGCTTCCCACGACCTGGGCGGTTACATTATTTTAATTTTAGGAAATATTTTGATCATCGGTCTGGAAGGGCTTATCGTCTTTATCCAAGGCCTGCGTCTCGAATACTACGAATTGTTCAGTCGCTATTACGACGGCAACGGACGGGAATTCCGCTCCGACAATTTGAATTTGAATCAAAAATAAGCATTGAGAAGGAGATTATTATGGAAAAAATATTATTTTTAGCATCCCTCGTCGTTTTATCGACGATTATCGCGGGCTTCGTCTTTTTGGAACGGGGCGTGTCCTCTAATCGCGTGAAGCTGAAAAAGGCCATGCGCACCAATTTATTGGCCTTTATTCCCACGGTTCTCGCCGCCTACGTGCTCCTCGCCCCCGGCGTCGTACACGCCGCCACCGGCGCCACCGAAGTCAACGGCCTGGGCCTTTTGGCCGCCGCCCTTTCCACGGGCCTTGCCACCATCGGCACGGGCTATGCCGTGGGCATCGTCGGATCCGCCGCGCTGGGTGCGGTCAGTGAAGACGACTCCATTTTAGGGAAGACGCTGATCTTCGTCGGCTTGGCCGAAGGGATCGCCATTTACGGCTTGATCATTTCCATTATGATTTTGGGGAAACTTTAATGATCTCCAAAGTCATCTCTCGTGATGACGAGTTTCTCGTCGCCCTTCGCATGAGCGGCTTCGAAGGCGTGTTCTGTGCCGATTTAGAGGCGCTGAACGAGGTCTTTGACGCCACTTTGCAGGACAAAAACATCGGCATGATTATCTTAAACGAGAAGGACTTTCGCGCGTTGGAAGAAAAGGTGCTGGCTGTAAAAGCGAAAAAGCGCAGCCCCTTTATTTGCACATTGCCCGGAAGAGGTGGCTATACGGAGGATGATTTCATTATGAAATACGTACGCGAGGCCATCGGGGTCAAACTGGATTAGTAGGTGAGAAAATGCTGCAAGTCGAAAGTAAATTGGAATTATTCGAAAACGTCGTCTACAAGCGACGCTTCGTGGATTTGGAAAAGCGAAAAGAGGCCTGGGAAGAGGAAAAAAATAATCTTCTGCGCCGCAAAGAAAAACAACTGAATGACGAAAAAGAGGCCATCGTTCGTCGCCGCGCCGACCTGGCGAAGGTCATGGGCAATGAAGAGATTGCCAAGGCCAAGGAGAACGAGCGGGTCTTGGAATTAAAAAAGATCAACGAATTAAAGAAGGACTTTATCGAAGCCATTCGCGAGCGCGCCGCGGAATATACCTTTACGGAGCAGTACGCTTCGGATTTGGCCGTCCGCGTGGAGGAATCCCTGGACAATTTAGAAGCGGGGGAATATCGCTTCGCCATGGTGGCCGGAGATATGGACAAGTATTTCGAAGGCTTTCGCGCCATGGCCGAGAAAAAGGGCATTACCCTTCACCCGGAAACCCTGGAGGACTGGCACATCGGCGGGCACACCATCAGCGATATGGACAAGAACTACAGCCTGAACTACGACCTGTACACCTTGATCGAAGATAAGCGCTACACCATCGGCAAGTTGCTCTATCGCCTGTTCCGAGAGGAGATGGACCATGAGTAAAGAAGCGAAGATCATCAAGATTAACGGGCCCGTGGTCATCGGCAAGCCCATGGGGGATTTCTCCATGCGCGAAATGGTTCAGGTCGGACAGAAGAAGCTTATCGGCGAGGTCATCGCCATTCACGGCGACGAAGGCACGGTACAGGTCTACGAAGAAACGGAAGGGCTCATGCGTGACGAATCCATCGTCTCCACCGGCGGGCCTCTGTCCGTGCGCTTAGGCCCGGGGCTGTTGGGCAATATGTTCGACGGCATCGAGCGGCCTCTAAACCGCATTAACGAAAAATACGGCAGCTTTATCCCCGAAGGCATCGGCATGACGAACCTGGACCTGGAAAAGCTGTGGGCCTTCGAGCCCAAGGTCAAGGCGGGAGATGAGGTTTCCGCCGGCGCCGTCTTAGGCACCGTGGATGAAACGGAGATCATTACCCACCGCGTTCTCCTTCCCCCGGACATTTCCGGCGAAGTGACCTGGGTCGCCGAAGCCGGCGAGTACAATGTGGTGGATCCCGTCTGCAAGGTGAAAGACGAATCCGGCGAGGAACACGAAGTGGCCATGAGCCATCGCTGGCCCGTGCGGATTCCCCGTCCCGTCACGGAATTTTTAGACGCGGATCAGCTGCTGGTCACCGGCCAGCGGGTACTTGACGTATTCTTTCCCATCGCCAAGGGAGGCACCGTGGCCATTCCCGGCGGCTTCGGTACGGGCAAGACCATGACTCAACACTCCATCGCCAAGTTTTGTGACGCGGACATTATCGTCTACATCGGCTGCGGCGAGCGGGGGAATGAAATGACGGAAGTATTGGAAGACTTCCCGAAGCTTATCGACCCGAACTCGGGCAAGCCTTTGATGCAGCGAACCATTTTAATCGCCAACACATCGAATATGCCCGTAGCGGCTCGTGAAGCGTCCATCTACACCGGCATTACCATTGCCGAATACTTTAGAGATCAGGGCTACGACGTGGCCATGATGGCGGACTCCACCTCCCGTTGGGCGGAAGCCCTCAGGGAAATCTCCGGCCGTCTGGAAGAAATGCCGGCGGAAGAAGGCTACCCCGCCTACCTGCCCAGCCGCATCGCCTCCTTCTACGAGCGCAGCGGATCGGCAAAGACCCTCTCGGGCGGGGAAGGCTCCGTCACTACCATCGGCGCCGTCTCCCCGGCGGGAGGCGACTTCTCCGAGCCCGTTACGGAAAACACCCGTCGCTTCGTCAATGTGTTTTTGGCACTGGATAAGGACCTGGCTTACTCCCGTCACTATCCCGCCATTCACTGGCTCCATTCCTATTCCGGCTACATCGGCGCTCTGTCCAATTACTACGACAATCGGCTGGACGGCGACCTGCCCGGTCTGCGGAAGAAGTTTATGAACATTTTAAACGAAGAGGCCAGACTCCAGGAAATCGTCATGCTCGTCGGCGAAGACGTGCTCCCCGACAAGGAACGCTTCCTTTTAATCGTGGCACGCTTAATTAAAGACGCCTTTTTGCAACAAAACGCCTTTAACGACATCGACCAATCGGTGCCCTTGGAAAAACAATTTGCCATGATGGAAGTCATCGACACTTTGTACGAAGAGGGCAAGGTGGTGTTGGATCAGGGCATCTCCATCGAAGAGGTGAAGGACGACGCCCTTCATTCCCGGATCGTGAACATGAAGTACAATATCGCCAACGACGATATGAAGTCCTTCACCCACCTGATGAACGACATTCAAGAGCACTACCGCGAAATTCGCATCGAATACGGCATCGCCGAGGACGAAATGGACGCCTTGGAAATCGAAGGGAAAAAGGAATCGGACAAAGCGGACGAAGCGAAGGAAGCGGACGAACAGAAAGAAACAGCGAAGGAAAAGGAGGCGTAGGACGTGAAGAAAGAGTATTTGCGCCTGGATAATATCGACGGATCCCTGATTCAGCTTTCCGGCCTGCATCGGGTGCGCTACGGCGAAATCGTCTCCATTACCAATCGGGAAACGAAAGAGACCTTAGTGGGGCGGGTCATCGGTATCGACGAAGATGCCGCCACGGTTCAGGTCTTCGGCGAATCCATGGGGGTGTCCACGGAAAATTTAAACGTGGTCTTCGAAGGACGGCCCTTTGAAATTCCCCTGGCGCCGGAAATTTTAGGCCGCCGCTTCAACGGCATCGGACGGGCCATCGACAAGGGCGGCCCCGTCTACTCCGACGATTTTTATAATGTCAACGGCAAGCCCATGAACCCGGTGGCCCGGGAGTATCCCCGGAACTTTATTCAAACGGGGATTCGGGGCATCGACTCGGTTATGACCTTGATTCGGGGCCAAAAGCTCCCCATCTTCTCGGGAGCGGGTCTGCCTCATAACGAGCTGGCCGCACAAATTATTCGCCAGGCCAATATCGCCGACGACGGAAGCGGCGACGATTTCGCCGTGGTCTTCTGCGGCATGGGCCTGAAGCGGGAGGTGGCCTCCTTCTTCACCGACAGCTTTATGGAAGCCGGCGTTATGGACAAGGTCGTCATCTACATGAACTACGCCGACGACCCGATTATGGAGCGGATCATCGCCCCGAAATGCGCCCTGACCGCGGCGGAATATTTGGCCTTCGAACGGCACAAGCACGTCTTGGTCATTATGACCGACATGACCAGCTACGGGGAAAGTCTGCGGGAGGTCTCCTCCCAACGGCAGGAAGTGCCTTCGAGAAAGGGCTACCCGGGCTATTTGTATTCGGACCTCGCCGCCATTTACGAGCGGGCGGGCATGATCAAGGGCGTGAAGGGATCGGTCACCTTGATCCCCATCCTAACCATGCCCTCCGACGACATTACTCACCCGATTCCCGACTTGACCGGCTACATTACCGAGGGGCAAATCGTATTGTCACGGGATCTTAACGGCCAGGGCATCTATCCTCCCATTAACATTCTGGACTCCCTGTCCCGTCTCATGAAAGACGGCATCGGGGCGGACTACACCCGGGAGGATCACAGCGACGTCTCCGCCCAATTGTTTGCCTCCTACTCCAAGTGTACGGAAGTGCGTTCTTTGGCCCAGATCATCGGGGAAGAGGAGCTGTCGGAAGGCGATCAAAAGCTGTTGGCCTTCGGGCGCCGCTTCGAAAACGAATTTATCGGCCAGGATTTTAACGAGCCCTCCACCATCGGCCAGACCTTGGACAAGGCCTGGGAGCTCTTGAGGACTTTGCCCAAGGACAGCTTGGTGCGTATCGATCCGAAAATCCTGGACAAGTATTATTAGAGGTGAGCTATGGCGAAACGCGTGACGGCGACAAAAGCCAATTTAATCAAAACAAAAAGCGCCCTGGATTTTGCCAAGAGGGGCTACGGCCTTTTAGACAAAAAGCGGGCCGTGCTTATGCGTGAGATCATGCGCCTAAACGCCCGGGCCCAAACCATTCAACAAGAGGTGGAAGAGCGCTTCAGCCAGTCCTACGACGCCCTGACCATGGCCTCGGTGACCATGGGCTGGGAGTCCGTGGTGGAAATGAGCAAGTCCATGCCCACGGAGGAGCCCTACCACATCGGCTACCGCTCCGTCATGGGGGTGGAGATTCCCGAAATCCACTACAAGGCCTTTAAGCCTCAAACCACCTTCAGTATGTTTGAATCCAATTTTGCCTTCGACGAAGCCTATATTCGCATGCACGATATGCGGGCCAGGATTTACGAGCTCGCGGAAATCGAAACGGACTTGTACCGCCTGGCCAAGGAAATCAAAAAGACGGTGAAGCGGGCCAACGCCCTGGAAAAAATTCAAATTCCCAGGTACGAGGCGGCGAAAAAAGAGATCGAAGACATTTTGGCGGAAAAAGAGCGGGAAGATTTCTTCCGCTTGAAGCGCGTGAAAAACAATGTGAGCAAGTAAGGAGGTCGCCGTGGAACTGAGGCGTATTTACGACGAAGACTTTAACTATCTGGGCTATTTAAAAGATCGAAAAGAGCCATTGGATCCCGAGGAGTATTACGTCGTCGCCGGCGTCATGGTGATTTCCGAAAAGAAGCTTCTGGTGACCAAGCGGGCGAAGGGCAAAGATTTCGCCCATCAATGGGAATTCACCATGGGTAGCGTCGTGGACAAGGAAAGCCCTCTTCAAGGCGCCCTTCGGGAGCTGAAAGAAGAAGTGGGCATTCGCGCCACGGATCGGGACCTTTCTTTTCTCGGCACCATGAAGGAAAATCAGAAATTTTCCAAGATCTTTCTCCTCGTAAGGGACGTGGACAAGATCAAGATGCAAAGAAGCGAAGTGGAAGATTATAAATTCGTCGGCAAAAAAGAGCTGAAGGCCATGTTGGCTTCAGGTGAATTTGCCCCGCCTATGGCCAAGCGCATTGAAAATTATTTCGAAAAAATCGAAGGTTTGATGGAAGATTGATCCGGCGCCCGAAGGGGCGCTATTTTTTTGCGTCATTTAAAAAATCCGAAGATAGTTCACTTCGGTAAAGTAAAGCAGAAAAATTCCGTGTTAATGGAAAACAATCTTTTACATTGTAGTCGTCTATGGTAAAATGTGAACAGTTGTAATAGTACATAGGAAAGAAATTGAGGTGACCCATGGATCTACTACTGAAAGTGAACGGGTATTTGTACTACCCCATACTTATTATTATTTTAATCGGCGCCGGCCTTTACTTCACCGTGCGCACGGGATTTTTGCAATTATCTATGTTCGGTGAATCCCTGCGCGTGTTGAGAGAAAAGCCCCACCAAGGCGAAGTCTCTTCCTTCCAGGCGCTCATGGTTTCCACCGCCTCCCGTGTCGGCACGGGGAACATCGTCGGCGTGGCCCAAGCCATTTGCCTCGGCGGCTACGGCGCCGTGTTCTGGATGTGGCTCATTGCCATTATCGGCGGGGCGTCGGCCTTTGTGGAATCCACCTTGGCGCAAATTTACAAGCGCAGAGGAGAACACGGCAACAGCTTCGGCGGCCCCAGCTACTATATTGAAATCGCCCTGGGCTCCAGAGCCGTCGGCGTGCTTTTCGCCGTCTTTTTAATTTTGACTTACGCCGTGGGCTTCAACATGCTCGCCTCCTTTAACATGACCGACTCCTTCCGCGTCTACGATTTCTTCGTGGAAGGCAGGACCACCTGGGTCATCGGCGGCATCCTGGCCATCGTCGCCGGCTACTGCATCTTAGGGGGCGGCAAGCGCATCATTAAAGCCACCTCCGCCCTCGTGCCTTTCATGGGCATCATCTTCGTGGCCATGGCATTGTTTATGATCTTCAAAAACATTACCTACATGCCCACGGTCTTCAAGAATATTTTCTCCGACGCCTTTAACTTCAAAGCCATCTTCGGCGGCTTTGCAGGCTCCGCCATGGTCCAAGGGATCAAGCGGGGGCTGTACTCCAACGAAGCCGGTATGGGCTCCGCACCCAATGCGGCGGCATCGGCGGATGTATCCCACCCGGTTAAACAAGGCCTGGTTCAAATGTTTTCCGTCTTCTTAGACACCCTGGTCATCTGCTCCGCTACGGCCTTTATGGCCATGGCATCGGGAATAGACGCCACGGAAGAGCTGGCAGGGGCCGCCTACGTGCAAGAATCCCTGGCCACGGTCTTCGGCCACTACGGCTACGTCTTCATCTCCCTGTCCCTGACTCTCTTTGCCTTTACTACTCTCTTAGGCAATCTCTTTTACGTGGACAGCTGCTTGAACTACCTGAATAAAAAGATGCCCTCTAAAACCTTTATGCTGTGCTACCGACTGGTGGCCATCGTCCTTATCTTCTTGGGCAGCAGTATGAAAATGGAACTGGCATGGAACGTGGCCGACTTCTTAATGGCCCTGATGGTGCTGGTCAACATCCCCGCCATTTTGCTCTTGAGCAATCAAGCCATTGCGGCGCTGAAGGATTACAAGGAGCAAACCCACGCCGGCAAGGATCCCCACTTCCTCGGCCGAAGCATCGGCCTGGACGAAAGCAAGCTGGACTATTGGAAATAAGAGAAAAGCAAGCCTCGCGCTTGCTTTTTTTGTGCTCGAAAACGGCCGCCGCCACTTATTATTTATTTTTCCCATGGGAAATAAATAATGAGGAAGTTTTTATTACGAAAGCCTTACCTCCACTTTACTTTTTGGTATAATAAGACCGATCTATGTATGTAAAATTTTACGGAAGGAGAGTTTATGGGCGAGGTAAGTTCATGGTCTCAAATTGATTGGCATTTTATTGCCGGCGGTCTGGGACTGTTTCTTTTCGGCGTTAAACTCATGGGCGACAGCCTGACGAAATTTGCCGGCACAAAGATTCGGGACTATATCGAAAAATATACGTCCAATCCCATTATGGCGGTCCTGGTCGGCATCGTCATGACCGGCCTGATCCAATCCTCATCGGCGGCGACGGTCATCGCCATATCTTTGGTGCGAAGCGGACTGATGGGTCTGAGCCAAGCCATCGCCATTATCCTCGGCGCCAATATCGGTACCACGGTGACGTCGATTTTAATCGGCTTTCAGCTGGATTACCTGGCCTACTTTATTTTGCTTGTAGGCGTCTTTTTGGTCCTTATGGCATCAAAGAAAAAAACCATCTACCTGGGCGAAATCATTATCGGCTTCGGCCTCCTGTTCATCGGCTTAAACACCATGGGTGACGCCTTAAAAGAGCTGCAGTACATCCCGGGCTTTGCGGATATGGTGGTACGGCTCAGTCGTCAACCGATCCTGGCGGCACTTATCGGCGCCGTGGTTACCGGGGTCATTCAATCCTCCTCGGCCATCGTCGGGATCGTGCAAACCCTCTACGCCACCCATTCCATTACCCTGGTGGCGGCACTGGGCCTGGTCTTCGGTGCCAACATCGGCACCACGGTGACGGCGGCCTTGGCCTCCGTGGGCGGGAGCCTCGCCGCCCGGCGCACGTCACTGTTCCACTTTTTATTTAACGTGTCCGTGTCCGTTTTTTTCCTGGCCATCATCGGTCCCTACGAGCGCTTCGTCCACCACGTGACGGATCTGCTCCACTTTAACGACATGATGACCATCGCCTTCGCCCACTTCACCTTTAACTTCGTGGGCATGATTATCTTTTTGCCCATCATTCCCCAATGCGTCAGCCTGCTGAGAAGGATCATGCCCGGTCGCGACGATCTCACCGAGGAAATGGGCAAGATCCAGTTGGACGAAGCCATGATCACCGCCTTCCCCGCCGGGGCATTGACCCAAGCGAAGGTGGCCATCCTGCAGGTCTCGGACATCGTCACGGAAGCCTTGGAAGACAGCAAGCAGTACCTGTTGACCAAGGACAAAAAATACTTCCACGAGGTCAATCAGCTGGAAGACATGATCAACTCACTGGATACGAAAATCGAATCCTACCTTTTGAAAATTTCCAAGCAGTCCTTGACGGAAGAGCTGGCTGACGAATACTCCGCCGGCCTTCAGGTGCAAAAAAACTTTGAGCGCATCGGCGATTTGGTGCAAAACCTGGTGGAATATTTCGAGATGGTCTACGATTCCGGGGAAAGCTTCCACGACGAAGCCATGAAGGAGCTCACGTCCATTTACGATTTGCTGATTCACATGTACACCAACGGCGTAGAAATCTATAAGGGCGGCGACCACCATCTGTACGAAACCATGAAACAGGAAGAAAACAGCCTGAACTATTTGGAATACGAGCTTCGCGCCTCCCACTTCAGGCGCATGACCTCTCAACACGAAGAGGCCACGGTCACCACATCCCTCTACGTCGACATCCTGGGGACGCTGGAACGTATCGGCGACCACATCTTTAATATCGCCCGCCTCACCTTCGACCCCATTAAGACCCACGGGGAAAAATCCCTGGTGGCGGAAGAAATGGCTCAAGGGGCGGAATAAATGCAACGAACGGCATGCCGAAGGGCGTGCCGTTTTTTGTGGAAAATATGGCGAGGGGGGAGGATATAAAATAAAAGAAGCGGCAGACAATCTGCCGCTTCTTAAATAATTGTCGGTACATTTCTCGTGCTTTCCTATTGATTGTTTTGGGGAAGCAGGCGGTGTTTGAGATCCGCTTCTAAAGCTTCCAGCTCCCGCTTGGCCTTTTCTCTGTTTTCGTGGCCTTCGATTTGAATCTTGCGCACTTCGTCCAGTGCGGCGATGAGCTGTTCGTTGGTGTAGCGAATGGTGTCCACATCCACGATGCCCCGCTCGCTTTCCCTCGCCACATTCACCGTGCTTTGGCGCAGAGTTTCGGCGTTTTTCTTCAGGAGCTGATTGGTGAGATCCGCCACTTTCTTTTGGGCTTCGGCGGCCTGTTCGCTGTGGTGCACGCCGAGGGCGAGGACCATTTGGTTTTTCCAGATGGGGATGGTGTTCACTACCGTGGACTGAATCTTTTCCGCCATGACCGTATTTGAAGCCTGCACCATGCGAATTTGCGGTGCCATTTGCAAACTCACCATGCGGGTGAGCTCCAGGTCGTGGAGCTTCTTTTCGAAGCGATTGGCCATGTTTTGCAGGTCGTTGGCCTTTTGGGCCTCCAGGCTTCCCTCCGTGGCCGAGGCCATAAGGGCGGGGAGCTCGCGACTGCGCACGTCTTCCAGCTTTTGATTGCCGGCGAGGATGTACATGGAAAGTTCTTTAAAATACTTTTCGTTGAGATCGTACATTTGATCCAACATGGAAATGTCCTTCATCAAAGTGATCTGATGGTTTTCCAAGACTCGGGCGATGTCGTCCACGTTTTTTTCCGCCTTGTCGTACTTGGCCTTCATGGCGGTGACTTTATTGGCGGAGCGTTTCAGGAGGCCCTTCAGGCCCTTTTCGTCTTCGTTTTCGAAGGTCTTCAGCTCCGTCACGACTTGGGAGAGGAGATTTCCCACTTCGCCCAGGTCCTTCGTGCGCACGGAGTTTAAGGTCTTCTCGGAAAAGTTCGAAATCTTTTTCTGTGCCCCCACGCCGTATTGGAGGATCACCGAGGAGTCGGTGAGGTCGATGGTCTTGGCAAAGTCGTCCACCTGCTTCTGTTCCGCCGGTGTCAGCTTCACTTGGGCCTCCACTTCCTTGGGTTCCAAGGTCAGTTCCGATTCGATGTCCGCGTCGGTGGCGCCGTCTAAGGTCAATTTAATTTCATCACTCATGGAATCCGTCTCCTTCCGATTCTTCGATTAGTCCGTCTTGTTTCATCACCGTCTCCATCACATCCATTTCGGCGTTGAGATCCAAGAGGTCGTCTTTATATAAGGTGTCCAACAATTTTTCGTAGCCGTCGATGACTTTGTCCAGGGAGCGCAAAATATCGTCCATGGTCTTTTTTATGGAATCCGTAATCACCGAGGAGGATTCAAACTGCAGATACCGCTCGATAAGCTTGATGGTGGTGGGGGTGTAGTAGTCCACGAATTTGTTTAAGCTTTCCACCCGGCCGGGATCCGTGTTCACCGCATGGCGAATGGCATCCAAAAGCTTTAAGAGGGCGGAAATTTTTTCCTTCAGTGCGCCGTCGCCGGTACGATCCCGCTGGGCCTTTAAGGTCTTTTCGTAATCATCCATGGCGGTGGCCCGGTCGTCGTCGTTGGTGGCCTGCGGCTCTTCGATTTCAGGCACGTCGTTTTGTGCCACGGCTGCGCGGCCCATGTAATTGTCTTTGTAGGCCTTGTAGGCGGCGTGATCCACGAGGAGCAGATCGCCCCCCTCCACCAGGCGGGCCTGGGGCAGGTAGTCTTTTCGGATCATGTGATTGATCTCGGCGGCCACCGTTTGTTGGGGCTTGTTCAGTGCCGTCACGATGTCTTCCACGGCGAGGACCGATTGGTCTTGAATCTCCCGGCGAATGCGGAAGAAATCCCGCGATAAAATCATATTGCGCTGGCTGATGACGGTGCCTGCGGCGAATACTGCGGCCGAGATCAAAAGAAAGAGGAACGCGGCAATGGTGTCGGAGGAGAAGAAACCATAGGCGATGTCGTCGATAAAGACAAAGAGGGCACAAAGAAAAGAGCTGATGGCCGAAAGGGCGGCTGCATTTCTCAGCCAAAACCAGGTGTTGGGGGCCGTCACCTTTTGCTTCACCTTGGCGGGATCCCGGTTTACGGGAAGGCGCACAGGTTCCTTCGGCCCGAAGCCCTTTTTCACCCCCCGCATGAGGGCGCCGGCGCCCATTTTCGAGTAATGGATGGCGCTTTCCACGCTTTTTTCTATGACATCGGCCACGTCTTGAAAGTCGTCGTCTTCCATGGCGCGGTCCACAAATTTTTCAATGGCATTTTTATCTTTCAATCGGGAAACTCCTTTCACGCCTTGTTTTCATCCAAAGCAGTCTACTTTAAGTTTAGCACAAGACAAAAAATTGCGGGGGGTTTTTTCGCCTTTTAAAAAATCTTAACCGAGACTTAAACATTAAATCTTTTTCCGAAAGCCTTGCAATTGTCGCCGCCATCCTTCATAATAGAAAGAAGTGAAATAATCAGATAAACAAACCAACTGAGTAGTCCGCGGGACTGCTTTTTTTTTTGAAACGAGGAGGAACGTTTGAAATTTAATGAATTTAATCTGTCGGAAGCCATTTTAAAGGGCATCGAGGCCATGGGCTTTGAGGAAGCATCGCCGATCCAAGCTCAGAGCATGGCGCCCCTTTTGGAAGGCAAAGACGTCATCGCCCAAGCCCAGACCGGCACGGGCAAAACCGCCGCCTACGGCATTCCCATGCTGGAGCGGGTGGAAAAGAAGGGCCCGCTCCAAGGTCTGGTGCTCTGCCCCACCCGTGAGCTTTGCCTGCAAGTGGCCAACGAGCTGGCCAATTTAGGCGCCTATAAAAAGGGCGTGAAGATTCTGCCCGTCTACGGCGGCACCAGCATCGACCGACAAATCCGCGCCTTAAAAGGCGGCGTGCAAATCGTCGTGGGCACCCCGGGCCGGGTCATGGACCATATGCGCAGAAAGACCCTGCGCTTCGATAATCTGTCTATCGCCATCTTGGATGAGGCCGACGAAATGTTCGACATGGGCTTTCGCGACGACATGCGCACCATTTTAGACGAGACGCCGGATAACCGCCAGACCTGCTTCTTCTCCGCCACCATGGAAAAGGACATTATGGATTTCTCCCGTAAATTCCAAAGGGATCCGGAGATCATTCGCATTAAGCACAAGCAGCTCACCGTGGAAAACATCGAGCAGTACTATTTGGAAATGAAGGCCTCCATGAAGCCGGAAATTTTAAGCCGCCTCGTGGATATCTACGATCCCACCCTGGCCATCGTCTTCTGCAACACCAAGCGCCGCGTCGACGCTTTGGTGAGCGAAATGGCTTCCCGCGGCTATGCCGTGGACGGCCTTCACGGGGACTTGAAGCAGAACCAGCGTGATTCTGTCATGAAGCGCTTCAGAAACTCCTCCATCGACATGCTGGTCGCCACGGACGTGGCGGCGCGGGGCATCGATGTCGGCGACGTGGACATGGTGGTGAACTACGACCTGCCTCAGGACGAGGAATACTACGTTCACCGCATCGGCCGTACGGCCCGGGCAGGGCGCAAGGGCCTGTCCTTCTCCTTTATCGTGGGCCGGGATATTTACAAGCTGGAAGACATCGTCCGCTACACCAAGGCCGATCTCTCTTACATGGAGCTGCCCACCATGGAGCAAATGGACGTGAACAAGCGTGAAAGCCTGGAGGGCAAGGTAGCCGAGCTTCTCGATGCCGAGGCGGATCTTTCCGAGTACAAGCCCATGGTGGAAAGCATGCTCCGCCTGGAATACGGCGCCGTGGAAATTTCCGCCGCCCTACTAAAGCTTTTAGACGACAGCAGCCAGTCGAAGAAGCACGACGCCTTGGATGAGGTGGACTACGGCAAGAAATTCCGTGCCCGGGGTCTGAGAAAAGACCGCAAGGGCAAGGAGAAGAAGGAAAAGGGCGGCAAGAAGCGCTTTTCCAACAACGCCAAGCTCTATATGGACAAGGGCAGAAAAGACGGCATCAATCCCAAGGCCGTTCTCGCCATCTTTAAAAAGGAAACGGATCTGGGCGCCGACATCGTAGGCAATATTTTGATTCGCGATCACCACACCGTCATCGAGGTGCCGAAGAAGGCCGCGAAGAGCGCCATCGAGCAATTGGACGGCATGAAGAGCCGCGGTAAAACCTACCACGTGCGGACCTACAGAGACTGATCTTTTCGGTGGATGAAAAATAAAATAGAGTGAGGATATTTCCTTAAAAGAAAAAGCACTAAGCGTCACTGCCTAGTGCTTTTGTAATATGGCGTTGGCCAGGCGAATCATCTCCTTGGCCATTTCGAAATTTTCGCCGATTAAATCGTAGACCGCATCCTCGGTGAGGACGCCGCAGTCCACGGTGATCTCGCCCTCGTCGTAGGCGTCCACGTCGTCGAACCAATCCTGGGAGCTGTAGTACCTGTCCAAGACGTCGAAGGCGTCCTGGGCCTTTTCAAAGGCGTCCAGGGCCTCTTTAAACTCGGCCACGGCACGGCTGTGATCGTTTAAGATGGTTTCCATGGCGGCGACCCGTTCGTTTCTGTCCATACCTTCTCCTTTCATGAAAAAAGCACCGAAGCCGCGGCTTTGGTGCTTGGTTTCAATTCATTTTAATAGTTTTCGACGAAGATTTCAAACCATTTTTGCGGGTGGAAGCATGCGGGGCATTTTTCCGGCGCTTCCTTGCCTTCGTGAATGTAGCCGCAGTTGTTGCATTTCCAAAGAACGACTTCGTCGCGCTTGAAGAGCTTGCCTTCCTTGACGTTTTCCAAAAGCTTCAGGTAGCGATCGCGGTGCGCTTCTTCCACTTCGGCGATTTCGATCCAGTTGTCGGCGATGTCGTCGAAGCCTTCTTCCCGAGCAATTTTCGCAAATTCGGGATACATATCGGTGGCTTCACCGTCTTCGCCGGCGGCGGCGTTTTTCAGGTTTAATTCCGTGCTGCCCAAGGCGACGGGGTAGTCCCATTTGACTTCCAGTTCGTCTTCGTTGAAGTCGTCGATTAAGTATCTAAAGAAGCGCTTGCCGTGTTCTTCTTCGTTGCGTGCAGTTTCCAAGAAGATGTTTTTAATTTGAACGGAAGCATCTTTGTCCGCTTGCTTTGCGTACATGGTGTAGCGTGCAGTGGCTTGTGATTCTCCTGCGAAAGAGATCAACAGATTGTTTGCGGTTTTCGTACCTTTTAATGACATAGTGTCCTCCTAACTTCCTATAGTTTCTGCGGTTGCCCTCAGTATACTCCAATTTGTCACTACGTTCAACCGAGGGGGCCGTGATATACTGTAGGTATAAAAACGGGGAAGGTTCCCGGGGGAGTTGAAGGGATTTTCCCTGAGCCTAAAGGGACAAAAGCTATGTTATAATGGGAGCGAGGGGGTGTTTCTTTTTTGAAGGGATTATTTATCGTCATCGAAGGGCCGGACGGCTCAGGCAAATCCACGGTGGCGGAAGGCATTCGACACTATTTTGAAGAAAAAGGCGTCGACGTCCTCCACACGCGGGAGCCCGGCGGCACGGCGATCTCGGAAGACATTCGAAAGATCTTATTGGATCCCGAAAACAAAGCCATGCACCCGCGGTGCGAGGCCCTCTTGTACGCGGCCTCGCGCGCCCAACATGTGGAAGAAGTGATCCTCCCGGCACTGGAGGCGGGGAGTCTCGTCCTGTGCGAGCGCTATGTTTTTTCCAGCCTCGTCTATCAGGGCCTGTGTCGCCGACTGGGGATACAAGCCGTGGAGGCCGTCAACGCCTTTGCCACCGACGGCTTAAAGGCCGATATCACCCTTTACTTAGACGTGCCCAAGGGCACCGGAGACAGCCGCATGAAGGATCGCCTCGCCGACCGTTTAGAGTCCGATCGACGGATCATGGACACGGTGGAGGAGTATTACAGAATTTTAGCCAATCAGCTGAAGGAGGAGCTGGTCCTTATCGACGCATCGCGGGATGCGGAGCAGGTCCTTAAAAGCTGTATAGAAGCCATTGAAAAGGAGTACCGGTTCAGATGAAACTTATATTTGCTATCGTGCAAGATCAAGACGCCGCAGGTTTAATCGACGCCCTGACGGAAAAGCGCTTTCGGGTAACGAAGTTGTCCTCCTCCGGGGGCTTTTTGAAAGCCGGCAACACGACCCTTTTAATGGGCGTTAACGAAGAAGACATGGACGAGCTTTTCGACATTATGGAAGAAAACTGCTCCGTGAGAGAGGAGCCGTCGACATTGGCTATGTCGCCGGGGGAATCCTTTATGCCTTATCCTTTAAATGTACGCGTCGGGGGCGCCACCATATTTATTCTCGACGTCGCGGAATACAGTCGCTATTAAGGGGGGCATCATGAATAAAATGGTGTTTGCGATTATCGCCGACCGCTTTATCGGCGAGGTCATCGACGAATTATTGGAGGCGGACATTGCCGTGACGGAAATGGCCTCCACCGGGGGCTTTCTGAAGGAAGGCAACACCACGGTGGTCATCGGCGTCTCCAATGAGCAATACGACCAATTAAAAGAAATTTTGGACCGCGTCGTCGGCAGTCGCGACGACAAGGACAGCATCCACGCCGGCGCCCACGTCTTTGCCATCGATTTGGTCAAGGGCATACGCATTTGACCGGGGAACTCTTTCAATCTCATCTCCACGCCTATATCTTAAAGGGAGCGGGGGAGGAGGCGCTGAAGGAAGCCCGCCGCCTGGCTATGGGCTATCTGTGTCGAGGGGAAGAGGCGCCCTGCGGTGCGTGCCCTTCCTGCCGGCTCTTTTTGTCCGGGGAAGGTCGGGGAGAAAATCATCCCGACTATATCGAAATTGCCCCGACGAAAAAAACCTCCAAGGCCTCCATTAAGAAGGAGCGCATCGAAGGAGTGCTTAAGCAGGCGGCCATGACCGATTACGGCGAGGGGGGCAAGGTCTTTCTCTTCGTGGACTTCGACGCCACCACGGCGGAGGGGCAAAACGCCCTTTTAAAGGTCCTGGAAGAGCCGCCGGCGAAGACCCGCTTTCTGCTTCTGTCTTCGTCTCCCGAAAAAATCTTGCCCACGGTTCGTTCCCGGGCGGGCTTTTTGGATTTAAAGGCGAAGGAGGCCCCGGGAGATCCCGAGCGGCGCCACCGCACCTACCGATTAATGGAGAAGGTGTTTTTACGGCGGGAGGAAGTTTTTTTTGCGCGCCATTTTTTCGAGGAAGAGAAGGAGCATTTGCCGGAAATTTTCGATTATATGCTCTCTTACCTAAGGGATATGGCCGTGGTGTACGAGACAGGGGATGTGTCCCTGGTAAAAAATCAGGACTACGGAACCCTCATCGCCGAGCAGGCGCAGTCTGTGGGTCCGCGAATTTACGAGATCATCGACGCCCTCTACGAGGCGCGTCGCTATATAGACATGAATGTAAATAAAAGCTTTGCCTTTGAATGGCTGCTTTTAACTATGGGAGGCTAAAGGAACTTGACAGAAACGAGAGATGTCGTCGGCGTACGCTTTAAGCGCCGGGGAAAAATATATTACTTCGATCCCAAGAACGCGGCGCCCGCCGTGGACGAAGGGGTCATTGTGGAGACGGCTCGCGGCGTGGAGTACGGCTATGTGGCCATCGAGCGCAAGGCGGTGGAGGAAGAGTCCATCGTCGGCGAGCTGAAGCCCATTATTCGTACGGCTACGGAGGACGACGAGAGGCGCAACGCCGCAAACAGAAATTTGGCCAGAGAGGCCATGGCGGTGTGCGAGGATAAGATTCGCGAGCACGGCCTGAAGATGCATTTGATCAACGCGGAATACACCTTCGACAATTCCAAGCTGCTCTTTTACTTTACCGCCGACGGCCGGGTGGATTTTCGCGGCCTGGTACGGGATTTGGCGTCGATCTTCCGCACCCGCATCGAGCTGCGCCAAATCGGCGTGAGAGACGAGGCGAAGCTGGTTGGCGGCATCGGCATCTGCGGCAGGGAATGCTGCTGCACCACCTTCCTCGGCGACTTTGCCCCGGTGTCCATTAACATGGCCAAGGATCAGGGCCTTTCCCTGAATCCCGACGCCATCAGCGGCGTCTGCGGCAGGCTCCTGTGCTGTCTGCGCTACGAGCAGGACGGCTACGAGGAGAATTTAAAGATTCTGCCCCGCGTTGGTCGCACGGTCTATACCTCCGAGGGCCAAGGCGTGGTCGTCGGCACCGACACCTTGCGTGCCTTGGTGAAGGTGAAGATCGAAACCGATGACGGCGTGGAGTTCGTCGTCGTTTCCGCATCGGAGGTTTCGAGAAAGCCCTGTCACGGAAAGGGGTGCCCCCATGAAGCAAGTGAAGCAAGTATGGAAGAAGCTGAATAGCGGCCTCTTTAACGGCGGGCGACTGGTGTGGCTCGCTGCCTTTCTTGCGCTCTTTTTGCTGGACGCCTTTCCCGGCTTTTACTTTCAAGCAAAGATTCCCCACCTTTTGGCCGATGCGGCCCTGTGGGGGATCTATTTTTGTGCCCTGACGGCCCTTCTCTTTGTCGTCGGAAAGTGGGCCCGCCCCGTCCTGACACCGGCGGCCACGGAGCTCATCATGCTCGGCCTCCTGGCCTATATGGTAAACGACGTGATCCTATCCACATCGTCACTAGGTCCCTCCTCCGACGCATACACCTACGGGGCCACGGCGGCGGTGGTGGCGGTGATTTGGCTCTTCGCCCTGGGAATCGGAGCGCGAAAAATCTTCCCCATGGGCACCGTCCTCGGCGCCCTGCTCATGGCGGGACTGATCTTTCTCTGCGCCTGGCCGGGGCCCAAGACCCGGAAGGATTTCGCCGCAGCGCAAAAAGAAATCCCCCCTTCTTACAAGGTGGAAAAAATTACATACGGCCCGAAGAAGGCCTACGACTTCGGCGAGGAAAGCTACAGCCGCTACATGAGTCTGCCCAAGCGGCAAGACCGTTTGCGGGAAATGTTTTTCGGCTACACCCCCGACCACGTGCCCTACGAGGGAGATCTCTATCTGCCCGTGGGGGTCAAGCATGCGCCTCTGGTGGTCTTCGTTCACGGCAATCACAATATGATCGAAGACAATAGGGGAGGCTACGAGTATTTGGGCCGCTACCTGGCCGCCCGGGGCGTGGCCTTTCAGTCCGTGGAGCAGTCCCACTTTAACGCCTATTTGGGCAAGGGCCTTTCCGGCGAAAACGACGCCAGGGCGCTGAGCCTCTTGGATCACGCCGTGAAGGTGGCGGAGGATCCGAGGCTGAAGGAGCGCATCGATGCCGATAGAATCTACTTCGGCGGCCACAGCCGGGGCGGCGAGGCGGCGGCCATTGCGGCCTCCTTCGCGAAGCTCCCCTACAATCCCGACACGGGAGAGGCGACGAAGACCCTCAACGTGGCCGGAGTCTTGGCCGTGGCGCCCACAGACAGCCAGTACAAGCCCGGGGACCGTCCCGTGGCTTTGGACGTGCCCTACTTCCTCGTCACCGGGGCATGGGATCAGGACGTGGCTTCCTTGGAGGGCATGGATCAATACATGCGTGCCCGCGCCTGGCGGGGCCAGCTCATGGTGGATTACGCCAATCACAGCCAATTTAATTCCAACTGGGGCCGGCTGGACCGGGAAGGGCTGGAGGCTTTGGCCCTGGACACGGGCAATGTGCTCCGCAAAGAGGACCAGCAGCGCTATTTGGAGGTGGCGGCCTACGCCTTTGTAAAAGACCGGGCGATCTTCGACGATTTTAAAGCCTATGTGCCGGAGGCGGGTGTCGTCTTGGCCACGGAGCCCGAAAGCTATGTCCTCGCCGATTTCGAAGAAGACAGCGATCTGACCACGGCCAGCGCCGAGGGTGCATCCCTTGACTTTACCGGGGCAAGCACCTATGAGGAGGGGGCCTTCGTCCCCTCGGATCGGGGCGGCAACAATCACGTAGCGCGACTCTTCGGCACCCTCAGCCTTTCCGCGGAGAAGGGAGCGGAGGGCGACTTCGCCATGGACGTGGCGGCGAAAAGAGGCCGAGCCGACGTGAGGGTGAAGCTGATCGATGCCGCCGGGGAGGCCGTGGAATTTCATCCCGACAAAAACAACCTTCATGCCGCCCTGGAGACCGGGCTCTTGAAATGGCAGTACGCGGCGAAAAGCTGGGAGTACAAGCGATCCTTGGAGACCGTGCGCCTTTCGAGAGAAGCCATGGCCGAGGCGAATCCCGCCTTTTCCATCAGGGACCTGCGCCGCGTGGAAATCACCGCCAAGAGCCTTACGGAAATCGACAACATTCGCATCGAGACCGCTGATTAAAACAAAAGCTCACGGGTATATACCTACCGAACAGAGTTCGGGGGGTTGGGTTCATGCACGATACACTTTTAATTAAAACAATCAATAAAGAGAGTGCCGGTATTCGAAATATATTTTTTCAAATCGGCGATATGGACGCGCACATCGGCGAGGTAATGGACCTTTTAAATCGTCCCGAAAGCCCTTACGCCGGGCGCTGCCTCTTTCGCTATAACGGCATCCGTCTCAGATTGGAAGTCGACGAAATCCCCGTTGTTCTGGCGCTGCTCGTGGAAAAGGGCGTGCCGGTGTATGGCGTATATGAACCGTATTTTTAATTTGAAAGACCGGGAGGAAAAGTATGTCCAACGAATTAAGCAAGAAGCTGAACGAACAATTAAACTTTGAAATGGAATCGGCCTATCTCTACATGGCCATGGCAAGCTACATGGACGCACAAGGCATGTCCGGTTTCGATCACTTCTTCGTGCATCAAGCGAAGGAAGAATTGGAACACGCCAAGGATTTCTATGACTTCCTGCAAGAAACAGACTGCGTACCGGAATACGAAGCCATTCCGAAGCCGCCGAAGGAATTCGGCAACTTCACCGACACCTTCCGTGCCGCTTACGAACACGAACAAGAGGTCACCCGTCGGATCAAGGCCATTTATAAGGATGCCATTGAAGTGGGCTGCCTCAACACCCAACAATTCTTGAATAAATTTATCGAAGAACAAAGAGAAGAAGAAGACACCTTCCGCAGCATCGTCGAACGCCTCGAACGCATTAACGAATCCTGGAACGGCCTCTATATCTTCGACCACGAATTGGGCCAAAGATAAGCAAATAAAAACTCCCTCGCCATGTGGCGGGGGAATTTTTTTGTGCAAAAAGAAAGCACTTGTTTTTCATACCTAAAATTAAATCACCACAATACGCGTCGATGCGGCGCAAGCACGTGGACCTGAAAAAAGCGCCCTCATAAAGCCCGCGGCAATCCTTTTGTCCTCCCCCTGATTGAATCGGTCGGGGGTTTTAGTTTGTCTGCGGTTCAATTTCCCGATTTAAAAGGCCTTGATGAATGTAGGACCTGATTTGGAAAGAAACACTGAGCAGAAAGCGCGTTTGACTGTTGCTTAAATCGATCTGACAAAGCTCTGTAATGCGACGAAGGCGATAAGTGACCGTGTTTCGATGGAGGTAAAGCCGCTTGGCTGTTTTTTGGACGGACGCTTCCGACTCTAAGTAAACCTCGAGGGTGCGGTAAAGTTGGCTTTGGTTTTTTTTATCGTAATCCAGGAGAATTTCTAAGCTCGGGTGAAGGTAGTTTCCCCAGGAAAAATCCTTCTCGCTTCGTCGTTGAAATTCTTGTAACAGGGCTAGAAAAAAGACTTGATCGTAGGAGTTGACCGGCTCGGGGGTTGGCGTTTCTAAAGCCATTTGCCCTTGCCGAAAATAGTCGGATACTCGGTTTAAATCCTCAAACCCATGGCTGAGGCCGACAATCAACTGTTGTTCCGATGCCAGATCCTCCAACCTTTTCAATATTTGAGGGAAGGAAGATTTTTCTTTGGCATAGGAAAGAAAGAGAACGGCTTGGTTTTGGAGCTCGGCCACGGGAGCGGTAGGAAAGTACCGACGAATCTTTGCCATAGGCGGCGCTATTTTTTCATCTTTTCCACGCGCCTTTAAAACGGCTATTCGGTGGATCTCTCCTTTTGCAAGTAATTCGTTTGAATGGGCCAGATCTTCGGGATGCGCCCCTACCAAGAGACGATAAAATGCCTGATCCACAGGACGCCCCTCCGGCGACGCGGCGGGAAGGAGCCGAGGCAAAATTTCTTCTAAAAGCCGGCTGATTTTCGGCAGATTTTCATAATGCACCGCGGAAAGCGGGGAAGATTCTTCGATAAGGATGATGGCGCCCCAGTACCGGCCGTTGAAAAAAATCTTGCTGTAAATCTTCGGACTGGGCGTATGCTGACAAATCTCCCCGAGGTACGCTTCTCTGCTTCGTTGCCCCAGCCGGAAGGAGGGGGAGGCTTCACTTGCCTTGATTAAGGGATACAAGCAGTAGCCTCGCCGAACGATTCGAGCCCAAAGATCTTCTTTCACCGGCGGGCAATTGGAGCTTGCGACGACGCGGTAATCGGCATCGATGAGAATCAAGGGATTATCTAAGCGCAGGGCAAGGGCATTGATAAAGCTTTCAAAGTCCTTCGCCTGATACGCCAAGTCTTTAAATTCCAGATACAAATCCGGCACTTCTTTTTCGCGAAGTATTTGCTGCGCCATATTATAGACGGAAAAAATCCGGTCCTCCGGAAATCGAAGGAAGCAATGCACCTCCCCCTTGATTTTTGCATCGCCGAAAAGAAAGCCCTGAAGGGGCGGATTGTCGCCGAAATCATAAGCAAAATAAAGAACATCCTCCCTGTAGCTCTCTTCACTGCCATCCAAAAGGCGCACCTCGCGAATCGCTGGGGCCTCTTCCATGGCCAAGTCCTGAAGGGAAAAATGGTTTTTTAAAATATCAATAAGTTCGCTAAAGTACATAAGAAGCACCTCCCATCATAGCGTCCTTTTATTTTGGTGCATTTTGCACAAATGGTCAAGCTTTTTTTGTCCGGTACGTCCATTGTTGCCCTTCCCGTCGCCACCGTATACTAAAGGCACCAAAGATTTGTTATAAATCAAACGATTAAAAGGAGGATCATTATGGATCAAGTTGAAAAGTTACTTGCAATCGAGGAAATCAAGCAATGTAAAGCAAGGTACTGGCGAGCCATCGACACCAAAAATTTCGATCTCTTAAGAACCGTATTTGCAGATGACATCGTGTTTGACCTTTCCGACTCTACCCGAGACCCCCTTAAGGGACAGCATCCGGACATTCCTGAAAAGTCGGAACCCTCGAGATCTTGTGAGCAAATTATCAGCAACTCGAAAAAACTTATGGGCGCGACAACGCAAAGTGCCCATATGGGACATATTCCTGAAATTGAACTTACATCGGAAACGACGGCAAAAGCCTATTTCCCCTTCGAAGACAAAGTCATTACTCACGGCTTTGCCGCATTCACAGGCTACGGCTACTACGCAGACACATTCGAAAAGATCGACGGTTGCTGGAAGGTTAAGACCAGCAAGATTCATCGTTACCGCGTGATTTTCGACGATATAAACGACTAGGAGGTACTTATGTATTCCCATTTATTTTCAAGAGGCAAAATCGGCAAGGTAGAGATTAGAAATCGCGTCGTTATGCCCGGCATGCTGACGCTTTTAGCGGATTCTTACGGTCGAGTCGACGACGCCTTGGTGAAATATTATGAAGAAAGAGCAAAGGGCGGCATCGGCCTGATTATCGCAGAATACGCCAACATCGACTTTGAAACCGGTCGCGCGGCACCAAGCCAGTTGACCATGCTGGATTTAAATTCCGCTTTGTCCGTTCAAAAGATCGCCAGAGTCGTTCATCGCCACGGCGCCAAGTTTTTCGCCCAGCTCGCCCATGCAGGACAGGGAGCCAATCCTCTCTTGCTGAATGGAAAAGATCCCATCGGTCCTTCGGAATCCACCACCCCTGACGGACGTCGGGTGCGGGCCATGACCGTAGAGGAAATTCAAACCTTGATCGATCGATTCGTTCAGGGAGCTGTTTATGCACAGCTCGGAGAAGCGGACGGGGTTGAAATCCACGCCGCCCACATTTACCTTCTCTCTACCTTCTTAAGCCCTCACTTAAACCGCCGCGAGGATGCCTACGGTGGAAGCCACGAAAATCGCGCCCGCGTCATTTGCGAAATCATCCGCGGCATTAAGGAAAAATGTGGTAAGGATTTTCCCGTCAGTGTCCGCTTTAACGGCTCGGATTTTGTCGAGGGAGGCACCACCTTGGACGATGCCGTCATCACGGCGAAGCTCCTCGAAGCGGCCGGAGCCGATGCGCTAAACATTTCCAACTCCACCTTCGGCGCCGAAAAGCCCGTCATCGAACCGGTTTTTTACGGCCAAGGATGGAAGAAGCACTTGGCAAAAACCATTAAAGCCGCTGTTCAGATTCCCGTGATTGCCGTAAACACCATTAAAACACCGGAATTTGCAGAATCCCTTCTCGAAGAAGGCGTCAGCGACTTCGTCGGCTTGGCGAGACAGTCTCTGGCAGATCCTTATTGGTGCAAAAAAGCCATGGCAGGCGAAGAAGATCTCATACATCACTGCATTTCATGTCTGTATTGCGCCGACTGTGAAAGTAAGTTCAAAGTTGTCTCCTGCGCCGTCAATCCGAAGACCGGCAGGGAATCTGAACTTGCGCCTTTAAAAATCGACGGCCAAGGACGGCAAGTGGTTGTTATCGGCGGTGGCGTCGCCGGTATGGAAGCCGCCTCTGTTTTAGGTCAACGGGGCTTTAAAGTCACTTTATTCGAACAAAAAGACCATTTAGGGGGCGATACCTTCTTGGCAGGCCAACCGCCTATGAAAGATTGGACCCACCAATTGCCCGAGGTTTTGAAAAGAGAATGCGACAAGTACGGTGTTGAAATCCATTTAAATCATGGGCCGACGGTCGACGAGATCAAGTCTTTAAATCCCTACGCCGTCTTCGTCGCCACAGGTGCGGATCCGGTTATTCCTAAAAAAATTCCCGGCATCGAATCCGATCACATTTACACCGTAGGACAAATTTTAGATCAAGAGATTACACTTTCCGGGAAGAAAATCGTCGTCATCGGCGGCGGTTTATCGGGACTGGATGTGGCTTCTTTCCTGGCAGAGGATAATGAAGTCCAAGTTGTGGAAATGCAAAAAGCCATCGGCATCGGCGTCCTTCCCACCTACATTAAGCCGGAACTGGACCACTTAAAGGAAAAAAATGTAGTCCTCAACACGTCTTGTGCACTTCAATCGATTCAAGAAAAATCAGTCACTTTGGAAGATTTAAACACGGGAAAAGTCTTTGATTTGGAAGCCGATGCCGTCATCCTTTCCTTAGGCGTCCGCCCCAATAACGAGAAAATCCAAAAGATTCAAGACAATTTCGAAAACGTCCGCGTCATCGGAAGTGCCGTCGCCACCACCGGCCGCATCGGCCAAGCCATGCGAGACGGCTTCGATGCCGCCTATGCCCTGGATTAGAAAGGAAACAGCCATGGAAAAGAGTATGCCGAAAAAAATTCATTATGCCTGGATTATTTTAATTGCCTGTTGTTTGATGAGTGTTGCCGGAATCAGTATATTCGGTAGCTGTATGGGGATTTTTATGACACCGGTATCTGAAAGTCTCGGCGTGGCGAAAAGCTCCTTTACCCTTGCCACGGCCACCCTTTCCGGGTTAGTCACCGGTTTTTTGAGCCCCTTGGCCGTCAAGCTCATCCAAAGAAAAAAAGTCAATCTCTTGGCAGGAGGAAGTTTTGCCCTCATGGCCCTTTCCTTGGTCCTTATGTCTCGTGCCCAAGGACTGACTACCATGGCCCTTGCCTTTGTTCTGGCCGGGGTGGGGGCAAGCGTCGTGTTTTACGTCTTAACCCCTATCTTAATCGGCAATTGGTTTAAAGAAAAAATGGCCTTTGCCTTGGGAATTGCCCTCGGCTTTTCCGGAATCGGCGGCATGATCTTAAGCCCCTTGGGCGCAGCTTGCATCGCTCAATTCGGCTGGCGAAGCGCCTACCTCTTATATGCCCTTTTAGTATTTGTTCTCGGCGTCTTGCCCGCTTTATTCCTCATTAAAAAAAGCCCGAAAGAGATGAACCTTCATCCTTACGGCTACATAGAGGAAAAGGAAACGGCCGATGTCCCATCCGAAAAAAATGAAGAACTGACGGGAATGACCAAATCTCAAGCCCTTCGTTCCGCGAAATTTTATTACGTCTTATTGGCAGCGGCCCTTATGATGATTTTAACTTGCTTTACCTATCATATGCCGTCCTACGCGCCGTCGGTGGGCTTAAGCCCTGTCTTCGGAGCCTCGATGATCTCCTATGTCATGTTGACGAATACATTGAGTAAATTTGTTTTAGGCAGTGCTTGCGATCGCTTCGGCATCTCTAAAATTACATGCCTCGTTCTAACCATCGTCGGGGCCGGCTTTGTCCTCTTATACTTTGCCGGCGCTAATCCCTTGCTCAATAGTCTGGGCGCCATTCTTTTCGGCTTCATCGTTCCGACGACCACCATGTTTCTCCCGTTAATTGTTCGAGGTGTTTTCGGCAACAGAAATTACGGCGAAATTTATTCCTATGTCGTCCTCGTTACCACCGTGGCCTCGTCCTTGGGCGTAACCCTTATTGAGGTTTTCCGCAGCCTCACCGGAGGCTATGGCAAGCCCTTCCTGTTGGCCGTCGTGCTGGTCCTCGCAGCCATTGTGTTGATCGGATTGGCCTTTTCGAAGACGAAAGCACCGGAAAAAAATCCGTCACAGCGTAGAAAAATTCCCTTTTCCGTTCGCCACTTTAATTGATTTTTGCTGAAATAAACCCCCACATCCAAATCGGATGGAGGGGTTTTTTCATGCAAAGCGCACAACAAAAAGGAGCCTGATTTTCACCAGACTCCCCTATGGTTGACATAGAACCGAATTTTTTTGTGCCGAAAATTTTCGGCGGATGTTTTTTAAATGGTGCGGGGATGCTATCCTCGCCCTTTTTTTCTTTCCTTGATCTCGCCCTTTTCGTAGAGAGCCGCCAGGGTGGTGAGCTCTTTAATGGCCGCCTCCGCCCGCTTGCCGCCGTCGGTGTCTCGCACCAGACGCCGTCGGTCGTATTCCGCAACAAAGGCCAAGGAGGAGGTGATGTCGATGTCGTCTGAGATGCGCTTCTCCTCGTCCTTCATGGGACTGTGGGTGGCGAGGAGCACGCCATAGGAATTGGAGATCAGGGTGTAGCCCGCCGTTCCCGTGGTCTTTCGATAGGCGTGGGCAAAGCCGCCGTCGATAACCAGGACCTTTCCATCCGCCTTCACCGGGTCCTCGCCGGTGTTTCGTTTCACCGGCGTGTGGCCGTTAATGATCTTTCCCCGGGCCTCGTCGATGCCGAAGGCGCGAAGGATTTTTTCCGCAAAGGCGGATTCTTCCCGCAGGCGGTAGTAGGGATTTTTTTCCTCGATATGAGTGACGGGGTCCTCGATAAAGTAGCGCTCAAAGGTGGTGATGCGCTCCTTTCCGAAAAGGGGCGAGCCCTTGCCGCACCAGAGGTAAAAAAGCATGTCCGAGGCCTCCCTCTGCTTCTCGCCTCGGGCGAAGAAGCTGTCACGAACCACGCGGTCGAAGGCATCGAAGAGCTCTCGCCCGGCCAGGGGCGCGCCCAAGACGTCGGTGGGGGCGAAGCTGCCCTCTTCGCCTGTAGGCAAACAACCGTGGAAGAGGAGATTGTCGTTTCGAATTAAATACATGCTCCCCGATTCGACCATAAAGCGAATATGTTTTTTCAACCGCTCGCAGGAAGTAAAGCTTTCCGTAAGCCGGGCCACCACGTCTTTTTCCTCCGCCGTGTAGGCGTAGGGATCTGAGGGATCCACCGTGGGAAAGTCGGCGTCGAGAAGGGGATAGCTCTTGCCGTCGACCTCCACGGTCTTCGTTTCGAAATCGATGCGGTGCAATAGGCGCATGGAGTCCATACCGTACTCCGGATGGGCGGCGATAAGCTGGCCCTCCGCCTTAAACTGCAGGACGGCCATGGCCTTGTGCAGCTTGGCGAGACTTTCGTTTCGCGACGGATCGGGATCGGGATTTTTCGGATAAAAGGGCGCCGACGCTTCGTATTTTTCCGCGTAGGGCACCAGGGGCATGAGATTGATGCCGTAGCCGTCCTCGATGGTGTGGGCCACATTGTAGCGCAGAGCGATGCGGATCACATTGGCGGCTAAAGCAAAGTTCCCCGTGCAGGCGCCGATCCAGGCGATGTCGTGATTGCCCCACTGAATGTCCACCTTCGGCAGGGCCATGAGCAGGTCCATGATTTTTTCCGCCTCTTCCCCCCGGTCGTAAATGTCGCCTAAGACGTGTAGGGTTTTGACGGCGTAGCGCACGGAAAGATCGGCCAGGTCCTTAATATAGACCTCCCCTTCGCCGTAAGCCACGATTTTTTCGTGGAGGGTTTTGACGTAATTCGCCTTGTGGCGCAGGCCCGCCTCTTCCAAAAGCAGCAGATTTAAAATTTTTCTCCTGTCCTCGGGAAAGGTGGCCTCCACCTGACTGTGGTCGTACTTCGCCGCCACCCGCTTTGCCACCACGATTAAATCCGCCAAGGTATTTTTCAGCAGAGCGTCGTAAGCGTCGGGGGCCATGGTTTCCTTCAGCAGCTTTAGCTTTTCCTCCGGATAGTAGAGAATGGTGGCCAGCCGCTTTCGATCGGCCTCGTTTTTATCGGGAAATAATTCGTCGATGTAGCGGCGCAAAACCCCCGATGCGTTTCGAAGCACGTGGGTAAAAGCGCGGTACTCGCCGTGTAAATCGCTGACGAAATGCTCCGTGGGCTTCGGCAGATTCAGGCCGCTTTCCAATAAAAGCGCCTCGGCCAAAGCGCGGTCCCGGGACGGGTACTTTTCGGCCAAGAGGCGGTAGTAATTTTTTTCTAATCGGGATAATTGGTCCATGAGCTCCTCCTTAGTTGTTCTATACCCACTTTTTGGGTATAAACGATGAAGAAAGAGAGGCGACCATGGATTTAAAAGAAAAAATCAGAAGCTTGAAAGACTATCCCAAGGAAGGGATTATCTTTCGCGACATTACCACCCTTTTAAAAGACGGCGAGGCCTTCCGCGCCTGCATCGACGCCCTAAAGGAGCTGGTAAAGGATGAGAGCATAGACAAGGTCGTGGCCATCGAAGCCCGGGGCTTTTTACTGGGCGCGCCCTTGGCCTACGACCTGGGGGTGGGCTTTGTGCCCGTTCGAAAGCCGGGGAAGCTTCCCGCAGCCACGCTGTCCGCAGAATATGATTTGGAATACGGCTCCGACAAGGTGGAAATGCACATCGACGCCGTGGCACCCGGGGAAAAGGTTTTGATCGTCGACGATCTCTTGGCCACCGGCGGCACGGGGAAAGCGGCGGTGGAAATTTGTGAAGCAGCCGGTGCCGATGTGGTGGGCTGTTTGGTTTTAATCGAGCTGGACGGCTTAAACGGCAGGGAAAAAATAGGCGTGCCCGTCTATTCTCTCATGCACTTTCCCGCTTAATTGCAACAAAAAAACGGCCAAAGGCCGTGGAGCGGGTGAAGGGAATCGAACCCTCGCGATCGGCTTGGGAAGCCGAGGCTCTGCCACTGAGCTACACCCGCATAAGTAAACTCATTTTACGTCTGAAAAAAATTTCTGTCAAGGCTTGAAAATGCATTCCCGTATTGTTAAAATATTTACTATCAAGGGGTGTAAGTAATTGTACCTCGGGGTAACGATGGAAAGAGATTATCTCGCCGACACAGTCGGTTGTCACTGCGATGCACGGGAGCTAAGGCCCCGTTCAAAGACGTGCACCGTAAATTATGAACCTGTGAGGAGGATTCATTTATGAAAAATATCGTCATTGCCAGTGCGGTCAGAACGCCCGTCGGTTCCTTCGGCGGTGCTTACAAAAGTGTCAGCGCCGTGGACCTGGGCGTCGTCGCCGCCAAGGAAGCCATCGCCCGCGCCGGCATTAAACCGGAAGATATTGACGAAGCCATTATCGGTAACGTGTTGCAAGCAGGCTTGGGACAAAACGTCGCTCGTCAAATCGTCATTCACGCCGGATGCCCCGTAGGCGTCCCCGCCATGACCATCAATAAAGTTTGCGGTTCCGGTCTTCGCGCCGTTTCCTTGGCCGCACAAATCATTAAAGCAGGCGATGCCGATGTCGTTCTCGCCGGCGGTACGGAATCCATGTCCGGCGCTCCCTTCCTCGTAAGAGAAGCGCGTTGGGGTGCTCGGATGAACGACAAGGCCTTTGTCGACTCCATGATTAACGACGCACTGTGGGACGCATTTAACGGCTACCACATGGGTATGACCGCAGAAAACGTCGCTGAAGAATACGATGTCTCCCGCGCCGATCAAGACGAATTGGCAGCAGGCAGCCAACAACGGGCATCGAAGGCCCGCGCCGAAGGCCGCTTTAAAGACGAAATCGTCCCCGTAGAAATCCACGGACGCAAGGGCAAAGTCACCGTCGTAGACGAAGACGAATACATTCGCGACGGCGTTACCGTCGAAAGCATCAGCGGACTGAAGCCGGTCTTCAAAAAAGACGGCGGTACGGTCACCGCAGCCAACGCATCGGGCATTAACGACGGCGCCGCCATGCTCGTCGTCATGAGCGAAGAAAAAGCAAAGGAATTAGGCGTTAAGCCTCTGGCTACGATAGTCAGCTACGCATCCGCAGGCGTCGATCCCAAGGTTATGGGTACGGGCCCCATTCCTTCCTCGAGAAAAGCCATGGAAAAAGCCGGCTGGGAATTCGGCGAATTGGATCTCGTCGAAGCTAATGAAGCCTTTGCCGCACAAGCCTGTGCCGTCGTCAAGACCCTGGGCTTGGATATGGATAAGGTCAATGTCAACGGCGGCGCCATCGCCATCGGTCACCCGGTAGGCGCATCCGGCGCACGGATTCTCGTCACCTTGCTCTATGAAATGGCTAAGAGAGATGCGAAAAAAGGTCTCGCCACCTTATGTATCGGCGGCGGCCAAGGCACGGCCGTTACCGTTGAACGCTAATTGTGCACGATTGGGGGAAAGAGATAATGGATTTTAAGTTTTTAATCGTTGATAAGGCCGAAGGCATTGCTAAAATCACCATTAACAAACCCAAGAGCTTAAACGCCCTGAACACGGAATTGTTAACAGAGTTAAGAGAGTGCTTCCTCGCGTTGGAAGATGATAACGAAGTCAAGGTCGTCATCATCACCGGCGAAGGCAAAGCCTTCGTCGCCGGCGCCGACATTTCTGAAATGGCGCCCCTCTCCGCAGCCGAAGCGCACAGCTTCGCTAAATTGGGCATGGATACCTTTATGCTGATCGAACACCTGTCCAAGCCCGTCATCGCCGCAGTCAACGGCTTCGCCTTAGGCGGCGGCTGCGAACTGTCCATGGCATGCGACATTCGTATCGCATCGGAAAAAGCCGTCTTCGGTCAACCTGAAGTAGGCCTGGGCATTACGCCGGGCTTCGGCGGCACCCAACGCCTGTCCCGCACGGTAGGCATCGGCATCGCCAAAGAAATGATCTACACGGCCAGAAACATTAAGGCTGACCGCGCCTATGAAATCGGCCTGGTCAACGCCGTCGTTCCCGCAGAAGAATTAGATGAAGCCGCTATGAAAATGGCACGCACCATCGCATCCAACGGCACCATTGCCGTCAGCTACTCCAAGGCCGCTATCGTGGACGGCATTCAAGCCGACATCCACACCGGTATGGATATCGAAAAATCCGCATTCGGTCTGTGCTTCGCCACAGCCGATCAAAAGGAAGGCATGAAGGCTTTCTTGGAAAAACGCAAACCTGAATTTAAGGGAGAATAAAGGTAATTCTTGAGACAGTTCCTAAAAGGAGGAATTAAAATGAAAATTGGTGTAATCGGTTCCGGTACCATGGGAAGCGGCATTGCTCAAACGATGGCTCTTCATCACGACGTCGTTATTCGAGATATTATTCCCGAAGCCCTCGAAGGCGCAAAGAAAAAAATCGAAAAAGGCTATAACCGCAATGTGGAAAAAGGCCGCATGGAAGAAGCGGATGCCAAGGCAGCCTTCGCTCGCATTTCCACCACGGAAGACATTAAGGATTTAAAGGACTGCGATTTAATCGTCGAAGCCGCTACGGAAAATCCGAAGATCAAAAAAGCCATCTTTACGGAGCTCTGCGAAACCTGCGACGCAAAAACCATTCTCGCATCCAACACCTCGTCCTTGAGCATCACCGACATCGCCGCCGCCACGAAACGCCCCGGCAAGGTCATCGGCATGCACTTCTTTAATCCGGTTCCCGCGATGAAATTAGTCGAAGTTATCTGCGGCTTGAACACCGACGAAGAAACGAAGAAGGTCGTCATCGAGCTGGCGAAGGAAATCGGCAAGACCCCCGTTGAAGTAGAAGAAGCTCCGGGCTTCGTCGTTAACCGCATCCTGATCCCCATGATCAACGAAGGCATCGGCATCGTCGCCGACGGCGTCGCATCCGTAGAAGATGTGGACACCGCCATGAAGCTGGGTGCCAACCACCCCATGGGCCCCTTGGCACTGGCTGACTTAATCGGCTTGGACGTTTGCCTCGCCATTATGGACGTTCTTTACAACGATTACCACGACGGCAAATACCGCGCTCACGTTCTTCTTCGGAAGATGGTTCGCGGCGGCAAGCTGGGTCGCAAGACCGGCGAAGGCTTCTACAAATACGACAAATAAAAGAGAAAAGATCGGAGGCTTCGGCCTTCGATTTTTTTTTGGAAAAGTAAAGTGCCGCGGCGTAATCCCCCCATTATTTGTGTTACACTGTTTATTAGAAATAAAGGAGGAGCCATGGGTTACTTAAAAGAACGAATTAAAAACGAGGGCGTCATCTACCCGGGAAATGTGTTGAAGATCGACTCCTTTCTCAATCATCAGATCGATCCCACGGTGATGAAGGAGATCGAAGGGGAGTTTTACGATTACTTTAAGGACCGAAGGGTGACGAAGGTGCTTACCGTGGAGGCATCGGGAATCGCGCCGGCCATTATGGTGGCGGCTCATTTCGGCGTGCCCATGCTCTTTGCCAAAAAGGCGCGGCCCTCCACCTTGAAGGAGGAGGACGTCTACGTGACGGACATTTTTTCCTACACGAAAAACACCTCCTCCAAGGTGGTGGTGAACAAGTCCTATTTAAAGGCGGAGGATTCCGTCCTGATCATCGACGACTTTCTCGCCAACGGGGAAGCTTCCCTGGGCCTCGTGGACATCGTGAAGCAGGCCGGCGCCACCGTGGCGGGGATCGGCATCTGCGTGGAGAAATCCTTTCAGCCGGGGCGCGAGCGGCTGGAGGAGGTGGGCCTCGACGTCTATTCCATCGTGCGCATCGAAGCCATCGACTCGGACAAGCAGTGCATTACCTTTAAAGAGGGGCATTAAAAAAGCGGCCGGAGGGCAATCGCCTCCCGGCCGTTTTCTATTTAATAGCTGTCCTTGTGGACCTTGGACGAAATATCGAAATACTTCCGCGCCGGCACCCGCTCGTCGGCGATACCGAAGGGAATTAGGCACAGGATGCCGTAGCTTTTCGGAATGCCGAAAAGCTCCTTGACGAGCTCCTCGGAGTCATTGCCTTTAGAATCGGTTTGCTTGCGAATATTGATCCAGCTCGAGGCGTAGCCCTCGGCGTGGAGCAACAGCCCCAAATAGGCGGAGGCGATGGTGGCCTCTTCGATCCAGGTGGGCTCTTCCGTGTCGTTGCCTATGACCACGATGATCTGAGGCGCATCGGCCAGGTACTTGGTGCCGAAGGGCTTTAGGCTCGCCAGGGCCTTTTTCTTTTCCTCATCCTCCACGACGAGAAATTCCACCGGGTGGGTATTGCCCTTACTGGGACCCATGGAGGCGTAGGTCAACACTTCCGTTAGCGTCTCATCGTCCATTTTTTCTCCGGCCTTGTATTTTCGAATCGACCGTCTTTTTTTCACCATATCTTTAAAATCCATAAAAACCTCCTTTGGCATTTGTATCTTTCTTATTTATACCCAATAAATATCTTTGTAAAGGTTTCACAAGAAGTTCAAATTCGATGGGTATAGTTTGATTTAGCAGATGAAAATAATTTGTTTCGATAGAAAGGAAAGCTATGGAACCGAATAGACCATATGATCAAGACAATCGGCCAGTGACCTATTACTACGGGCCGAAGAAGAAACGCCGCGGCGGCTTTCTCATCCTGTGGGCGCTGATTTTTTCCTTAATCGGCGGCGTGGTGGGAAGCGTCGTCACCTATAAATACATGCCCACGCAGTCCGTAGCAGGCGCTCAGGCGCCTCAAGCTCAGCTGCCCGCCGATACGACCCGTAAGCACGAGGCCGGCGTCGTAGAAAGCGTGGCGCAACGGGCCATGCCTTCGGTGGTGGGCATTACCACCTCCACGACGAAAAACACCCTAATGGGCCCCATGGCCGTTCAAGGCAGCGGCAGCGGCTTTATTATTTCGGAAGACGGCTATATCCTCTCCAACGCCCACGTGGTGGGCGCCAAGGGCAACAAGGTCAAGGTGCTCTTAAACGATCAAACGGAAGCCGACGGCAAGGTGGTTTGGTCCGACGAGACCTTGGATTTGGGTCTGGTAAAGATCGCGAAGAAGGGCCTGACGCCCCTGCCCATGGGGGACAGCGACGGCATTAATATCGGCGAAACCGCCGTGGCCATCGGCAATCCCCTGGGTCTGGACTTTCAACGCTCCGTCACCTCCGGGGTCATTTCCGGTCTGAACCGAAACATCGGCGAGGTGCAGGGCAATTACATGGACGGCTTGATTCAAACCGACGCCTCCATTAACGCGGGCAATTCCGGCGGACCTCTCTTAAACAGTGAAGGGCAGGTCATCGGCATTAACTCCGTGAAGATCTCTTCGGCGGAAGGCTTGGGCTTTTCCATTCCCATTAACACGGCGAAGCCCATTGTGGAACAGGTCATGAAGACCGGCGACTTTAAATCCGTGGCCCTGGGCATGAGCGGCTACACCGTCAGCGCCGTGGAACGAAGCGGCTACGATTTGGGCACCGGCGGCAAGGGCGTCATCGTCGGCGGCGTGGAAGCGGGATCCCCTGCGGCTGCTGCGGGCCTTCAGGTCAACGACATTATTCTGAAAATGGGCGATGCGGACATCCAAAGCATGAGCCAACTGCGCCGCGAACTCTATAAGTACAAGGCCGGCGATGCCGTGGACGTGGTGGTATCCAGAAACGGCAAGAAGGAAACTCTGAAGCTTACCTTTACGGACTACCGAGTCCCCGCGGTCGGTGAAGAACAAAGCGGCCTGCGCCGACTGATTCCGGGCTTAAATGATTAGGGGAGAGACCTTGCTTCGGCAAGGTCTTTTTTTATGTTCGCTTTTCTCCGGCGCTGTGTTTGACTATAATAAGAGTTAGGAGGAAGCTATGATACTGAAAAGCACTGCAGAAACCGAAGCCTTCGGTCTCTATTTAGGCGAAAAGCTAAAGGCCTACGACGTCCTGGCTCTTATCGGCGATTTAGGCACGGGGAAGACCACCTTTGTCAAGGCTCTGGCCAAGGGCATGGGCCTCACCGGCGACGTGACCAGCGCCACCTTCGCCATTTTAAATATATACGAGGGGGATCTGCCCCTTTACCATTTCGACGTCTATCGTTTGAAAGACGAGGACGAATTTTTCGACATGGGGGGCGAGGATCTCCTGGATTCCGGCGCCGTCTGTGCCGTGGAATGGGCGAACATTATCGAAGACAGCTTGCCCGATGACGTGTTGCAGCTGGAATTTAAGCGCGTCGACGAAAACACCAGGGAAGTCACGGCCACGGGCTTCGGCTCCCGGGGCAGGGAACTTGAAGAGGAGGTGGCGACTTATGAAAATTCTCGCCTTTGACACGGCGACCATGGAAACCACCTGCGCCCTGGTGGAGGACGAGAAGGTCGTGGCGGAAGCCTCGGTCAACAGCATGGCGAGCCACTCGGAAGGGCTTATCAATATGATTCAAAACATGTTGGATCGGGCGGATTGGGCCATGGAGGATTTGGACCTCATCGCCGCCGGCGTGGGCCCCGGCTCCTTTACGGGGCTGAGGATTTCCGTGGTGCTGGCCAAAGTTTTTGCCCGCAGCTTAAACATTCCCGTCGTCGGGGTCTCCACCTTAAAGGCCCTGGCTCGGGAGGTGGCCACGGACGGCGTAGTGATTCCCCTCTTCGATGCGAGAAGGGAGCGGGTCTATGCCGGCGTCTTTGAAAAAAAGGGCGGCGAATTGTTGCGCCTGAAAAAAGACGACGCCTATGCCGTGGCATCCATGATTGAAGAGGCGCCGAAGGGTGCCGTTTTAATCGGCGACGGCTTAAAGAAGTACCGGGAGGCATTCTCTGCGCGGGAGGATTTTATTCTCTATCCCGATCACCTCTCCCGGGTGTCGGCGGCCGCCATCGCCTTGGAGGGTGCGGCGCAGTTTGAGGCGGAAGGTCCGTCCAATCCCTACGCCCTGGAGCCCAATTACCTACGGCCCACTCAGGCCATGCGAGAATACAGGAGGAAACATGGAGAATCTCTCGACGCGGGAAGTGACGCTTGATGATTTAGACGACATCATGGCCATCGAAGAGGAAAGCTTCGCCGCCCCCTGGTCCCGAGACAGCTGGGAGCGGGAGCTGAAAAGCCCCCTCACCTATTACGAGGTGCTCCTATACTTGGACGTGGTCATCGGCTACGTGGGGGCGTGGCTTTTGGGGGATCAGGCCCATATCGGCAATGTGGCCGTGGGCGGCGAATTTCGCGGCAACGGCTACGGCCGCTACATGATGAACCATTACCTTTTCGCCGTCTACGACAAGGGCATGCGGGCCGCCACACTGGAAGTAAGAGACGACAATGTCCCCGCCATTAATCTCTACGAATCCTTGGGCTTTCAATTGGAAGGCGTTCGAAAAAATTACTACGCCCACGTGAAGCGCGACGGGCTGATTTATTGGAAGAGGTGGTAATATGCTGACACTGGGCGTGGAATCGTCCTGCGACGAAACCTCTGTCGCCGTGGTACGAGACGGCAGAGAAATTTTGTCCAATATGATTTCGTCACAAATCGAAATACACCGGCTCTTCGGCGGCGTGGTGCCGGAGATCGCATCCCGCAAGCACGTCTCCGCCATCTTGCCCATGCTGGACTTGGCCTTGGAAGAGGCGGGCGTCACCATGGATGATGTGGATCTTATCTGTGCCACCCGGGGCCCGGGACTTATCGGCGCCCTTCTCGTGGGGCTTACGGCTGCCAGGGGGCTGGCTCTTGCAAATGACAAGCCCTTTGTGGGCGTGAACCACATTCGGGGCCACATCTGCGCCAACTACCTGACTCATAGGGAGCTGGAGCCTCCCTTCGTCGGGCTCATCGTCTCCGGGGGCCACAGCTATTTGATTCACGTCACCGACTACGTGGACTTCACCCTCTACGGTAAGACGAGGGACGATGCCGCCGGCGAGGCCTTCGACAAGGTGGCGAGAGCCATGGGCATCGGCTATCCCGGCGGGCCCGTTATCGACAAGCTGGCCAAGGAAGGGAAGGAGACCTACGACCTGCCCCGAGTCATGCTGGAGCCGGACAGCTACGACTTCAGCTTTTCCGGCCTCAAGACCGCCGTCTTAAACGAATTGAATCAGGCCAAGCAAAGGGGCGAGGAAATTCGCGTGGCGGACATGGCCGCTTCCTTTCAGGCCGCCGTCATCGACGTCCTCGTGGAAAAATCCTTCCGCCTGGCGAAGGCGCTGGGCGAGAAGACCATCGTCCTGGCAGGCGGGGTCAGCGCTAACTCCGCCTTAAGAGCCGCCATGGAAGGCAGAGGCGAGAGAGAGGGCGTAGCCATTTACTACCCAGACCCCGTGCTCTGCACCGATAATGCCGCCATGATCGCCTCTGTGGGCTACTACAGCCATCTGAAAGGCGAAGAGTGCGAGGTCTATGCCGATCCGAATCTGGGCCTGGAATAAAAAATAAACACGTATTTGCCGCAGCGAGAAAGCTGCGGCTTTTGTTTTTTCCATGTAAAGTTGTGAATGAGAATGAGGGGACAAGAAAGGGAGAGAGTGCATAAAAAGGCAAAAGGTTGGCAAATGCCGTGAAATAGACGAAACTTAGATATTCGCTCACAGTCCGGAGCAAGCTTCAGGAAAACGTGCATAAGACTGTGGATAAGGTGGATAACTTCGTAAAAGCCGTGAATAAGGGGGAGGTGGTGTGGATAGCTCTGTGCATACTGTGAAGAAAATGTGGATGCCGGAAAGCAAAAATGAAAATGGGAGGGCGATGAAAATGAGAACGGGATAAAAAGGGGAAGAAAGGGAAATAGAAAGTGGAGGACGAGATTTTAAGCTTTTTGTAAAATAAAGATGAAAAGATTGTCGGCGGCGAATGGAGATGAGGGGCGAATTTCAATTCTTCTTTCTGTAGCGAAGGGCTCTTTTTTTATAAACCGAATGCTTTTTTTGCGTCCTCTGCTTTGCGGTTTGTTTTGATCCGGAGAGGGGCGCAAATGTCCCATTCGGTTCTTATAAATAAGGTGTCTTCAGCAGAGGTCCCACTGAGCTTAAATAAATTTATATAACAGGACAAAATACTGTATTAAATTTAAAACCGGGTCGATTTCTTTCAATTTCCTATTGCGAATCCTTATGTAGGCAGTATAATAGTTAAGTAGAACTTTGATAAACCTTAGATTATGGTTTTCAAAAAAATTTTATTAGGAGGTATTTTATGACTACATTTCTCATCGGCCTCGCCATGTTAATCATCGGCGGCTTCGTCTATGGCCGATTCGCCGAGAAAGTCTTCCAACCGGACGACAGAGAAACGCCCGCCATCGCAAATCAAGACGGCGTGGACTACGTCCCCATGGACAAGAAGAAAAACGCACTGATCGAGTTATTGAACATTGCCGGTACGGGACCGATTTTAGGGCCCATCCAAGGGATTTTGTTCGGACCTTTAGCATTTATTTTAATTCCCATCGGCTGCGTCTTAGGCGGTGCAGTACACGACTACATGAGCGGGATGATTTCCATTCGCTCGAAGGGTGAACAAATGCCTGCCCTTATTAAACGTAATTTAGGCGGCAAGGTGTACGCCGTGTACAACATTTTCGTCATCGTGCTTATGATTTTAGTCGGGGCCGTATTTATTTACACCCCCGGAGACTTAATCGTGGCCAATGTTCTTCACCAAGATACCGTCGCCTCGAACCCCGTGGTATGGATCGTCTATGGCTGCATTTTCGCATACTATATTATCGCGACGCTGTTCCCCATCGACAAGATCATCGGCCGCGTCTACCCGATTTTCGGCTGCATCTTGCTTCTGTCGGCAGTAGGTATTTTCTTCGGCCTCTTCGGCAAGGGCTATCAGTTGGATAACCTGACCATGAGCAACATCACCGGCGTTCATCCCCAAGGCACGCCCCTTCTTCCCGTATTCTTCGTTACCGTCGCCTGCGGTATCGTCTCGGGCTTCCACTCCACACAAGCAACCTTAATCGGTCGCTCCGTCAAGAGTGAAAAAGAAGGCCGCTTCGTCTTCTACGACATGATGATTCTTGAAGGCTTCATCGCCATGATCTGGGCTGCTGCCGCCATGGGCATCTACAATAAAGGCATCGACGCCGGCCTCATCGGCAAACCCGCCGTCATCGGCCTCGTGGCCAACGATATGCTGGGAACCATCGGCGGCTTAATCGCCATCATCGGCATTATCGTGCTCCCCATCACTTCCGGCGATACGGCTCTGCGTTCGGCACGTCTTATGATCGCCGACCACCTGCACATTTCTCAAAAATCCATGAAGAACCGTTTGAGCCTCTCCATCGGTATCTTCATCGGCGTGTTGATCATCTTGATCTTCGCAAAACTCAGCCCCAGCGGCTTCAACGTCTTATGGCAATACTTTGCATGGGCAAACCAAACCATCGCAGTCTTTGCCTTTGCCATGATCGCCATCTACCTGAAACGCCACGGCAGAGCTTATCTGATCTCCTTGATTCCGGGAATGTTCTATGTCTACATCATTACGTCTTACATTTTCGGCGCAAAGATCGGCTTCCGCCTGCCCTATATGGCAGCCAATGTCATCGGCATTGCAGCTGCATTGATCTACGGCTATGTCGTTTCCAAAGAAGGCAGCAAGCAACAAGATATTGTCAATGCATAAAGCTTAAAAAGAGTGTGGATTTCTCCACGCTCTTTTTTTGTACGCAATTTTGACGGGAAGTAAAACATCCATCGGGATCTCCGATGGATGTTACCTGCTCAGCCCCAAGGCTCCGATGAGGATGCCCTCGTCGGAGCTGTCCTCGTAGCGAAGGACGGGGCCGGCGTAAACCTGTATGTTCATATTTTTGTAGATAGGCGAGAGCATATTGTCTCGGTGGCCCGGGCTCAAGGACCAGGCCTTAAAGCATTCCTCCGCCAGGGCCTCGGGATCGATAGCGAGGCTTTGGCTGTTGCTGTAGCCCTTTTTCTTTAAGGGGAATTGGATGAGATTTTCTCCGACGAAAAAGGCCGGATTCCTTTTGTTCAGATAGCTGTAGGCGGTGTAGTAGGCTTCACCGTTCGGGCGCACGTGGCGCTTGCCGTTCACGCGCATATTGCCGTAAAGGGCCAGCTCCTTGGCCCGGGTGTAGGCGCCTGCCTCCATGCTCTTATTTAAGGTCAGGGGGCGCACGCGATACCTTCTGCGCTCGGCATTCAGTCGTTTCAGAAAAGCCATCTGAAAGGCCACGTGGTCAAAGGTGCTGCGGCGATTGAGCCCGTCGGCCAGGTAGAAAAAGCGGCTCATGTCCGTATTAAAGGCGGGCTTGGCGTAGAGGATGTCGTAGAGCGTGAGAAAGACAGCTTCCCGGGTGGCGGGGGCATTAAAGGGCTCGTCGGCCACGGGAAGGGAGAAGGCCATGGCGCGGTAGATCCAGCTGTCGGGCCATGAGAAGAGGGCCGCCTCCTCGGCGGTAAGGCTGTCGTCCGCGAGGAGGGTGGCGACCTTCGACGCCTCGGCACCGGTTACGGAGCGATCGGGGCGGAAGCTGCCGTCCTCGTAGCCGCGGAGCAGAGGGACAGGCCTCGCATCCTCATGCACGGTGAGGGCGCGGATGTAGCCCTTGGCCCAATGGTCCTCCGGCACGTCCTTAAAGGGCGAGGGAGCTTGATTCAGGGCCTCCGCCTCGGCCTTGATACCCAAGGCACAGGCGACGATTTTGGCGAACTGGGCTCGCGTAATGGGCTTTGTGAGGGCCAAGTCGCCGGTTTCGTCGCCGACGACGAGGCCCTCCGCCCGCAGCATTTGAATTTTTTCCGCAGGCTTTAATTCATTGGGCGAAGGAGCGTTTTCGGCAAAGCAAAACTCAGGCGCAGCGACGAGGGCCGCTAAAAGCAGAGCCGCGTATTTATTTTTCTTCATCTGCGCCTCCTTTTTTATTTGCTTTCCGCCTTTTCCGCCTTCTCCGGTTTTAAATCCAAGAGCTGAATTTCCACCCGGGCGATGCGCTTGTCCGTGATCCCCAAGGTGGTGAGCTTCACGGAACTGTCGTAAAGGACCTTGTGCTTCTTCGTGTCGCCGGCTTCGGGGATAAAGCCCAGAAGCTCGATGGTAAGGCCGGAAATGGTCTCGTGGTTTTCGCTTTCAAGATCCAAATTCAGCTTTTCGTTAATGGTATCCAGCTCCGTCATGCCGTCAGCCACGTAGGTGTAGTCGTTGATTTTTAAAATTTGCTTCAAGTCCTCGTCGTACTCGTCTTCGATTTCGCCGACGATTTCTTCCACAATGTCTTCGATGGTGACCATGCCCGACAGGCCGCCGTACTCGTCGATTAAAATCGCCAGGTAATTTTTTGTGGACTGAAGTTCCTGCAGAAGGCGGTCGATGTTTTTCGTTTCGGGAACGAAGTAGGGTTCCTTCATGACCTCGTCGATGTCGATGGAGCGGTAGCTGCGCTTGGCGTATTCCACGAAGAGGTCTTTAATGTAAATGGTGCCCACGATATTGTCCGGACTGTCCCGATAGACGGGGACGCGGCTGTAGCCGGATTCAAGCATTTCCCGAATCTTTGCCGCATCGAACTCGTCGTAGTCCAACATATACAGGGAGGTGCGGGGCGTCATGATCTCGTAGGCCAGCTTGTCGTCGAAGTCCATGATGTTCACCATCATGACTTCGCCGGATGCGTTAATGACCCCGTGCTGTTGGCCGACGCGGAGGTAGCTTTTGATTTCTTCTTCGCTGATATTTTTTTCCACGTCCTTGGAGTAATTGCCCGTGGCCTTTAAGACCAGGGTCGTGGACAGGGCGAGGAGCTTCACGTAAGGCGTCATGAGCTTGGAAAAAAGCGATGCGGCGCCGGCGTTTTTCAGCGCCGTCTTGTCCGCCTTTTGAAGGGCCGTGCGCTTGGGCACGAGGACGCCGAAGACCAGGCTGATGTAGGAAAGAATCAAGATCACCAAAACAAAGGCCAGGGTGTCGGAAAAACCGATGCCGGTCTCGGCCAGTCGCGGGGCCAGGAGGGGCGCAAAGGCCCTTGCCCCAATGGCGGCGGCAAAAAAGCTCGCTAAAGTCGTGCCCGTTTGGATGGTGGAAAGAAAGCGGGCCTGATTTTTCGTCAAGTCTAAAATTTTTTGCGCACGCCTGTCGCCTTCCTCCGCCAAATTGCGAAGCTGCTCCCCATTGGCGGAGACCATGGCGATTTCAGTGGCGGTAAAAAAAACGTTAATCGCCGTGAGTAAGATAATAAGTAGTAATTCAGGCAGAACCTGCCCAACGGAATCCATAAAAATTCATTCCTCCTTTGCTAATAGTATATACCCCGACGGGTAAGAATCATACAGGAGAAGAACTCAATTCTGTTATACTTAGAAGAGGGAAAGGAGCGATTATGGATATTAACGATTTGAAATCCTTTGTGGACATGAGCCCCACCTCCTACCAGGTGGCGGAGCATATAAAAATGATGGCGGCGGGTTTTATCCGCCTGGAAAAGGAAGAGGCTTGGCATTTGGAAGAAGGGGGCAAGTATTACCTCGTCAATGAAGACGGGGCGATCCTTCTCTTTTCTCTCGGGAAGAGAGATCCCGAGACCATGGCTTTTCGCACGGTGATCAGCCACACGGACAGCCCGGCTTTGCGCCTGATCCCCGGCGGCATTCGCGGGGAAAAGGACTGCGTGAGGATGGATGTGGAGCCCTACGGCGCCATCATCAATGCCGATTGGTTCGACCGGCCCCTGTCTCTTGCCGGCAGAGTCATCGCAGACGGCAAGACGGGCGTGGAAAGTATTCCCGTGGACTTTCGGGATGCCGTGGCGACGATTCCCCATCTGGCGCCTCATCTGCACAAGGAAGTAAACACGGGCTACGTCTTTAAGGCGGGAAAGGATCTGGTGCCATTGGCATCGAAGGCATGGGACGGCGGCGGCTTTATAAGAGATCTCGCCGCCCTTGCCGACGTGGAGGCCGATAGTATTTTAGATTACGATCTCTATTTTTATCCCGCCGGCGAATCCGACTTTATCGGCGTAGATAAGAAGTGGCTCTCTGCGCCGCGGCTGGACAATCTGGCCACGGCCTATCCCGCGGTCATGGCCCTTTTCGACGAGGAGAAGAACGATCTGACTCAGGTAGTCTATCTCGCCGATCAGGAAGAGATCGGGAGCTTGACCCAAAGCGGCGGCGACAGCAGCTTTTTCGGCAACACCCTGCGACGCATGGTCGGCGACTTAGGGGAAGAGGCCTACTACCGCATTTTGGCCCGGAGCTTTTTGCTCTCCTGCGACATGGCCCACGGCGATCACCCGAACTATCGTGATGCGGCCAATCCTTCCGCATCCCCCGTCCTGGGCGGTGGCGTCGCCGTAAAACTTTCCGCGAGCCGCAGCTACGCCACCCAGGGCCACAGCAGCGCCCGCTTTAAGCGCATGATGAAGGAGGCCGGGCTTAAGGTACAACTTTTCGCCAATCCCCACGGCCAGCGGGGCGGCTCCACCATCGGGCCCTTGAGCCTGCGCCACGTGGACATGGAGGCCATCGACATCGGCATCCCCACCTGGGCCATGCACGGGGCGCGGGAGGTGGTTCACGTGGACGACGTGAGGGATTTTTACGACGCCATGGCGGCATTTTTTAAGGCAGAGAATTTTTAATGGATGAGAATCAAGGAGGTTCTTATGAAAAAGCGTTCTGAATGGGCACCCGTCGCGGGACTGATTTGCGGGGCATCGATTATGCCTCAGCTGGCGGCCCGGGCCCGGGAAAGAAGAACGGCACGCACCCTGGCCCTGTGGGAGGCGATGGGTTGCGAACACCGGGCGGCGATTTACGGCGACGACGACGGCGTCGTGAGCGGCGTCTATAAATCGCCTATCGACGGCATGCCCCTGGCCTTTACCATCATCAAGGCACAAGAGCCCGTGGGTCTCGTGCAAATCGTCCACGGGGCGCAGGAGCACAAGGGCTATTACAAGGCCTTTGCCCACCGCCTGGCGCGGGCGGGCTACACCGTGCTCCTCTCGGACAACCGGGGCCACGGCGATTCCGTCACCGTAAAGCATCCCCGGGCCTATATCTCATCCATCGACGATGTCGTGGCGGATCAATACGCCTTGTCCCTCTTTTTTAAGAGCCGCTTTCCGGATCTCCCCCTGGCCATGTTCGGCCACTCCTTCGGCTCCTTAATCGCGAGAAACTACATCATGGCCCACGACGATATCATCGACAAGCTCATCCTTACCGGCGTGGTGTGCTACCCGCCCTCAGCCCATGTGGGACTGTTTTTCGGCAATTTGGAAAGCTTCTATACCACGCCGAAGAAGCGGGGCGCTCTGGTCCGCCTCATGGATTCGAAGACCAAGGCGGCACTGGATACGATCAGCAACAATCCCGAATTTCTGCGGGTCTTTGGAGCCGACGACAAATTGGTGAACGACTACCTGAACGGCGGTGCCATGGCCATTTGGGACAGCGCCGCCCGCTTGAAGGACTACCGCCGCTATGCCGTAAAAAATCCCGGGCTGAAGGTGTTGGTCTTAAACGGCACGGAGGATCCCTTAACCGGCGGGGCGAAGGGCTTGGCCGATACGGCGAAAACTTTTTATAAATTAGGGTATGAAGAGTATGAAAACAAAATCTATCCCCACATGAAACACGACCTGCTTCACGAAGAGGCAAGCGAGTTCGTCATCGGGGATATCATTAAATTTTTAAAGAAATAGACAATAGGAGGTCATCATGGCAGTAGTAGAATTAACTCTGGTTCCCATCGGAACCCAAAAGACATCCTGCAGCCCCTACGTGGCGGCGGCATACGATGCGGTCAAAGAAAACGACAAGGTGGAAATTCGCCTCAATCCCATGGGCACCGTCCTGGAAGGGGACATCGACGAGCTCTTCGCCTGCGTGCGGAAGATGCAGGAAGCCGTCTTTGAAGCCGGCGCGGAACGGGTCTATTCCGTGGTAAAAATCGACGATCGCCGGGACAAAAAGGCGAGCCTGGATCAAAAAGTCAACTCCGTTATGTCGAAATTAGTGTAGCCCTATGGAAAAGAAACAATCATTAAAAAAACCCCTAAACGCCAATTCATCCATCGGCAAGACCATCGCCGTCCTAAGCGGCAAGGGCGGCGTAGGTAAATCCATGGTCACGGGCCTCTTGGCATCGGAAATGAAGCGCCGGAACAAAGAAGTCGGCGTCTTGGATGCGGACATCTTGGGCCCCTCCATTCCGAAAATTTTCGGCACCGACGGTGAGGTCTTTCAAACGGAAAAGGGCATCCGTCCCTTAAGGACATCCACGGGCATCGATCTCATGAGTGTCAACTCCATTTTGGAAAGCCCCACGGATCCCGTGCTGTGGCGGGCGCCGGTGGTGGGCAATATGCTCACCACCTTTTGGAGCGATGTGAACTGGGGCAAGAAAGATTACCTCTTTATCGACATGCCCCCGGGCACCGGCGACGTGGCCCTCACCGTCTTTCAAACCATGACGGTGGACGGCATCGTCATCGTCACCTCGCCACAGGATCTGGTGTCCATGATCGTGGAAAAGGCCATTAAAATGGCGAAGATGATGGGCCTGCCCGTCATCGGCATTGTGGAAAACATGCAGTACTTTATCGCCCCGGACACCGGCGTGCGCTACGATATTTTCGGCGTGAGCAAAACCGCCGCCGTCGCCGAGGAAAAAGGCATCCCCTATTTAGGCGCCCTGCCCATCGATCCCAAACTGGCGGAATGTGCCGATGCCGGTCGCATCGAGGATTACGAGGTGGATACCTTGGCCCATATCGTGGATGAAATCGAAAAATTCAAATAAGAAGCCCTCGAGGCGCAAAAAAGGCTATGAGTTTTTTCTCATAGCCTTTTTGATTGCTTTATTCGAATTCTTGTATATATTCCCGATTGCCCAGGACCTCGTTTAAAATGACCTCGTCGGTTTGTTTCATGCCGTAGCGGGCGATATTGCCCATGACCTCCAAGGTCTCGTCGATATCCTCCTTCACGACGCCGTCGTTGGCGTTAAAGGAGCGGCCGGCCACAGCCTGGTCGTAGGCCAAAAAGCCGTTGCGCAGGCTGGAGGCGATTTTCATGGCACAGGAGGCCTTGGCACCGTCGCAGAGAATGCCGCCGTTGACGGCCAGGGCGTTGGCCAGGGTTTCTTTGATGACTTCTTTGTCGTCGCCCTTCATAAAGGCGATGCCGCAAGCGGCGGCGGAGGATGCGGAGACTGCGCCGCAGAAGGCGGAAAGCTTGCCGCTGTTTTTCTTTTGGTAGAGGCCTAAGAGATTGGAAAATAAGAGTCCCCTGAGCAGCGTTTCGCGAGGCAGCTTTTTATCCTCGGCATAGAGGATGAGGGGCACGGAAATAGAAATGCCCTGATTGCCCGATCCGGAATTGATGACCACCGGGTTTTCCGCACCGGACATGCGGGCGTCGCTGCCGGCGGCGGTGTAGGCGACGATTCTCTCCCGCAGATCGTCGGGGTGGGCGTCAAGAACCAGTCGGCCGATGCCGGAGCCCCAGAGATTGTCGATGCCCTCCTTGGCGATGGCGGTATTGTATTCGATCTCCTGATCCAAAAGGGCTTCGAACTCTTTTAGATCCGCGGTTTTGGCGTAATCGTAAATGTCGTCGAAGGTGAAAGCTTCGAGCAGCTCCTCTTCCTCGTCTTCGCTTTTTTCAAAGAGCACCTTATGATCCTTCTCTATAAGAATGATATTGGTGTGCCCGTCCGCGATGACGACCTTGGCGTAGGAATCGCCGGCGTAGGCCGTGACGTCGATGTAGAGATTGGCCACGTTTTTTTTCAGTGACACGTGGATGCGGCCCTCACGAATATATTTATCGCAGGCCGAAAGCCCCTCCTTGTCGATATCGGCCAAGACCTCCAGCTCCTTGGACGGATCGCCTAAAAGGGCGCCGGCGGCGATGGAAATGGCGATGCCCTTTCGCCCTTCGGTGCCCGGAACGTAGACGCTGTTGGCATTTTTAACCATATTGCCGGAAAGCTCGACCTGAATATTTTCAGGCTCACACCCCAACACCTCCCGAGCCTTGGCGGCGGCGTAGGCCAATGCGATGGGCTCCGTGCAGCCGAAGGCCACCTTCATTTCTCTTTTCAAACAATCCTTATAATTCATGACTGTCCCCTCTCTTTCTTCAGTTGCTTTTATTATAATTGTTTTTTGCGAAAAAAGGGGAAAATTTAAAGGGAAGCGCGGAAATTTTTAAAATTTTATCGGCGAGAGGCGACGGTTTTTTTCTCTGAATTTTCTCGGTTTTCCAAACCTCGGTTTCGGTATATACTAATTGACAGAGAACAACTAGCCGGGAATGATTAGAATGGAGAAAATTATGGACAGAGACGTTATCGTCGCCTTGGATTTTCCGTCGAAGGCTGTGGCCAAGGAATTTTTGGCGCGCTTCGACGGGGAAAAAGAAAAGCCCTTCGTGAAGGTGGGTATGGAATTGTTTTACGCCACGGGGCCCGACTTTGTGCGGGAGCTGAAGGCGGAGGGCTACAAGGTCTTTTTGGACTTGAAGCTTCACGACATTCCCAATACCGTGGCGGGAGCCGTGCGTTCCCTCAAGGGCTTGGGAGTGGATATGCTCACCCTCCACGCATCGGGGGGCAGCGAAATGTTTATGCGGGCCCGGGAAGCGGTGAAGGACATGGACCATGCGCCTATTCTTTTGGCGGTGACGGTCTTGACGTCCTTTTCCGACGCCGGCAGAAAGGACGCCCTCTTAGGTGAAAATCGCACGTCGGAGGATACGGTTCATCATCTGGCCTACCTGGCCCTTCAAGGCGGTGCCGACGGCATCGTCTCCTCGGCCATGGAAGGCGAGTATTTAAGGGAACACATTCGCCAAGCCTTCCCCCTCGTATGCCCCGGGATTCGACCGGCGGGGGAAAGCGTCGGCGATCAAAAGCGGGTCGTCACCCCGGCACAGGCGCGGGAGATCGGCGTGGATTATATCGTCGTGGGCCGTCCCATTACACGGGCTGCGGATCCCGTGGCTGCATACAAGACCATTAAAGAAGAATTTTTAGGAGGTACGCAATGAAAGCCGTCTGCGACTATTTATTGGACATCGGCGCCGTAAGCCTGTCCCCTAACGCCCCCTTTACCTGGGCCTCGGGGATCAAGAGCCCCATCTACTGCGACAACCGCCTCATCCTTTCCTATCCCGAAGCGCGCAAGGTGATCGAGGAGGCCCTGGCGGATTTGGTGAAGCGTGAATTCCCCGAAGCTCAGGCCGTCCTCGGTACGGCAACGGCGGGCATTCCCCACGCCTCGTACATTTCATGGATACTGGATATGCCCTCGGGCTTCATTCGTTCCAAGGCCAAGGACCACGGCAAGAACAAGCGAATCGAAGGGGCCTTTAAGGAAGGGGAGAAGGTCGTGGTGGTGGAGGATCTCTTCTCCACCGGCGGCAGCTCCATCGACGCAGCCAAGGCCTGCGAGGCGGAAGGCCTGGAGGTCGTTGGCATTATTTCCATTTTCAGCTACGAGTTGAAGGCGGCGGAAGAAAATTTCGCAGCCTCGGGCTTTAAGCACGCCTCCCTCGCCACCTTCCCCGAGCTGGCGGAGGTGGCCGTGGCTCGCGGCGATTTAAGCGAAGAGGAAAAAAACCGCCTCAATCAGTGGCGCAAGGATCCCTACGACGAAAGCTGGTATAAATAATGAATTGGGCCAAAATCCTGTTTAAGTACCTGCCCAGGGCGAGGAAAATCGTCTCCGATCCCGAGCGCATGGAAAAGCTCGCCAAGGAAAGCTTCTCCCTTTTAAAGGGCGAGGGCAAATTGGCCGTGGTGCGAAGAGAGGGCCTGCTCCTGTGGAAGCTGGCGAAGGATACGGTCACCGGGCGCTACCGGGGTCTGAAGAAACGAAACCTCTTTCTCATCGTGGCCGGGCTCATGTATCTGGTGAATCCCATGGATCTGCTGCCGGATTTTCTCTTTGGCCTGGGCTTTGCCGACGACGTGGGCGTGTTAATGTATGTGTTTAAGAAGCTCGACGGAGAGATCAAGGCCTACGAAGCCTGGCGCGGCGAGGAAGGGCCCATGGCCGCCGGCTCCGATTTATATGAAGAGGCTTCCGATCTTTACGGAGAGGAAACCTACGGAGCGACCATGGAAGAGGCGCCGGATCTCGAAGGCTATCAGGTCATCGACTACGACGAATAGATTTTTAAGCAAGAGACGAAGGAAAAAGCCCCTGCGGGGGCTTTTTTTCATGGGGCGAATCGGCTGCGAGGAGAAAAAGGCTTTAACTCTCCATGATATGTAAGAACACTGCAATCACCATAAGCACCCCAACTATATTCAAACAAACCAATCGGTAAATTTTGGAAGTTTCCGCTATCTTCAACAAATGATAAAGCATAATCTAAATCAATCACTCCTTGTAGAAATCCTCCGCCCTCGCTTTCGTCATTGCCAGTAGCGTCATAAGTAAATACATAGTATCCATTATGGACAAAATAGTTTATACAATCCAAATATGAATTATGACCACCGTCGCCAAAACCATGTGCGATAATAATGATCCTTTTCTGATTATCTCCTACACTATATAGTGAGCCAGTGAGCATTTGATCTTTATCTGAAGGAAATTCATACTTTGTACAAATCAGCCCTTCAAAGTCCTCAACTTTAAACATTAGCGGCTTATAACTTTCAAATCGTTTGTTGATGTTATCATTATACATAAATAATGAAAAATACCAAACAATGCCTACTATTAGCATTAGACAGATTACTTCATTATTTTTTACTATTTTCTTTTTTGATTTTTCATAGTGAATTAATTTTACAACCTACCATAAAAATAAAATATCACCATTTATGAATTTCACCATTTATATTAATTGCGAAAAAGATGTTATAGATGTAAATCTGAATAGTTAGCATAATTAGTATAATGATTACCCATAGAATTATGGGTTCATAATAGCTATATTTAAACTTTGCTTTGGATTTTTTAATTAGTGAATTAGAAATAAATCCATTAAATAATTTGTATACACCGTATCCTAAACCTGATCCAACTGTATTTGTAATTAAATCATTTACATCTGTTCTTCCAAAACCAAACATTTGAATAACTTCTATGGACAATGAAAATAAAAATCCAATGAGTAAAACTTTAGATAAACAATTATATTCCTTATAAAGTAGAGGTAGGAAAAATCCTAAAGGAAGAAACAAAATTATATTTAAAATTGTATCTTTGGGGCCTCTAATCATATCTATAAATGGTATGAACGAAAATGTCGGAGAATAATTAGGTTTCAAGCAAATACCAGTTGTAGTTAAAACTCCAACAAGATAAAATGAAAATACAAAAGTCAAAATTATACGTTCTTTATATTGATTGTTTCCATATATTTTTAAGACTATAAAATATAATGTTAATATTAAAACAGTAGGTATATAGCCACTTATTGCGTGACTAAAAACAAAATCCCAATCCATTCAGATATCCTCCTCTATTTTATGAAAACATTATATCACTATCAATTAGTCAAGCCCAAAATATTGTGCTAGTAAATTTTACGCAATATTATGGATCTGACTTAAACTAAGATATCCAAAAATATAATTAATAATAAAAATAAGACTTTAGGAGTCATGTCAAGCCCTTAAAGTCTTATTTAAATATTATTTTTTAAGATGAGTGATTACTTCCACATGGGGAGTAAGTCCTCAATGGATAGTTTCATGCGAAAGCGCACAAAAAAAGGAGCCCGGCTTTCACCGAGCTCTCCAATGGTTAATATAGAACCTTTTCTATTTTACTCATTGACCATAAGGTAGTTGTAGGCGCCGAGGGCGGCGGTGGCGCCGCTTCCGGCGGCGATGACGATTTGCTTAAAGAGGGTGTCCGAAACGTCGCCTGCGGCGAAAATTCTTTCCAAATTGGTCGATCCGTCTCCTGCCGTGAGGATTTCGCCTCTGTCGGAAAGCTCGATGCCCGAATCCTTCAACCACTCCGTATTGGGCACCAGACCCACTTGGATAAAGCAGCCGGAAATGGCGATCTCCGCTTCATCTCCGCTGATCCTGTCCGTGTAGGCGAGCTTTTCCACCTTGCCGTCGCCGTAAAGGCCCGTGGTTTGAGCATTGGTAATGACCTTTACATTGGAAAGGGTCTTTAATTTCTTCAGCAGGGCGTCGTCCGCCTTGAGGTCCGGTAAAAATTCCAAGACGGTGACGTGCTTGGCGAGGCCGGCGAGGTCGATGGCCGCCTCGATGCCGGAGTTGCCGCCGCCGATGACGGCCACATTTTTCCCCTTGTAGAGGGGACCGTCACAGTGGGTACAATAGGCGACGCCTTTGTTTCTGAATTCCGTTTCGCCGGGAATGCCGATGAGTCGCCAGCGGGCGCCGGTGGCAATGATCAGGGTCTTGGCAAAAAGCTTGGCGCCGTTATCCAAGCTGACTTCCACCTTGTCGCCCGGGGCTTCCATGCCTTCGGCGAGGACGCCGGTCATGATGTCCACATCCAAGGATGCGACCTGGGCCTGCATTTGGTCCATAAAGTCGGGGCCTTCCGTGTATTTAAAGCCGGGAATATTTTCGATGGCCAGGGTTTCTTTCACCTGGCCGCCGAACTCTCCGGCGACGAGGCCGGTTTTAATGCCCTTTCTCGCGGCGTAGATGGCGGCTGTAGCCGCTGCCGGGCCGCCGCCGACGATCAGGGTATCGAAGAGGGGCTTGTCCTTAAATTCGCCCTTGTCTACCTTGCTGCCCAGCTTCGTCAAGAGGCTCGAAAGGGATTGCTTGCCCCCTTCGAAAAAGTCTCCGTCCTTAAAAATGGCGGGCACGGCGAGAACGTCTCTGGATTCGGCCAGGTCTTGGAAGCTGCCGCCGTCGATCATGGTGTGGTTGACCTTCGGATTGAGGATGGCCATAATGTTTAAGGCCTGAACCACGTCGGGGCAGTTGTGGCAAGAAAGGGACACGACGGTTTCGAAATCCGCCGGCGCCAGGCCTTGGATTCGCTTCTTGTCGGCGTCGTCTATTTTCGGTGCCACGCCGCCTGCCTGGAGCATGGCCAGGGCGAAGGAGGCGAACTCGTGGCCCAAGGGAAGGCCGGCGAAGACGATCCGGCCGTGATCGAAGCTTCCCTTAATTTCGAAGGAAGGGCTGTAGCTCAGTTCCTTCTCCACCAAGATGATCTTGTCCGACAAGGCCGCCACTTCTTCGACAAAAGCCCGAACCTTTTTGCAATTTTCGTCGTCATGATGAGCAGAAAGCCCAATAGTGACCTCCGTTTTCAAGAGGTCAAAGTATTGGGCCAACTGGTTTTTTAGATTTGTATCTAACATATTAGATTTTACCTACCAGGTCCAGACCCGGCGTAAGGGTGGCGTCCGCTTCGCTTTCCCACTTGGCGGGGCAAGCTTCGCCCGGGTGTTCGGCGACGTATTTGGCTGCCTTGACCTTGTTAATATTGACATTGGCTTTTCTGCCGATGCCGTCGGCGTTGATTTCAATGGTTTGAATCACATTGTCCGGATCGATGACCAGGGTGGCGCGATGAGCCTTGCCCGAATCGTCGAGGAGGCCGAGTTCTCCGGTCAATTCTTTATTGGAATCGCCGATCATGGTGTATTTGATCTTGCCGATGGCTTCGGAATGATCGTGCCATGCCTTGTGAACGAAGTGGGTGTCCACGGAAACCGAATACACTTCGGCGCCCAGGGATTTTAATTCGTCGTAAGATTCCTGCATATCTTCGAGCTCCGTGGGGCAAACAAAGGTAAAGTCGGCGGGGTAGAAGATTAGAACGGTGTAAGAGCCCTTCAAGTCTTCGTTGGACACCGTTACGAATTCGTCCTTCGCCGGATTATAAGCGTCGAGTTTAAACTCGGGTAATGTTTTTCCTATTAAAGCCATAATTTTCTCCTTATATTTCCTAAAAATCAAACTGCATCCTACTAATGATAATTATAATCAATTCATCGGGCAAAGTCAAACAGGGGACCACTCTTTAGCCGCTGACTTTTTTCAATTCTTCCACCATATTCAAGCCCTTAATCTTCCTGCGTCCCAATGCCTGAGCCGCGGCAAAGACGGCGAGGTCCAAGGCGTAGATCGCAACATAGCTCTTGGCGGCGAAGTGGGGCTCCATGTAGACGGAAAGCTTCGATACGGACAGGGCGAAGAGGTAGCGCACCAGAGGATCAAAGAGAGGCAGGCTCAGGGGATAAAAAAGCGCCACGGCGACACCTAAGCCCAAGAGATAGACGGATGCCACTTCCCCGTCTCCGTAGCCGAAAATTTTCAGGTAGCAAATATCCTTTTGAGATTTTTCCAAAATCAGCTTGCTTACGGTATAGACCAGAGTGAAATAGAAAACTATGGCCAAAATACGGGTGGTAAGCAGGGCACTGTCGAAATTTTCTAAAAAGGCCTCCAGGTAATCGCCGATCTTTGCGCGGTCGATGGTGGTAAGAAGTCGGTCGTCGTCCACATGCAGGGGCTTTTGAGACCAATAGAGATTGAAATTCCCTGCGTCCTTGTCGATAAATTTATTCAGTGCCTCCATGGGCATTAGGGCCTGGACGGAATGAATGTCGTAGGCTACGGCGGCGATTTTTAATTTCCTGTATTCCTTTTTGCCGGGAAGTTTTACTTCGATGGTGTCGCCGATTTTTAGGTCGTCCCGTTTGGCGAGGCCTGTAGAGATCACCACCTCGTCGGCCTTCATGGTCGTGGGCAGATCCTTGTCGTAGGCCGTATTCTTGTCCGGGCCAAGCAGATTCAGATCACTTTTTTCGCCGTCCTTTTTGTAATCCATAGTAAGGCTCAGGCCCTTGTCGGCGTCAACGTCGGGATCCGGCGCCTTCACCATGTAGGTGTAGCTGTACTTCATGTCCCGCTTGATCGAGTCCGCGTAGTCGTCGAACATGGGGCCCATGGCCATGGAGAAGAGAAGGAGTACATTGCCCACGAACATGCCGAAGAAAAGGGCGAGAATATTTAATCGGTTTTCCCCCAGGATCCGCAGACGGGCGGCGCGCAAAAGGGAAAGGCCCTCCAGAGACGGTGCGCTCTTTCTTTTTTTGTGGTAAAATTCCCGCCGCAAAAAGCGGAGCGGCGACAGGCGGAAGTAGCGCATAAGAAGCAGGCGGTTGACAAGCCATACGATGCCCAAGGGAATTAGGGTGGTGATGGCGAAGGCCTTCAGCGAAAGAACGGGCACAAAGGGCGGCAGGTTATAGGAGGTATAGTAAAGGCCGGCGTACAGCTCGTAGCCCTTCACATAGGCGATTATATTGCCCGCCACCCCGGCGAAAATCGTGAGGCAGGTGGGGACCAGGCTGTAGTGGCGTATCAGGGCTTTCGTCTCGTAGCCCATGGAAAGGAGGGTACCGATCACCGGCGCCTCTTCCCGCAACAGACCTCGGGTTTGCAGGGCGCTGATAAAGCCCAGGGAAATAAACAGAAGCACCATGGTGATCACCATCATCGGTACATCGCCGCCCATGTCGTCGATAAAGTATTGGATGCAGCGATTGTCGTAAGTGGTGGTGGCGCCGAGAAGGGGACCCGAGCTTTGTGCATCGGAGAGAATGTCTTCGAATTTGTCTCGCGCCGCATCCTCCGACAGGCGAGTGTGATTTCTGTAGGCGTAGAGGTAATTAGTTTTTTCCTTCAGGGAATCGAAGGCCTCTTTCGTCACGAAGGCCACGGAAAAATGCTTCGTGTCCATGGCCAGATCTCCTTGGGTTTTTAAAATGGTGGAGTAATCCGGCGTGGTCACCAGGGCCGTAATCACATAATCGTCGCCGTCGAGGATGAGCCGGTCGCCGACCTTAAGCTCGCTCGCTTTGGCCAAGTTGGCTGCGATGGCCACCTCATTTTTCTTTTCCGGCAGACGGCCGGCGTGAATGGCGGCGGTATTGATCTTGTCCCGATTGACGAAGGTACGAAGTATTTTTCCCCGGGAATCGTCATCGCCGGGGATGCGGAAGCTGACGTCCTTGTAAAAATTTTCCGCGAGATCCAAATCCCTTTTCTCTATGGCCTCCTTCGCCTCTTTTGTTAAAGGATCCGCCATAAGAAATTGACCGTCCTCCACCTTGTTTTCCCGAAGGCCCCGGTAATAAATGGGCTTAATGGAATTTTGGCTGATGAAAAAGGACGAGATGAATGCCACGGTGAGAAGTGAGATGAAAAACAGAGGCAAATAGGTGCCGGGCTTTTTAAAAAACAGCCGAGGTATTCGTCGATGAATGGGGTTTTTCATTACCATTGCACCTCCTCGGCGGAGAGGATGTGTTTATTTTCTTCATAGGACTTCAAGGCGCCGTCGTGAAGGCGGAGAACCACTCCGCACATAGAGGCGATGGCCTCGTTGTGGGTGGCGATAATCACCGTGGTTCTGTACTTTCGATTCAGATCCTCGATTAAATGCAAGACGGCCTTGGCGCTTTCGTAGTCCAAGGCGCCGGTGGGCTCGTCGCAAATAAAGAGGGAGGGCTTTTTCGCCATGGCACGGGCGATGGACACCCGTTGGGCCTGGCCGCCGGAAATTTCCGAGGGAAACTTATGTAGCTGATCGTCGATGCCCAGCTCCTCGGCTAAGGCGTCCACATCCAGGGGATCGTCGGAAAGGTAGGCGCCGGTCAGAATATTTTCCCGAACGGTTAAATTTTCCACCAGATTATAAAATTGAAAGACGAAGCCCAGCTGCTTTCTGCGGTAGCGCTCCAGCTCTTTTTTATTCATCGGCGCCAGGTGATTGCCCGCCACGGTAATGTCGCCCTCATCCATGGTTTCGATGCCGCCTAAAATATTCAGCAAGGTGGACTTCCCCGAGCCGGAAGGGCCCAAGAGACATGCCATGCATCCGTCGGGCAAGGTAAAGCTGACGTCCTTTAAAACGTGGAGCCGTTGATCTTTCGTGCCGTAGCTTTTATGTAAATGGTCGATGGTAATCATAGGAGCCTCCTTTTGATTGATATTATTTATCAAGTTTATTCTATGCTCGGAAGCTCCCTTTGTCTATAAAATTATTGCCGGCTCATATAAACTTTGATTTTTATTTTGCGCGAAAAAATCCCCTCGCCTTTGCGAGGGGAAGGGTTTATTGACTTCTGTCGCCCATGGACAGGTATTTTTTTCTGGAGTTTAAGTGGACGTAGGCCGGGCGAATGATCTTCTTGTCTTGGACCTGCTCCAAGCGGTGGGCACACCAGCCCGCCATGCGCGCCGTGGCGAAGAGGGGGGTGTAGAGATCCCGGGGGATGCCCAGCATTTGATACACCAGGCCCGAGTACAGGTCGATATTGGCGGTGAGGGGATAGCTGGTGCCGTTTCGCTCTTGAAGGAGTCGTCCGCCGATGTCTTCCACAAGGCGAATGAAATTGTATTGATCGCTGTAGCCCTTTTCTTCGGCGAGAGCCTTGGCCTGTTCCTTTAAGAGCTCCGCCCGCGGGTCGCTTAAGGTATAGACGGCGTGACCGATCCCGTAGATCAGGCCCTTTTCGTCGAAGGCATGGCCGCCTAAAATCCGGCGCAGGTAATCTTCGATATCGTTTTCATTGTGAATGTCCCGCACATTGGATGCGATATCGTCCAGCATGGCGGAGCACATGAGATTGGCGCCCCCGTGGCGAGGCCCCTTCAAAGAGCCCAGGGCCGTGACGATGGCGCTGTACGTATCCGTGCCCGAGGAGGAGACAACGTGGGTGGCGAAGGTGGAGTTGTTCCCGCCCCCGTGTTCCGCGTGAAGCACGAGCATCAGGTCTAAAATCTTGGCCTCGGCGTCGGTGTAGTCGGAATTTTTTCGGATCAAGGATAGAATCATTTCCGCCGTGGACATGTCGCTGTCCGGGTAGTGGATGACCAAACTGTCCCCGTCGATGTAGTGCTTCTTGGCTTGGTAGTTGTAGGCCATAATCAGCGGCGTCTTGGCGAGAAGGCTCACGCTTTGGCGAAGCACATTGGCCGTGGAGGTGCCGTCGGGATCCGCGTCGTAGGAATAGAGGCACAGGGTGGAGCGCATCATTTTGTTCATGACGTCGCGGCCCGGTACCTTTAGAATCGTGTCCTCTAAGTAATTTTTCGGCAGATTGCGCTCTTCCCGCAAAAGGCCCTTAAAGAAATTCAAATCCTTTTTCGAGGGCAGGTTGCCGAAGAGCAGGGTATAGGCGATTTCCTCGTAGCCGAAGCGATTGGTTTCCTTAAAATCCTTTACCATGTCCTTCACGGAGTAGCCGCGGTAGAGGAGATCCCCTTCGATGGGAATTTTTTTGCCGTCGATTTTTTCGTAACCGGTGACGTAGCCGATGCGGGTAATGCCGACGAGCACGCCGGTGCCGTCGGAGTCGCGCAAGCCGTGCTTCACATTGTACTTGGCATAGAGCTCGCGATTGATCGTATCCCGCTTCGAGATTATTTCCGCCAAGTCGTCTAAGCGGGGATCCATTTTTTGATTAAGCATCTCACACCTACTATCTTTCTATTAGGGCGTGCACATACGCCTCGGTACTTAGCTTGCCGCCGAGATCCGCCGTGCGCGTCTCGGGATCGGACAGGACGTCGTAAATGGCGCGGCGAATTTTTTCAGCCGATTCGCCTTCGCCTATGTCGTCGAGCATGAGACAGGCGCTTAAAAGCATGGCCGTGGGATTAGCGATGCCCTTGCCCTGAATGTCCGGGGCCGAGCCGTGGACGGATTCGTAAATGGCCATGTCCCTGCCCTTGTTCACGCCGGGAATCATGCCCAGGCCGCCGATGAGGCCGGCGCCTAAATCGGAGAGGATGTCGCCGTAAAGGTTTTCCGTGACGATAACATCGAACTGCGCCGGATTCATGACCATCTGCATGGCCATATTGTCCACGAGGATTTCCTTCATGGGCACGGAATAGTCCTTGGCCACCTCCCGGGCCACGTCTAAAAACAAACCGTCCGTGGCCTTCATAATATTGGCCTTGGTCACCACGGCCACGGATCGGCGTTTATTGGCCTCGGCGTAGTCGAAGGCCGCTCGGATGATCCGCTCCGATTTGTCCCGGGTAATGATTTTAATGGAGTGGGCCTCGTTTTCTGAGATCACTTCCTCCACGCCGGCGTAGAGATCCTCCGTGTTCTCCCGGAAGAGAACCATGTCCACGTCGTCGAACCTCATGGGCAGATTCGCCGCAGGCTTGATGGGGCGAATGTTTTGGTAGAGATCGTATTTTTTTCGAAGCTCCACATTCAGGCTCCTGAAGCCGTGGCCGATGGGAGTGGTAATGGGGCCTTTTAAGGCGATTTTATTTTTCTCCAGGGATTCGAAGAGGGCGTCGGGGAGATAGGTGCCTTCTCTTTCAAAGACCGCCTTGCCCGCGTTCACCTCTTCGAAGCTCACCGGGACCTTCATGGCCTCGAAGACCTGCTTGACCGCCTCGGCGATTTCCGGGCCGATGCCGTCGCCGGGAATAAGCGTCACGGTTTTCATTTCGCGGCCCTCCTGTTCTTCGTGTAGTTCAAATAGCCGCCTTCCAGCAGCATGGCCCTTTCACGCTCGCTGAAGTCGCCGACGAGCTCAATATCGTCGTCTCCCGCCTTCATAATGAAGCGGCCGCTTTCCACGGAGGCCTTTAAATCCTTCATGGCGATAGTTTCGCCTTCGACTAATTTATCGTAATCGGCGGGATTTTTAAAGACCAGGGGAAGAATGCCCATATTGATTAAATTGGAGCGGTGGATGCGGGCGAAGCTTTTCGCCACGATGGCCTTTACGCCCAGGTACAGGGGCAAGAGGGCCGCGTGCTCCCGGCTGGAGCCTTGGCCGTAGTTGTCGCCGCCGACGACGATGCCGCCGTCGTGCTTTTCCGCACGGTCCTTAAAGTCGTCCACTAGGGTGGAGAAGGCGTGCTTGGAAAGCTCGGGGATGTTGCTCCGGTAGGGCAAGAGCTTTGCCGTAGAGGGGCAGATGTCGTCGGTGGTTACATTGTCCGAGGCCTTGAGGAGAATGGTTTTTTCAAAGGCATCCTCCAAGGGACGGGCGATGGGGAAGGGCTTAATATTCGGGCCCATCTTCACATCCTTCGGCCGCTGAGATTTTTCCTTGGGATAGATCAGGTAATTGGTGGCGTGCTCGTAGCGATCGGGCTCTTCCACCGCCGTGACCTCATCGGGGGTGGTAATGTAGCCGGCGATGGCGGATGCGGCGCAGGTTTCGGGACCGGCGAGATAAATCCTCGCATCCTTCGTGCCGCTTCTGCCCTTAAAGTTTCTGTTAAAGGAGCGCAGGCTCACGGCGCCGGATTTAGGTGCCTGCCCCATGCCGATACAGGGGCCGCAGGCGCTTTCCAAAATGCGGGCGCCGGCTTCGATCATAATGGCCAGGGCGCCGTTTTTCGACAGGGCCTCCAATATAGTGGCGCTGCCGGGGGAGATAACCAGGCTCACGTCCTCGTGAACCTTCTTGCCCTTTAAGATCTGAGCCACCTTCATCATGTCCGTGTAGGAGGAATTGGTGCAGCTGCCGATAGCCACCTGATCCACCTTGACCTTGCCCAGGTCCCTTACCCTTTCGTATTGATCGGGCAGGTGGGGCTTGGCTACGGCGGGCTCGATGTCGGAAAGATTGATGTCCAATACTTCGTCGTAGGCCGCATCCTCCGTGGCGGCGAGGGGCACGAAAACCTCCTCGCGGCCGTGGCGCTTCAAAAAGGCCCGGGTCACCTCGTCGGAGGGGAAGACGGAGGTGGTGGCGCCCAGCTCCGCCCCCATATTGCAAATGGTGGCCCGGTCCGTGACGGAAAGATTCTTGACGCCGTCGCCGGAATATTCCACGATGTAGCCCGTGCCGCCCTTGACGGTCTTTTTACCTAGGATGGCGAGGATCACGTCCTTGGCGTTGACGCCGGGCTTTAGCTTGCCGCTGAGGCGTACGTTCAGCACCTTGGGCACCTTCAGGAAGTAGAAGCCGCTTGCCATGGCCACGGCCACGTCCAAGCCGCCGGCGCCGATGGCGAGAGCGCCAAGCCCACCCGCCGTGGGGGTGTGGGAGTCGCTGCCCACCAAGGTCTTGCCCGGTGCGGCGAATTGCTCCAGCTGCACCTGGTGGCAGATGCCGCCGCCGGGCTTGGAGAAGACCAGGCCGTATTTGGCCGCCGCCGATTGAATAAATTCGTGGTCGTCGGGATTTTCAAAGCCCGTTTGCAGCATATTGTGGTCTATGTAAGCCACGGAAAGCTCCGTTTGAATGGCGTCGATGTCCATGGCTTCCAACTGCAAGTACACCATGGTGCCCGTGGAGTCCTGGGTCAGGGTCTGATCTATTTTTATTTTGATCTCTTCTCCGGCGCGGAGCTCACCCTCCAATAAATGGCTTTCGAGTAATCGGTACGCGATGCTTGTCATATTACCTCCTCATTGCGGTCAAGGAAACGACAATGCCGTTTTTAAATTCATATAGTCGTCATTACTAACAGTATACCCGTTCTTACTTTAAAAAGGTAGAGTGTTCCGAAAGTAGATTGTATATTTAATCGCCGAGTTTTGCAAATAAAAAAGCGACGCCGGGCGCCGCCTTTTTATATAAGGGAGTAAGAAATGAAAACTGAACGGGATCGCAAGTCCCTTCCTATTTCCATCATCAGTATAGGGCCCCAATGTTTTTCCGGCGTTGTCCTTTTGTAAAAAGGAAATTAAATTACGCCAGGGGCGCGTCCGTGGGCACCTTCTTTTCAAAATAACGGATGTGGGTAAAGCCAAGACTCAGCAAATAATCCTTCGCCGACGAAAAATCCCGGCCGATGTGCTCCGACCTGTGGGCGTCGGAGGAGAGGCAGATGTTTTTTCCTCCGAGATCTCTGTAAAGGGCGAGGATTTCTTTTTTCGGATTGCCGTAGCTCAGGCCCTTGTACTTGCCCGCCGTGTTGTATTCCAAAACCAAATCCCGCCGAATTAAAAATTCCAGCACCGCCGCCACCTGATCCCGGTAAAAGGCAAAGGGCGGAATGGCGGATTTGTCCGGCACGTAGCGGTCCAAGTAATCCACGTGGCCCAAGACGTGGAAGCCCGATGTGTTTTCCACGGCGGCCACCATGGCGTCGTAATAGGCCTTATAATAGGAGCGTAAATCCCCGGCGCTGTTTCTCATGGCGGAGGCCACGTCCTTATCGTCTAAGGTGTGGAGGGAGCCGATAAAAAAATCGAAGCGATCGTCGGTCATGGCATCCTCGATCCAATCATTTTTCTTTAAATTAAAGCCCATTTCCGCGCCGAGGAGCAGTCGGATTTTATTTTTGTAGCGCGCCTTTAAGGGAAGAAGGGTCAGGAAGTACTCGTCGAAGTCGAAGGTATTGTCCAAGGGGCCGTCCACCCGGTCGATGTGATCCGTAAAGGCCAGGCCGTCGAGGCCGGCATCGACGGCCGCGAGAATATTTTCCTCGCAGTCGGCATTGGAGTCGAAGGAAAAGCGGGTGTGGCTGTGTGAATCGATGAGCAAGGGATTCTCCTTTCCGAATGAGAATTTTAATGAATAATGCATATTTTTTCAAAGCTTGGGTACATGTACAATAGTAACTTATATTTTGGAGGTTGACTATGATATTTGATTTTGGAAGAAGAGAACGCGAACGCTATTTAAGAGAAGAACGGGCTCGTAAATTTGCCTTAGGTGCCTTCGTCGGTGCCGCAGCCGGTCTTTTATTTGCTCCTCAAAGCGGCAAAAAGACCCGCGAGGATATCGCCGATCGATCCAGAGAATTGGCAGAAAACGCCAAGGACGTGGCATTAGACACGGCAGACGAATTATCCGTCCGCGCCTATGAAGCACAACAAGCTGTTCAAGATACCTATGACGACTTAAAACTTCGCGCCGCCATTAAGGCCGACGAGGTTCGCGACGATGCGGAAATCGCAAAAGCCAAGGCCAAAGCCATCGGTGAAATCGTCCGCGAAGAAGGCACCAATGTGAAGGCCGAATTAAAGGATTCCGCCAAGGCCATCGGAGACGCCGCCAAGGAAGTAGGCGAAGAAGCCAAGGATCAAGCGAAAGAGGCAAAGAATCAAGTGGAAGACAGTGCCGACAAGATCGCTAAAGCAGCAAAGGATGCCGAAAAGAAATCCGAAAAGGTAGTAAAAGACGAAAAGAAAAACAAGTAGAGCACGGAGGTCACAATGGACACCATGATTAATTTACACGACCTCTTGCGCTTTTTACTTTATCTTGCGGGAATCGGGGCACTGGTCTTTTTAATGATCACCCTGAAAAACGTCGCCGGCATTTTAAAGGTCGTCAAGACAAAATTGGAGGCCCACGAAGCCGTCATCGACGATACCATGCAAAAGCTTCCGACGATTACGGATAATGTCACCATTATCTCGTCCAACGCATCGCGTCTGACCACCGAAGCCACGGAAATGGTAGAAGTGGTAAAGCCGGAGGTAGAAAAGATTGCGGCAACGGTAGGCGATGTCACAGGCACCGTCGACAGCGTGGCGCGCACCGTGGACCAAACGTCCTTAAAATTAAAAAACACCGCCGATGTGGTATCCGATTCCATTTCGGACACGGCAAAGACCATTTCTTTCAACGCCAACAATGTCGTAGATTACTTCTACATTATGCGCGAGGTGCTGGAGGCTTTGCGGGATGTATTGAGCACGCGGTAACAGAAAACGAAAGAAGCGGCTTCGGCCGCTTTTTTTATTGCCCGAAACGACGCCTCAAGTATAAATGAAGGTCGTTAGAAAAAAATAAAAGCCGTGTAAAAAAGCGTACCTTAAACATTGCCGGGCGAGAAAAAAACAAACGCTTGCCGATTATTTTGAAAAACACCGTTTCGGGAAAATCCATTTTATTTTCCCGATCATTACCCTTTGCCGCGGAGGAAATCGGGCGAGAAGGAGAAAAAACGCGTCGAGCATCCTTCGCTCTGTCTTCCGCCACCTGTTTTCCCGGAAAAATTTTCCGAAGGCGTTTTGTGTTAAAAATTTGATTTCCTCTTTGTGGTATCGTTCGCCATGGCGTATAATAAGGAGACGGAGGTAGTTAATGAAAAAGATTAAGATCATCGCCAATCCTTCCAGCGGCAGGGAAGGGGCCGTGGAGATCATAAAAAAGCTCATCGTTCCCTTTTCCTCAAAGGGCACATCCGTATTACTTAACTTTACGCAAAAAGCGGGAGATGCACGGGCCTTTGCCGCCACCGACGACGGGGAGGACTGCATCATCTCCATGGGCGGCGACGGCACACTCAACGAGGTGGTCTCCGGGCTTTACGATGCAAAAAGAGAAACGCCTCTGGCCATTTACCCGGCGGGCACGGTCAACGACTTTGCCGAGTCCATGGGCATCCCCAAGGATCCCTACGACTTTTATACCATGGTGGTTTACGGGAAGAAGAGCGCAGTGGACATCGGCCTTTGCGGCGACAGTGCCTTTATTAACGTCTGTGCCGTCGGCGCCTTTTCCGAAATCGGCTACAGCGTTCCCGACGAGGCGAAATCCGCCGTGGGCAGGCTTGCCTATTACGCCGAGGGCTTTCGCATGTTTCGCGAGAAGGATTTTTTAAAAAACGGCTTCGACGTCCACATCGATTGCGACGGCGAGCATATCGACACGAAGGCGATGATGGTCATGGTATCCAATTCCAACAGCGTCGGCGGCTTTGCGAAAATCTCTCCCGAAGCCGATGTCAGAGACGGCCTGCTGGAGCTGACGGTCATCGAAGAGATGAGCATGGCCAAGGTCTTTGAGCTGTTTCGCACCATCGGCATGGGAAAGCATCTCGATCACGATCATTTCATTTATCGCCACGGAAAAAAGATTACGCTGCGTGCAGACAAAGCCATGCACGTGGACATTGACGGCGAAAAGGGTCCCTGCCTGCCACAAACCATTGAAGTGGTGCCGGGCGCCGTTCAACTCATTACAAAATAGGAGGATTTTATGGCATCGACCATTAAAGATGTAGCAAAAATGGCGGACGTGTCCATTTCCACGGTTTCCCGCGTGATTAACGACTCCAAGCCCGTGAGCCCCGAGGCTCGCCGGCGCGTGCTGCACGCCATCGGCGTCTTGGACTATAAGCCCAACGAGGTGGCGCGGAGTCTGGTCACGAAGAAGAGCAATATTATCGGCGTCATCGTTTCCGATATCGGCAACCAATACGTCTCCCAGGTCCTTCGCGGCGTGGAAGAAATCGGGCGCATGTATAATTACGACATTCTCCTCTCCTCGTCCTACGACGATCCCGAAATCGAAATCAAATTTGCCAATCTCTTCAGCCAAAAGCAAGTGGAAGGGATCATTATTATTTCGGAAATTTTAAATCAAAAGCTCCTCTACAAGCTGGACGAATTTAAAATTCCCTGCGTCGTCATCAATCGCTTCTACAATGTGGACGAGGCGCCCACGGTGACCATTAACAACAAGGCGGCGTCCTACAACATGACCGACTACCTGATCAATTTAGGTCACCAATCCATCGGCTACGTGGCCATGCGAAAGGACATGGACCGCACCAACGAAAAATACAAGATTCGCGGCTACCGCGACGCCATGCGGGCGGCGGGGCTGAAGCCCTCCATCCTTTACTCCGAGGGCCTGGAAGAAAAAGATGCCCTGGAGCTGTTTGAGGAACACGAGGAAGAGCTGAGAGGCGGCAAGTACTCCGTTCTCTTCTGCAGCCAAGACCTCATGGCCATCCATCTCATGAACGTCATGCGGGATCACGGCATGAGCATCCCCGACGACATGTCCTTCGCCGGCTTCGGCGGAAGTGCCCTGTCGGATATTTACCGTCCCAAGCTCACCACGGTGAAGGAGCCCTATTACGATATCGGCGCCGTGGCCATTCGCAAGCTCTTTAAAATGCTGGACAAGAAAAATCCGGACAAGGGCGAGGAAATGATTCTCCTGCCCGTGGAAATTATTAAGCGACAAAGCGTGGTAGACTTAAATCACAAAAAATAGTGGTTAAAAGACAGAACACCCCCACATATGGTGGAAAATCGGTTATAATGGAAATAGCAGATAATTGATTGATTCATATAGATAAGGAGTATTTCCATTGAAAAAACTCGCTGTGAGTTTGGTCTGTTGTCTCGCGCTCACCGGCTGCGGCTCTTCCGTCAGCTACAGCGCCGAGGAGCCGGTTGCCGAAGCAAAACAGAACCAAGCGGTGGAATCGAGGCAAGAGGGCAGACATTTATTAAAAGACGGCAGCTATGTCTCCGCCGGGCGGGGCATGCAGGGCGACATTCAAGTGGAGCTGCGTGTTCGTGACGGCTTTATCGATCGCGTCAATGTAGTCGAACATAATGAAAACGTCGGTGTCTCGGAGGATGCCTTCGATCGTTTGGAGGATGAGGTCCTTCGAAAGCAATCGGCGGATGTGGATACGGTCTCCGGTGCCACGGAAGCATCCTACGGCTTTATGGAAGCGGTAAGAAATTGCATTCGACAAGCGGAATAGGAGGCCTTAATGAAACTTTCACAGTATTACTTACCTACCCTGCGGGAAGCCCCGGCAGATGCCCGCACCGAAGCCCACAAGTGGATGCTTCGCTCCGGCATGGCTCGGGAAGTAGGCGTCGGGCTCTATTCCCTATTGCCCTATGGCCTGGCTTTGTCGGAAGCCATCGAAAAGCGTTTAGAGGATGAATTTTTCGAGGGCGGGCTCCCCGTGGCTTTGTGCGCCCTTCAACCCCGCACCCTGTGGGAGCGAAGCGGTCGCTGGGACAGCTACGGCAGCGCCATGTATAAGGTGGCGGATCGCACCAACCGCCAGGCGGTACTGGCGCCGGAATCCGAGGAAGCCTTCCTGTCCTTCGTCGACGGAGAGCTGAAGAGCTACAAGCAGCTTCCCCTCTTTTTATACGAAAAAGCCAATCGCTACAGCGACGTGCAAAAGCCCGGATTGGGCCTCGCCGACGGGCGCGGCATGCGCGTTGTGGACGGCATGCGCTTCGACGGCGACGAAGAGGCGGCACAGGCCTTTTTTGACGAAGCGAAGAGCCGGGCGGAAAAGCTTTTGAACGACCTGGGCATCGATTTTTGCGTCGTGGATCAAGACGATTACATCATCTATTACGCTACGGCGGATAATTATAAAGACAGCGTGGCCCTGGACGGAGCTGCGGCCTTTTTAATGGACGAAGCTCCCATTCGCTACCCGGTTCCCGAAGGACAGGAGCCGAAAGAGGCGGAGGACATTCACACCCCCGATGCCCGCACCATTAAAGATTTAAGCGACATGATCGGCGTAGAACCCGCCCGCTGTACGAAAGCGGTGGATCTGCGTATCGATGGCGAGCCCGTCTTCGTCTTCGTGCCCGGCGATCGGGATCTGAATCAAAAGAAGCTCGAAAAATACTTAGGCGTCGACGCCGATCAAATCGACATGCTCGACGAAGAGACCATTTTGGAAATGGGTACCTTCCCCGGTTTTACCGGGCCCGTGGGTCTCGGGGATAAGGCGCGGATCATTGTGGACCGCTCCGTCACCTTTATCGACAATATGGTGGTGGGCGCCAACAAGGAAGACTACCATAAAAAAAACGTCAACTACGGCCGGGATTTCGAAGGCGAAATCGCCGAAGACCTCTTGGACGTGCGCGAAGGGGATCTGTCCCCCTCGGGCGATGCCTACGAATTTACCACGGCCTTTGAAGTGGCGCGGATCAGAAAGCCCTCCACGGCCTTTTCCGAAGCCATGAACGTGCGCTTCTTAAACGACGAAGGCAAGGAAGCCCCCTATATTATAGGCGGAGCCACCTGGCGCACCGGCGCCCTCCTGGCGGCCCTCTTGGAAAACCATCGGGACGACGACGGACCGGCCTTCCCCCTTCACATCGGCCCCTTCGACGTGGCCCTTACCGTGGTCAATGTGAAAAAAGAAGAGCAGGTGGCCCTGGCCGATAAGCTTTACAACGCCCTTCGTGATGAAGGCATCGGCGTCCTCTGCGACGACCGCAACGAGCGTGCCGGCGTCAAATTTAAAGACCGCGACCTTTTAGGCATTCCGCTGCAGCTCACCGTAGGCAAGGAAGCCGCGGAAGGCGTCGTGGAATTTAAACGCCGCGGCGGCGACATGGAAAAGCTTCCGGCGGAAGATGCCCTTCGCCGCATCGTGGAACTAATAAACGAATAGCAAAAGACCTCGCGAGAGCGAGGTTTTTTCTTTTCCCGAGAAATGGCCAATCTGTTATAAAATCGTAACGGCGTCCGCCCTTTCCTTGGTTTATAATAGATATAAGGAGGGATTCTATGAAGAAAAGCCTATGCACCCTTTTGGCCTTGTTAATGATTTTTGCGTCCACGGCGGTTTTTGCCGCGAAAGATGTTGAAACTCAACTGAATCTTCCCCTGACCTACAATCAAAAAGCAGGGGACGGCTACGGCATGGAATTAAATGTCGTTTTGCCGGACAATTACAAGAATGATTTAAAGACATTTTCCATGTCCTTTCGCGTGGATAAGACCATCCACATCGACAAAGCCATTTTCGTCGGCGACCTGGCGGACAACGACTACCGTCTTATGTCCACGAAAACCGACAGCTCCAAGCAAGAGATCGTGACTTTGGTCATTCCCGATATCAAGGCCCTGAACCGCCCGAATTTTACCCTGAAGCTCAGCGGCAAATTTAAAAAGGGCGTAAAAAACGTGAACCACGTGTCCATGTCCTACGTCATCGCCTTGGTAGATAATAAGGGCAAGAACCGTTCCATTCAAAAAAATGTCACCAGCGACAAGGGACAGGCCATACCGGCGGTGCCCTCCGGACAAACTCCCGGGACAGCCCCTTCCGGATATAAATTTACCGTGGATCCCATTAAGCCCGGCGACAATACTCTCACGGGAAAAGCCGTCTCCAATGCCGGCGTCCGCGTCTATCGGGGCAAGACTTTGATCGGCACTACCGTCGCCGAAAAAGACGGCCGCTTCGCCGTGGTCATCAATCCCCAACCGGAAGGAAGCGAACTGACCTTTATCTTTAAGACCAAGGCCGGGGAAGACGAAGTGCGGGCCGTGGTGAAAAAGAACCCGACGACGAATTCGTCGTCTGCCACCGCGCAAAATAAGACGAAAATCGACGACTACCTGCGCGTCCTCAGCTCTGTCAACATGAGCGGAAGAGAAAAGCTGGCGCAGCTGCAGGTCAATGCCGCCGTGGCCACGGGGCAATTTATCCTCGCCAAGGACAACGCCGACGGCACAGAAATCGCCGGTGCGGAAAACACCTTGGCCGAAGCCATGAAGGTGGCGCGGCCCGCCTATTTCTCGGGCTACCCCAACGGCAAATTCCTGCCGAAAAAAGCCATGACCCGGGCGGAGGTCTCGGCGGTCTTTGCCCGCGTCGCCAGCGGCAAGAAAGAATTGGCCGGCTTCACCTCCTTTAAAGACGTGGACGACAGCCAATGGTTCGCCGCCTCCGTGGGCTATATGGAAAAGCGGGGACTGATTTCCGGCTACAAGGACGGCACCTTCAAGCCCCATCAATCCATTACACGGGCGGAATTTGCCCGCATCCTCGCCGCCTACGCCAATCTGACGCCGACGGCGGGCACGTCCTTTACCGACGTGAAGTCCAATCACTGGGCCAAGGGCTATATCGGCGCCGTTCAGGAAGCGGGACTGATGAGCGGCAAGGGCAAGGGGCGCTTCGCTCCCTCGGCGAAAATCACACGCCAAGAGGTTTGCACGGCACTGAACAAGGCCCTGAGCCGCACGCCGGACAAAGCCTTCCTGGATACCTACGGAAGCAATCCCTTTAAAGACGTAAACAAAAAAATGTGGAGCTACTACGATATTTTAGAAGCCACGGGGCAACCCCAATAGAGCAAAAGAAAGGAAGCCTTCGGGCTTCTTTTTTTGTGCGGGAAAGCGAGCTAAAAAAATTTTTCGTTAAATTAGAGATTATACGAAAAGACTTGCAAAAACGAAAAAATGTATATACAATATAATGAAAGAAATCGAATTGTTTTCACAAAGGAGGCGAGCAGATGAAATTTGAAAATAAAGTCTTAGTCATTACCGGTGCATCGTCCGGTGTCGGGCGGGCGGCCGCCGTTCTCGCGGCGAAGCAAGGCGGCAAGGTCTATGCCGTAGCCAGAAGAAAAGAACGCCTGGAAGAGCTGCAAAGGGAAGTGGAACAGGCGGGATATGCCGGCGTCGTCATTCCCTTGGTTTGCGACGTAGGCAAGACGGAGGATGTGGCCAAGGCCTTCGACCGCGTGAAGGAAGAAAACGACAAGCTGGATATTTTAATCGCCAATGCCGGCGTCATGGACAAGTTCGAGCCCGTGACCCACTGCGACGAGGAAACCTTCGACCGCATCTACAGCACCAATGTTAAAGGCAATTTCAGAGTGTTTAAAGCCGCCATTCCCCTGATGAAGGGCGGCGGCGCCATCGTCGCTACCTCGTCCATTGCGGGCAATCGCGGCGGCAAGGCCGGCGTCGCCTACACCATGTCCAAGCACGCCATTAACGGTCTCGTGAGAAACACGGCGGCCATGTACGGCAACGACGGCATTCGCTGCAACGCCGTGGCGCCGGCGGGAATCCAAACGGAAATTCTGCAAAATTTAAGCGACGTGGACGAAAAAGGCATGGAAGTCGTTCAACGGGGCGCCAATGTCAATAAAATGTTGGCCATGCCCGAAGAAATCGCCGAAGACATTCTCTTTTTGGCATCGGACGAAGCCTCCAATATTAACGGCACGATTTTAGTTTCCGACGGCGGATTGACCGGCATCTAAAAATTTTCAAAGAAAGCTCAGCCTGCGGGCTTGGGCTTTTTTTCTTGCCCGAAAATATCGCCGCCGCAGATAGACATAGATTGCCCATAACTTTTTTGTTCACTCCAAAAGCCTATGCTATAATAGTAACGTTAAGGAGGGAGGCAATATGGATTTATCAATCGATTTACACACGCATACCGTGGCCTCCGGACATGCCTATTCGACCATAAGAGAAAACATCGCCGTCGCAAAGACCGTCGGCCTGCGCATCATGGGCACCAGCGACCACGCCAAAGCCATGCGCGGCGTAGCAAGTAACGCCGTCTTCGGCAACTACATGGCCCTGCCCCGCGTGCTGGACGGCATCGTGCTCTTGTGCGGCGTCGAAGCCAATATTATCGACGTAGACGGCACCATCGACATCGACATGGACCGGCAGAGGGTCGATTACGCCATCGTCAGCCTGCACAAGCAGTGCTTTACGCCCTTGGATGAAAAAAGCAACACCGACGCCATCATCAACGCCTGTAAGCATCCGGCCGTTCAGATCATCGGTCATCCCGACGATGCCCGCTATCCGCTGGACTACGAGCGCCTCAGCGATTTTATCGTGGAGCGGGATCTGTTTTGCGAAGTGAATAATTCGTCGCTGAAGGTCAACGGGCCGCGGATCGGCGCCAGAGAGAATTTGCTCAAGCTGCTGTCTTTGGGAAAAGAGAAAAAGATGAAAATCATCGTGGGAAGCGACGCCCATATGGACGTAGACGTCGGCCATTTCGATTTGGCCCGCGGGCTGATCGAAGAGATGGACTATCCGGAGGAACTGATCGTAAACACCTGGGACACGGAGAAGATCCTACAGGCGTTTACCCTAATGGACAAATAAGGAGGAAGTATGGACAATGTACGGGTGCGCTTTGCCCCATCACCCACGGGGTATCTGCACATCGGCGGCCTGAGAACCGCCGTATATAACTACCTATACGCGAGACAAAAGGGCGGAAAATTTCTGCTCCGCATCGAAGACACGGACCGAACCCGCTTCGTAGAAGGCGCCATCGAAAATCTGATCCGCTCCCTGAACTGGGCGGGCCTTGAAATCGACGAGGGCGTCATGATGAAGGACGGCAAGGTCGTGGAAGAAGGGGACCGAGGCCCCTATATCCAATCCAAACGATTGGACATCTACAAAAAATACGTGAATCAGCTCCTGGAAACGGGCCACGCCTACTACTGCTTCTGCACCAAGGAGCGGCTGGACAATTTGCGGGAAGGCCAAAAAATCAAAGGCCAAGTGCCTCGCTACGACGGCCTCTGCCGCTCCATTTCCATGGAAGAAGCCAAAGAGCGCATCGCCAAGGGCGAAGAATACGTGGTGCGCTTAAAGCTGCCCCACGACGAAGACATCAGCTTTATGGACGAAGCCCGGGGCAAGATCACCATAAACACCAACGAAATGGACGATCAGGTCCTTATGAAAAGCGACGGCTTCCCCACCTACCACATGGCCGTCGTCGTAGACGACCACCTCATGGGCATCACCCACATCATCCGCGGGGAAGAGTGGCTGCCCTCCACGCCCAAGCACGTGTACCTGTACCAAGCCTTGGGATGGGAGGTACCCACCTACATTCACCTGCCCGGCGTCTTAAACAAGGATCACAAAAAGCTCTCCAAGCGCCAAGGCGACGTGTCCGTGGAAGACTTTAAGGGCCACGGCTACCTGCCGGAAGGCCTGGTGAACTACCTGGCCCTCGTGGGCTGGTCCCCGGAAGACAATCAGGAAATCTTCTCCATGGACGAACTCATCCAAGCCTTCGACACCAAGCGCATCGCCCGAACCGGCGGCGTATTTGATGTCAAGAAGCTGGACTGGATCAACAGCCACTACATGAAAGAGCTCTCCGCCGACGAGCTTCTCGACATGGCCATGCCCTATATCGAAAAGGCCGGCCTGTTTACGAAAGCCGACGTGGACAAAAATCCCGAGCGCTACCGCGTTTTAATGGAAACCATTCAAGACGGCCTGGACCGCCTGGAGCAAGTCCCCGAGGAATGCGGCTTCCTCTTCGACGATTACGAGGTCACCGAGGATGCCGCCCTGGAGCAAATCAATTCCGAATCGGCACCCGCCGTGCTGGAAGGACTGGAAGAAATTCTGAAAGGGATGGATGCCATCTCCCTTGAAGAAGCGGGCAAGCTCATGAAGCAAGTGCAAAAGGCGAGCGGCGTGAAAGGCAAAAACCTCTACATGCCCGCCCGTGCCGCCATGACCGGCAACGTCCACGGCCCGGATCTGTCCAACATCATCTACCTCTTGGGCAAAGACGAAATCTTAAAACGCATCGAAAAAGCAAAGAGCTACAGAAAATAAAAAGCCGCGGCGAAGGCCGCGGTTTTTGTGTGGGGCGAAGCGAAAAAGCCGTGATATACTGATAGAAAAGGAGATGAGATGGTGGAGAAACAGACGAATCGAGAAAGAATAAAGGCACCTGCAACTATCGACGAGCGCAATGTAACTTGTTCGAAAATCGGCGATTCGACATTTAATCGACCGAATCCGGAGACCTTTTCCGCCATGGAAGAGGGAAGAAGAATCGCCGCCGACGATCATGTTCTCGGCTATAGGACCATGGATGAATTGAAAGCTGCCCTTGAAAAATGAAAATAGAAACGAAGCCCCTACCGTGATTTTCCCAACAAAAAAAGCTGCCCTCGCGAGCAGCTTCTTTTATTGCTTATAAACAAGCCTTGTAGATGGCCAGCACATCGTCCTCGTGTAGATCCACAAAGCCGCGGACGACGCCGCCGGCGTGGTCGACACAGGCCTTGGCCATTTCCGCCAAATGTTCCTCGCCGATGCCCACTTCCTTCAGACTCATGGGAATCCCCATGGCTACGAAGAAATCGTAGAGCGCCTCGATGGCTTCATTTGCCGCATCCACATCGTCCTCCGTACGAATGTCGAAGACCCGGCGGCCGAAGCGGGCGATCTTCGACGCGGTCTTGGCGCTTAACACGTGACTGAGCCAGCGCGGCGTCAAAATCGCAAGACCTACCCCGTGGGTAATGTCGTAGAAAGCGGAAAGCTCGTGTTCCATGGGATGCACGCTCCAGGCCTGAGCCTTGCCCTTTCGGAGGAGCCCGTTAATGGCCCAGCTGGAGGCCCACATTAAATTGGCCCGAGCCTCTATATCCCCGCCGTCTTTTATCGCCGCGGGACCGGCGTGGAGGCAAGCTCTTAAAATCCCTTCCGCCATAGAATCCTGAACATAGGCACTGTCGTCCACGGAAAAATAATTTTCCATGGTGTGGCTCATAATGTCCGCCGTGCCCGCCGCCGTGTGATACGCATTGACCGTCGTCGTGTAGGCCGGGTTCAACAGGCTCGCCTTGGGAAGCACCTTCGGGCTGCCCCAACCAAGCTTTTCCTTCGTGTCGGGATTCGTAATGACAGATCCCTGATCCATTTCAGAGCCGGTGGCCGCCAGGGTGAGCACCGAACACAGAGGCAGAGCGTCGGTCACCTTCGCCTCGCCGATGACGATCTTCCAGGGATCCGCCGGCGTCAGCGCCCCCGCTGCTATCAGCTTCGACGCGTCGATGGTGGAGCCGCCGCCTATGGCCAGGATCACATCCACCCCTTCCTTTTTGACACGGTCGATCCCCGCCCGCACGCTTTCAACGCGCGGATTCGGTTCGATGCCACCGTGATCCACCGTATCGACACCGGCGGCGTGAAGCGCCGTGGTGACCTCGTCGTAAATGCCGTTTTTCTTAACGGAGCCGCCGCCGAAAACGATCAGAGCCTTGTCCCCGTAAGACTTCACCGCATCGGCAAAAGCCCGCACCTGATTATCACCGAAAAAAATCGTCGTCGGTACCGAAAAAATAAAATTATCCATAATGCCTCCTGTCATACAAGTAACTACTTTTATAATTATACCCAAAGGCGGAACGGTCGAACGCGGAAAATAAACCCGTGACGGGAGCCGCCGAATGGGTATAAATCAAAAAACAAAGGAGGACATCATGAACAAACAAGACATTTATAACTTTTTAGACGAAAAAAACATCCCCTACGAAGTCACCGAACACGAAGCCGTCATGAACATGGAAGAGCTGGGCAAAGTGGACCTCCTCTACCCGGGCCGCGATGCCAAAAACCTCTTCGTTCGCGACGACAAAAAGAAAAACTACTACCTCATCACCGTCTTCGGCGACAAGCGCGTGGATCTGAAGCAATTTAAAGAAAAACACAACACCCGCCGCCTCTCCTTCGGAAAAGAACAGGACCTGAAAGAAAAACTCGACCTGGAAACCGGCGCCGTGAGCCCCTTCGGTCTCTTAAACGACGCCGAACACGCCGTGCACTTCTATTTGGACAGACAATTTACCAAAAACGGCGGCATCATCGGCATCCACCCCAACGACAACACCGCCACCGTGTGGCTCAAAGCCGAGGATTTAATTAAACTTATCGAAGAGGCCGGCAACCCCGTTCACGTCGTATCCATTTAAAGAGAAGAAAAGAAAAAATCGGGCAGGTTCCATTAGAGTGACCCCATAAAGTTGGACTTAACCGAGTAAGCATTTCGCTTGCTCGATTTTTTTGTGTGAAAACAGCGATTCCACAAACATTTTACTTTTCATCTTAGAAGAGAAAAAAATAATCTCTAGATATAGGAAATAACTGTCATTTCACATAGATAAAAAAGAGAAGTAGTGATAAAATAAAAATGTATCTATCTGTGATGATGTAGCAAGGAAGCGATTAAGTAAGGAACGAAGAAAGGAAGTGCGTTTGGCAACGAAAAGATGTACGGCGTCACTAAGAATGTATTAAAGGAGGAAGCTATGAACGTTAAGCAGATGCAAAAGCAAATCACTGCCGGGCTCTTGGCTGCCATTATGGTCGCCGGGACCCTGCCCATAAATGCCTTTGCTGAGACCTTCAAGGCGCAAGATCCGACGACGGGGAAGGAAACCACCCAAACCACCGATTGGACCTTGAAAGAAGAAAACCTAAAGGGTAAAAACTTTTGGCCACTAGCTGAAAAACAATACTTAAGTGAAGTATCTACACTAGCTGAACCAATGAAAAACCCAATGATAGGTTACGGAGGCTACTTCATAAGACCTGACGGACGGACTGTAATCAGACTTACGATGAGAAAGTTTGACAAGGTTGGTACAGGTGTTTGGCATGTCATGCAAATGAAGTTAGAAGATAGCTTTGACGATATGGTAGACTGGAACGACACAGAAACCGGCATCTATAAGGGTGTGTCAGCCGGATCAAATGTTGGATGGTACCACGACGACCTTGCTTACAAAGCAATAACACCTTTTGGTGATACAACAATTACTGATGCCGGTTCAGTCAACGTAAAAGAAGTAAACATAGCAGATAATAGAAATACAGGCACTACAGCTGCCCTTAATGAAGTTCCAATAAACCTAGTATTAAAAGAAGGACAAAGTGTAGACTCCTTTAAAAAGGAACCTTTAGTTCAAATAAGGATGTTGGCTAGAGATAAGAAACAAGTTGCTTGCTACGCTGATGCAGGTTCCGGTAAAGGTAACTATTCAACGTATACTTTCTCATCTATAGTTCCTTTAAAGCATAACTACGAACAAAATCTTTTAAGAGAAATACGTGCGTCAGTAACTCCAGATAGAGCTTTTAGAGCTGCAGGATCTTCTGTATTATATAACAAGGAAAAGGGCTATATCGAAGTAAGACATCGTTATAACAAGGTGGCCATTACAAACAATGAACTTTACGGAAGAAAGCTTGGCTATAGACAAACGGTAGACAAGAGATTCTTCGAGGTGCTAAAGGCGAAAGATGCTTCGGGAACGATCGCCCATATATTCTCGACATCAAACAATGGACTTCCTACAAGTGGTAGACTGGATGCAAATGGAGAACCTACATCTACAGGTTCTGTTGCAGTATTAAAGGAGAACATCAATTTCCTTCCAGGTTCAGACCTTGGTTTCATACAAGTTGCCGCAAGTGATTTCAATAGAGATGCTGAAGCACAAGCAGGTATAAAAACGAACCTTACTACAAACCAACCGCTTGATTCTTGGCTGGATGGGGTTGAATCACTTTTAAATAACGGTCAAGGTACGACAGTTAGATACTATGTAGATACAGATAAAGTGGATAAATTGTTAGGTGGAAATGATGGACTTCAATACTTCCCATTCTACTCCACAATAATAACAGATAATGCTTCAGGACAATATAAGTACACCTTTAAACTAACAAAAGACGTAACACTAAATGCAGGCGATAAAATCAAGATTGACTTTAAGACTGCTTATGGTGCTGGCTTGATTGGAAATTCAGCTAAATCACGTAATAGAGAGATGCGTCTTGGAATTAGAGGTATGGGTACTGAAATGTTCCTAGGCTCAAACTTCTTAAACGTAGACAAGGGTTTAGCCTATGAATACACTGTACAAAATGGCATGGCTATGACATTAAAAGCCGGCACAGAACTATATTTATATGGTAACTATCCGGATGGTGGAGAAGCAACCCTGCACTTCAAGAATGAACCAACATTTTATAAAGCTAATTATGTAGTAGACAAAAACCCAATCGTTCTTGACTGGCAAGGAACTTACTCAGCAGGAACTGTTACAACAACATTCCAAAAACCGGACGTTGATGAAATTTTCTTAGGAGATAAAAACATCACCGGTCGTACAGCCTACGAAAATGCTGAAGTAAATATTAGAAAATCTAAGGCTGATCAAAAAGTACAAACAATTATTGCAAAGCCGGGTAACACTTCAAACAAAGATGACTCAAGAATAGACGTTGTGGTAAACAATGTTAAGTCAAAAGGTTATGAATTCGATACGACGAAGCCCGGTAATCAAGCAGACGGCACAACGCCGAGAACATTTACAATGCCTGAACTGAAGAGAGACATGCCTCTACTTTTCACAAACACAAATGTCGATATTCTTGCAGAAGAATCAAAACCGGCAGTTGTTGAACAAGTACAGGCAAAAGTCAACTTCGACCTTAATGGAGTAAAATCAAAAGACAACAAAGATGTTATTGGAAAAATTGCTCCATTAAGTAAAGAATATGCTGTCGACATTGAAACAGGTCAAGCCAATGCCAACTATAAAGCATCGGGCTTTGAAGGCGACAATGTCAAAGTCAATGAAAATGCAAAAACAGTAAAAGTAAAAGAAACAATAGATGGAAAAGAAGTCGAGAGAACTTTCCAAAACGTGTTAAATCACGACGGCAAAGTTTACGACATCAACAACCAAGATGCCGCCATTGCCAAGGCTGAAAAAGAAGCGCTCAAGCTAAGACAAATGCCCGACAAGTACGACATCAACGTCCCCCAAGGCAAGAAGCTTTTAGGTTGGACCACCGTGAAGTTAGTAGACAAAGCGGATGAAAGCATAGCCGAACAATTCAACGCTCTGAAAGACGTCAACAAAATTGTTAAGGAAACCGGCGACTGGGCCAATGCCGAAAATGAAGCTTATATCTTTGACGCCAACTCGCCCATCGACAAAAACCGCACGGTCTATGCCGTTTACGGCGAAGGCATCAACTTGATCCTTCACTCCAACAACACCGCCGACCCCAAGGCTGAAACAACAATAACGGTACCTCTTGTTATTTCCGATATTGACAAGACCGACAAGATTCTGGACGCCGTTTCCAGCGCCACCTTGTCTAAGATGAAGGGGAACCTGATTATTAAACAATTGCCCAAGGTGCCCGTGACCGGCGAACAAGCAGAAATAGATAAAGTAACCGACACCAAGGCCAAGACCTTTAATATTCCGGAAAACTCTTTCATAGGTTGGACTACAAAGAGATACACGAACGATGCTACTTCTGAATTTGCTGCAGGGAACAACAATGAACGGATCGGGGAAATTACCCAAGGCCTTGTGGCCAATGGAACCAAGCGAATTCCGCAAAAAACCGAATGGTTGAAAGACCTGAACAAACTTCAAAACACATATTATATACCAAATGGCTATTCCGTAGCCGTAAGTCCTCAAGATGTTGACAAGAGCTACACGGAAATCAAAAAAGCCATTGAAGAAGGTAAGGACATTCACCTCTACGCCAATTACCGGCCCTTCTTCGACATCAATGTGGTAGCCTCTTATAAGAACATTGATCTGACCCAAGGTACGTATGGCAAGTACGTGGACAACGTTGATGTTGCTAAGAAAAAAGCCGCAAAGATCGGTCTTTTAAGACGGACAGCGGTCACGAACTACGGTACACCGACCGTCCACCAAAACGCCAACTACTATCCCTTAGGCGATGCAGGCTTAAAAGATTGGGACGGCACGGATCAAACCTTAACGTGGAAGCTGCCCGGCTTTGACGAATTAGGCCAACGGATGTCCTATGTATCGGCAGTCGTTCCCGCAGGTATGGAAGATGCCTACAAGAACTTCAAAGTACCCAACTGGGGCGATTTAGGCTTAAAGACCTACCTTCGTTTGCAAGGCTCCGCCGCCACGGTGGATCCCAATGCGCCCAAGAACTTACACGAAAACGCAGGCAATCCTTACGGCGACCCCTTGGCGAAGAACCAAGCCTACAGCATCGATGTTGACGCCTATACTTCCGCAACATCCAGAAAGTCTGCAACCGTCGATCGTCATGGAACGGACGAAGTGACCGGCTACACCATTTGGAACACATCCACGCCGCTGGATATTCCGAAGCCCGCCTTTAGCAATGTCTATGACACCGACACTAAAGCCAAGCTCACTTGGGGCGAAGCGGAAAAGAACGCCGGAATCAAAGCCATTAAGCTCACCGTCGCCGACGGTACGGAAGTCGTACTTGCAAAACAATCCGACGGCAGCTATGACGGTGGCGACCTTACAGCCAAAGAAGGTATCGGAGACGATGCAGGTAAGTTAATTATCAGCACCCTGAATCTGACAGGAAAGGCAGGCCAAGACATTGTCGCCAAGTACGTGGTTGAAAAAGCCGGCAAAGACATCGAAGGTCCGGAAGGCCGTGTAACCATTAACGAAAAGGGCACCTCCGCTCCGGTGGATCGAATGAAACAAGTGCCCAATGCCCAAGACGGCAAACCCGTCGTGGAATTCGACATTCCCAACCCCACCTTAAACAAGCCCACCCCCGGCACGGAATACGTGGCACAAAAGTGGGATAAGGCCAACAACAAGTGGGTTGACGTCGGTAAGACCACCATGGAAAGTACCGACACCTTGGGACAAACCAAGACCATTCCTCTGGACGGTGTTACCAATGACGACATCATTCGCATCGTGTCCAAGCAACCGGATATGCTTCCTTCCGCATCCAATAAAGATGGCGATAATGCCATTGGCGGAACCGACGTAGCGGGCAGAAACTACGTCAAGATCGACGCCGCCGGCCCGGAAATTAACCCTGCAAAAGCCACAGATGAAAAATTCAGACGCTTTATCGACTTAACCGCCGTTCTTTCGGAAATCCCCGAAGGCCGCCAAGTTCACGTGAAGGTAGCCTACCAAGGCATGACGGAAACGAACGAATTTGACTACGAAGTTACCAAAGGTGAAACAACGATCAAAGCCGATCTGTTGAACACCATCTTAAGACAAGCGGTGAATGAAGGAAAAGATCCTACCATTACCATTACCGCAGTAGACGAATTCGGCAACGAGACGGTAAAGACGGTCGACTACCAAAAGACCTACCAATTATTGGTTAAAATTAAAGGCCAACGGGCAGGCAGAAAATTTATGAAGGTGACCGCCGATAGAGATAACTCTGACGTGACCATTAAGGTCCTGGGCGCCGACGGTTCCGATAGAGGTGCTGATGTTACAGTGAAAGTACCGACGAAGGGAACCTTTGTGAAAGCATCCTTCGGTAACGGCTATAAGTTGCAATCCGGCGACGTCCTGGTTATTTCGGGAACCTGCCAAGAAGGACAGGACCAAGGCGTCAAGACCTACGTCACCAACCCCTACAAATGCCTCATTAAGTAGGAAAACATCGTTTAGAGAAATCGGCAAAAAACAGAAGAAAGAAAAAAGGAAACCGGGACGGCTTCGGCCCCCCGGAAAGGAGGAAACATGAAAACAAGTAAAAGATGGCTTTCCCTGCTCCTTGCTTTTGTCATGTTGTTTACAAGCTTTGACAGCGCTGTACTTGCAGCCGGCGCGGCTCTGGCCCCCAAAGCACAAACAACGGAATTAAAAGGCGTGGTTAAGGGGAAAAAAGAAATCTTTAACTTTACGGTACCGCAAACAGGTAAAAAGACGGCGGTGAAGTCGCAAGCCAAACGAGGCTCCGGATTTTTCCGTGCCGGAGCACCCGTCAAGGCACCCGGCAATCCGGACACCGAAATTACCGTAAACACAACAGGTTTAGGGTCAAATGACTTTGACTGGTCCGCCCTTCCCAATGGTGAATTTAAAATTACCGCCCGTTGGAATACCTCAGATGGACAAGAACACGTCGTTCAAGACTTTGCGACCATTACTAAAGACGGTACCCAAGAATTTACCGTGGGTTGGCCCACCGATGGAACCATGGTAGGCAATGCCTCCATTGAAACCGAATATGATCAAGGTATTAGTGTCCGAGTTCAATTCGCCACGAGTTCGTCCACAGGTCAAATGGGAAAGTTAAGCTTTACAATCGATCTGACGGAGCTGGCCAACTCCATGGTAGATGTGAAGTACGTGGATCCCTATGGAAAACCCTTGGCGGCTGAAAATATGCCCGCTCAAGGCAGCACCATGCCCAACATCACCTCGGACAACTTAACCGACGTCGCTATGCCCTTACCGGCAGAATCCGCCACCGTCAATATGCGAGATCTTAAAAAGACTGTGGGACAAATTGACGAAGACGATTTAAATGCAGCAGAAAGCGGCGTGGCCTATAAGGTAGATGGAAAAGTAAATGGTGAAAAAGTCACCATCGACAACAAGGAATACACCTTGTCCATTTCCGATCCCGACCCCAAGAAAAATGCCACTATCAGCCTGCGGTACGAACCCGACGTTCTCGTCCCCGATAGAGATAACGGCGAGTATCCGCCGGTCCCCAAGGGCTACAAGCGACTGACCTTTAATGCCAATCAACCCGCAGAAGGTCAAACAGCCGCTGTGAACGGTCGCTTCAACGACTCCGGTGAAAAGGTCAAAGTCATCGACGTCAAAGACGGCGTAAAGTATGACAACGAAAGCTTAAAAGCGGAAATCGCCAAACTGAAACCCGTCGCATTAGACGCTCAAAGTACTCCGGATCCAAGCAAGGTCTTCGATAAATGGAACCCCGCTGTACCGACAGATGCGACTGCCGTAGACACGGCGACTTATAATGCGACTTATACGGATAAATATTCCAACGAAACCGTGATTCCTTACGTTCCGGACAAACCGGACGATCCGACCAACCCGGACGACAAAAACGTTCCGACCAAAGACGATGAAGGCAAAACCGTCGACAAGACGCAGTACGTCATCGTCGCCTTCAAAGTCGCCGATGCCGACAAAGCCAAAGGCAGCCTGACCCTGGGCGACAAGACCGAACAACAAGTCATCTCCGCCCTCGTCAAAAAAGGCAGCAAGTGGGAAAAAGTCACCGCACCGACCATCAACGTCGCCGATGCAAAAACCACCAAAGCCAACGGCTATAACCCCGCCATCCCGGCAGGTACCGAAACCGTCGTCGACAAATCCGTCTACACGGCTAAGTTCATCACCAACGGCCAAGAAATCACCCCGGGAACCAAACTTCCCGACGGCGTCTTCGAAGTCAAAGT
>NZ_LT707415.1 GCF_900155585.1 Aedoeadaptatus urinae | reverse complement strand
TTACAAGCAGGGGGTCATAGGTTCGAGCCCTATTGCGCCCACCAACCTGGCCTGGTAGTTCAGTTGGTTAGAATGCCAGCCTGTCACGCTGGAGGTCGTCGGTTCGAGTCCGATCCAGGTCGCCATTACATAAGTTACCGCTTATGTGTTTTTTGAAAGCGAGCTCTTAATTTTGTCAATCTGTGCTGGTGTAGCTCAATTGGTAGAGCAACTGATTTGTAATCAGTAGGTTAGGGGTTCAAGTCCTCCCATCAGCTCCAGTGCGAAAGCACGTTTCGGAGGAGTTCCCGAGTTGGCCAAAGGGGACGGACTGTAAATCCGTTAGCTCAGCTTTCAGTGGTTCGAATCCACTCTCCTCCACCATTTAATTTTTTCAATGATAGAGGCGGTAGGTGGTTCTCCGTTTCGGCCATTTCTTGTACCGGGAGTTTTTTCGATATTCACCTGCGGGTGTAGCTCAGTGGTAGAGCCCCAGCCTTCCAAGCTGGTTGCGAGGGTTCGATTCCCTTCACCCGCTCCACGAGCACCTATAGCTCAGTAGGATAGAGCAACGGACTTCTAATCCGTGTGTCGGGGGTTCGAATCCTCCTAGGTGCGCCATTAATTTTGTTGGGGCGTAGCCAAGTCGGTAAGGCACCAGACTTTGACTCTGGCATTCCACAGGTTCGAGTCCTGTCGCCCCAGCCATTATGATCCATTAGCTCAGTTGGCAGAGCACCTGACTTTTAATCAGGGTGTCCCGCGTTCGAGTCGCGGATGGATCACCATAAAATAGGAGAGGTATCGAAGCGGTCATAACGAGGCGGTCTTGAAAACCGTTAGGGTTCACGCCCACGTGGGTTCGAATCCCACCCTCTCCGCCAATAAGGAGAAGTACTCAAGTGGCTGAAGAGGCTCCCCTGCTAAGGGAGTAGGTCCTTCACGGGGCGCGAGGGTTCAAATCCCTCCTTCTCCGCCAAATTGTGAGGGCCTTTAGCTCAGTTGGTTAGAGCTCCCGGCTCATAACCGGTAGGTCCAGGGTTCGAGTCCCTGAGGGCCCACCAATAAGCCCAGATAGCTCAGTCGGTAGAGCAGCAGACTGAAAATCTGCGTGTCGCTGGTTCGATTCCGGCTCTGGGCACCAGTTGAGTAAAGACTCGAGGGCTGTAGCTGCCGGCTACAGTTTTTTTATACCATGACACCTTTCATCCGCCGCAGAGGAGGATTGAAAAGGCCCGTCATATCTGTTACTATAGTAACGTCACTTATAGGAGTATAGTTCAGTGGTAGAACGTTGGTCTCCAAAACCAAATGTCGTGGGTTCAAATCCTACTACTCCTGCCAAATCAGCCGAGTTTTGCTCGGCTTTTTTTGTGCCGAAAATAAAAAATGCCCGTCGCGCGGGCACCCTATTAAATGGATGACAGACCCTTGTCTCTGAGCCATTCAATGAGGGAAAGGATGGTGTCGTAGTAGACGGTAGCCTCTAAGGCAAAGATTAAATAGCCTTCCGGCACCTCGACGCTTTGCACGACGGGCGCATCGGTTTCGAGGACCAGGGCTTTGCGGTTTTCGTCGTAGGGGAGAAGGGTCGCCGGAGCATCCAGGGTGAAGCGGCCACCCTCCTCCGTGTAGAGGAGATCGTCGTATTGGACGTAGCGATCAATGGTTCCTTCGCTTTTTCCCACGATTTGAAAGGGGCGGAGGGTAAAGCCTTGGATCTCAAGCTCCCCTCGGCGCAAGCGCCGCCTCAGGCCCTCGTAACACCTATGAACGGCGGCCATGGCGCGGAGATTGTCTTCGATTTGCGGGGCGACCTCATCAGGGGTAGCACCCTTGAAAAATTCCGAAAAGCCGTCGCCGACGATGACGTCCTTCAGGTAGCCCGCGCCTTTGGCGATAGAAGCCATTTTATAGGACGAAAGGGGGGCGAGGGCGGTTCGCTTTTTGATTTCGTCGTAAAGATCCACCGCCACCTCCAGTCGCTCCCGGGCTTTTTTTGTTAAAAAAGGCCAAAGGATCCGCGTTTCAAATTGCCCGTGAAAGAGATATAGGGTATTCTGTATAGGTAAAGACTCTAAGGCGCGGTTTAAGGGAAGGAACCAATCGACGAGGGGATCGGCCGATTCCGTGCCGATGAAGATATCCTCTCCCAAAAGCCCGTAGGCCACGGGCCGCGCCTTGGGACCGTAATGTGAACAATAAATTTGTAAGAAATAAGCCATGATTTCCTCCTGGGGCAAGTATACCACAGGACGAGGAGGTTCAAATGATTTACTTAGATAACTGCGCCACGACGCGGCCGAGGCAATCGGTGATCGACGCCATGACCGTGTCGTTAAGGGAAGATTTTTCCAATCCGTCCAGCCTGCATCGATTCGGCTACGACGTGAGCAAGAAAAAAGAAGCCATTCGCGAGGGCATTAAGGATTATTTTAGCTGCCGAAGCGGCGAGCTGTACTTTACATCCGGCGGCACGGAGTCCAACAACACGGCTTTGCGCTCCGCCATCCAAAATAAAAGCGGCAAGAATGTGGTGACCACCAATATCGAGCACCCATCCATTTTAAATGTCTTAAAGGCGTCGGAGATGGAGCTGCGCCAGGTGGCCATCGACGAAACGGGCCACATTCCCTTTGACGCACTCATGGATGCCGTGGACGAGGACACGGTGCTGGTGAGCCTCTTTCACGTGAACAACGAGCTCGGGAGTATCAATCCCGTGGAAGAATGGATTCCGAAGATTAAGGCGGCCTACCCGACGGTGAAGGTCCACGTGGACGGGGTGCAGGCCGTGGGCAAGCTCCCGGTAGACTTCGACGCCATGGGCTGCGACACTTATTCCTTCAGCGGTCACAAGTTTCACGGGCCCAAGGGCATCGGCGGGCTGCTGGTGAAAAAATCCGTGAAGCCCTTTATTTACGGCGGCGGACAGGAAATGGGCATGCGTAGCGGCACGGAAAACATTCCGGGGATCTACGGTTTGGGCGCCGCCTTCGACGCGCTGAAGGAAGAGGGCATCGCCCTCGACGCTGCCGAGGCCCGCATGGCTCATTTAAGGGCGGGTATCGAGAGCATAGACGCCATTTCCATCAACAGCCACGCCCCGGCGAGCCCTTATATTTTAAATGTCAGTATTGCCGACACAAGGGGCGAGGTGCTTCTGCACATGCTGGAGGAAAAGGAAATCTACATTTCCACATCCAGCGCCTGCTCCAGCCATCGCACGGGAAAAAATCCCATCCTAACGGCTCTGGGTCTGTCGGATAATTTCGCCGAGGGGACCATACGCATTTGTCTCAGCCGCGAGACCACGACGGAAGAGATCGATATTTTTATTCGCGAGCTGAAGGACGCGGTGGACACCGTGCGTTCCATTATAAGGAGGTAGAATGAAGCGTATATTAAGCTTAAGTCTGGGCGAGGTGGTGCTGAAGGGCGCCAATCGCCGTTACTTTATTCGCAGAATCATCCAAAACATCGAGAGTAGCTTATCCGATGTCGGGTATATAGCCATTGAGTCGGAAATGGGGAAAATCCAGGTGGAAATCGATCCGGCAGTGGAAGAGACGGCCATTAACCGTCTGCGCTTCGTCTTCGGCATCGTGTATATTTCCCCGAGCTGGGCCTTTGAAAAGGACTGGGACCGACTGAAGGAAGAGACGGTGAACTATATCGACCGGCTTCTGAAGGAGCAGCCGGAGTATAAGACCTTTAAGGTCGTGGCAAAAAGAAGCGACAAGGCCTTTTTCAAAAACTCCCAAGAGATCAATATGGATCTTGGCGGCGTCATCCTGGATCACTTCGCAGATCGCCTGGCGGTGGACGTCCACGAGCCGGATTTTTATCTCTATGTGGATGTTAAAAACGAAATGTATCTGTATCACAAAAAGATTCCCACTTACGGCGGTCTGCCCCTGGGGACCAACGGCAAGGGCCTGCTCCTCTTAAGCGGCGGCATCGATTCGCCGGTGGCGGGATTTTTAATGGCGAAGCGGGGCGTGCAGGTGGACGCGCTGCATTTCCACTCCTATCCATTTACCTCGCCTCAGGCCGAGGAAAAGGTCATGAATTTGGCGAGAATTCTTGCTCGCTACTTAATTAAGGTGAATGTATACAGCGTGAATCTCTTACCCATTCAAAAGGAGCTGAACAAGTACTGTCCGCCGGAGGAGATGACCGTGCTTTCCCGCCGCTTTATGATGCGCATCGCCAATCGCCTGGCGGATGAGCACGGCTACAAGAGCGTCATCACCGGAGAAAACCTGGGTCAGGTGGCGAGCCAAACCATCGACGGGCTTACGGTCATGAACGACGTGGCGGAGCGCATCGTCTTCCGCCCCCTCATCGGCATGGACAAGGTGGATATTATTCGCTGGGCCGAGCGCATCGAGACCTACGAAACATCCATTCAGCCCTATGAAGATTGTTGCACCGTCTTTTTGCCGAAGCACCCGAGCCTTCGTCCTACGGTAGAGGATATGGTAGCCTCGGAGGCCAATTTAGACATCGAGGCCTTGGTGGATGCGTCCATGGAAACGTTGAAGATTACAACCATACGAGCAAAGGAGAACCGATGAAAAAATTAATTCCCGTACTGGCGATCGTGCTGATTATTGCCGGCATTTTCGGATCCACGTACAACAAGCTGCAAGTAAAAGATGAAGACGTGAACCAAGCCTGGGCCCAAGTGGAAAACACCATGCAGCGCCGGGCGGATCTCATTCCTAATTTAGTTGAAACGGTGAAGGGCTACGCGAAACACGAAGAAGATGTGTTTACGAAGGTCACCGAAGCGCGGAGTGCCGTCAAGGCCGCTTCCACGCCGAAGGAATACGCTGCGGCCAACGAGCAAATGGATCAAGCGGTGAAAAACATCAATGTAGTCGCCGAAGCTTATCCCGAACTGAAAGCCGACAGCAACTTCGCCAATTTGCAAGCGGAGCTGGCCGGCACGGAAAATCGCATCGCCGTAGAGCGCAAGCGCTACAACGAAGCCGTGGCCGATTTCAACAAATCGGTGAAGCGCTTCCCCACCAATATGGTGGCAAAGCTCCTGGGCTTTAGTCAAAGAGAGTACTTCCAAGCGGCAGCCGGTGCCGAAAAAGCCCCCGAGGTTAAATTTTAGGTCGGAGCCATGAAAAAGCGCCTGTTTCTATTGGCTCTGGCCCTGTGCTTTTTGTCTCTGCCCGTCTTTGCATCCAAGGTCCCCGATGCCACGAGGGATTTTTACGTCTACGACGAGGCCGGGGTGTTGAGCTATGAGGCGAAAAGAGACATCATCAGGACTAACGAGTCCCTCTTCGAGCAAACGGGAGCCCAGGTGGTGGTCTGCGTCTTGGATCACTTGCCCGAGGATGAAACCATCGAAGAGACGGCGGTGGATATTTTCGACAAATGGGACATCGGTACGAAGGGAAAGGACAATGGCGTCCTGCTCCTGATCGCCATGGAAGATAAGAAGTTTAAAATCGAAGTGGGCTACGGTTTGGAAGGCGCCATTCCCGACATGGTGGCCAAGGACATTTTAAACGACATGGTGCCCTATTTTAAAGACGGCGATTACGAAGTGGGCATCCGCGTGGCCTTCGGCGAAATTCTTTCGAAAGTGGAAGAAGAATACCAAGTTACCGTCGACGGCAAAGATGCCGTCACCGAAGGCGTAGCCTCTGAAAGCGAGGCAGCCGAGCTGGCGGATGTGATTCGCCTGGCGATTATCATCATTCTCATCGTGCTGATCTTCGGCCGGCGCAACAATCGCCGAGGCGGCGGAGGAAGAGGCGGCTATCGCGGCCCGATCTTCATCCCCTTCGGCGGCGGTTTCGGCGGAGGCGGCGGCTTCGGCGGAGGCGGCGGCTTTGGCGGCGGAGGTAGCTTCGGCGGCGGCGGATCCTCCGGCGGCGGAGGCGCCAGCGGCGGTTGGTAAACGCCAAAACATCGCGTCGAAAAATCATAAAACCGAGGAGGCTTTTGCTTCCTCGGCTTTTTTTGCATGAAAAAACCTCCGAGTCCTTCGGAGGTTCTTTGCTTTATTTTCTTGCAATGAGGGCGTAGGGCAGACCGACAAAGCAGATGCCGCCGATCATATTGCCCAAGGTCACGGCGACGAGATTATGAACGACGCCGGCAAGGGTGAGGGGAACGGCGGATTTCGCCAATAGACCGATAGAGAAGAGCGTCATATTGGCAATGCTGTGCTCGAAGCCGATAATAATAAAGGTGGCGAGACAGAGGGTAATATAGAAGATTTTCCCGCCGCCGTCGGCCATGCGTCCGGAGCCTCATACGGCGAGGCATACGAGAATATTACATAATATGCCACGCAAGACCAGGGGAAGAAATGCGAGCTCGGCTTTTGCGAGGGCCGCCTTTGTAAAGACCTCCGCCGCATCCCCTGCAGTAAAGCCGCCTCCCACAAAGAGCGCACCGCATAGGATGGAGCCTGCCAGATTTCCGATCCAGCAGACAGCCCAAAGCTTTAAAGCAGCGGAAAGGGGAATGGCTTTTTGCGTCAGCCCGATTGTCATCACCATATTATTTCCCGTGAAAAGCTCGGCGCCGGCGATGACGACGAGAGTCAGGGCGATGGAAAAGCAAAAGCCCATGATCACCTTGGTAGGTGCGCCGGGAATAAGGGTTTGGATGGTAAAGACGAGGCAAATGGCGAAGCCGACGTAAAAACCGGCGAGCATGGAGGCGATGAAATACCCCGCCGGATTGGATTTCAATAAATTTACTTTGCCTTTGGAGGCCTCCGCCCATTTTTTAATATCTTCTTGAAACATAGATCCTCCTTAAATACGGCCGGTGTGGGTTTTGTCGTAGTGAACGCCGCTCCAATACATAGGCGTATAGACGATGGCCTTATCGGGAAGATTGACGCCTTCCATGACCCAATCTCTAAAGACATTAAAGCCGGTGCGGTCCACGATGTAGCCGATGTGTTCCTTTCGTGCCGGCGCGTTGGGATCGATGTATTTTTCTACATAGCTGTAGGTGTTTTTAATGATTTTAATGATGGAGTCCTCGTCGGCCCATTTAATGAAATCCTCGCCGAGGCGCGGGTTGCGCTTGCCCGTGCGGCCGAGAAGGGTGAGCTTATAATACTTTTCCTTCGAGCGGGTCCAGGCGCGCATGGGGCAGTAAACGACGCAGACGCCGCAGCCGATGCACTTGTCGGGATCGCGCTCCGGTTTGCCGTTTACCATTTTAATGGCCTGAACGCTCTTGCTGCGGCAATACTTTTCGCAGGCGCCGCAGCCGACGCAGCGATCCTTATCGAGCTGAGGCTCCGTCATGCCCATAATGCCGAAGTCGTGCATACGAACCTTGGCACAGTCGTTGGGGCAGCCGGTAAGGGCGATCTTAAAGTGAAGATCGTGTGGGAAAATGGCTTTTTCAATGCGCGTGGCAAAACCGGTGGTTTCGTAGCAGGCATAGGGGCAGACGCGGTTGCCGATACAGGCGGAGATGTTTCGCGTGCCCGAGGAGGTGTAGCCCTCGTCCCGAACATCCTGATTGATGTCCAGCTTGTCGATTAAGGGTTGCACGGCCTTGTTGACTTCATCCATTTTTTCAAAGGGAATCCCTAAAATCTCAAAACCTTGCCGAGAGGTGATGTGGACTTCGCCGTTGCCGAAGGTATCGGCGATGTATTGAACTTGGCCCAGCAGCTCGCCCGTAATGTGGCCGCCGGGTACGCGAATTCGGATGGCGGTAATTCCGCGCCGTTTCGTAACGCGGAAGGCATTTTTACGCATTTTTAGAGCGTTGTAATCGTGACTCATCATAGCCCCCTTAATCGAACATATGGCGGCCCGCGGTGTAATTATAGACGGGGCCATCGGTGCAGACGTAGCTTTCATTTATTTTGCAGTGACCGCATTTACCGATCCCGCAACACATTTTTCTTTCTTGGCTGATCCAGATGTTTTCTTCCTTAAATCCCAGCTCCAGCAGCTGCAGGCAGGTAAAGTGCATCATCATCGGCGGGCCGACGACGATGGCCGCGGCCTCCTCGTAATTGTCGATTTTCAAGCTGGGCAAGTGCTCGGTTACCAGACCGATTTCGCAGGTCATGTCGCCGGGGTCGCAGTCCAAGGCATCGACGGTGAGAATAAGATTGACGGTTTCGCGCCAGCGGATTTGATCCGCCAAAAACAACACATCGGCAGGGGACTTAAACCCGGCGACGAGGGAGATGTGCTGACATTCATCCGGATGATTGGCAAAATAATCCACGACGCCGCGCACGGGACTGAGCCCGGTACCGCCGGCGACGACGAGAAGCTCCTTGCCCTTGTAAAGATCCACATCGAAGCCGTTGCCGTAGGGGCCGCGCAAAAACAATCGATCGCTGTGAAGGAGATCGAAGATTTCATCGGTTACCTTGCCCACTTTGCGAATCGTGAGGTCGATGGTATCTTCGCCGATGCCCGAAACGGAAATCGGCGCTTCGCCGACGCGGGGAATGGACACTTCGAAAAATTGACCCGGGCGCACGTCGCCGGTGTATTCGACGCGGAAGGTGTGCTCCACGGCCGTGTGCTCGATAATATCTACAATTTTTGAGGGGAAGGGGAGGTATTCGTTACGCATTTTCATCCTCCTTGTCTTTTGTCATGGAGGCAACCTCCGTCACCATGGTGGAAAAGGAAATGTACTCCGGACAGACATCGTCGCAGCGGCCGCAGCCGGTGCACATGTGATAGCCGAACCGTTTTTTGAAATCGTAGACCTTATGCAATGTTTTGAAACGCATGCGTTGACCGTGCTTGTCGCGGTATTTGCCTCCGCCTGCCACATCGGTAAAGCCGTCCACCATACAGGATGCGTGGACGCGGCGCCTTTCGCCGGCACGTCCGTTGTCTTGATAGAACAGATCTTGCATGGTAAAGCAGGTGCAGGTGGGACAGACGAAATTGCAGCGGCCGCAGGCGATGCACCGCTTGTCGTACTGATCCCAAAATTTGCTCGTCATCACCTTGTGCGGATCAATGGCATCGCTTAATTCGACGCGAGTCGGCGTTTCAGTGACGTAGAGGGGCTCCACGAGGAGATTTTCTTCGCTGTGGCGCTCAAAAATCTCGTCGAGGGCCGAGTCCTGAACGTCCATGTAAAAGAAATCGCCGTCGCGATCGATGGAGGCGGCGTAATTATCGCTTTTGTTGGTTTCCATATCCACGCAGAAACAATTGTCGTAGGCTGTGGGGCAACCGATTAAGACAAATTTCATCTTTTCCCGGAGCCGCTTGTAATAAGGATCGGCGAATTTGTTTTCGAGATAAATGGCGTCCAAGCGCTTGACGCTATGTAAGTCGCATGAACGTAAAAACACCAGAGCCTCTTTGTCGAATTGCGGTTCCGACTCCGTGACGGTGTTTTCCGTAAAATAGAACAGCGTCTCGCTGATGGGGTAGAAGACTTCTTTCATCGAGTAGTGACTTTTTTTCTCGAGCTCCGCCTCTTCGATGCCCTCGATTTCTCCGTAACGGATACTGTCGAGATCCGAATAGGGGGCTTGGCCTTCAAAACGCTTCGGGGCAAAGATCAAATAGTCTTTTGACAGCTCCTTTAGCAGTGCGTTTAAAGAAGGCAGACTGAATTTATATCCCATAATGACTCCTTCCTATGTCGGTTCGTGAATAAACAATCAAAACGACACAAAAAAACATCCTTCCACTTCTATAGTAGAGGGATGTCAGTTTTTATTCCGTGAGAAAAGTCACAAAGTGAAAAATTAATCGTTACTTTTAAAATATTCCTCCAAGCGTCGGCGGTCGGGCACGATAAAGTATCCTTTTTCCTGGATAACAAGTCGCTGATCCAGTAAAGGTTTGATGCTCCGCGAGACGCTTTCGCGGCTTGCGCCGATTAATTCGGCGAGAAGGGTCATGGTGATCTTTAAGTCGATGGCGACACCTTCGGGATGAGGGGCGGGGTAATCTTTCGAAAGCTTCCACAATTTGGCGGCGATGCGCTTATCCAGTCGCACGAAGCCCGATGAGTTTTTAAGTTGGCGATACAACCGGCGCATGCGCAGATTATAAATATCGATGGTATTTAATGCGAGGACGGGATCTTTTTTCATGGCCCGAGACAATGCCTTTTGTTCCAATTTATAAATGATGCCTCCGCAGATAACGCGGCATCCGATGGAAATCGGCCGGGGCCGGGGCTCGGGGTAGTTTAAAATTTCGCCGGGACCCAGTGTAAAGATGACCCGTTGATCGCCGGATCCGTTCAGCTTAAACAGTGCGTATTGGCCGCCTTGTATCATGTAAACGGAATCCAAAACATCGCCCTCTTGAAAGAGCAGGGAATTTGTTTCGGTATTTATTTTTACCATTTGATCAGAGAGATCTTCGATGATTTCTCGGTCTACATCCTTAAAAATATTCAGCCGTTCAGATAAGAAATTCATAGCAAACCGCCTTGTGTTTTGTTAAAAAAATTATATCACGGGGATCGTCTCGTCGGTTGAAAACAGTAAAAAGATAAATAAAAAAGTGAGGTGGCTTTGCAATGTATTTAGGGGAGGGGCTTGTCAAAAAAGGTGCAATTTTATAAAATAAGAAGAGAGCACCCATTCCATTCGACCGGATGATTCGAGTGGCTAGGGTTTTGAATCGTTTATTTCGAATTTAAAGGACGGATTCCCCGTTCTTTTTCTATGTTTCGTCGGATTTTTAAGCGGCGAGGGAGAAGGATATATGAAAAAATTACTGGCCCTATGGATGGCGGCCCTGGTCCTTTTATCGGGCTGCGGGCAAAAGAATAAGGCAGAAAATAAACCGAGCAATAACACAGAGGCGCAGGCCGGCGAAGCGGCCGAAACCTCCCGCTTTCAAACCACCTTTTACGATACCTTTGATACGGTGGTCAGCGCCATTGTCTACGCCCCCGATGAAGAGAGCGCCAATAAAACCTTTGAACAAATCCATAAGCGTTATCAGGAATTGGACCGTCTCTACAGCGGCTTTAAAAATTACGACGGCCTGGTCAATGTGAAGGCCGTCAACGATCAGGCCGGCAAGGGCAAGGTCGTGGTAGACGAAGAATTGTACGACCTGCTGCGCTTTTCCAAGGAGGAATATAAAAAGTACGGAGAAACGAATATCGCCTTCGGCGCCGTCACCTCTATTTGGCAAGATTATCGGGACGCCTATGAGGTGGTGCCGGAGGTGGACCGGAGCCCCGACGACGAGGTCTTGAAGGAAGGCCTGCCCGATGCGAAGCTTCCTCCCATGGAAGAGCTCAAGGAAGCGAGCAAGCACACGAATATCGACGACATCGTCCTGAACGATGAGGATCATTCCGTGGAAATCAAAGATCCCAAGCTGAAGATCGACGTGGGCGCCGTGGCCAAGGGCTATGCCACGGAGCTCATCGGCGAAGAACTTCGAGAATCCGGCGTAAAGACTGCCCTCATCAGCGCCGGCGGCAATGTAAAAATTATCGGCTCCGCACCGGAGGCGGACCGGGACGCCTTCGGCATCGGTCTGCAGGATCCCGAAGCCATTACCGGCGACGGCACGGCGGACGACAACATGAAAGACATTCTCTACATTAACGACATGTCCGTGGTGACCAGCGGCGACTATCAACGCTATTACATCGTCGACGGCAAGCACTATCACCACCTCATCGATCCCGACACACTCATGCCGGCGGATCATGCCCGCTCCGTGACCATCGTCACCAAAGACAGCGGCTATGCGGATTTTCTTTCCACCACGGTCTTCTGCATGCCCTACGAAAAGGGGCGCGCTCTGGTGGACAGTCTGGACGGCGTAGAGGCCTATTGGATTTTTGCCGACGGCACCACCGCCTTTACCGACGGCTTAAAAGGCATATTGGACAGTCAGGGGGCCACCAATGCGCAATAATTTGCTCATTTTCGCCCTGGGTCAGTTTTTACTCATCCTGATCTTTTCCGTCCTTCTCATTTATCTGCACCTGTCTTCTGCATTGGAAGGCGTGGTGTACGATTACTTTGCCCTCAGGCTGATTCCCGTCATCTTTACGATTGCGGCCTATCTCTTCGTGGGGAAATTTATGAATGTAAAGGGACTTACCGACGGCCTGTTGATATTGCTCTTGCCCGCCTTGATTTGGGGGCTTTTCCTCGCCATCGCCTATTACGGCGGCGGCAACGAAGCTTTTATGCGGGGCGCCTTTCGCTCCCTGTGGCGCTTTCCCGCCGATGTCACCATGCTGCCCCAAATGGCGGCAGTGAGTCTGTTGCGTCTGGAGCAGACCCCGGCGGTCTATGCCGTCTGCGCCCTCTTGCCTCAGGTACTGGCGACCCTGACGGCGGCCCTGGGCCCGGCGAAGTATCGCCGCCGGCGAGACAACAGGCGAAAATAAAATAACAGAAAGAGGTAACCATGTATAACTACGACATGCAGCGCCTTTATGAAATTACCATTGAGGCGCTGAAGAAAAAAGGCGTAGAGATTTCCGATATTGCCGAAATCGTCTACCGGCTGCAGAGCGAGTACGCCCCCATTACCATGGAGATGTGCGAAGAAAACGTGCTGGCGGTGCTCAGAAAGAGAGAAACCATTCACGCCGTCTTGACGGCGCTCGCCATCGACAAGGCCGTGGATCAGGGGCTTTTCGACGAGCCCATTCAAACCATTATTGCAAACGACGAAGGCCTTTACGGCATCGACGAGGTGATGAGCCTTTCCATCGTCAATATTTACGGCTCCATCGGCCTCACGAATTTCGGCTTTTTGGACAAAAAGAAAATCGGCATTATCGATAAATTAGACAAGATGAAGGGCAAAGAGGTCACCACCTTCAGCGACGACATGGTCGCTGCCATCGCCGCCGCGGCGGCGTCCCGCTTGGCCCACAGCAATCGAGTAGTAGAAGAAGGAAAAAACTATGAAGAATAAAATCAGCACCCATTGGATCGCGACGACGGCGGTATTGGCGGCGGTTTACTACGCCCTCACCGTGGTCTTCGCACCTATTTCCTACGGCCCCGTTCAATTCCGCGTGTCGGAAATTATGAACCTCCTGGCCTTTTACAATCCCGCCTTCGCGCCGGGCATCGTCCTCGGCGTCTTCCTTTCGAATATAAGCTCGCCCCTGGGTCTGTACGATTTGTTTTTCGGCACCTTCCACACGGCGATCAGCTTGTATTTTATGTGTAAGCTCCAGAAGAAGTGGGTGGCAAGTCTTATGCCCGCCCTATTCTCGTGGATTATCGGTTTTGAGTTAGTTCTCGCTTTCGGCGGCGGTTTCGTCGGATTTTTGACCATGAGCCTTTCCGTAGCGGCCAGCGAAGTGATCATCTGCACCTTGATCAGCTTGCCCGTCTACGAAGCCTTGGACAGAAATACGGCCTTTCGCTCCATCGTCAACAAGAGCCCTCAGTAGGAAAACAGAAGGAGAGTCTATGATAGTCAAAGTCTGTGTCGGTTCCCGCTGTACGATGATGGGCTCGAGCGCCATGCTTGACGCCTTGGAAAATCTTCAAAAGCGCTATTTTCGCGATGGCGGCTTGGAGATTGTTCACCTGAATTGTTTAAACGTCTGCAAGGAAAAGGGCTTAGATCACGTTCCCGTCGTTGAAATCGACGGCGAATTGATCACATCCGCAAAGCCCCAAGTTATTTCGGAAATGATTTTGTCCCGCGCCGGCAAATTATCAGAATAATAGGAGGAAACGTGAAAGAGAGTTACGCCAGTATAATGAGTCTTCGCCGTCGGGTGTTTGCCGAAGTGGCGAAGATGGCTTATGCGGATACACCGCTGCATGAATTGGAAACCGTGGGCTACCGCCTGTATCCCGGCACGTCCCCGGAGGATCGTGAGGATTTATTTAGAAAGCGCGCCATCGTCGAGGAAATGATTCGCCTGGCCATGGGTATGAACTTGCGTGATTACGACGAGTACATACAGGTGACCGAGGGCTTCGACGATGTAGACGTGGCCACCAGCATTTTTGAGACGCCCCTGGTGGACGTCATTAAGTTCGCCTGCGAATCCTGCCCCACCCGCGCGCTTTTCGTGACGGATAACTGTCGCAAGTGCATGGCCCATCCCTGCACCAACGTCTGTCCCGTCAACGCCGTGTCCATCGGCAAAAACGGCGCCGTCATTGATCAGGACAAGTGTGTGAAGTGCGGCCGCTGCAAACGGACCTGCCCCTACCACGCCATTGTGGAATACGACCGCCCCTGCGCCTCGGTCTGCGGCGTCGATGCCATCGGCAGTGACGAAAGAGACCGTGCCATTATCGATCACGACAAGTGCGTCGGCTGCGGCCGCTGCGTCGTGCAATGCCCATGGGGTGCCATCGGGGACAAGACCATGATCTATCAGCTGGTCAAGGCCCTGAAGGAAAAGAACAAGCGCATTTACGCCATCCCCGCGCCCAGCTACATCGGCCAATTCGGCGCGAGCACCACGCCGGAGCAAATCCGCGCCGCCGTAAAACAATTGGGCTTTGAAGACATGGTGGAAGTGGGACTCGGTGCCGACTATACCACCCTCCACGAGGCCAAGGAATATTTGGAGCGCGTGCCGGAAAAAATCCCCTTTATGGGTACCAGCTGCTGCCACTCCTGGACCCTCCTGATTCAATATCGGTTCCCCGAGCTGAAGGACTACGTCTCCGACTCGGGCAGCCCCATGCGCTATACGGCAGAGCACATTAAGCGCAAGGATCCCGACGCCCTGGTGTGCTTCGTCGGCCCCTGTACGTCGAAAAAGGTGGAAGCCATTTCAAGTGAAGTCAAGGAGTACGTAGACTTCGTCATTACCTTTGAAGAGCTCATGGGCATGTTTGTCGCCAAAGACATCGAGCCCTCCGAAATCGAAGAGGTAAAAGAAGAGGAAGAATCCTCCTCCTCGGCCCGTGGCTATGCCATGGCAGGCGGCGTCGCCGCAGCAGTAAAGGAAGTGGCCGAGCGCATCGATCCCGAGCGCAATATTAAAATCGAAGGAGCCAACTCCCTGAAGGAATGCATTCGCATGCTGCAAATGGCCAAGGCCGGCAAAAAAGACGGATACCTGTTGGAAGGCATGGCCTGCGAAGGCGGCTGCATCGCCGGCATGGGCACCATCGCCTCCACCACACGGGTGCGAAAAGCCCTGGGCAAGTACATGAGCGATTCCGAATACAAGACCCCCTTGGAAAATGTCTTGGTGGACGATTCCCTAAAGGACTTCAGCTGATCCCTTAGCGAGAACAAAGCAATAGAGAAATCAAAGAAAAGGTAATTTTCTTCTATGGAAAGATGCCTTTTCTTTTTTTGCGCAAAGACTATAATAGAAATCGAGACGAAAGTCTTTTTCATTTAATAAAATAAGCAATCGAGGCGCAGTATGAAGACGAGCGGATATCTTACAATGGCCGATGGGACGGATATTTTCTATACCGTCATCGGCGAGGGCAAGCCGGTTTTATTTTTGCACGGAAACGGCGGCAACAGTCGCTTCTTTCGCTATCAGGTGGCGCCCTTTAAGCATTATTTTCAACTGATCTTTCTCGACAGTCGCGCTCACGGCAGGAGTAACAATCGAGGCGAGCAATTAAGCTTCAGACTCATGGCCCGGGACACGAAACAGGCCTTGGACGCCTTGGGCGTGGAAAAAACCTCCATCGTCGGCTTTTCCGACGGCGCCAATTTGGCCATGACCTTCGCTGCCCTTTACCCGAGCTATGTAAGCAAGCTGGTTTTAAACTCGGGCAATCTCTTGTTTCGGGGCACGAAGCTTTTTAGTCGAATCCTATCCTATGTGCAATACGGGGCTGGGGTGGCCTTAAATAAACTGTCCGAAAAATTTAAAGATGTGAAGCTGAGGGCGAAGCTTTTGGTGAAGGACGTGGACCTGCCCGTAGACGGCCTGAGGCAATTACACTGCCCGGCCATGGTCATCGTCGGCGCCAAGGACGTGGTGGAAACGTCGCATTCAAAACACATCGCCTCTCTGATTCCCGGCTGTCGCTACGTGGAAGTGGCGGATCAGGGCCATAATCTGGTGAGAACCGATGCCGAGTCCTTTAACGACATCGTCATCAGCTTTTTAAAAGGAGCGTCATGAAAAAACTTTTCGACAATTTAAAAAAATACCTGGAGCCCCTGTTTATACTAAGCGTGTTTATTCTCGTCGTCGTGGAATTTAAAAGCCTGTCCAAGGAAATTTCCTACGACAAGGTGGTCTCCACCTTGAGCGGCGTTCCCCTTCTCAATGTCGCGCTCATGCTGGTGGTGGGGATTCTCGCCGTGGTACCCATGGTCAATTACGACGTGATCTTTAACCGCCTCATCGACAACAAGGAAAAGAAGCGCACCATTTACGAAACCAGCTACACCGTCAACACCATGAACAATCTCATCGGCTTCGGCGGCTTGATCAATATGGGGCTGAGAAATTACTTTTACGGCAGAAAAAAAGACAAGGTCGAAATGGTGAAGGTGATTCTTGAAACCTATTTCTATTACCTCATCGGCATTTCCGTGCTTAGCCTGCTGGGCCTGGTGTATCTGTATTTTCATCGGGATTCCACGGCCATGGTTTACATGCCCTGGCTCGTCGGCGGCGTGATCTATTCCCCGGCAGTGATTTTGTTTTCCAATCGAAAAAAAGAGGATAAAAAAAGAGTGCCCCATTGGGCACAGTGGCAGCTGCTGTTGACCTCTCTTTTCGAATGGGTGGGAGCTATCGGCACCTTTTTAATCATCGGTCGCTGCATGGGACAGACCTTTCACCCGGCGGAGGTGTTCACCGTCGTCGTCGCCACCAATCTCATCGGCATGGTCTCTCTTATGCCTGGTGGTCTGGGTTCCTTCGACCTGATGACTCTCGTGGGTCTGGGGAATTTAGGCATCGGCTACGAAAATGTCCTGGCCTGGCTCTTGCTGTACCGCCTCTTTTACTATGTGGTGCCCTTTTTTATCGGCCTGTACTTTTTTATCAAGCACTTCGGCCGCAGCTTTAATGCGGAAAACGACGGCTTGCCGGCGGAATTTGCAAAATCCATCGGCCACGACCTCTGTTCCTTTATGATGTACATCTTCGGCATCTTTATGATTTTATCGGCGACGATTCCCGACAAGGTCAATAACATTAAGCTTTTGGCGAAGCTCAATCCCATCCGCGCCAATATTTTGTACCAATCGCCGAGCATCCTTTTGGGGCTGGTATTTATCTTCCTCGGGCGGATTCACGTGGAGCGGCAGAAAAAAGCCATGGGGCCCACCCTGCTCTTTTTGGCCCTCACCTTCGTCTATGCAATTATGACGGGCTTCGGCTTCATTACTTATGCCTATTTAATTCTGCTCACGGTGTTGAGTATCGCATCGCGCCGCGACCTTTACCGAAAACAATTTATCTATCGGCGAGAAAGCCTGCTCATCGACTTGGGCATCGCCCTGGTCTTTATTACCATGTATCTGCTTTCCATCGCCAACAAAGCCAAGGGCATGCGGCTGTTGTTAAAGGCGCGGGAATTTTTCGTCCTGCCCTTTGAGGAAAACTGGCTGCGCATCAGCATCGTGCTTCTCATTATGGGCGGCGTCCTCTACGCCATCTTCAATTACGTCCGCGGCGAAGGCGAGACGGTGGGAGAAGAGGCGGACACGGACCGCGTGGAAGCCCTTCTGAAGGCCTACGGCGGCGATATGGACGCCGGGCTCGTGTTCCTAAGGGACAAGGACCTGTATTGGTATCAGGTGGAGGGAGAGGACATGTGTGCCCTTCAGCTGAGGACCGCCGGGGACAAGGTCATCGTCATGGGCGGACCCATGGGCAATGCTGAGTACATGGACGACTGCGTCAGCGCCTTTTTACGGGAAGCCGACGAGCTGGGCTACGACGTGGTCTTTTACGAGGTGTCGAGGGAGCTCATCATGAAGCTCCACGACTACGGCTTCCACTTTATGAAGTTCGGCGAAACAGCCGTGGTGGACCTGGAAGACTTTACCTTGGAGGGCAAGAGTAAAAAGGCCTTTCGCAATGTGCTGAACAAATTCGAAAAAGAAAACATGGCCTTCGACATCCTGCACCCTCCCTTCGATGAGAAGACCATGGTCACATTAAAAACCATATCCGACAGATGGATGGAAGGCCGTGGCGAGCGAGGCTTTTCCCTGGGCTTTTTCGACGAAGACTATTTAAACCGCGCGCCCATAGCCGTGGTGAAGGACGAAGACGGCGAAATTCTTGCCTTCGCCAATCTCATGCCCGTGTACAAAAAAGGCTGGGCCACCATCGATCTCATGCGCTACGATCCGGAGGATGCTCCGGCCGGCACCATGGACTTTATGTTTTTGAATCTGTTTATGCACTTTAAGGAAGAAGGCAAGAAAGCCTTCGACCTGGGCATGGCGCCCCTGGCCAATGTGGGCATTAACGAGCACAGCTTTTTGCAGGAAAAGCTCGCCTACTTCGTCTTTAAATTCGGAAGCTCTGTCTATTCCTTCGAAGGCCTGCGCAGCTACAAGAGCAAATTCACCGAGGACTGGGAGCCGAAATACACCGGCTACAGCCACCGAAGCAGTCTGCTCTTTACGGTACTGAGTTTGGTAAGAATCGATTGGAAGGCATCGAAGTAAGAAGCTTAGTTAAGTTTTTCTAGTTTTCAGTTATATTATTGTTTTAGTGCGATTATTATTAGGATAATCGCACTTTTATATATATGTTCTATTGCCGACAAGTGAGTATAGAATTTCACAATAACCATCCCATAAGCGACCTTATTTTGTTACGATATTATCGGGGTTAGAGATTTTTCTATTAAAATGACCTGGCTCTAGATTATATTTTAAGGAGGATGTTATGAAAAGAAAACATTTGTTAAAACTTGGCACGCTACTATTATTGAGTGTATTCCTTTTGGTAGGATGCAATTCCAAGAAAGAACCGGAAGAGAAGAAGACCATAAAGATTGGTACGATGTCTATTCGCGAACCAATTGTAAAATGGCTAGGAGAAGAATTGGAAAAAGATGGTTATACAGTTGAACCTGTACTCTATGACGGAAATCACTTGCCCGCAACGGCACTGAATGAGGGCTCGGTCGATGGCGTTATATTGAATCATAAGCCTTGGATGGAAACTTTCAATAAAGAAAATAATGCACATTTAATGATGGTCGAACCCTATATCTACTATGGCGTCAACGCTTTATGGTCCACTAAATATGATACAGTAGATGAAATACCGGACGGAGCAAAAATTGCAGTACCTGGAGATCCGACGAACTTAGACCGTAGTCTGCGTCTGTTGCAAGCCGCCGGCTTTATTACTCTTCAAGATAAGCCGAAGGATAATTTCTATAATTTGCTAGACATCAAAGAAAATAAGAAGAATATTGAAATCATTGAAACTGAAATCAACGCTACGATTCGTAGTATTAATGACGTGGATGCTTTAATCGCCTATGCATCTGATATTAAGAATGCAAACCTCGATCATAAAAAATATGTATTTGAAGATCCGGCTAATAAGGACTTTCAATCTGGTCTGATTATTCGAGAAGAAGACAAGGATAAGGATTGGGTTAAGAAAGCATCGGAAGCATTTAAATCCGAGACATTTAGAGATAAATTCAACGAATATTACGATGAAACGCTAATTTTATGGGAAGATTAATAGCTTTTTGACATGATTGATATAAAAAATGTGCATAAAAGCTTTGGCGAATTTGAAGCGCTAAAGGGCTTAGATCTTCGGATTGAAGAGGGAGAAATTTTTGGAATTATAGGCAGAAGCGGTTCCGGAAAGTCTACGCTATTACGTTGTATGAACGGTCTCATCCCTGTGGACTCAGGACAAATTGTTGTTGATGGTATTGAGGTTCAAAACTTAAAAAATCAAGACTTGCTCGACTTTAGGAAAAATATCGGAATGATCTTTCAACATTTTTCATTAGTTAGTCGCCTTAATGTATTTGAGAATATTGGCCTTCCTTTGAAAATAAAGGGATATCAGCAGGATGCAATCAAAGAGAAGATTGAAAATATAGCTAAGTTAGTTGGATTGGAAGACAAGCTGGAAAGCCGCCCTTCTGAACTCTCAGGCGGTCAAAAACAGAGAGTTGCCATAGCAAGGGCTTTAGTTACTGACCCGAAAATCATTCTCTCAGACGAATCTACGTCGGCATTGGACCCTGAAAATACAGAGTCAATATTAAATTTATTTCTGGAACTGAATAGAAAATTGAAGGTGACGATCATAGTAGTGTCCCATGAAATGGACGTTATACGTTCAATATGCGATCGTATTATGATTCTGGAAAGAGGTCAAATTAAAGAAATTTGCACGCCTTTGGAGCATATATGTGAAGAGTTTCATCTCAAGCGCTTTGATTCAAACGATTCTGATTTGGAAGCGTTTGATATACAAGTCGAGAACAGGGAAGATTCACAAATTGTTTCACAACTATCGAGAAAGCTATCAACTGATGTTATCATTCATGATACGAAAGGTTATACCTTGAAAGGGAAAAAGATTATGTTCTTTCGTTTATTAGTGCCAAAAGAACATGCTTCTAAAGTTCCAACGCATCTGGATGATTTAAATGTCTGGTGGGGAAAAGTAGAATGAATGCTAATAATTTGAATGATTGGTGGAATTTCACAAAACAGCTTGTTATTCCCGCTACCTTGGGAACTATTCGATTGGTTTTGCTTGTTGTAGTAATCGGCTATGCTTTGGGATTTATTATGGGAAGCATTCTTTACATTTATTCGCCAAATGGCTTGAATCCTAACAAGAAAATTTTTAGAATTGCGAACTTCCTGGTAAATGTTATACGGAGTATTCCGATATTAATTTTAATTGTTGCATTATTTCCTTTAACACGAGCGATTATTGGCACTTCTGTTGGACCTAATGCAGTAATTATTCCACTAGCTTTAGCTGCGACAGCATTCATTGGAAGATATTTGGAAAATATATTCAATGCAGTGGATCGGCAGACTATAGAGGCAGCACGCTCTTATGGGGCAAACAACTTTGACATTATGCGTTATATCGTCGTGAGAGAATCTATTCCGGGAATGGTCTCTACGTTAACCTTGGCGATTATTAATAACATCGCAGGGTCCACTATTGCAGGTGCCGTAGGCGGTGGCGGAATTGGCGCGATAGCCATTAATTATGGATATCAAAGCTTTAACAATGCCGTACTATACACAGCGGTAGTAATTTTGTATCTTATGGTGCAGGTCGTTCAAACGGTAGGAAATAAGATTTACGAAAAGCAAATTGAAAATTCATAGATATGCAAAACTGTGCTAATTAGAATAGATTATTTCTCGCCAACTGATAGCCTACTGCCACCAATTACAAACGATGATATTGCGGACGCATGCGTCAATCTAAATTAATAATATGGTAGGAGGTGATAATATGGAAAAAATAGAACAGAACGTAAAAAAGATCAATGCTTATCTTGGGCTTGAAAGAAAAGTTGTAGGTGTGAGGTTTCTCTTTAATGAAGTGGAATATGAAAATTCAGAATTTCATTCTCTCAAAAATAGAATGACTTACTGCACCACTGTTAGCAAGGCAACACGTGGCAAAGACTACAAGATAAAACTTGAAAACTTTGCTTGCCTATCGGCAGCTAACGCTTTAGGTTTATATCCGACACCACCACTAAAAGAGTTTGGAAAAACAAGACTAACTACGAAGGTTTATGACAATCTATGTGTTAGTCGTCAAGTTTCTAAATCAATGGTTTATTGCGGGGAAGGCATTTATGCTTTAGAAGTTGGGCCGCTTGAAATGTTTGATCAAGAACCTGATGTGGCGATTATTGTCTCTAACCCTTATAATGTGATGCGGATTGCACAAGGCTATGCATTCCACCATGGTCACATTAAAGAGGCTCAGTTTGCAGGAATGCAGGCAATATGTCAGGAATGCACCTCATATCCGTTTGAGAAAAATACAATTAATATTTCAATGATGTGTTCCGGAACGCGTATGCTCGCTGGCTGGGGAGTTGACGAACTTGGTGTTGGCATGCCTTACCATCTTTTTGATTCGGTAGTTGACGGTATAAGGCAAACCATAAATCCATTAGAGAGAAATAAGCAAAAGAAGAAAATTGAGGAACGCATACAAAACAGTCATCTAAAAGAGGAGCTCGTAATAGAATATAATAAAAACTATGATGATGGCGGTTATTTTGGCTTGCAGGGATGTCCTAAAGATTCAAGTAAATAAAATTATAAAATATCCATTGAGGAGTAGTGTCTTTAATGGATATTTTAATGAACAAAACAATAAATTGAGATGAAGAAGATAACTAAACCAATGCTGTGATGGAAACAAATTCAGAGTTTTTGAAAGAGTTTAATGGTAAAACTATCCAAGAAACTACTCAAAAAATAGAAATTGAGAAGCCTATTCCGGATCAGATTGTTGAATTGATTGAAATGGAGCCGAGAATTACAACAAGACAAATTGCGAAATATTTAGGTATTTCCTTTGACGGCGTGCGCTATCACATGAAAAAATTAAGAGCTCATGGTGTTATTAAAAGGGAAGGCTCCACGAAGGCGGGAAAGTGGATCGTTTTGAAATAGGTAGACCGAAGAAAGAAGCTGTGCAAGAAAAAGGGCTCCGACCGCCGAGTTTATTCTCGGTGAGTCGAAGCCTTTTTTGCGAAAAATTTTCTTAGAGCCGATTTTTTTCGGCCAATTTTAATCGATTCGTTCAAAGACCATGGTGGCCTGAATCTTATCGCCGTCGAGGAAGCCCTTGGATCCCGATGAGGCGGTGGTAATGGTGTGGAGCCGGTAGCCCAGGGCCGCCTGCTTGTTAATGGCCGCCTGCAGATTGGTCAGGCTGGCGGTTCCCGAACCGGTGCCCAAAAACTTTTCCGTCAGCACCACTTGTATGACCACCTACTTGTCTTTTTCGCCGCCGTCGGCAACGCCTGTTGCATCGTCAAATGCCATGATTAATTCCTCCTTGTAAACAATTTATTTGTCGGAATCATACCACGTTTTTTACGGAAGAAAAGCGGGCGCTTGTGATTTTAATGAGGCGGTAAAAGATCCTCATCGCATTTTTCTTTCGATGCGACCTAAAATATCGTCGCCGGACATGAGGGATTTTAAATTATCCCGGTCCAGAAGCAGGATCTTATTTTCCTGCAGGGATTTCTTCGCATCGGAATCCAAGACGGCGGAATCCATTAAGAGCACCTTTCGCTCCCGAACGTCCTTCGGGAAGTGGGCGAGGATGCTGTCCAAGTGCTCCTTGTGGGCCACGGCCTCGGTAGCAATGGGCTTGATTTCCACGGCATAGATCCTGCCGTCTTTTTCCATCATAAAGTCGTAGGGAAGCTCGGGATTGGCGTAGTCGTTGTCCAAAATCTCGTAGCCGCAACGGGAAAAGGCCACGGCCGCCAAGCGCTCGTGGGTCATTTCCTCTTCCAAAAGCTTCAGCGCCCGCACCAGGTGGAGGGGATCCAGCTTCATCACGGCGGTGCAGCCGTAGGAATCGTCTTTTTTCGGGAAGTGCTTCACGTCAAAGGCGATGATGCGCTCGTCCACCACGGTGAAATAGCCGTGGGCGATGGCGTTGCGCATGTGGCGCACCAAGGCGGAAATTTTCGTCTCGTGCTCGCCGGTGGTGATGATCATTTTTTGGCAATGGGTGCAAATGGAATCCATGTAATAATCCACAATGTCGTCGTCGATGTAATCCAAAAACAAAATATCGTCGTCATCCAGGCGAAGGGCCTCGGAAATCAAACCGAAGCTGAAGTCCTCGTACAAGGGCTCGGTGATCAGCACATTGGAGGACGACTGAAAGGAATTAATGTTGGGAACGTACCACAAGAGGTATTCCAAAGCCTGTGTCAATTCGTCGGAAAGGGGCAGGGGCCTGGGATCGTGGACGATAGAGTAGCTTTTCTTTACGTGGTTATCGCAGTCGTAGGAGAAGTATTTAAAGCGGGGAAGGTGTCCGTTGTGATTGGCCATAAGTCACGTCCTTTCTGCCTCTATTATAGCCCGTAAAAAAAACTTCGCCAATAGAGAAAAATCCGCATAAATCAGCCAAAACCCCTTGACATCGGGCCACTCTTGATCTATACTAATTGCTAGTGTTTTAAAGCCCCGGAAACTTTTGAACATTATTCCTTTCGATACAGCAGGAGGTTATCCATGAAGACAACCATGGCGAAAGCCAATGAAGTAGATAGAAAATGGTACGTCATCGACGCCGAAGATAAAGTGCTCGGCCGCTTGGCGACCGAAGTCGCAAATATTTTGCGCGGCAAGAACAAACCCATTTACACGCCCCACGTCGACACCGGCGATTTCGTTATCGTCATTAATGCCGAAAAGGTAAAATTAACCGGCAACAAATGGGACGACAAGATCCACGCTTCCCACACCGGTTACCCGGGCGGACGTCGCGAAGTCGTTTACAAAGAAATTCGCGAAAAGCATCCCGAACGCGTCATCGAATATGCGGTCAAGGGCATGCTTCCCAAGAGCCGTTTAGGTCGGTCCATGTTCGGTAAATTAAAAGTTTACGCCGGTCCGAACCATCCGCACGAAGCGCAAAAACCGGAAGTCTACGAAGTGTAAGGAAGGGTGAATCAGATGGCAGATCAAATTAGAGCAACAGGTAGAAGAAAAACGTCCGTAGCCCAAGTCAGACTCCTCTCCGGCAGCGGTAAATTTATCGTCAACGGCAGAGAGCTGGACGACTTCTTCGGTTACGAAACCTTACGTATCGTGGCAAAAGAACCCTTAACCGTAACGGAAACCGAAGGCCAATACGACGTCCTTGTCAAGGTCAACGGCGGCGGCTACACCGGTCAAGCCGGTGCCATTCGCATGGGTCTTGCACGTGCATTGCAAGAAGCCAATCCCGATTTCCGTGCCGTTCTTAAAAAGGCAGGTTTCTTGACCCGCGACCCGAGAATGAAGGAAAGAAAGAAGTACGGCTTGAAGAAAGCGCGTAAATCTCCCCAATTCTCCAAACGTTAAGCACATACAGACAAACACCGCCGAGAGCGGTGTTTTTTTATTCGTAAGTGTTTGTATACTTACTGTGCTTGCTATTAAGCGTTTAGCGTGTTATTTATAATAAAACAGTTATACCATACTCAGAATATAATTTAGGGGCACTATTGACAAATAGTGAATTTATATTTATTATTAAATTTAGATTCACTATTTCATTCGGAAGAGGTGTGATATGGCACAAGTATTGAAAGAAGAAGTTAGAAATAGGATACTTGATGCAGCAGAAAAAGTATTTTATAAAAGTGATTATAGAGGTGCTAAATTAACAGAAATTGCAAAAGAAGCAGATATTCCTGTGGCACTAATTTATACCTATTTTAAAAATAAGGAAGTTTTGTTTGATGCAGTAGTAAGTTCTGTTTATATAAACTTCGAGTCAGCTTTTAATGAGGAGGAATCCTTGGAAAAAGGTTCTGCTTCTGAAAGGTTTGATGAGGTTGGAGAAAAATATATTCACGAGCTTTTAAAAGAGCGTAAGAAGTTAATTATTTTAATGGATAAAAGCTCAGGTACAAAGCATATAGGAGCAAAACAAAAACTCATATCTCAAATGGAGGCTCATATTGAAGTTAGTTTAAAGAGACAATCAGAAGAGGAATATGATCCAATGCTTGCCCATATTTTAGCCAGTAACTTTACTGAGGGGCTTCTTGAAATAGCAAGACACTATCAAAGTGAAAAGTGGGCAAAAGATATGCTAAAACTTATTGCAAGGTGTTATTACAAGGGAGTGGAATCCCTTTAATAAGCACCAAAAAATAGACTTTGCGTAATCAGCAAAGTCTTACTTTAAACCTTAATACTGAATTAAGATTCAATATTATTCAATTTTGAAAGGAGCGTTGTTCATGCCAGAAAAAGAATTAAGGAAAAAAGTGATAGGGAAAAATGGTTTATCCAATTCACTTCTTGCTTTAAAAATAGTATTTGATTTGATACCACAAATCTTACTTGTATATTTGATTAGTTCTTTAATCACAAACAATATTAACGAAGATAATTTAAAGTATGTATTCATTGGAATCTTTATATCATTTGTGTTAAAAGGCGTGTTTTACTATTTTGCAACAAAGGTTGCTCATGAGAAAGCATACGAAAAATTAACAGAACTTAGGTTAGATATTATTGATCATCTAAAAAAACTAAGTTTAGGATTTTTTAAAGAACATAATACAGGAGAGCTTACCAACATTGTTCAGCATGATGTGGAACAAGTGGAAGTATACCTTGCCCATGGTCTTCCTGAAATAATGTCAGTTACACTTCTACCTACCATTATTTTTGTAGCTATGATTTTTGTGGATTGGCGTCTTGCTCTTGGAATGATTGCCGGAGTTCCACTTATGTATTTGGTAAAAGTTCTATCACAGAAAACAATGGATAAAAACTTTGCTATTTATTTTAACCACGAAAAGAAGATGAGAGAAGAGCTAATGGAATATGTAAAAAATATTTCTGTTATTAAGGCTTTTGCTAAAGAAGAGGAGATAAGTGAAAGAACATTAAAAACGGCAAGAGAATATGTTTACTGGGTTAAAAAGAGCATGGGGATGTTTACAATCCCAATGGGACTCATTGACATATTTATGGAAATTGGAGTGGTAATTGTCATGATTTTGGGAAGTATCTTTCTTTATCATGGGAATATTACAACACCTAATTTTATTCTTTCAATAATTTTATCGTCTGCTTTTACTGCATCTATAAGTAAGACTGCTACATTGCAACATTTTTCTATTGTGTTTAAGGAAGCATTAAAGTCTATAGGAAAAGTTTTAACAGTTCCGCTTCCAAACAAAAATACAGAACAAGGTTTAGAATTTGGAAACATAGAATTTAAAGATGTGAATTTTGCATATGGAAAAGATGGCTTTCAGCTTAAAAATATCAATTTAACTTTTAAGAAAAATAGTTTGAATGCCTTTGTAGGAGCAAGTGGTTGTGGGAAAAGTACTGTATCTAATTTGCTTATGGGATTTTGGGATGCAGACGAAGGACAAATACTAATAAATGGAAAAGATATAAAAGAATATAGTCAAGAAAATATATCAATGCTGATTGGTAGTGTGCAACAGGAAGTTATCCTTTTTGATTTAAGCATTTTTGAAAATATAGCAATCGGAAAACTAAATGCAACAAAAGAAGAAGTCATAGAAGCAGCTAAAAAAGCAAGATGCCATGATTTTATTTCAGCATTGCCAAATGGATATGAAACACGAGTAGGTGAAATGGGAGTTAAGTTATCCGGTGGAGAAAAACAAAGAATATCAATTGCGAGAATGATACTTAAAAATGCACCGATTTTGATATTAGATGAAGCAATGGCAGCTGTTGATAGTGAAAATGAAAGACTAATCGGCGAAGCAATTGACGACTTAAGCATGGATAAAACTATCATTACAATTGCTCATCATCTAAATACGATTAGAGATTCAGACCAAATTATAGTTATGGATAAGGGTGTTGTTCTTGATGCAGGAAGCCATGAAGAGCTGATGAAAAGATGTGAGTTCTATAAGGATATGGTTGAAGCACAGAACAAGGTAGATAGATGGAATTTAAAAGAGGCGGTAACAGAAAATGTTTAGAGAAATGTTAAAACTACTTACAAAAATCGGCAAGAGAGATTTGATTATATCAAGTGTATTCTTTGCCCTTTATGGACTAAGCTCCATAGCCATGATTGTTATCGTATTTTCTATACTGTTCCAAATCTTTGACGGAACGAGCTTAGCAAGCCTATATAAATATTTTATTGCGATTGGATTACTTGTAGTCTTCAAAGGTATTTGTAATATGGTCGCAGATATGAAAAAGCATAGTGCAGGTTTTGATATTGTTCAGCAAATAAGAGAACGCATGATTATCAAATTAAAAAAATTCAGCTTAGGATTTTATACCAATGAAAGACTGGGAGAGATCAATACAATTTTACACAAAGATGTTGATAATATGTCCCTTGTTGTAGGACATATGTGGTCAAGAATGTTTGGTGATTTTTTGATAGGTGCAGTCGTATTTGTTGGTCTTGCAAATATTGATATAAAGTTGGCACTGATAATGGCAGTATCCGTTCCGATTGCACTTACCTTTCTATATATGACAATTAAGCAATCTGAAAAAATAGAGAATCAGAACAACTCAGCACTTCTTGATATGGTTAGCCTATTTGTTGAATATGTGAGAGGAATACCTGTATTAAAGAGTTTTTCAAACAATAAGAGCTTGGATAATGAGCTTATGAATAAAACAAAGAAGTTTGGAGAAACAAGTAAATCAGCTTCAAGATTCAAGGCAAAACAATTATCTATATTTGGGTTTTTACTGGATATTGGATATTTGGTTCTTTTAATTGCAGGAACAATACTTGTTATAAAGGGAAGTCTTGATGTACTTAATTTTATTATCTTTGCAGTAATTTCAAAAGAGTTTTATAAGCCATTCGCTTCTATGGAACAACACTATATGTACTATGTTTCGGCGGTGGACAGTTATGAAAGACTTTCAAGAATTTTATATGCAGATGTAATCCCGGATAAAGTGAATGGGATTATTCCGAAAGATAATGATATAGCTTTTGAAAACATAGATTTTTCCTATGAAAAAGATGAATTTAAAATGGAAAAATTGAGCTTTTCTATTGCTGAAAAAACAATGACAGCCTTAGCTGGAGAATCAGGTAGTGGAAAGACTACTATAACCAACTTGCTTTTAAGATTTTATGATGTGCATAAAGGAAAAATTACCCTCGGAGGAACTGATGTAAGGGATATTCCTTATGATGAGCTTTTAGATCGTATTAGTATTGTCATGCAAAATGTTCAGTTGTTTGATAATACCATTGAAGAAAACATCAAGGTAGGTAAAAAAGCAGCAACGAAAGAAGAAATCATTGAAGCTGCAAAGAAAGCGAGAATACATGATTTCATTATGAGTTTACCAAAAGGTTATGAAACTGATATTGGAGAAAATGGTGGGATTTTATCAGGTGGACAAAGACAAAGAATATCTATTGCAAGAGCTTTTCTAAAGGATGCACCTATTTTAATTCTTGATGAAATGACAAGTAATGTTGATCCTGTAAATGAATCTTTGATACAAGATGCTATTACAGAACTCGCAAAGAATAGAACTGTACTTGTAGTGGCTCATCATTTAAAAACCATTCAAAAAGCTGACCAAATTCTCGTATTTCAAAAAGGTAATTTACTTGAAAAAGGAAAGCATGGGGAACTTCTTGATAAAAATGGTTACTACACAAAATTATGGAAAGCTCAATATGAGGTGTAACCATGATTTTGTTAAAAGATGTTTCTTATGAATGGGAAGATGGACGAACCGCTTTAAAAAATATCAATCTTGAAATTAAAAAAGGTGAATTTATTTTAATTTCAGGGAAAAGTGGAAGTGGTAAAAGCACACTTGGAAGTGTAATGAATGGTCTTATTCCACATTATTACAAAGGCAAAATGAAAGGAGAAGCCTTTGTGTCAGGAAAAGATATAAGCAAATTATTACTTCATGAAATAGGGCATATTGTAGGGACTGTATTTCAAGATCCAAGAAGTCAGTTTTTTACGACAACGACAGATGAAGAAATAGCTTTTGGTCTTCAAACGATCTGCAAATCAAGAGAGAAAATCAAACAGAGAGTAGAAGAAGTATATGCAGAACTGGATATTGAGGAACTGAAAGGAAAATCTGTTTTTGAATTATCAAGCGGACAGAAACAAAAGATAGCTATTGCAAGCATCTATGCGATGAATCCGAAAGTTTTAATTTTAGATGAACCTTCAGCAAATTTGGATATGAAAGCAACATTTGACCTGTTTTTAATTTTGGAGAAATTAAAGAAAAAAGGAACAACAGTTGTTCTAATTGAACATCGTTTGTACTATGTAAAGTCTCTATTTGACCGTTTTCTTTTGATGAAAGACGGAGAAATTACGAAAGACTTGAGTCGGGAAGAAGTTATCCATCTTGAAGGGGAGTTTTGGGATGAAAATGGACTAAGAACTCTTGAATTAGAAGAATACAGGATAAGTGAGAAGAAAGATCCATATCAATTAAATAATGAAAGTGTCATCGGAAAAGGCTTGAAATTTTGCTATCCGAATGTAGCTAAGGATGGAAAGAAGAAAAAACAGTACATTTTAAATCATCTTGATTTCAACATGGAGTACGGAAAAGCTATTGGTCTTATCGGCTTAAATGGTACTGGGAAAACCACCTTTGCAAGAGTGCTTTCAGGACTTGAGAAGATAGAAGAGGGAAAAATATGGGCGAGGAAAATTAAGTCGCTTAATCATAAAGATTTAATGGATATGTCATATTTTGTTTTTCAAGATTCAGACTATCAGTTGTTTTCGGAAAGTGTACTTGATGAAATGCTACTTGGTATTTCAAGTAAAGATAAAAAAGAAAATACTCAAAAGGCAAAGTCTATTTTGAGTGTACTTGGCTTAGATAAATACGTTGATAAACATCCGTTTGCTTTATCAAGAGGAGAAAAACAAAGACTGACAATAGCTTGTGGAATGATGAAACAGGCAAAAGTTTTTATCTATGATGAACCAACATCAGGTTGTGATAAAGACTCAATGCTTTCCGTCGCAAAACTGATTGAAGAACAATTGAAAATTGGGACAACAGTTTTGGTAATAAGTCATGATTTTGAGTTTTTAGCAAACACAGTGAGCAAGCTATGGGTAATGGGAGATGGAAAAATAGAAACTGTTTTAGATATGAGTGAAAGTAATAAATTTCTCATATTAGACAAGATGAGAGGAGGTAGAGAGCTTGTCAGATAGAAAAACTATAGATCCGAGAATAAAACTTACTCTACTTCCAATTGTTGGATTTACGAGTTTTTTTATAAGCGATACAATTCTACTTTTTTTTCTAATTGTTTTTGCCTTTTTTCTGTATGTATATAGCAGTATGTGGAAAAGGGCGTTACGCTTTATCTTGTTTTTTGTGCTTTTATACTGCATAGAGTTAGGGATTAGCAAGTTTTCTGAAGCAAGCATCGTATTTGCAATATATATGTTTATTTACTTTGCATCAAGAATGACCTTAATTGCTATGTTTGGTGGATATATAACAAAGACTACAAGTGTAAGTGAAATGCTTGAAGCATTAAATAGAATGAAAGTACCAAGAAGCATTGGTATACCTTTTAGTGTTTTGCTTAGGTTTGTACCAACTATAAAAATAGAACTCAAGGCATTAAAAGAGAATATGAAGATTCGAGGAATTGTAACAAGTAGATTTTTTCCATTGCTACACCCAATTAAATACATTGAATATACACTTGTTCCGCTTTTAATGAGAATGATTAAGATTTCAGATGAATTGTCAGCTTCAGCACTCATTAGAGGACTTGACAGTGATGAGAAGAGGGTAACATTAACAGAATTGCAGTTTAGATGTGCAGACTTAACTATTGGACTATTAGGAGCTTTTATGATTGCTCTTATGATAGTAATACAGAGAATTTATTAGGAGGACTTTTATGAAAAACAAATTAAATGGTCGTGATTTTATTACAATCGGAATTTTTAATGCAATTGGAATTGTCATATACATGGCAGTTGCATTTGCTATGGCAACAACAGTTATTGGAGGCTTTATTGCTTCAGGAGTTAGCTTTATGATAGCTGCCACCGTTTATATCCTTATGGCTGTGAAAGTTAAAAAGAAGGGCGTATTTACAATATCAGGAACGCTTCTTGGTTTAATTGCGTTGTCAGGAGGACATTTGCCTCATGCAGTCTTTGCTGTAATCGGTGGAATTATATGTGATTTGATTATAGGAAATTATGAGAGCAAGGGACGAATGATTATTGGATATGGGACATTTGCATTAGCAGATTTTTTAGGAACAGTAATTCCTGTGATTTTATTCGGAACTGCTTCTTTTGTGGAAAGAGCAACAAAATGGAAAATGAGCGAAGCACAAATAAATGAAGCATTATCTTATTTCAAAGTTTCGTGGGCAGTAGGATTTGGTTTGATAACTTTTATTCTTGCTTGCATAGGAGCTTTTGTTGCAACACGAATTCTTAAAAAACATTTTGAAAAAGCCGGAGTGATTTAATCAATATTTATTTGTGAGGGAAAAATGGATTAAATAATGGAGGTAATTGCTATGTATTATTTAGGATCTATAGGTAATTTTCATAAAAAATCAAATTTAAAATATGGGGTAAGAATAAATTTATCTCAATTAAGAGGATTTATGCTTAATGGCATAAGTCCTCTTTTGTATTAGAAAACCCCCGGTTAGACCGGGGGTTCCGTTTAGATTTAGCGATAATCACCTGATATTCCCAGAATGGTATGATAAGAAAGGTCTGCCAACCAATCACAATCAGGAGGGAATAATGACATCACTAAATCACACCCATAGTCTATCACACACAAAATGGAATTGTAAGTATCACGTCGTGTTTGCTCCGAAATACAGGTGAAAAGTATTTTATGGATCGAAGCGCTTAGAAATAGGGCGATTCTACGCGAGTTATGTAGCTGGAAAGGCGTAAATATTATCGAGGCGGAAGTATGTCCGGATCACGTTCATATGTTACTAGAGATCCCGCCCAAACTCTCCGTATCTTCATTCATGGGGTTTCTGAAAGGGAAAAGCAGCATCATGATCTATGAACGATGGGGAGACATGAAATTTAAATATAGGGGAAGGCAGTTTTGGTGCCGAGGGTATTACGTTGATACAGCGGGAAAAAACGCTAAAAGATACAAGAATACATTCAAAATCAACTGAAAGAAGATCAAATAAGTGAGCAATTAACCTTCGACAAGACGAACCCCTTCAAGGGGTAGCCAAGTAACGTTAGCACGGGCAGACCACCGACGCCCTTCAGGCGCAGCTAGTAATACAGGCCCTTTGGACCGAAAAAGAAAAACCCCCGGCTACGCCGGGGGATGTTTATTGTGTGTAATGTCCAAATATTGGGAGTCAGGTAATCTGTCAATTTAACCAAAGGCTTTGTCTTATATTGTGTCCAGCATCAAGATACAAAGCAAATTTAACAGGTGGCAAATAGTAGAATAATTTTCAAGGATAGGTTTGACATGTGAAAACTATAATGATATCTTGGCATTAAGAATTACTATCATAATAATGGATGAGGGTAATGTAGATAAAGATAGGTCATAGACAGACATTGGTTGTCATAAAATTTACCGGCAGGTAGATGAAAAACGATCGAGAGAAGGATATGTGTGAAAAAATGGATGACGATGGTTAGTACGTGCTTGTTATTGGTTTTGTTTGGTGGAGAAAAGGTGTAGTATGAAGAATCTATGCAGAGTTAACCGAAAACGTGTGCTCGACAGACGCTATTTTTATACTCTTGGCCTATTAGCGGTGGGACTATTTGCTTTAGCTTGGTTTTACGCCGATAGCTACCCGCCTGAAATATCTCGGTTTGGAAGAGAGGGCGCATTGGACAAAGGCGAGCTTTTCTGGTCCATATTTTTCTTAATATCTTTTACTACCATCACTATAGGTTTGTTCTTTACCACTAAAAGTCCTCTCGTTTGGCTAGTGCTGGGTCTTTTGCTGATACCTCATGTTTTTGTATTGTTAGTCTGGACAGGTCTTGGTGAAGGCTCTCTGTTTCAAAGCATAGTATCTGCGGTTAGAACCTATCTGTTTGTCATTAGTTTTGGTTGGTTAGGATGATAGAGAATATAAAAAACCGCCGGGGTTGGCCGGCGGCATATCAATTTATTTCAGTAGATGTAAATCTTTCACCATGGCGATAAGGTCGTCTTTGTCCGCGCCTTCGGCGGAAACGGAGACGAGGAGGCCGTCTCGTTCGAAGTCGGCATCACGGCCTTGAATGATGACCTTCACGCCGTCCACATTGACTTCGTAGATTTTGCCTTCGCCGCCGGTTTCATAGGCGTTTTCCGGGGAGGAGACCCGCTCGTCAATATAGATGGTCTTGCCGTCTTTTTCGTAGATGAAGGCGACGCAATCGGAAAGTGTCCCCGGCTCGGCGAAGATTTCCGATTCCACGTAGTTGTATTTATCCGAAAAAACCAGGGGATTGAAGCTTAATTTTTTGGCGATTTCTTTCACCGGGGCCTTGTCGCCCGTATCTTTTTTCACTTCGTCGGCGTATTCGAAGGTAACTTCGCCGGTGCGGGTGGCTTCGTCGTAATTGCTTCCCACGATTTCCCGGCCGTCTTTGGAGTAGACGTGCTCTGCCTTTTTCAGGACTTCGAGGTCGGTGATTTCATTTCCCTCTTTGTCGAAGACCTTTCCCTTTAATTCCTCGGGGAAGGGGATGGCCACGGCCGGCTCGTCTTCGTTGACGACGATGCGGCCCGAGGGGCTGACGGCTTGTCTCACCGTATTCACGATGCCGCCGCCAAAGCTCGTAAAGGGGAGGGTAGCGATTAAAAGGGCGCATGCCGCGGCGATGGCGGGCTTTTTATATTGTTTTCGTTGTTTGTTTTTCATTTTTACATAGACCTCCCGTCTATCTTTTTCGTCGGCTTGATACAGGCTTTTTAAATTTCGACTTACGTCGTCGTGGGGGTTTTTATTTTCATTCATAATAGGCCTCCATTTCTTTTCGCAATTGATTCAGCAAACGGTGGATCATGACGCCCACGTGATTGGGATTCGTGTCCATAAGCTCGGCGATGGTTTGATTGGAAAGCTCCGCACCGAATTTGTAGCTGATCAACAACTGATCCCGGGGCTTCAGTTTTTTTACGGTCCGCCGCAAATAGGCGATTTCTTCTTTGTTCTCCATAAGTTCTTCGGCACCGGGATCGTCTTCGACCACGTCTTTCGCCGCGGTGATGGGCAACCACTGAAAGCGGCTCTTTCGTCGGTAGTAATCCTTCACCTGATTGCTTGCAATGGTGTAGAGCCACACCTCGAAGCTGCCTTTTTTCGAATCGTAGGCGGAAAATTTCTTGTAGACCTTGAAGAAAATATCCACCGTCAGATCTTTGGCCACCTCCCGATTGCCGGTGCGGTAGATGACGAACCGAAATACGGAATCGAAGTAGCGATCGTAGACGGCTTCAAATGTAACGGCATCGTCTATGACGGTCGGTACATGGGTCGTTTCATCCATTGGCTTCACCTCCTTGTCCCTTCACTTGTATATACGCGGGAGGGTTCCCTTTATTACAAAAACATTCTCGTTTGTTTATTGTACATAGGATGGGAGCAAATTTTAAAGAGAGGACGATATATTTTCTTTACAGGCTAAGATATAAGTGGTATCATAATTAAAGGAAAACATTTCCTGAACTTCATATATTCTTCGGGGCGAGGTGCAACTCCTCACCGGTGGTAAAGTCCACGAGTCACATGATTGAATCGGTGCAATTCCGATACCGACGGTATAGTCCGGATGAAAGAAGAGCTAAGGACATTGATTGTCCTTCATTTGATTGTCACTCCGAAGCGTTGCGCTTCGGTTTTTTTAATGCAGGAGGCTTTATGGATGAGCAGTATATGAATCGGGCATTGACTCTTGCGAAAAAGGGCTTGGGCAAGACCAAGACCAATCCCATGGTAGGCGCCGTCTTGGTAAAGGACGGGCGAGTCATCGCCGAGGGCTACCATCACGGCTTCGGCAAGGACCACGCCGAGGTGGATTGTTTGAAGCAGGTGGAGGAATCGCCGAGGGGCGGCACCATGTATGTCACCTTGGAGCCTTGCTTCCACTACGGAAAGACGCCGCCCTGTGTCGTGGCCATCGAGCGGGCGGGGATCGCCCGGGTAGTGGTCGGCACCTTGGATCCCAATCCAAAGGTCGCCGGTCGCGGCGTCGCCGCTTTGGAAGCGGCGGGGATTCAGGTGGATGTAGGCGTCCTTGAGGAGGCATGCCAATCCCTGAACCGGGCCTTTTTCACGAGTATTTTGACGCAGACGCCCTATGTGATTTGTAAATTTGCTGCGACGGTAGACGGAAAAATCGCCACGGATACAGGCGAAAGCCAATGGATCACATCGGAGGCGGCGCGCAAGGACGGCCACAAGCTTCGAGGCATGGTGGACGGAATTCTCGTGGGCACCAACACGGTGACCAAGGACAATCCCCGCCTCAGCAATCGCAGCGGCGAAGGAGAGGATCCTACGCGGATTATTTTGGACCGCCGCGGCGCCGTGGATTTGGATTATCACGTATACGACGGCACGCAGCCTACTATCGTCTACACGACGCATATGGACGAGGCGAAGATCAAGACCCTGAGAGAGCGGGGCGTCGTCGTTGAAGTGATGCAGGAGAAGAAGGGCAAGCTGGATCTCCACGCCATTTTAAAGGACCTGTATGCCAAGGACATGGGCCGCATTCTCGTGGAAGGGGGCGGACGCCTTCACGGCAGCCTGATTTACGAAGATCTGGTAGATGAATTCGCCCTTTATCTCGCGCCCACCCTCTTCGGCGGCGGAAAAGATGCCGTCACGGGTCGTGCCATCGCTGCGTTAAGCGAGCGACGGGATTTCGTCTTTCAAGAGGTAAAGATGCTGGGGCCGGATCTGTTTATAGGAGGCATCAGAGCATGTTTACGGGAATCGTAGAAGAAGTGGGCACCGTGGCCGCTCTGGAGAAGCGGGGCGAGAAGATCGTCCTGCGGGTGATGGCGCAAACGGTGCTTGAAGATACGAAGATCGGCGATTCCATCGCCACTAACGGCGTCTGCCTCACGGTGACTTCCATGGCGGAGGGCACCTTTACGGCGGACATGATGACGGTGACGGCGAAAAAATCCGCTCTGGACCGCTTGCGGCCGGGAAGTGCCGTGAATTTGGAGCGGGCCCTTCTTCCCGCGAGCCGCATGGGCGGGCACATCGTCCAGGGCCACGTGGACACGGTGGGGCAGGTGAAAGGCATCGAGCCACACGAAGGGGGCTATCTCCTTCACATCGGTGTGGAACCGGCTTGGGCGCCTTATTTCGTGGCCCAGGGCTCGGTGGCCCTAAACGGCGTGAGCCTAACCATCGCCCGGGCGGGGCGAAACGATTTTTCCGTCTCCCTGATTCCGGAGACCTTGCGCTCCACCAATTTAGGTGAGCTGAAGCCCGGCGACCCCGTCACCGTGGAATTCGACATCGTGGGCAAGTATTTATTGAGACAAAATGAAGTGGCGAAAGAATATTCCCCGCTGGATATGAATTTTTTCAGAAAGCATGGATTTTAGGAGGAAATTATGTGGAACACAATTGAAGAAGCAATCGACGCGCTGAAAGCAGGCAAGATGATCATTGCCGTGGATGCGGAAGACCGTGAAAACGAAGGGGACATGATCGTCGCCGCCGAAACCTGCACCACGGAGCAATTAAATGCCATGGCTACCTACGCCAAAGGCCTGATCTGTATGCCCATGAGCCAAAAAGAAGCGGATCGCCTGCACTTAAAGCCCATGGTCTCCAAAAACAGGGACAATCACGAAACGGCTTTTACCGTCACCATCGACCACGTGGACACCACCACGGGGATCAGCGCCGTGGAACGGGCATTCACCGCCAGAAAAACCGCCGATCCCAATTCGAAAGCCGAAGACTTCCGCCGCCCGGGCCACATGTTTCCTCTTATCGCCAAGCCCGGCGGAGTATTGGAGCGTGAAGGGCACACGGAAGGCACCGTGGATTTATTGCGTCTCGCCGGTTTGACGGAGGTGGGTCTTTGCTGTGAAATCATGGAAGATAACGGAGAAATGATGCAGCGGGACCGCATCTGCGAACTGGCAAAGGAATTAAACGTCCCCCTCATTAATATCGAGCTATTAAAAGAATACAGAAAGACCCACGATTGCCTTATCGAACGGGTAGCCGAAGCGGACATGCCCACGAAGTACGGCCATTTTAAAGCCGTAGGCTATCGCAATACCTTAAACGGCGAACACCACGTGGCCCTGATCAAAGGCGACATTACAAAAGAGGACGCCATCTTAACCCGCGTCCACTCCGAATGCTTAACCGGCGACGCCTTCGGCTCCCTGCGCTGCGACTGCGGCGATCAATTGCAACGTGCCATGATGCAAGTGGAGGAAGAAGGCAATGGCATCGTCCTTTACATGCGTCAAGAGGGAAGAGGCATCGGTCTTTTGAATAAATTAAAAGCCTACGCTCTTCAAGATGAGGGCATGGACACGGTGGAAGCCAATGTGGCTTTAGGCTTCCCGGAAGATGCCCGGGAATACTACATCGGCGCGCAAATTTTGAAAGATCTCGGCGTGACAAAAATGCGTCTTTTAACCAATAATCCCGACAAGGTGTACCACCTGGAACAATACGGCATGGAAATTGTAGAACGCGTACCCATTGAAATTCAATCCCACGAAAACGACCACTTCTATTTGGAAACCAAAGCCAAAAAGCTGAACCACTATTTACACGAATTCGGCTGCGATTGCCACGGACACGTGGAAAAACAAAGCAAGGAGGCCAACCGATGAAAATTATGGAAGGAATGTTAAGAGGTGAGGGAAAATCCTTCGCCATTGTCGTGAGCCGTTTCAATGATTTCATTACGTCGAAACTTTTAGACGGCGCCTTGGACTGCTTGTACCGCCACGGCGTGAAGGACGAAGACCTGAGCTTGGTGCGGGTACCCGGAGCTTTTGAAATTCCTCTGGCGGCACAAAAGCTGGCTCAATCCGGAAAGTACGACGGCGTCATTTGCCTCGGCGCCGTGATCCGCGGAGCCACCACCCACTACGACTACGTCTGCAACGAAGTGTCTAAGGGCATCGCCAAGGTATCGCTGGATACGAATATTCCCGTGGGCTTCGGCATCGTCACCACGGAAAACATCGAGCAGGCCGTAGAACGTGCCGGCACCAAGAGCGGCAACAAGGGCTACGACACCGCCATGAGCGTGTTGGAAATGGCGGATCTTTTCGACGCCATGTAAATTTAAAGAAGGAACGCTTCCGATTTTCTCGGAGGCGTTTTTTTTGTGCGGTTAAAAAATAAATATGGGATTCACAGAAAAAAGCGGGTATAATAGGGAGTGACAATGTGTCATTTTAAGCATCGAGCATTTTAAAATAAAAAACGATTGAACCACGATGATGGGAGATGAAAATGTGGTAAAGAAGAGAACCTTATTGCTGTTGGCGGGACTGGTCTGGTCCCTTGCCGGAATCAATGTATTAAAAATCGGCGTGGAAGCCTACACCCGCGCCTTGAGCCCTTTCCATGTCGCTCTGTCTGCCCTGGTCTTTTTTCTCTTTTGGACGAAAGTCTTTCAGCCCTTGGTAGACAAACACGTGGTCCGCATTCACGGCTACGAAGAGGAGTACAAGCGGCCGTGGCATTTCTTCGACAAGAAATCTTTTTTGATCATGGCCTTGATGATGACCTTCGGCATCACCATTCGCGCCTTTCATCTTCTGCCCGAGCGCTTCATCGCCTTTTTCTATACGGGTCTGGGGACGGCACTGGCCATGGCGGGGATCTTGTTCTTATTCAATTACGCAAGCTACGAGAGAAAAGTCGTCGGCGAAAAGTAAGCATCCGCACGTGCAGATGCTTTTTTTTGCGCAAGAAAAGACCCCCGCAGGCCGGATTTTTCGGTCCGACCGACGGGGGTCAGTGTAAAGTGAGGGTCTAAGGAATTTTCGTCAACAATTAATTATCTTCAGACAATTCCTTGTAGCGTTTGTAGGTTTGCCGTGCATCTTCTTCCGAAGCGTCGAGAAGCTCTTCGCCTTCTTCGGGGGAGCGACGGAGCAGGGATGCGTAGCGGTTTTCGCTCATAATGAATTCGCGATAGGACTTGGTCGGTTCCTTGGAATCCATCTTGAAGGGATTTTCGCCCTTGGCGATGAGCTCGGGATTGTAGTGGTACAGTTGCCAGTAGTTGCTTTCGACGGCTTCTTTTTGTTGTTGCGTCGCATAAGCCATGCCCTTGGTAATCCCGTGATTGATACAGGGGGAGTAGGCCACGATTAAGGACGGGCCGTTGTAGGCTTCCGCTTCCTTAATGACCTTGATCAGGTGGTTCATGTTGGCGCCCAGGGCAACCTTCGCGACGTAAATGTCGCGGTAGCTCATGGCCAAAAGACCCAAGTCTTTCTTCGCCGTTTTCTTGCCGGCAGCGGCAAATTGTACCACGGCACCCTTCGGAGTTGCTTTCGAGGATTGTCCGCCGGTGTTGGCGTAAAGTTCGTTGTCGACGACGAGGACATTTAGGTCGGCGCCGGTTGCCAGAACGTGATCCAGTCCGCCGTAGCCGATGTCGTAGGCCCAGCCGTCGCCGCCGTACATCCAGAAGGATTTCTTGGTCAGCTGTTCCTTGTGGGCGAGGACGTAGTCTCTGGCCTTCAGGGCTTCACCGTCGAGATCCAGGCGCTTCAATGCTTCGATAACGGCGTCGCTGCGTTCGCGGGTGCCTTCGCCTTCGTTATAGTTGTCCAGCCATTCTTTAAAGGCGGCTTTCGCTTCCTTATCGTCGATGGCGTCGTTGACCTTTTCCAGTTCCATGGTCACCTTTTCACGTTGTTGACCGTTGGCCAGGTACATACCTAAGCAGAATTCCGCATTGTTTTCAAACAACAGATTGGACCATGCGGGGCCGAAGCCTTGGTAATTGGTGGTGTAAGGTGCGATGGGGAATGCGCAGCCCCAGGCTTGGGAACAGCCCGTGGCGTTGGCGATATACATTCTGTCACCGAAAAGCTGGGTGAGCAGCTTCGCATAGGGAGATTCGGAACAGCCGGCACATGCGCCCGAGAACTCGAGTAGCGGTTGTTCGAATTGGCTGCCCTTGACGGTGAACTTGTTCATGGGATTCTTCTTGTGGGACAAGGTCATGGCGTAATCCCAGTTTTCTTGTTCGGGAAGTTGCGTTTCGAAATCTTCAAAGACGAGGGCTTTTTCCTTCGCCGGACATGTTTGAACACAGTTGCCGCAGCCCGTGCAGTCCAGAGGATCCACTTGGATGGCAAATTCGTATTCCTTCAAGCCCTTGGCGGGGAGACTGCGGAAGCTTGCCGGTTTGTTCTTTGCTTCGTCTTCATCTAAAAGGAAGGGACGAATGGCTGCGTGGGGGCAGATAAAAGAGCATTGGTTACATTGAATGCAGTTATCCGGTTGCCAACGGGGAACGTGAACGGCGATGCCCCGTTTTTCGAATTTCGAGGTACCCAAGGGGATGTAGCCGGATTCATAGCCCTTAAATGCCGATACAGGCAAATCGTCGCCGAGAAGCTCCGTAATGGGAATCATCATGTTGCGAACGTAGTCGGACAGAGTGGGATCGACCTGGGGTTCTTCCACGGTGAGGTTCTTCCATTCGGCGGGAACGTCGAATTTGTGGAGGTTTTGGTAGCCCACTTCGATGGCCTTGTAGTTCATGTTGACGACTTTTTCGCCTTTTTTGCCGTAAGATTTCTTGGCGAATTCTTTCATTAGGCGTTCCGCTTCATCCATGGGGATGATTTCCGCGAGCTTGAAGAAAGCGGATTGCAAAATCGTATTGGTACGACGACCTAAGCCGATGTCTTCCGCCAATTCCACGGCGTCGATGGTATAGAATTGAATGTCGTTTTCAGCCAAATATTTTTTAACCTTGTTGGGCAGACGTTCGGCGAGAGTGGCATCGTCCCAAGTGGTGTTCATGAGGAAGACGCCGCCCGGACGAATTTCATTGACGATGTCGTAGCGGGTAATGTAGCTTTGGTTATGGCAGGCAATGAAGTCGCCGTAGGTAACGGCATTACTGTTTCTGATCGGTTCGTGGCCGAAGCGCAGATTGGACTTGGTAATCCCGCCGGTCTTCTTGGCGTCGTATTCGAAGTAGGCTTGAACATACATATCCGTATTGTCGCCAATGATCTTAATGGAGTTTTTATTGGCACCGACGGTACCGTCGCCGCCGAGACCCCAGAACTTGCAGTTAATGATCTTGGGATTGCGAATAACGAAGCTCCGGTCCACGGGCAGGGAACGATAGGTGACATCGTCCACGATGCCGACGGTGAAATCGTCCTTCGGTTCGTTTTGTTTTAAGTTTTCGAAGATGGCATTGATCTGTGCGTGGTCTACGTCCTTCGAGGACAGGCCGTAGCGGCCGCCGTAAATTTCGGGAGCATCTTCCATATTGTTGTAGACGGCGGAGACGTCCAGGAACAAGGGATCACGTCCGCCGGGTTCCTTGGTACGGTCGATGACGGCGATCCGTTTGACGGTCTTGGGCATTTCATCCAAGAAATGCTTCTTGGAGAAGGGACGGAACAGGTGTACTTGCATATAACCGGTCTTACGACCTTCGGAATTCAGACGGTCTACCGTATCCTTAACCAAACCGCTGACCGAGCCCATGCCGACGATAACATCTTCGGCATCTTCCGCGCCGTAGAAATTAAACAGACGGTAATCCGTGCCCTTTAAGGCATTGACTTTATTCATATAGCTTTCGACGATGCTGGGAAGGCGGTCGTAGAAGGTGTTGATGGATTCTCTGGATTGGAAATAAGTATCCGGATTTTGAACGATCCCTCTTTGCTTCGGGCGTTCCGGATTCATGGCATTTTGTTTGTAATGCTCGACGGCGTCCCAGTTCAGCAGATTGCCGAGATCGTCGTAATCGAAGACTTCCACCTTTTGAATTTCGTGGGAGGTTCTGAAACCGTCGAAGAAGTGCATAAAGGGAACGGTGCCTTCGATGGCGGAGAGGTGAGCCACAGCTGCCAGGTTCATGGTTTCCTGAACGTCGCCGGATGCGATCATAGCCCAGCCCGTTTGACGGCATGCCATCACGTCGGAGTGGTCCCCGTAAATAGAAAGAACGTGGGAGCCTAATGTACGTGCTGCGACGTGCATAACGCCGGGATAAAGAGAACCGGCCGTACGGAACATACTGGGGATCATCAGGGCCAGACCTTGAGATGCAGTGTAGGTCGTGGTCAATGCGCCTGCTTCCAAAGAGCCGTGTAAAGCGGCTGCGGCACCGGCTTCGGCTTGCATTTCAACTAAACGTACTTCTTGTCCAAAAAGATTCTTCTTGCCGTCGGCGGCCCAAGCGTCAACTGTAGCTGCCATAGGAGAAGAAGGGGTAATCGGGAAAATCGCTGCCACTTCGGTAAAAGCGTACGAGACGTAAGCCGCCGCTTCGTTACCGTCCATAGACTTATAAACTTTTTCGCTCATGAACACACTCCTTATACTATTTCGAGGTAATAGCCTATTGTCGGGCGGATCGGCTGATCGGCATCTCGTGCCGCAAACACGAAAACGTTATCAGATCGATTCGCCTTCCTTACAAAAAACATTATATACAACACGCCTTGAAATTGATAGATGCTGTTCGCAATCAGATAAATTCTTAAGAATTTTGTCGACAAACAACAATATTAGAGAAAGCGCAAACATGAAACGAAAAAATTAGCATACGCAAGAAGTCACATTAAAAGAAGAACCATAATAAAGTCAAAAATTACGGTGGCCGGGGAGGGCTGTCGAATACCCGGACATGATTTGTCAGGTGGTGTAGGCTGCCGATTTTAGTCGCGAAAAAAGAAAAAGCGGCTCATCAATAAGAGGGAGGTCCTCAAAATGTGGAATGCTTTTCATAATAGTAAAAGGCAAGATGGCCGAAGATGTCGTTAAAAAAGATTGCAGATAAGGAAAAAGCTTTAAAAAAAGAAAATAAAAATAAAAAAGGGATCCGAGGGTGACAGAAAATTTTACACTTTGCCCATGCAATAATGTATAGGAGAAAGTCGTTTTTTTAACAATAGAAGTATATCGCTTTACATAGAATTACATACATCGAGCCATAGAAAAATTCAATAGGCCGGAAGAGTACCCTATTCTCAGAGCAGATAAATTCACTTTTTTGGGGATGTCGTCTGAAAGGGATTGATTTCAGGTCGGAATAAATTTAATTTATTGAAATAAGTGTGATTGAATTGTGAAGATTAAATTTTTGACAAAATAGGCACGGAATCAAAAAAATTAATGAATGGCTTAGCGTTGCCGATACGTTTTGAAAGTTCAAAAATAAACAATCAGCTATTGAACTTATAGAGAAATTCGATTATAATATATTTAAAGATTGATCGTCTAAGCAAAAGGACAGAATCAAAACTTATAAGATTAGAAGCACTACGGAATAGTGCACGGAGGTTTTTTTATGGATGACACAAACGGTAGGAAAAAAGTAAAAGCGGTAGGGCTGGAAACTTTTGTATTCCTCATTGTTTTCATCGGAGGATTTACCCTAATCGGCAGAAAGATGGGCGTCGGCATGATGTTTAAGACCATGATGGCGACGGCACACGATTTATTACTGTCGACGGTATTTTTGATTATGGCCATGGCCGTTCTCGCAGGCGCCATCAGTGGCGTGTTGTCGGAATTCGGCGCCATCGCATTGATTAACAAAATTTTTGCTCCGCTGATGAAACCTATCTGGGGACTACCCGGTGCCAGTATTACCGGCGCAGTAGCCACTTACTTATCGGATAACCCGGCGATCATATCTTTTGCAAAGGACAAGACATTTACTCAGTACTTTAAAAAGTACCAAGTGCCCGCTCTGTGCAACCTAGGGACGGCATTCGGCATGGGCCTGATCGTAACCACCTTTATGATCGCTCAAGGCAAGGAATTTATCGTTCCCGCCGTTGTGGGCAATGTAGGCGCCATTATCGGCTCCATCGTCAGCGTGCGTTTAATGCTTATGCAAACGAAAAAGTATTACGGTGCAGATGCTGATAAGCCTTACGACGATACCATGGATGTAGACGATCTGGAATCCCAAGGTGAATTCCGCTACGTCCGCGTAGGCAATCTCTTCCAACGTACCCTTGACGCTCTTTTGGAAGGCGGCAAGAACGGCGTTGAAATGGGTATGTCCATTATTCCCGGCGTCTTAATCGTCTGTACTTTCGTTATGATGATTACCTTCGGCCCCGGCGAAAGCGGTCAATACACCGGCGCAGCCTATGAAGGCGTGGAATTTTTGCCCGTCGTCGGTCAAAAGCTTCAATTTATCTTTGAACCGATCTTCGGTTTCCAATCGCCGGAAGCCATCGCATTCCCCATTACGGCCTTAGGTGCCGTCGGGGCGGCTATTTCTTTGGTACCGAACTTTATCGAAACGGGCGTGGCCCTTCCTAACGACATCGCCGTCTTTACGGCCATGGGTATGTGCTGGTCCGGCTACCTGAGTACCCACATCGGTATGATGGACGCATTAAAGTCCAGAGAATTGGCAGGCAAGGCTATTTTAGCTCACACCATCGGCGGCATTATCGCCGGTGTTGCGGCTCACTTCATCTTTATGTTGGTGGGTTAGTTCCTGTAAAAAAAGCGCAGAGCGATCTGCGCTTTTTTTCTGCCATTGACTTGAAAAACAGACGTGAATCCATGAGAGAGCCATGAGTTGGCTCTCTTTTTTTATCCGAAAAATGGAAATAAAATAAGGATGAGAAATGGCCGAGCTCTGTGTAGTACAATAAATGCAGGGTAAAGATAAAAGACGTACGAGCCAAAAGGTATGAAAACAAGCACTTCACATAGAAAGATTCTTTATGAAACAAGCAAGAAAAATTTTACGGCGCGATTTTAAGCGAATAGCAGGCAATGGGGCTGCTCTGGTGGTGCTTTTGGGTATTGCACTCCTTCCGTCTTTTTATGCATGGTTTAATATCGCCGCCAACAAAGACCCCTACGGGAATTTGAATCAGGTAAAAATCGCCGTCTCCAATGAAGACACTTCCGTGCCATTTCAGGGAGAGGATTTAAACGCCGGCGATAAGATTATAGAGCAGCTGAAGAAAAATGATCAGCTGGGGTGGACCTTTGCGGATAAAGACGAAGCCATCGACGGGGTAAAGGCGGGCAAATATTACGCCGCCATCGTCATCCCCTCTGATTTTTCCGCGTCCTTTTTGTCTATTTTGGACGAGGGCGAACCCCGATTCCCTGCTTTGGATTATTACGTCAATGAAAAGCTCAACGCCATCGCTCCGAAAATCACCTCCACGGGCTTGGGGACTTTGGAATCGGAAATTGACAGCCGCTTCGTCGCCATGAGCTCGGAAATTTTAGGGGAAAAAATCGCCGAAGGCAGAGCGGATTTCAGCGCACAGGCGGAAGAAAACAGAGACAGAGCCATGGACAGCTTGGAAAACGTGGGCCGAAATCTGCAAGACTACGAAGCCGTTCTGCGAAACATGGACGAAGAGATGGGGCATTTGGGCTCCTTGAGCCGCAAGGCGAGGGGCGATGTGAAAAGCTTAAATGAGGCCGTTAAAAAAGGCGAGCTCACACTAGATGAAGCGGCAAAGTTGCTGGCCGAGACCCGCAAAGAGAGCGAAGCCATTGCCGCCGCCTACGAAGGCCTTATGGACGACATGAACCATGTGGCCCGCCTGGCCGAAAGTTATTCGGAAAAGAAATACCTGTCCCTGAACAGGGATTTGGCCTTCGAAAGACAGGGCATGGACAGAGGTCTTGCAGATCTCGAAGTGATAAACGACTTAAACGGTGACGTGTTGGCCGATCTCGAGGGGCTGTCGCCTATACCGAAGGAGATAAAGCCTTTGGATGTCCTCGGGCGTTGGCGGGAAATCAACAAGAGAAATGGTGATCTTCTCGCGTCCGTAAAGGAACAGCGGGAAGCCGTCATCGCGGCGGAAAAGGCCTTGGAAAAAAGCCATGAAACCATCGAAAACCGATTAAAGGAATCCGCAGGCAGCAAAAAGGCTCTGGGCGACGAATACCGAAGCACCGTCGTGCCCATGATGAACCAAAGTTTCGACCTGTTGAATCAGGTGGAAGGCCATTTGTCCGGAACCCTGAACTCCATTCCCTATGTGCTCGACGAACTGGACCGCCTGCTTATGGACATGGAAGCCATGACAGTGCAGTCGTCGGAAACCATCAATACGAGCCTGGAAAGCATTGCCCGGGCACAAGACAGCATTCGCGGGCTAAAAACGGATTTAGGGCAGCTGGCGCGAGGGCCCCTCTACGAAAAAATTCGCGACGCCACCTCCGTGGACGAGGACAGCTTTGCCGAATTTATGGAAAATCCCGTGCGGGTCAACGAGCATGTGATTTACAAAAGCGACAATTACGGCAGCGCCATGACGCCCTTTTTTACCAATCTGGCCCTGTGGGTCGGCGGCATGATCCTGATTTCCATTTTGAAAATCGATGTGGACCCAGACGAAACCTTGGGCCATGTGACCTTTTCCCAAGCCTATTGCGGGCGGTGGATGCTCTTTGTCCCGGTGGGTCTGTTGCAGGCCCTCATCGTCTCCTTGGGGGACTTGTGGCTCTTGAAGGTGCAGTGCGCCCGGCCGGTCCTCTTTGTCTTGACGGCCCTGTTGGCATCGCTGGCCTATGTGTCCATTATTTTCTCGCTGGCGTCCACCTTTAGGAATATCGGAAAGGCCATTGCCGTCATCGTGCTTATCCTGCAAATTCCAGGCGCATCGGGGACCTATCCCATCGAAATGATGGCACCTTTTTTCCAATCCATTTACCCCGTACTGCCCTTCCACTACGGCATCGACGCCATGCGCGAAGCCATGTTGGGACCCTATGAATACCACCTGTTAAAAGACTGGATCATACTCGCTTCATTCTTGCCCGTCTCTCTTTTGATCGGCCTGTTGGGCCCGCGGATTTTCGGCGGGCTGAACCATATTTTCGACTTGGAGCTGGCCCAAAGCGAATTGATTCACGGCGACTTGCCGGGCAAAAAGGCGCTGATCGGCGGCGACCTGATTCCCTTGATCTTAAGCGGAGACAAAGACGCCTTGGACCGCCTTCAAGAAAAGCACGACGATTTCTTCAAAAGCTACGAAAAGAAAAAAGCTCGGGCCTTTATCGCCCTGGCTGTGGTGCCCGGATTGTTCCTCTTTTTACTCTTTCGTATGGACAGTAAAATTCGCTACATGGTCGTATTCGTGGCCTCTGTTATCGCCTTTGCCACCTATTCAATATGGCTCGAATTTTACCGCCATCGCTACGAAGAGGAAGAAGAGTGGATGGAGCTCACGGAAGAGGAAGTATTGAAACGGTTGAAAGGGAACGACGGCTATGAAGATGATTTTCAAGCATATTAAGGAGGACTTCTCGAGGATCAAAGGCAACAGCATCGTCCTCGTGGTCCTTTTGGGCATTTGTTTGGTCCCATGTCTTTACGCCTGGTTCAACATCGCCGCTTCGTGGGACCCCTACAAACATACGGAAGAACTGCCCATGGCCGTCGTCAATGAAGACGAGGGCTACCACCCCACGCTGATCCCCAAAACATTTAATATCGGCGAGAAAGTAAAGATGAATCTGGCCGTAGAGGCAAAGGTCGATTGGATTTTTACGGACAGAGAAGATGCCGTGGACGGCGTCAAAAGCGGAAAGTATTATGCCGCCGTGGTCATCCCAAAAGATTTCAGCGAAAAGATGTTTTCCTTTCTGTCTCCCGACGGGGAAGCGCCGGTGCTGGAGTATTACGTCAACGAAAAGAAAAACGCCATTGCGCCGAAAGTCGTGGGAAAGGAGGCGGGAAGCCTGACCGATTGGGTAAAAGAGACCTTTACGAGAACCCTTTACACTACGGCCTTCGACAGCCTCCTGACCTTTACCGAAGACGGACAGGGGCCTCACACCGATGCCGTCTGGCAGAGGCTTCAGGGCCAGTTGACGGAAAGCGGCGACACCTTGCGCACACAGGCATCGAGCCTTCGCTCCTTTCAACAGTTGGCGGAATCCTCCAGGGCAGTGATGAAAAGCTCGGACCGCCTCATGGACGCGTCTCTACACACGGTGGACGAAGGCATGGCCCGCATGAAGGAAGATAAGAAGGATCTGGATGAATTAAAAACCACCCTGAAAGCCTTTCGTCAAAGCGTGGAAACGACCTTGGATAAAAACATCGCCTATATGGAAAAAATCGGAAGCGATGTGGACAATCTATTTGCCGACGGCGAAAAGAATCGCGATCGCTTCGTCGCCGGCAGGGCGGCGGCCATTGCCACCTTGGAGCAAGACATTGCCGATAAGGGGGCCATGGAAGAAAAGCTCGTCAGCTTTAATAGCGATCTGCCCATTCCCCTGACGGGCTTGGATCGGGCGGCGGAAAAAATCCGGCGGAGCAAAGGCTATGAAGAGGCTATGGTGCGTAGTCTGAAAAGCGTGGCCGATGCCGAAGCCCGGCGCCACGACGATGTCAAAGCCCTGCGTCTGGAATTTATCGAGAACAAAAAGAAGAACGAAGACAATCTAAAGGCCCTGCGCCGAGATTTTCAAAACACCATGTTTACGCGACTGGGCGCCATTGAAAAGCAATTGGATGGCGTCGGCGGTGACACGGAAAAGCTTTGGGCCGAAGGAAAGAAATCGGCGGAAGAGATGGCCCGCCTGTCGGGGCGCGTGGAAGAGAATCTGGCCGATTTAAGCGATCACATGGACACCTCCATTCAGCTGATGGAGGGCGCCGCTTCCGCCATGGACGCGCTCTACGACCGAACGGTGGTTTTGGAAAACTCCGAAAGCACGAACAGAATCAAACAATTTCTTTCGGAAGATACGGACGAGCTGAGCAAGTTTCTATCCAGACCGGTACAGACGCGGGTCCATCAAATCTATGCCGTGGATAATTACGGATCGGCCATGGCGGCCTTTTATACGACCCTGGCCCTTTGGGTAGGCGCAGTGATTCAGGTGGCCCTCATCGACGTGGCGACGCCGAGCTCTTACGAAGAGAAGCACGGCACCTTTAAACCCCATCAAAAGTACTTCGGAAGGCTGGGTTTGTTTCTTATTATCGCCACGATCCAAAGCATGCTCATCGCTCTGGGCGATCTGTATTTTTTGAGGATCCAATGCCTTCATCCCGCCGGCTTTCTCTTTGCTACCTGGGTGGCGAGCATGGTCTTTAACGTCCTCGTCTACACCCTGACCGTGTCCTTCGGCGACATCGGAAAAGCCCTTTGCGTCGTCCTCATGGTCATTCAAGTGGCGGGGAGCGGCGGCACCTTTCCCATCGACGTGGCGCCCGACGTGTTTCGAGCCATGTATCCCTTCCTGCCCTTTGTGCACAGCATGAACGCCATGAAAGAAACCATCGGAGGCTTTTACGGCAATATTTACGGAAAAGAATTGCTTCTTCTGCAAATCTATGTCCTAGCCTCTTTGGTCCTGGGCCTCGTCTTGCGCCGGCCGGTGATCAGGCTCAATGAACGCTTTGAGGAAAAGCTGGAAGAAACCAACTTAATGTAGCATTAAAAAAACCTCTCTTCGCCGGAGAGGTTTTTTCTATAGAGGAACGAACAAAGCTTAGACAAAAAATAGATAAAAACAATACATGACTTGACTTTTTTACTTTAGTGAAGTAGAATGTTAGCAACTTAAGAAAACGCTTAAGGGAAGCAGAACTACATAGGAATATAGGAGAGATGACTATGAAACTAGGAAAAAGACGCTTTTTGTCCATGGCTCTCGTAGCCATGATGCTGTTGGTCTTTACGGCGGCTTGTACGAAGGTTGACACAGCCAACAACTCCGGAAACGGCGGCGGCAATGCCGATGCTCCGAAAGAACCGACCAAAGCAAAATTTGAAACCTTAAAGGACGGCGATACCATTCACATCGGTATTATTACCGGTACCGTTTCTCAAGCGGAAGACGAATTCCGTGCGGCTCAAGACGCCATTAAGAAATACGGAAACGGCGACGAAGGCGGCATGATTCGTCACGACACCTATCCCGACCGTTTCGAAGCGGAACAAGAAACCACCATTTCCAAAATCGTCGCCATGGCGGACGACCCGGATATGCGTGCAGTCATCGTCAATCAATCGGTTCCCGGCACCTCGGCTGCATTCCAACAAATTCGCGCCAAACGTCCGGACATTATCTTAGTTAACCTGGTTGCACAAGAAGATACGGTTATGGCTGAAAACTCTGCAGACTTAGTACTGGATGCCGACAACGTCAGCCGCGGCTACCGCATCATTAAAGCAGCAAAAGACATGGGCGCAACGAAGTTTGCACACATCACCTTCCCTCGCCACATGTCCATCGAGCTCTTAGCTTTACGTCGCGCCATTATGGAAGAAGCTTGCAAGGATTTAGGTCTTGAATTTATTTCCTTAAACGCTCCCGACCCGACCACCGACATCGGTGTACCCGGCGCACAACAATACATCGCAGAAAACATTCAACCTTGGATCGACAAATACGGCAAGGACACCGCGTTCTTCTGTACCAATGACGCTCACACCGAACCCTTGTTAAGAGGGGTTGCAGCAGGCGGCGCCATCTTCGTCGAACAAGACTTACCTTCCCCCATCATGGGCTATCCGAAAGCATTCTCCGTCGACATTAAAGACAAGGCAGGAGACTGGAAGGCCATCAACTCCGAAGTTGAAAAAGCAGTCGTCGCAGCAGGCGGTTCCGGCCGCATGGGTACCTGGGCTTACTCCTTAGGTTACTCCCTCACCTTGGGTGCCGTCGACTTAGTACAACAAGTTTTACACGGCAAGATGGAATTAACCAATATCGATAACGTCATCGACTGCATCGACAACTATACTGAAGGTGCAAAGTGGATGGGCACGAACTACGTCGACCGCGCTTCCGGCGAAAAGAAAGACAACCACATTCTTCTCGCACAAGACACCTACGTCTACGGCAAGGGTTACCTGGGCATGGACAAGGTCGAAGTACCTGAAAAATACATGACCATGAATATCGACTTAGACGCCATCAAGAAAGACCAAGAGCAAGCTGAAGGCGAAACCGGCGAATAATCGTAACAATCAAATGCATCGGAAAATAAACCAGCGATTTTCGTTGGTTTATTTCCTATTAGGAGGTAAATTTTGGCTGAGAACATGATGGAGGTTCGACATGTCGAAAAGCGCTTCGGCGAAAACGTCGTTTTAAAAGACGTTAGCTTTGAGCTGAAGCCCGGGGAAATTCTCGGGCTTGTCGGCGAAAACGGCGCAGGCAAATCGACCTTAATGAATATCATCTTCGGCATGGAAGTCATTCGGGATACCGGCGGCTTTGACGGAGACATTTTATTGAACGGCGAGCCCATAGATTTTAAATCGCCTATCGATGCCCTGGCCGCGGGCATCGGCATGGTACACCAGGAGTTTAACTTGATTCCGGGCTTTACGGCGGCAGAAAACACGACCTTTAATATGGAGCGCACCAAGCAATCGGTGCTGTCCTCCATTTTCGGAAAGAAATACTCCACCATCGACAAAGAGGCGAACATCGCCCTCTCCGGCAACTCCCTGGACACCTTAGGCATCGCCATCGACCCGACGGGCATGGTTTCCGAAATGCCCGTAGGCCACAAGCAATTTATCGAAATTGCCCGGGAGATCACCCGCGAGGATGTGAAGCTCATTATTATGGACGAGCCCACCGCCGTGTTAACGGAAACCGAAGCAGATCAGCTCATGACCGCACTGAAGCGTTTGTCGGATTTGGGAATCGCCATCATCTTTATTACTCACCGACTGAGAGAAATCTTGGCCATATGTGATTGCATCGTAGTACTGCGCGACGGAGAAATCGTGGAACGCAGAAAAAATGAAGGCTTGAGCATCGATCAGATCGCCGCGTGGATGGTGGGCCGCGAGGACGGCATTCGTCCCGAGGCGAAGGATCCGAACCGCAAGGTTTCCGACGAGGTGGCTCTCAGCATTCGAAACCTCGCCGTGGACATGCCCGGTGAGCAGGTTTACGACGTGAACCTGGACGTCTACGAGGGAGAAATTTTAGGGATCGCGGGCCTTGCCGGTCAAGGCAAGCTCGGCATCGCCAACGGCATTTTAGGCACCTATCCGGCCACCGGCTCCGTGGAATTTCACGGAAAGCCCCTACCCTTAGGCAATACCAAAAAAATATTGGCAAGCAAAATTGCTTTCGTCTCCGAAGACCGCCGCGGCGTAGGCCTTTTACTGGAAGAGCCTATTTACTGGAACATTTCCTTTAACGCCATGCAGGTTCAAGACAAATTTATTAAGCGGGTCTTCGGCATGCGCTTTAGAGACGAGGCGGAAATGAAGCGCGTGTCCGACGAATACATCGACTCCTTGGCTATTCGAACCACGGGCAGCCACCAAAAGGCAGGGAACCTTTCCGGCGGCAACCAACAAAAGGTGTGCCTGGCCAAGGCCCTGTGTATGGATCCTGAGCTTTTGTTCGTTTCCGAACCGACACGAGGCATCGACATCGGTGCCAAAGAACTGGTTTTGAATTCCCTTGAAAAAATAAACAGAGAAGAAGAAACCACCATCGTGATGATTTCTTCGGAGCTGGAAGAGCTGCGCAGCATTTGCGACCGCATCGCCGTTATTTGCGAAGGGCGCATCGCCGGGATCTTGCCGGCGACGGCGGAGGCCAGTCAATTCGGCTTGTTAATGAGTGGTGAGAAAGTAGAGGTGGACAGCCATGAATAAAACATTAATGGAACGTATCGGGCTGCCTCGTTTGATCATTGCCCTCTTCCTTTTGGCCCTCTTTGCAGCGGCACCGGCTGCCGGCGTTTCCCTTGGCGACTCCATCGAAAACGTCTTGGCGCGCTTCGGCATGTTTTCGATTTTGGTCCTTAGCTTGATTCCCATGGTGCAATCGGGCTGCGGCTTGAACTTCGGCTTGCCCATCGGCGTCGTCGCCGGAATTCTAGGCGGCGTCACCAGTATCGAATTCGGACTCACCGGATTCGCCGGCATCTTTGTCGGCATGCTCCTCGGTGCCCTCGTCGCTATCGTCTTCGGATGGGGCTACGGCGTCCTGTTGAACAAAATTAAAGGCGACGAAATGTTGATCGCCACCTATGTAGGCTATTCCTTTACGGCCTTTATGTGTATGGCCTACTTGGTATTGCCCTATAAAAACCCCGTATCCGTATTGAGCTACGGCGGCCACGGTTTGTCGCAACAAATCCCTGTCGCCGCGTACTGGATGCGCAATGCCGTCGATGCTGCGGGAACCAAAAGCTCCACGGGTATCTTGACGGACTTCTTAAGCTTCCGCATAGCGGGCGTACGCATTCCCGTGGGAATGTATTTGATCTTCGCCATTTTGGCAGTGGCCGTATGGGCGTTCTTCCGCACGAAGACCGGCACCGCCATGACCGCCGTGGGCTCCAACCCCGACTACGCTAAGGCAGGCGGCATTCACATTAACCGCATGCGCCTATTCTCGGTTATTTTATCCACCGTCATCGCCGCTGTGGGGATTATCGTGTATCAACAATCCTACGGATTTATTCAGCTCTATCAATCGCCCCTGTCCTTTACCTTCCAAACGGTGGCGGCGCTGTTAATCGGCGGCGCCAGCATTAACAAGGCGACGATACCCAATGTCATCATCGGAACCTTTTTGTTCCAGGGCATCATTACTTTGACCCCGACGGTCATTAACGGCGCCATTAATATCGACGTTTCGGAGGTTCTCAGATTGATCGTCACCAACGGTATGATCGTCTACGCATTGACCAGGAGGAATCACAATGAATAAATCCTTTAAATCAAAGCTGTCGCGATCCGCAGTACCGATTCTGTTCATCATCATTATCGCCGTCGGCTTATGGATCGCCAAGCCGCCCTTGGGCTATGTCACTTCGGAAATCGGCAAGCGCATGGTGCGCAACAGCTTCCTCGTCCTTTCCCTGATCATTCCCATTATTGCCGGCATGGGCATTAACTTCGGGATCCCCCTGGGCGCCATGAGCGGTCAAATCGGTCTGATCTTCGCCCAAGACTGGGGCATTACGGGACCGGCGGGCATTTTAGTCGCCGTCTTAATCGGCACGCCTATCGCCATCATGCTCGGGACATTTTCCGGACACGTGTTGAATCGAGCCCGGGGCCGCGAAATGATCACCTCCATGATGCTCGCCTTCTTTATGCTTGGCGTGTACATGCTCTTTTTACTCTACTTGTGCGGATCCTTGATTCCCATGCACAATGCGTCCATGATCCTGTCGAAGGGCTATGGCATTAAAAACTCCATTACCTTGGATACGGGCCATGCCATCGACAACATCCTTCTCTACAGGATCAACATGCCCTTGACGGCGAAGCACGCCATTAACTTCGACATCCCCGTGGTCACCATCATTATTATCGCCCTGCTCTGCGTCTTTATCGTATGGTTTAAAAAGACCAAGCTGGGCCACGACATGAAGGCCGTCGGGATGGACCAAGTGATTTCCGGAAATGCCGGCATTTACTCCGACAAGGTGCGGGTGAAATCCATCGTCATCTCCACCGTCCTCGCGTGCTACGGGCAAATCATCTATCTGCAAAACATCGGCACCCTGGCCACCTACGCCGGACAGGACCAAGCGGCCCTTTATGCGGCGGCATCGATTCTCGTCGGCGGCGCCAGCGTCATGCGGGCGACGATTCCCAACGCCATTATCGGGACTATGCTGTTCCACTTGATGTTTATCATTCTGCCTCAAGCGGGCCGGATCTTAACCGGCGATGCCATGATGGGCGAGTACTTCCGTACATTCATCTCCTACGGCGTCGTCACCCTGGCATTGATTATGCACGCTTACAACCGCATTAAACAAGCGGAAGAGGCGCGCAAGGAAGGCAGGCGAGAGATACCCACACAGGGCGACAAGCCTACCGGCGAGTCGGCCCCATCGTAAAAAAATGATAGTCGCTTCGGCGAGAGAAAAGAGCGCTATGTGCGCTCTTTTTTTACACAGAATGAGCGAATCTTGGTACAATAAGAGAAGTTGAAGGCAGCATTCGAATAGGGCAGGAGGTGCCTATGTTTCATAATGAAGTAGAGCAGGTGGCGCAGGCGGCAGCGGGGAAGGGGCGTTTTTTAAAAACAAATCCCGGCGGCTAATTCCTTGCCTCCGTGCTGGCGGGGATGTTTATCGGCTTTGGCGTTTTGTTTTCCTTTACCATTGCTTCCCTCAGCGATCTTTCCTTGACTAAGCTCGTCATGGGCATGTCCTTTGCCTGTGCGTTAAGCTTCGTCGTCATGGCGGGGGCGGAGCTTTTCACCGGGAATAATTTCGTCATGGCCATGGGCTACATGAAAAAGACCGTGTCGAGAGGAGAGCTGCTCAAGCTTTGGCTCATCTGCTTTTTAGGCAATTGGGCGGGCGGCATTTTTCTCGCCTGGATCTTTTTCCATACCGGTCTTGCCAATGAAGCTTTTCTTCAGGTCATTGCCACCGCGGCGGCGGCCAAGGTGAGCGTGCCTTTATCCCTTTGATCTTGCGTGGCGCCCTGTGTAACATGCTGGTCTGCCTCGCCGTGTGGTGTTCCATGAAGCTGAAGTCGGAAGCGGGCAAGCTGATTATGATCTTCTGGGCCTGTCTCTGTTCTTTACCGTGGGCTTTGAACACTCCGTCGCCAATATGACCTTGCTCTCCTTGGATGCACTCGCACCGCACACGGCCATGACCGCAGGGGCCTATATGTATAATCTTTTAACCGTCACCTTGGGAAATATGTTAGGCGGCGTGTTTCTCGTGGCGATACCTTATGCCCTTATAGGCAAAAAGAATAGCATATCTTCTTCAGATGAAGGATGACAGGAAAACAAGGCGGTTTTAGATCCTTTTAATGAAAGATTTAATCCTATAATATTTAATCGGCATGAAGGTATTTATCTTCGTGTCGATTTTTTAAGAGTTCGATATAAAATTTATAATAATGGACGTGGAATATGGTGGTAAAAGGCATGAAAAAGATACTAATAATCGAAGATGATAAAAATTTAAATAAAGGTCTCTCAATCGCGTTGAATAAAGACTATGAGGTTTTCTCTGTAAACACAATGGGTGAAGCCAAATCTTTTATTGCTGATGCCGATTTGATTTTACTTGATATGAATTTACCGGATGGAGATGGACTTGAAATAATAAAATATACGAGACAAGGTTCGTCAATTCCTATAATAGTTTTATCAGCCATAGATCTAGAGGCATATATAATTTCAGCCATAAATTTAGGGGCAGACGACTATCTAACAAAACCTTTTTCTTTGGGAATATTAGAAGCAAAGATAAAAAGAGCTTTTGAAAAAATAGTGTCTAGTGATTTAGATCTTTATAAGAAAGATGGTCTAGACTTTAATTTCAATGAAAATACTTTTTATGTAGACAATAAAAATATAGATCTCACAAGGACAGAGACAAAAATTTTATACTACCTGATAAAAAACAAGTCCCAAGTTATTACAAAGGAATTACTATTTGATTTTGTTTGGGGAACAGATGATGAATTTATTGATCAAAATACATTGAGTGTCAATATTTCTAGAATAAGAAACAAATTAAAACCTTATGACCCTATAGATACAGTCTTTGGAGTTGGTTATAAATGGAATTATTAATAGGTATTCTAGTAATTATAATTGGAATTCTTGTATTTAAATACATCGTCTTGAGAAATGAAATGCTTGAACTTTCAGCTTATATTGATAAGGCGTTAGATGGAAATTTAGAAATTACAGAATTTGATGAAAAGGAATTATCTAAAATAAAATCAAAGCTCATAAAGTTTTTGTATGCCAGCCAAGTAAAAGAAGCGAAAATAAATACAGAAAAAAGTAAAACAAGAGATTTAATAGCAGATATATCACATCAGACCAAGACACCCATTACCAACCTTTCTTTATACATTAGTCTTTTAGAAGATGATCCGAAAGATGAGTATCTTGAAATTATAAAGTATGAACTTAATAAATTAGAATTTTTAATTCAAAACCTAGTAAAATCTTCTAGGCTAGAATCCGATATTATTTCCTTACAAAAACATCAAGCAAATTTAAAAGACATAGTAGAAGATGTTTTGAGAGAATTTAAAGTAATATTAGATGAAAAATGTATAAGCATAAATTTAAAAAACGAAGACTTAATTTTCAATTTGGACGAAAGATGGCTTAAAGAAGCCATTCACAATCTAGTAGATAATGCTATAAAATATTCGCCAAATGGGTCTACTATCACTATTTCAGTTTATAAATCTTACCTGAATTACAATATAGACATAGAGAATGAGTGCCAAGACGTATCAGAAGAAACTTTACCAAAAATATTTGAAAGGTTTTATAGAGGCAAAAATTCAGTTTCCAAAGATGGTTTGGGTTTAGGTCTATATATAGCCAGAGAAATTATAGAAAAGCATGGTGGAAATATAAAGGCATCTCTTGATGAAAATAGAATAAAACTTTCAGTAGACTTCCCCTTGTGAGAAGTCTTTTTTATCTTACAAAACAGTAAGAAGTCTTGTAAGTACTTTGTAAGAAAGGAATGTTATATTAAATGTAAAGAGGTGACATATATGTTAAAAGTAGAAAATTTAAAAAGATTTTATAAAACAAATGATGTTGAGGTGAAAGCTCTTGATGGAGTAACTTTCGATGTAAATAAGGGAGAATTTATTTCTATAATCGGAGCATCAGGATCTGGCAAATCAACCCTATTACATCTCCTAGGGGGACTTGATTATCCTACAAGCGGGAAAGTTTTGATTGATGGTACAGATGTGTACGCTTTAAAAGACGATGAGAGAACCATTTTTAGAAGAAGAAATATTGGATTTGTCTTTCAGGCATATAACCTTTTGCCCATGCTAAATGTATACGAGAACATCATTATTCCCTTTGGTCTTGATGGCGATAAGGTCGATAAAAAATATGTTGATTCTGTGATCGACATTCTAGAGATAAGCGATCAAAAAAATAAAATGCCAAACGAATTATCTGGTGGACAGCAACAAAGAGTTGCCATAGCAAGAGCCTTGGTTACTAAACCCTCTTTAATTCTGGCCGACGAACCTACAGGTAATTTGGATTCAAAATCTTCTTCCCAAGTTGTTTATTTACTAAAAAAGATTAATAAAGAGCTTGGAAATACTATTCTTATGATTACTCACGATGATGCTGTCGCACAAGCGGCAGAAAAAACGTTAAGGATAGAAGACGGAAAGCTGGTGGAAAAGAATGAATGTCAACAATAAGGCTTATATAAGGCGTCTTGCAAAAAGTACTTTAAATGCGAATAAAAGTAGGAGAAATATTCTCTTATTAGCCATTGCCTTAACTTCTATACTATTTACGAGCCTATTTTCAGTAGCCTTAGGGTTAGGAAAAAGCATGGAAACTCAAACGATGAAAACTATTGGAACAATCAGCCATGGCTCTTTTAAAGAACTTTCTGACAAAGACATAAGTATTTTATCCAAGGATAAAGATATAAAGGAATTTTCAATAAGAGAGAAAGTTGGTATTCTTGATGATGAAAAAATAAGTGCAGAACTATCCTATATAGATAACAATGGATTTGAATGGTCGCTAATAGAAAAAGTTAAAGGGAAATTTCCTGAAAAAGAAAACGACGTATTTATAGATTTAGCAACTGCAAAAAAGTTAGGTTATAAAGGAGAAATTGGAGAAGAGATAGAAGTTCCTTTCACTATAGAAAAACCTTACACAGGAGAAATTATCAAAAAAAGAAGTGAGAAATTTATTATATCGGGGACTTTTCAAAATCCTATTGACTCCAACGTTGGTGTAGGACAAATTTATTTATCAAAAGCTTATGTAGATAAATTATCCCTTCCAGAAAATAATAAAGATTTGGAAGTAATGCTAAAGAATTCCTTTATGATAAGGGATAAACTTTTAAAAATTGCAGAGAGAAATGGTTATAAAGTGGTAGATGACCCTGGAAATCTATCCGACAAAGAAATAAGAATTGGTGTTAACTTTGCATATCTTTTATCTGGTGATTCTAGTTTTGATTTTAATACATTTCTACCATACTTAGCTTTTTTAATTTTGGTAATGGTCGCAGGATACTTAATTATAAACAATATTTTTAAGATATCCGTTAATGAAGATATTAAACTTCTGGGACTTTTAAAAACAATTGGAATGACAAGGCCGCAAATCAAAAAACTTATTCATCTAGAGTCTTTAGCAGCCTCCCTTCCAGCAATAATAGTTGGAGATATAGTAGGAATTTCTATCGGGAAAATCATTTTAAATAAAATATTTGCCAATAATGAGATGCTAACGGATGTAAAATTATCGCTCACTGTAATAATCTTAATTATCTTATTTTCGACAGCCTTTACTTTGCTTACAGTATTTCTATCGGTTATGAGACCTGCAAGGTATGCAGCCAAAGTTTCTCCAATAGAAGCCAGCAGATACAATGAAACCACGATAAAAAAGAAATATAAAAGCGAGAATATTTCTCTAGGCAAGCTTGCTAGAAGACAGGTATTTTCCAATAAATTTAGATTTGTGTCGATTGTACTTTCCATTAGCCTTTCGGCAGTTATTCTAAACAGTGTGTTAACCTATACTGGAAATATTGATTTAGAAAAGGGCGTTTCTGATGTCATTGCAACAGACTATAATATAGCAAGCCCAAAATATTTTAGGTATATGTACTCAGGAAGTGAGGATGGAATTAACGAAAAGTTTATTGATGAGATAGAAAACCATAAAGGTTATAAAGGTGGGGGAGCATTACACTATTATGGTTATGAATACACTTATCCAGATATTAAAATAGAAGATCATAGAATTGCCCCAATTCTATTTGGTATAGATGAGTTTCTAATAAACAAACAAAAAATTACAGAGGGGGACTTCGATAAAGATAAATGGCAAACCGGGAATTATGTCATGCTTGGAGAATATGGAGATAAAAAATCCGCATTTAAAACCGGCGATAAAATAAAAATCAATGTAAAAAACAAGGTAAAAGAAGTCCAAGTGATGGGCAAGGTTGAATATAATTTTTCAAATGGATTAAGATATTTTCCTGTAATTAAGGAAGATGTAAATGACGAGTCAAGTCCTACTTTAGACTTGGAGTATATTTATATGAAGCCGAATGAGTATAAAGAACTCACAGGTGATAAAAGCGTTATGTCCTATGGATTTGATGTAGAAAAGGGTGAAAAGGAGAATTTTGATAAGCTGTTAAAATCTTTTGAAAATGAACCAGGATTTTCCTACGATTCAAGGGATCTTCAGATCAAATCTACAATGGAATTCAAAAATCTAATAGAATTTGCCGGCTACAGTTTATCAATCGTGTTGTTCTTAATATCTGTATTGAACTTTATTAATGTTATTGCGACTGAAATATTGAGAAACATGGTGAACCTATCAATCCTTGAAGCAATTGGAATGACAAAGAAAAGAATCAAAATATATTTAGTGAAAAAGAATTTGATTTATTCTTTTTGTGGTTTAGTATGTTCTTTAATTGTTATGCTTCTTGTCGATCAATATATCTTGATAGATTTTATGGAACAGACGAAGTGGACATCCTTTAGATTCGTGATTAGACCTCTTATTCTCGTGAACTTTGCGAATATAATCATTGGAATAATATTTACTTGTAAGTTTTATGAAAAGCATAGTCAAAACACTCTTGTAAGTAGAATTAAAAGTTTAGAATAGAAACATTCATGTTGTGTTAGCAAGAAAAAAGGCTGTGAGCATTCAAGTTCACAGCCTTTTCTCTTGCCATCTAAGGATTCTCTACACTGGTTCTTATAAGACTTGCATTTAGTGAGCCGCTCGGGCCGCTTTTTTGTTTTAAACCAACGGGGCTTTCATGATATAGTGGATGGAAGCACAGAATAGTTGAAACGGAAAGGAAAGTATTATGCACTATACGGGACAAACATTTCGTCCGCCCAGCGAGGCTTACAACCCTTTGCTGGAGGTGACGGTAGGATGTTCTCATAATCAATGCACCTATTGCGCCATGTACAAGGATGTGTCCTTCAGAAAGGCGCCGAAGGAACAAATTTTGGTGGACCTGCGGGAGCTTTCCGCCTATGCCGACCGCATCGACCGAATTTTTCTCGTAAACGGCGATCCCTTTGTTTTGGACGCGGAGTATCTGCTGGAAATCGCCGGTTGGATCCACGAGTATCTGCCTCATGTGGAGACCATCACCTGTTACGCCTCCATTTACAATTTGAAAAACAAATCACTCGAGGACTTAAAGCGCTTGAGAGCGGCCGGCTACAATCAGCTGTACATCGGCATCGAATCGGCTCACGACCCCACCTTGAAGCGCATAAAAAAAGGCTGCACACAAGAAGACGAGTATCGGGAGCTGGCCAAGCTGGAAGAGGCGGGGATGGACTGGATCTGCATGGTGATGTCGGGCATCGCCGGCAAGGAGGACAGCTTCACCCACGCCGAGGAAACGGCGGCTCTTTTAAACAAGCACCGGCCCCGAAGCGTGGCGCCTCTCACGACGACGGTCCACCCCAATACGGAGCTGGCCGAGGAAGTGCGGCGAGGAGATTTCGTGCCCTTGACCGAGGGGGATATTTTGCTCGAGGAGATTCATCTGCTTGAGCATTTGGATTTACACCCCAAGGCCCTTTTCTTCGGCATTCACGCCTATAACGCGGCGCCGGTCATCGGTCGCTTTTCAGAAAAGGAAGAGATGCTTGCAAAACTCAGGGCGGCATACGAGGGGATGAGCGACGAGGAAAGGAATATGCGCCGTCAGCGCTACGGTTATTGATGATGCGTTATTTATACGAACGACTGAAGACTTTTCGCGGCGGCGCTAATTTTGCCATGCCGGGACATAAGGGACGGGTGGCCTTCGATTTCGATTTTGCCGACGACTGGACGGAGGTGGCGGGGGCGGACAATCTTCTAAATCCCGAGGACGTCATCGCCTCGGCCCAAGAGGAAATCGCCGCGGCCTACGGCGTGGACAAAAGCGTCTTGATTCCCGCGGGCTCCACCACCGGCGTGAAGCTTGCCCTCTATCTCGCCGCCGAGCCCGGCGGCAAGATTTTAATTCAGCGCAACTCTCATCTGTCCCTCTTTCACGCCGCCGTGGAATTGGGCCTGGAGTTGGTCTACCTTCCCGCGAAAGTCGACGAGGCCACGGGGCTGTTCGCGGGCGTGGATCCGGCCGATGTGGAAAATGCCTTGGCGGCGGATCCCGCCATCGCCGCCGTGTTTTTGACGAGCCCCGATTACTTCGGCGGCGGGCTGAAGCTGAAAGAGATCGCAGACATCGTCCACGAAAGAAAAAAGGTGCTTATCGTCGACGAGGCCCACGGCGCCCACTGGGCCTTTACGCCCTTCGCGCCTTACAGCGCCACTACCTGCGCCGATTACACGGTGCAGTCTCTGCACAAGACCATGGCGGCGCTCACGGGGGCGGCCCTCTTGCACATCAACGGCGATGTAGATGAGCGGAAGCTCTTAAAGGGTATGGGGCTTTTTCTCTCCACCTCGCCTTCCTATCTTCTCATGCTCTCGTCGGAATATGCCGTGGCGGCAGGGAAGGCCTTTGATTGGCGAAAGCTTCTTGCCTACAGAAAGCATTTGGAGGTAAGTTTGCCGAAGATCGACGTGGTGAAGGAGCGGGGGAATCTTTTCGCCTGCACCGATCCCATGAAGCTTCTCTTTCACCTGCCCGGCTACCGAGGCGACGAGGTGGTGTCTCTTTTGGCCGAGAAGGGCATTTATTTGGAAATGGGCGACGCCTATTACGCCCTGGCCATTCTCTCGCCCTACAATAGTGAAGAAGACCTGGAGCGCCTAATCCGCGGCCTGAACGCCCTTCCCGTAAAAGAAGAAGACATGGCTCCGCCGAAGGGCGCCTATCCGAAGACGGAGGCGGTCTACAGTCCCCGTGAGGCCTTTTTTATGGAGACGGAGCGGCTGCCCCTTAGGGAGGCGAAGGATCGTGTGGCGGCAGAAAATTTAACGCCCTACCCGCCGGGAATCCCCATCGTCACCTACGGCGAAAGGATCACGGAGGAGGTGATCCGCGCCGTGGAAGAAAGCGAGAACGCCATGGGCTTTGAAGACGGCATGGTCTCGGTAATTAAAGAGAGCGACGTCCGAAGGTAGAATGCGCGATTAAAAAAGCATAAAAAGAAAGCGAGCAGAACGCTCGCTTCAGATTGCAGACAAATGCCGGAGTCCAAAGGGGATCCGGCATTTTTTGCGATCAAAAGGCTCATCATAGTTGATGTGATTTATTTTAAACGTTCAAAGACGTCATTTTGCGAAGAGGCACGATTCATTTACTTGCAGTCAATTCAAAGGTAAATTCGTCGCCTATCGCCCGTTCCCCATCGGATTCTTTCCCGCTACGGTTTGAAAGCTCCGCTTTGTATAATTGACATTTCAATGATGTGATGTCGTTTAACAATTCATCGGCAGTGACTTCGCTGGTAACCGGCGAGAAGTAGAGGGTCGACGTTTTTTCATCTGCTTCGATCGTTTCAAAATAAACCAAGCGACCTTTGGAATCTCTCGCCTTCACTGAAAAAATAGAGTCCTTCGCCGATGGCGGATAGGTGAGTATCATTTTTTGTGAAGCCGGGCTCATGGTGAATTCCTTAATCATAATCCCGTTTGAATTCGGTACGGCAAAATCTTTTGCGATGATCCTTTTCTCCATTTTCATCTTCGCCATATCCACATGGGTGGTAATAGAAATTTTTTTGCTGTTGCCTAAAAGCGTGTCAAAGATAAACTCCAGCTGTGCCGTGCCTTCCTTCGGTAGGGGACTTTCCAAGGAATATATTAAAGATGTGGCGGTTACATTGGGCTTGCCCGGCAAATTTCCTTCCTGGCCGCTTGAGCCGAGGACGCTGACTTTTTTTCCGTTTACTTTAAGCTCCGCTAAGTTGGCACCCTCCGACAGCTTTTCACCTGGACCATTGAAGCTCAAAAGCACGGCGTAGAGATTATTGTCCTCTGTCGTGATGGTATCCAAAACATATTTTTTGCCGTCGATTTCGAAGGGTTCATGTAATTTGACGCTATACTTGTCTACATCGGGTGAAAGACCCATTGCGCTCGACAAGCTCAGTGTGATGTTTTCCGCGACCTCTCTCGTCTTTGCCAAAACATAGCCGCCGGATGCGTAGTTCGTCATTCCCAGGACTAACAGTAATAGGGCCGCCATGGCTCCTATTTTTCTGACGAAATGTCGTCGCGTATTTTTAACTTTTAAACGTTTCACCGTTTCTCTAAGACTTTCTCTTTCAAAATCTTCGAGAGGGACCTCTTCGTAATTTATTTCCATATCGTTTAATCGATCATAAAGATTGTCTTTCATACATTTTCACCTCTCCATCTTCTTAAAAGCTTCCTCGCCCTGCTGACTCTTTGGTAGACGTTTTTTGTAGAAATATGTTGCTCCGATGCCGCCGCGTCATAGGAAAGCCCGCGAATAAAAATATTTTCAAAGAGCTTTTTATCCTCATCGTCCAAGGCGGACAGAGCTTCTTCTATTTCTAAATTGGAGTGGAAGTCGGGATCTTTTGTCGCGGAATTTTCATCGAGAAGAATAGCTTTAAATCTACTTTCTCTTCGGAGCAAATCGATGGCTTTATATTTTGAAACCGCAGCACACCAATTTTTAAAAGAAGATCTCTTCGGATCAAAATAGTCGATATTTTGCCAGATGCTTAGAAGAGAATCATTCATCGCCTCATCCCAAAGGCTCGGGTATTTCCAAAGTGTTTTTGAAATAACGCCCTTTAACACTTTGCCATAAACTTCGATCACGACGTATAAAGCGTCTTCATCTCTGTTCTTCAGCCTTTGTATCAAATCTTTATTCTCCATATTTCCTCCTTTCACTAATATATTCGTGTTGAGAGTCGTCGTTCTGACATTATTTTTGAAGGAGCTTCTTATAAAAAAGACGAGGCCACTCATCCCGGACTGCAGATAAATCTCGAATCTTCTCTCTTTTTTATGGTGCGGAGCCGACCGACCGTTTTTAATATTTTACTACTTAGAGCTTAAAGAGGTTTGAAGACATAAAAAAGGAAGGGTGAATTCGGTGATTCTCCCTTCCATAGTCATTACTCTAAAACGAGCGCGCCGGCTCGCTTTTTCAATGTCGAAATTTACTTATTTTTCAAAAAAGGATTCCGCAAAGCGCACGGAGGCCATGGCGTCCTTGCAATAGGCGTGGGCGCCGATCTCTTCGGCGTAATCTTTCGTCAGGACGGCGCCGCCCACCATGACCTTCGTCTCGGGGGCATCTTTTTTCAAGAGGCGAATAGTCTCTTCCATAAAGGGCACCGTGGTGGTCATGAGGGCGGAAAGGCCGACGAGAGGAATGCTTTCTTCCTTCACCGTCTCCAGAATTTTTTCCGGCGAGACGTCTTTGCCCAAATCTAAAATATCGAAGCCGTAGTTTTCCAACAGGGCCTTCACGATGTTTTTTCCGATGTCGTGAATGTCGCCTTTCACCGTGGCCACGAGGATGCGACCCTTGTTTTCCCCGGCGTGGCCGCTCTCGTCCATGCGGGCGCGGATCACCGTAAAGGCCGCGGCGGCGGCATCGGCGGCGCGAAGGAGCTGGGGCAGAAACAGCGTCTTTGCCTCGAAGCTCCGGCCCACCTTGTCCAGGGAGGGCACCAGGTAGTCGTTAATAATGTCCAGGGGACTGTGGTCGGTGAGAAGGGCGACGGTCATGTCCTTGGCATCCTTGCTCAGGCCCTTTTCGATGGCGTAGGAAAGATCGCGAGTGCCTCCTTGGGGCAGCTGCGTCTCTTCCTCCGTAAAGGCGTCGATGAAATCGGTAAAATCCGGATCGAAGCCTAAAAGGGCCATGGAGGATTTGTAGGCCTTTTGCATCAGGGCTGAGGAGGGATTGACGATCCCGGCGCTGAGTCCCGCGGCGAGACACATGGAATAAAAGCTGCTGTTAATCAGTTCCCGATTGGGCAGACCGAAGGAAATATTGGAGACCCCCAGGGTGGAGTGGAGCCCGCGGTCCTTTAATCGGCGCAGGGTCTCTAGGACGACGACGGCGCCGTCTTTTTGGCTGGAGATGGTCATGGCCAGGGGATCGAAGAGAAAATCCTTGTCGGTCAGGCCGTAGCGGGCCCCTTCCTTGAGGATGCTATCGACGATTTCCATGCGCTTTTCCACGGTTTTCGGAATGCCCTCGTCGTCGAGCAAGAGGGCGATGCACATGCCGCCGTATTTTTTTGCAATGGGAAAGACCCCGTCCATGACGGACTGCTTGCCGCTGACGGAATTTAACAAAGGCCGGCCGTTGTAGATGCGGGCGGCGGCTTCCATGGCGCGGGCGTTGCTCGTGTCGATGGTAAGAGGCAGCTCGCACACCCCTTGCAGGGCGCGAATAATTTCCGGGAGCACCGCCACCTCGTCTAAGCCGGGCACGCCGACGTTGACGTCGAGAATGTGGGCGCCGTCTTCCTCTTCCTCCAAGGCGATGGCCAGCACCGCCGAGGTGTGGCCGTCCTTCAATGCCTGTTGCAAATGTTTTTTCCCCGTGGGATTGAGTCGCTCGCCGATCATGTGGGGCTTGTCATCTAGATCCACCAGTCGGGTGTAAGAAGTAATGGCCGAGCGTGGGCTGCCCTTCGGCGAAGCTACGGGGATGTCCCGGGTTTTTGCCACGGTTTTTTCGATGTAATCGGGAAGGGTGCCGCAACAGCCGCCGAGGATTTGCACGCCCATGTCCGCGAACTGAATCATGTAATCGGAAAAGACCTCGGCGTCGATGTCGTAGGAGGTTTTTCCGTCGACGATGTGGGGCAGACCGGCGTTGGGGTTTACGATTAAGGGAAGAGTGGAAAGGGCGGCCATTTCCCTCATCAGGGGCAAAGTCTGCACCGGGCCGAAGCTGCAGTTCATGCCGATGGCATCGGCGCCGAGGGCCGTGGTGATTTCCACAAAGGTCTCCATATCGCAGCCGGTGAGCAGGCGTCCGTCTTCCTGAAAGGCTGCGGTGACGAAGACGGGAAGCTCGGAATTTTCCTTGGCGGCGAGGAGGGCGGCCTTGATTTCGTAGGTGTCGGACATGGTCTCGATGGTGATGAGATCCGCGCCGGCATCGACGCCGGCCACCACGAGCTCCTTAAAGGCGTCGTAGGCATCCTCGAAGGCCACATCGCCGAGGGGCGCAAGGATCTTTCCAAGAGGACCGATATCCAGGGACACATAGCCGCGGCCTTCTGCGCGAACGGCGGCCTTGGCATTGGCGACGGCGGCGGCAACCACGTCTTTTACCGAAGCATCGGTGCCTGCAAACTTATAGCGATTGGCGCCGAAGGTATTGGTGAGGATGATGTCCGCGCCGCTTTTTAAATAGGCCCGGTGCATGTCCACGATTACCTCCGGTGCGTCGATGTTCAGCATTTCGGGCAGGGCGCCGGCCTCCAAGCCCGTGGCCTGCAAATAGGTGCCGCAGGCGCCGTCGTAGTAGAGGCGGCCGCTTTTTAATTGCTTAAGTAGTGAGGTCATGATTCCTCCGATCCAATCCCATAAGGGCGGTAATGGTTTTTGTCGGGACGAGCATATTGCCTTCGGTGAGGGCAATGTGCATTTTTTTATCCGCGTGGAGACTGCGAATCAAGGGCCACTGAAATTCCAAACCGAAATCGGCGAAGCCCGGGGAAAAGCGGGGATGGGCGATGAGACCGTACTCCGCCGCCTCATCCCGCACCTGAGCGCAGTAGTGATTGGCACAGCTTTCCAAATACTCGGTGCAACAGGCATCGGTAATAAAGGCGTCGGCCTTCGATGTCACGAGGAGGCGGCTGATGAGTCGGTCCACGGCGGGGCCCAGGGTCATGGCGAAGATGACGGCGTATTCGCTGGTCTTCATGTTCTTCTGCAGCATGGCGCTCTCCGTAGAAAAATCGCCGAAGACGATGGCATCTCCCGTCTTCGTCACCGGACGAAGGGAGGCGACACAGCGCACGTCCACGATGTCGCGAAGGCGAATTAAATTTCGCTCCACATCGGCGGAGGTGGCCTCGTCGGGGGCGTGACCCTCCAGGCGCAGGTAGCGGTAAATTTCCCTGCGCCGCAATTGATCTAAGGAGAGCGGGGGGATTTTATGAATGGATTTTAAATCAAGCATGGAACAGGCGGCCCAGATCGCGGACGATGCGCTCGGGCACGGCGGGCTTGTTCATGGTGTAGACGTGAATACCGCTTACGCCTGCAGCCACCAAGTCGGCCATCTGATTTTCGCAGTAGGTAAGTCCCGCATCAAACATGGCGTCCGGCTTGTCCTTAAACCGATCCACCATGCGTAGCAGGGAATCGGGGAGAGCCGCGTCGCTTAAATCTTTGATTCGGCGCACTTGAGCTACGCTTGTAATGGGCATGATGCCGGCTAAAATTGGGACGTCAATGCCCATGGCCCGCGCCTTATCTAAAAAGCGGTAGAAGACGTCGTTGTCGAAAAACATCTGGGTGGTTAAGAAATCCACGCCCATGTCCACTTTTTCCTTTAAATGGCGAAGCTCCTCTTCCATGGAGAGGGCGGGGTTATTGCCTTCGGGGAAGCAGGCGCAGCCGATGGTGAAATCGCCCCGCTCGCGGAAGTAGGCCACCATGTCTTTGGCGTATTTGAAATAGGCGTCTTCGCCTAATTCCCGCCGGGAGTCGCCGCCCAGGACCAAAATGTTTTTTACGTTCTTTTCCGTGAGCTCGTCGTATACGGCGGCAAGCTCCGCTTTCGGAATTCCCGAACAGGTCAGATGGGCAATGGAGGGAATTCCCATAACCTCGCTGACGGCATTTGAAATTTGTATGGTTTGATCCCCGCCGCTTCCGTCGGCCTTAAAGGTGACGGACATAAAGTCCGGATCGTAAGCGGCCATGCGCGCCGCCGAAGCCATGACGGCTTTCAGAGACATGCGTTGGTTCGGGGGAAAAATTTCAAATGAGAGTCGCGTGCGTTCAGGTGTAAAAAATTCTTTAATATGCATAATTACCTCCAAGAATGAAGATATTATTATAATATAAAAAGCACGTGGCGAATAGACTTTCTTGAAAGCTTTCGAAAAAAATCGGAGGCCTTGGAAGTCTTTCACGACGTGCTTATTTTTTATTGGCGAAAATATAAAAGTGTTGAACCAGATAGCTGACGATGAAGACCGTGATCTCCACGCAGAGCTTGGCCACGGTGGCCTGAAGGCCAAGGACATTGCCGTAAAAGCTTAAGAGCAAGCTGTTGGCCGCAAGAAGAGCCAGCACCAGGGCGCCGTACTGCACCATGTCTTTAACGATAGGGTCCTTGGATTCAAAGACGTAATTGCGGTTTAAATAGAAATTTAAATTGGCACTGATCAGTCGCGCCGCCACATTGGGGATGGCCAGAGCGTAGGCCATGTGCATGGGACGGGTGAAGTAATAAAACAGATTAAAGAGTAAAAAGTCCAGGGTAAAGCTGACGACGCCGCTCAATGTAAAGAGCAGGGCTTCGCCATTGTCCAACAGGCTTTTGAAGATCCGGGCGGAATCCTTCGCCACATTGTAATGGGAGGTGGAATTTTCCTTGTCCCGGTAAATGGTTTCGATGGGAACTTGCACCATGGGAAGGGATTTCTTCGACCAATCCATAAGCTGGCGCATTTCGTATTCGTATCGCTCGCCTTCGATGCTTAAAAGAAAGTCCAAGTGCTCGGTGCTGAAGGCCCGAAGTCCCGTTTGCGTGTCTTCCAAATCCTTAATGCCCGTCAAGCGACCGAAGACCTTCGCCGTCAGGCGATTGCCGATGCGGGAGCGCAGAGGCGTATTTTCGGGAAAATCGCGCACACCCAGAATCAGGGCATGGGGATTGTCGTGTGCCGCCTGTAAAATTTTCAGTGTATCCTCGGGGCTGTGTTGGCCGTCGGCATCGGCGGTGACGATAAATTTCACCTGAGGCATGGCTTCGGCCACGGTCTTCATGGCGTACTTCATGGCGTAGCCCTTGCCCCGATTGGTTTCGTAGGAAAGAAAAGTAACGGCCTCGGGGAGGCGGGCAAAGAGCGGTGCGAAGTCGCTGCCGCTGCCGTCGTCCACGACGAGGACGTTGAGCTCTCGGGCCAAAAGATCATCGACGAAAGACAGGAGGCCGTCGTCGGGCTCGAAGGCGGGGATCAGGACCAGGTCCTCTTTATGTTGAGCGGTGCAATTAGTCATCATGGTCCTCGAGGGAAAGGAATTCGAAATCCCTGGCAAGGGTGCGGCGCAAAAACGCAGCCGTTTCGTCTTTGACCTCGCCGGTAAATGCCACCTGAAGGGATCCCTCGCCCTCCTCTTTTATATTTCCCTTTAATTTTCGCATGAGCTGGCGAACGGTGGCGGCGTTTCCGTCTAAAATTTCCATGTGATCGGGCAAGAGCTCTTTAAACAGAGCCCTGTACCAAATAAAATGAGTGCAGCCCAGAACCAGGGCGCCGTATTCCTCCAGGGGATAGGAGGCGAGGATGGTTTCCAAATCGTACCTGACGGCGTCGCTGTCGAATTCCAAGCGCTCGGCGAAATCCACCAAATTGGGAAGGGGAAGAATGTCCACCAGCCGGTCGTCGTCGAATTTTTCCACCAGGCGGCGCAGGCGGGCGCTTTTGCCCGTGCCCTCCGTGGACAGAACCAAAATCCGCTTGCGGTCCATATCGTGTTCGATGGCGGGCTTGACGGCGGGCTCCATGCCGACGATGGGAATGGAATATTTTTTTCGCAGGTAATCGGCGGCTGTCACCGTGGCCGTATTGCAGGCGAGGAGCACGGCTTTCGGCGAAAAGCCTCGAACCCGATCCATCATCTCATCTAAATAGCTCCGTATGTCCTCGGCATCTTTCGGGCCGTAGGGCACGTGGGCCGTATCCCCGTAGTATATGAAATTCTCCGCCGGCATGGCCTTCATGGCTTCTTTAAGCGCCGTGATGCCGCCGAGGCCGGAGTCGAAAACAACAATCGAGCCTGACATAGGTCACATCCTTTCTCGACCTATTATAACAGATGAAAGGCGCCGCTTCGTAACAGCGGCGCCGAGGTTTTCTAAGATTCGTAAAAAACCAATAAAAAAAGCCGCCGTAAAGGCGACTTTGGTGGAGATGAGGAGGATCGAACTCCTTACCTCTTGAATGCCATTCAAGCGCTCTCCCATGTGAGCTACACCCCCGCAATTGAGTTCTTGATTAGTATACGGGGATGGAGGAAAAATGTCAAGCCCTTTTTACAGGAGCAGGGCAAACAAGGCGTTGCTCCCGTATTCCGGCGCGCTTAGGCGATAGGAATGGTAGCGGGGATCGGTAAAGGTGTCGGCGGGATCCACGGTAATATTTTCCATTTTAACCCCCGCTTCTTGAAGCATGAGGGCATTGGTTTTTTTCATGTCGATAAAGTCGTGATGATCGTCGTCGGGGCGGATGACGTCTTCGGCGAAGGAAAAGGCCTCCCGCCACAGGGCGCTCACTTCCTTGCCCACCTGAAAGCTGTCGGGGCCGATGCATGGGCCGATAAAGGCCAGGACGTCCTCGGGATCCGTGCCGTAATTTTTCGTCATGGCGGCAAGGGCCTTTGCGGGCAGCTTTTTCACCGTGGAGCGCCAGCCCGCGTGGATACATGCCATGGCTTCATTTACGGGATCGTAAAGAAGCACCGGCGTGCAGTCGGAGATGCGACTGACGAGGGCTAAGTGCTTTTCATTCGTCACCATGGCGTCGGTGTCGGCCACGATTCGATAGCCGAAGTAATCGTCGCCCGATTGCTCGCCGTCGATGAGAGCCACATGATCGGAATGGGTTTGGTTCATAAAATAAACGGCGCGGGCATTCACTTGCAATTCATTTAAGAAGCCTTCGGTGTCTTTTCGCATGTGATCGCCGCCGAGGGAGGCGCGAAAATCGTAGGGCTTTTGAGACACGGCGAAGCGTATCCCGCGGGAATCTCTTAATAACACGGTTTAACCGCCTTTCCAACTCTCTTTCCATTGGTTATAATGGTTCTGGAGGAATTTATGAGAAAATTTAAAAAGAGGATGCTCCTCTTTCTTATCATTATAAGCGTCGCCCTCTTGGGAATCAAAGGAAAGACGCTCCTTCCCTACAAGGCCGAAGCATTATTTCAAACGAAGACCAATCAGGAAATCACCGCCATGGGCATTTTGAAGGGCGGCGTCCTCGCCACCTTCGACGGGGACCGTTTGGTTTTTTACGACAAGCAGCAGCGGAAAAAAGTGGTGGACCGTTTAGGGGAAGGGCAGAAGGCATTTTTCGGCGAAGCCGACGCCATGCTTTACGACAAAGACGTGGACAAGGTGGCGGTATTCGGCGAAGACGGCAAGGAAAAGCAGTCCTACCATTTGGACGGCGCTTTGTTTAATGCCTGTGTCCAAAACGGCACGCGCATATTCCATTGCCGCTACGACGACGGCGAAAAACTTTTTGTAGCTTCCGACGGCGGCAGCCTGTCCGAAGTCTTTCAAACGAAAAATTATATTTTAGACTACAGATTCGATTCGCGGAAGTCCTTCGTGGTCACGGAGCTTTCCAATGCGGCCAACGGCTACAAGACCACGGTCTACAGTCGATCGGGCAAAGCCGATCCCGGCGCCATGGAAAGTGCGGAGTTTCCCATGGAAGTGGCCATGCGCATGGTCGTGGGCAAGTATCCCGTGATTCTCACGGAAAAGCATTTGTACGGCTTAAGCAAAGAGCTTATGACGGAAAAGACGCCGATCCTCTCCGACGTGGCCATGTACCACAATCGCCTCTATTCCCTTCACAGCGGCTTGCTCAGCGTCTACGACTCCAAGCTCAGGGAAAGAAAGCACTACCTTATGGAGGCTAATGTGGATCGTTTGGCGGTCATGAAGGAAGGCCTATTCGCCTACGGCAATCGGGAAATTTTATCCCGGCCCACTTCCGCCGCGCCCTATCACATTCGCTTCGACGACAATCAGGAAAAGCTCATTTTAAAAGACGGCTATGTGGCGGCCTACGAACACAAGCACCTGGCCTTTTATCGCCTAAAGCCTCATCTGTCATTGAGCAAAAACAAAATTCAGGAATTAAAGTACGCGGAGTAATCAGACTGGAGTTTCTATGACTGAAGTGAGAGCCTTTTTATTTACGGCGCCGGGGAAATTAAGTATTCCCGGCATCATCATCGCAGGAGTCCTGCTCTTTTTTGCTGCCCGCATCGCGGTGAGCATAATCGGCAGCGCCCTGACGAAATACATCGCCAATCGCGAGCGAAAGGCGATCCGCAACAAGCGCCGTGTCATTACCCTCACCCACCTGGCGGGCAATGCATCGAAATACGCCGTCTACGGCGTGGCCCTGTTGATCTTTTTGAATCTGTGCCGGATCAACACCTCCGCCTTAATCGCCACGGCGGGGATCGGTTCCTTGGCCCTGGCTATGGGGGCGCAGGAAATTATTAAAGACTTCCTCAACGGCTTTTTTATTATTTTCGACGATCAGTTTGCCGTGGGGGAATACGTGGAGTGCGCCGATAAGAAGGGCTATGTGGTATCCCTGGGCTTTCGTGCCACGGTGATTCGCGATTTCGACGGTGCCCTGCATACCATTCCCAATTCCGCCATTCGCATCGTCACCAATCAAGGACGCGGTCGCAAGCGGGCCAAGGTCGTGGTTCCCGTCGACCGAAAGGAAGATCCCGACCGGGCCATTGCCGTCATCGACTTGGCGGCAAAGAGCTTAGGAGAAAAATATCCCAAGTCCGAATCCGACGTGTGGGGCGTGACGAATTTTATTCCCAACGGCTACGAAATCACCGTTGTCGCCTGGGACGATGCCCACAATCAATTTGAGCTGGAGTACGATTTAAGAAAGGCCATCGCCAAGGCCATGAACGAGGCGGACATCAGCATTCCCATCGCCCGTTACGAAATCCCCTTTAAAGGAGAGGTGAAATGAACCGACTGTATTACGAAGAAGGCGACGTGGTGACCTTAAAGAAAGGCCATCCCTGCGGCGAAAATCTGTGGAAGATTTTGCGGACCGGGGTGGATATAAAACTGGCCTGCATGGGCTGCGATCGTACCATTTGGATGGCCCGCATGGATTTTGAAAAGCGGGTCAGGAAAATAAAAGAAGGCGACAAAATGGTGGCCATCGTTCATCATCGATTGGCGAAAGAACCGGAGGAAGATGAAAGTGTATAAACGATGAAATATCTCCCGTTTCTTGCGAGAATGAGCCGAATTTGTTAAAATAAAAAGTTAGTGAAAGGAACGTGTATAAATGTCTCTATTAGATAAAGTTTTCGGCACCTACTCCGATCGGGAGATTAAAAAAATCCGCCCGATTATGGAGAAAGTCCTCTCCATGGACAGTGCCATGCAAAAATTAACCGACGAAGAATTAAGAACGAAGACCACCGAATTTAAAGACCGCGTCGCCGGCGGCGAATCCCTCGACGATATTTTGCCCGAGGCCTTTGCCGTGGTGCGGGAAGCCGCCGATCGCGTCCTGGGGATGAAACACTTCCCCGTGCAAGTTCTTGGCGGGATCATTCTCCACCAAGGCCGTATCGCCGAAATGAAGACCGGTGAAGGGAAGACCTTGGTCGCTACGCTGCCCGCCTATTTAAACGCCTTGGCAGGCAAGGGCACCCACGTGGTCACGGTCAACGACTACCTGGCCGAACGGGACAAGCAATGGATGGGCAAGGTCTATACCTTCTTAGGCATGACCGTGGGCTGTATTCTCCACGACATGACCCCTGAAGAACGTCAAGTGGCCTACGGCGCCGACATTACTTACGGGACCAACAACGAATTCGGTTTCGACTACCTTCGTGACAACATGGTAGTCTATCAGGAAAATCAAGTTCAACGGGAACTCTACTACTGTATCGTCGACGAAGTGGACTCCATCTTAATCGACGAAGCCCGTACCCCGTTAATCATCTCCGGTCAAGGGGATGAGTCCACCGAACTCTACACGCAAGCGAAAAATTTCGTCGATACCTTGAGTTTCAGAATCAAGGACCAAGCGGAAGAAGCGGAAGATCGCTTTAACCGCGAATTCCGTGAAGAAACCGTGGACTACGTCATCGACGAAAAACAAAAGACCGCGACCCTCACCGAAATCGGTACGAACAAGGCGCAACAATATTTCGGCATCGACAATTTAACCGATCCCGACAATACGGAGCTGCTCCACCACATTCACCAAGCCTTAAAGGCCAAGGGAACCATGCACCGCGACATCGACTACGTCGTCGACGACGGCGAAATCATTATCGTCGACGAATTTACCGGTCGTCTCATGTACGGTCGTCGCTACTCCGAAGGCCTGCACCAAGCCATCGAAGCGAAGGAAGGCATCGAAGTCCGCGCCGAATCGAAAACCTTGGCCACGGTTACCTTCCAAAACTTCTTCCGTATGTATAAGAAGCTCGCCGGTATGACCGGGACGGCTATGACGGAAGAATCGGAATTCAGAGAAATCTACAATATCGACGTTGTGGAAATTCCCACCAACAAAGAGGTCATTCGTGACGATCAGGACGACGCCATTTACCGCTCGGAGGATGCGAAATTCCGCGCCGTCGCCGACGAAATCGCTCGTCGTCACGAAACGGGTCAACCGATCCTGGTCGGTACCGTATCCATCGAAAAATCGGAAAAGCTATCTTCTTATCTGAAAAAGCGCGGCATTCCCCACAAGGTATTGAATGCGAAGCGCCACAAACAGGAATCTGAAATCGTCGCCCAAGCCGGTCGCTACGGCGCCGTCACCATTGCGACGAACATGGCCGGTCGTGGTACCGACATCGTCCTCGGGGGCAATCCCGAGTTTATGGCCAAGGAAAAAATGGCCAGAGAAGGCTACGAGCCTGAAATGATCGAAGCGGCGGACAGCTATTTCGAAACCGACGATCGTGAGGTCCTGGAAGCCAGAAAGCGCTTCAACGATTTGCGCAACGAAATCAAGGTGGAAACCGACGCCGAAAAAGAAAAGGTCATCGCCGACGGCGGCTTGCACATTATCGGTACGGAACGCCACGAATCCCGTCGTATCGACAACCAATTGCGAGGCCGTTCCGGTCGTCAAGGGGACCAAGGTAGCACGAAGTTCTACATTTCCGCCGAAGACGATTTGATCCGCCTCTTTGCCGGCGACCGCTTCAAAAAGGTTATGGACGGCATCGATGCGCCGGAAGACGAGCCCATCGAAGCGAAAATTTTAACCCGTCTCATCGAATCGGCGCAACGGAAGGTTGAAGGCAACAACTTCAGTATTCGTAAAAACGTCTTGCAATACGACGACGTCATGAATAAGCAACGGGAGGTTATTTATTCCGAACGTGAAAAGGTATTGAAGGGCGACGACCTTTCCGGCGACATCGCCGCCATGACGGAGGATTTAATCGACGACACTATCGACTTCAACGTCAAAATCAACGACAATCACGAAAAATACATCGACTACGAAGGCATTTACCACTTCGGTCGCAGCGCCTTCGACTTTGACGAGCATTTCCTCGACGGTCACAAGGATGCAAGCGCCGATGAAATCAAGCGCTACATGAAGGAAGAAGCCAAGGAAGCCTATGCCGAAAAGGTCAAGGAATTCGGCGAAGAAGCCTTCCGCGAAGTGGAACGCGTCGTTCTTCTGCGCGTGGTGGACCAACGTTGGATGGACCACATCGACGCCATGGATCAATTGCGTCAAGGGATCGGCCTCAGAGCCGTCGGCCAAATCGATCCGGTCCGCGCCTATGCGGAAGAAGGCTTCGATATGTTTGAAGCCATGAACGAAAGCATTCGGGAAGAAACCGTGCGCATTATGTACCACGTTCAAAACCCGGAAAAGATGGAACGGAGACAAGTGGCCAAGGAAGTCAAGACCGTGAACCCCGACAGCGGCGTGCAAGAACCCATTCGCCGCACGGAGAAAAAAATCGGCCGCAACGATCCCTGTCCCTGCGGCAGCGGTAAGAAGTACAAGCACTGCTGCGGCAAAAACGCCTAAGACGGGAAAGGATCTCTATGGAGCAAAATTTATTTTTGGATCGGGATCGCCTGGAATCCGTAGAGGAGCTGGTCGAGCGACTGGCCAACAGCATCGACATCGAAGGCCTGAAGCAACAAAACCGAGAGCTGACGGAAAAAACCATGGAGCCGGGCTTTTGGGACGACACGGAGGCGGCGCAAAAAATTATTCGCCAACAAAATGCCATTAAGTCCCGCACCGACGTTTACGACGACCTAGTAGAAGCTATGGAAGAGGCGTCGGTGACCTTGGAGCTCATGGAAGAGGAAGAGGACTACAGTCTTTACGATCAGCTGACAAAAAGTCTGGACGCCATCGAAAAGCAAGCCCACGAGTTTAAAATTCAAACCCTTTTAAACGGCGAGTACGACATGAACAACGCCATTCTCGCCATTCACGCCGGTGCCGGCGGCACCGAAGCTCAGGACTGGGCGGGGATGCTGTTGAGAATGTATATGCGCTATGCCGAGGACAAGGGCTATTCCGTGGAAGTGCTGGATATGCTGGAAGAGGACACGGCGGGGATTAAGTCGGCGACACTTTTGATCTCCGGGCCCCACGCCTATGGTTATTTAAAATCGGAAAAGGGCGTGCACCGCTTGGTGCGCATTTCGCCCTTCGATGCGGCGAAAAAACGCCACACCTCTTTCACTTCCGTGGACGTCTATCCGGAGCTGGACGACAACACCGATGTGGAAATCAATCAGGAAGACATTAAGGTGGACACCTACCGCGCTTCCGGTGCCGGCGGCCAACACGTCAACACGACGGATTCCGCCGTGCGCATCACCCACATTCCCACGGGGATCGTGGTGCAGTGCCAAAACGAGCGGAGTCAAATACAAAACCGCGAACAGGCCATGAAAATGCTGCAGGCCAAGCTGGTGGCTTTGAAAGAGGAAGAGCAGAAGGAAAAGATCGAGGACCTGGCGGGGAACTATTCCCAAATCGCCTGGGGATCCCAAATTCGTTCCTACGTCTTCCAACCCTACACCATGGTGAAGGACCATCGCACCGGCACCGAGGTGGGGGATGTCAGTCGCGTCATGGACGGCGACTTGGATCCTTTCATCAACGCCTACTTGGAAGACAAGGCGGAAGCCTGATTGGAATAAAGATATAAAGAATAAAAAGAGAGGCTCGCCCTCTCTTTTTAAATGGAGGAACCATGACCATTGGAAGGATTTTGGCCGGGGAATTTAACATCGCCCCCGAGCGAATCGACGCTACGCTAAAGCTTTTAGACGAGGGCAACACCGTGCCCTTTATCGCCCGCTACCGAAAGGAAGCCACTGGCGGCATCGAAGACGAAGTGCTTCGCAAAATCGAAGGCCGCAAGCAGGAGCTGGAAAAGGTGGCGGACCGACGGGAAACGGTGCTGAATACCATCGAGGGCTTGGGAAAGCTTACCGAGGAATTAAAAAGCACCATCGACAACACCTGGGACATGCAGACCCTGGAGGATCTCTACCGCCCTTACAAGCCCAAGCGCAGAACCAGAGCCACGGCGGCGGAAGAAAAGGGCTTGGGGCCCTTGGCGGAAAACTTCATGTCCGATGAAAGCATGGACGCCTTTAACGCCATGGTGGACGGCTTCGAGGGACTGGAGAGGGAAGAAATCCTAGCCGGTGTCAGCGACATTGTGGCGGAATCCATTTCCAACGACCCGGCGGTGCGCCGCCTCTTGAAAAGCTATTTATGGCGGCGGGGCGAAATCCTTACGGAAAGCGGCAAGGAAGAAGACGCTGCCTACGCCATGTACGAGGATTTCCACGCGCCCTTAAAAGAGGTAAAGAATCACAACATCCTCGCCATGAATCGCGGCGAAGGGGAAGGGGCGGTGAAGGTCAAAATTCAGTGCAACGAAGAGGCGCTGATCTCCATGATCACCCAAATCAGACGACCCGCCGAAGACAAGAGCGACGCCTTTTCTCCCATGGCGGAGGACGCCTTTAAGCGCTTGCTCTTTCCCTCATTGGAGCGGGAAATCCGCCGTGATTTAAAAGAGCGGGCGGAAGCCGATGCCATCGAGGTCTTTGCCCATAATTTAAAACCCCTTCTCCTCAGTCCGCCCTTGGGTCATTACGTGGTCTTGGGACTGGACCCGGGCTACCGCACGGGCTGCAAGGTGGCGGTGGTGGATGAAAACGGAAAGTTTTTAGACAACGCCGTCATCTATCCCGCGCCGCCGGTGCAAAAGGTGGAAGAGGCGAAGCGGATCATCGCGGGCCTGGCGAAAAAATACGACGTCAAATTTATCGCCATCGGCAGCGGCACGGCCAGCTATGAAACGGAGCAATTCGTCTCGGGCCTCATCGAAGAAAAAAATTTAGACGTAGCCTATGCCGTGGTCAGCGAAGACGGCGCCAGCGTCTATTCCGCATCGGAGCTGGGCATCGAAGAATTTCCCGATCTGGACGTCACCGTGCGAGGCGCCATCTCCATTGCGAGACGCCTCCAGGATCCTTTGGCGGAGCTGGTGAAGATCGAGCCGCGCCACATCGGCGTGGGCCAATACCAACACGACCTGGACAAAAAGGCCCTAGACGATCGCCTGCAGGGCGTGGTGGAAGGAGCGGTGAACGAAGTGGGCGTGGACATAAACTCCGCCTCCGCCTCCTTGCTGTCCTTTGTGGCGGGCATCGGCCCGAGCCTCGCGAAAAACATCGTCTCCTATCGGGAGACGACAGGCGCTTTTAAAAATCGCCGGGACATTAAAAAGGTCAAGGGCTTAGGCGAAAAGGCCTTTAAGCAATCGGCGGGCTTTTTGCGCATTCAGGACGCGGAAAATATTTTGGACCGCACCGGCGTGCACCCGGAATCCTACGATTTGGCGGCCTTGATTTTACGGGAAGAAGATCTCACCGAGGGCGAGGAGAAAATCCTTCGTGAAGCCGGCTCCTTTACCGTGGAAGACATTCGCAAGGAGTTGGAGAAGCCGGGGAGAGACCCTCGTGGCGACACGGAAGATGTGGGCCTTCGCCGCTCGGCTCTCACCATGGAAGAATTGATTCCCGGTCTCGAGCTGGAAGGCGTCGTGAAGAATGTGGTGGACTTCGGCGCCTTTATCGACATCGGCGTCAAGAAGGAAGGGCTGCTTCATATTTCCAAAATGAAAGGCAAGGGAAAAAAGGCCATTTACAATCTGCTGAAAGTCGGCGACCGCCTGACGGTGGTTATCGAGAAAGTGGATAAAGAGCGGGGCCGAATTTCCTTAGACATGCAACATTAGCAGAAGCGGGGTTTGCCCCGCTTTATTTTTTGCCTCTGAAAAGGGCAAGCTGTGCTATAGTAGACTTAAGAGGGAGAAGGAGGAGAAGATGAAAAAATTTGTCATCGCATTCGACAATCAAGACGAAGTTTACGACGCATTGGATGCCACGGAAGCCTTCGGCACGCGGGTGATTCCCCTCTTGCCGGAGATCAGAGAATCCTGCGGCCTGTCTCTCATGGGGGACATCGACAAGGTGGATGACGTGGTGGGTATACTGAAGGAAAAGCAACTTCCCTACAACGGCGTCTATTCCTACGAAAGAGAACACGGCAATCGAAAGGTGGAGGAACTATGATTTATTTAGACAACGGCGCCACGACGGCGATTAAGCCCGAAGCCGTGGCAAAGGCCGTCTATGCGGGGCTCACGGAAGGCTACGGCAATCCCGGAAGAGGCAGCCACGAATGGGCGCAGCGCTCCTACCACGCCCTGAGAAAGGCGCGGAAAAACATGGCGGCCCTTCTTCATTCGGAACCGACCATCGCGCTGAATAGCGGCGTCACGGAAAGCCTGAACATCGCCGTTCACGGCCTGATCAGAAAAGAAGATCACGTGATCACCTCGAGGATGGAACACAATTCCGTCCTAAGACCCCTTTACGCCACGGGCTGCGACTTGGATTTTCTTCCCTTAAACGACGATTACGAACCGGATTTAAATTACCTGGATAAATTTTTAAAACCCAACACCAAGGCCATCGTCATTTCCCACGCCTCCAATGTGGTGGGCAGCGTCACGGATTTCGACGGCGTCTTGGACTTTGCCAAGGCCCACGATCTCTTTTTGGTTATCGACGGCGCACAGGCACTGGGACAGATTAAAGTGGATCTGTCGGAAAAGTGGACGGACAAGCTGGTCTACTGCTTTGCCGGGCACAAATCCCTTTACGGCCCCATGGGCACCGGCGGCTTTTTCTACGGCAAGGACATCGACATGCCGCCACTGACCCATGGGGGCAGCGGCATCGACAGCTTCAATCACGCCATGCCTCACGAAAAGCCCGTCTGCTGGGAAGCGGGCACGGCCAATGTCCACGGCTTTTGCGGTCTGGCGGAAGGCGCCTCCTTCGTGTCCGAGGACAGCTATTACGAAAAGAAAAATAAAATCTTCAAGCGCCTCTTAGACGGCCTCTATGAGCTGGAGGGCTACAGGATTTTCTATCCCTCGCACCCGGGCACCGCCTGCGTGAGCATTTTAAAAGACGGCATGAGCAGTCAAGAGCTTGCCATGCTCCTTCAGGAAGAAGACATCGCCACGCGGCCGGGCTACCACTGTGCGCCCCTGCTCCACGAATACCTTCACACGAAGGAATCGGGACTGTGCCGCCTGACGCCTTCCTACTTTAATACAGAGGAAGAGATCGATCGAGTACTTGACGTATTAAAAGTGATTGAATAGTCGAGCGAACTGTGGTATAATCATCCCAGTAGTACTGTTTGATTACGGTGGTTACCGATTTTAGTCGGTAGTTTTTATCTGATGCAGGGTGTGCGATGGGTGTTCGAGGAGTGCCTGATGTGGGACATTTCGAGCCGTTAAGCACACCCCCGCTCAGAGTTTTTATAAGAAAAAATCAGCAAAACAAAAAGCATCGACACCATCCAAGATTGCGAATTTAGGAGAACCTAAGACGGCAGTCTTTTTTTGGTTCTCTTAATCGCCAAATTAGGAGTGACATTTATGCTCAGTCATTTGCTGAGACCCCTTGAACTGAAGAAAAAAGATTTTTTCAAAATCCTGCTAGGTTGTGCCATTATGGCTTTCGGCGTGGTCAATGTCCACGAGCCATCCCAAATCACCGAAGGCGGTGTCTTGGGTATGAGTCTGTTTTTAAAGAAAGTCGTCGGCTTAAACCTGGCCTATGTATCTCCGGTGTTAGACGGAATTTGCTACGCCTTGGGCTTTTCTATGCTGGGAACCCGTTTCCTGAAGAAGTCCGGCGTAGCCACCGTGGCCTTTTCCATTTTCTATTGGATCTTTAACTTTATCGGCCCGGTGCTTCCCAATCTCTACCACCTGCCCTTTCTCGCCGCCATCGCCGGCGGGATCTTTATCGGCTGCGGCTGCGGTATCGCCGTCACGGCCGGGGGCTGTGCCGGCGGCGACGACGCCCTGGCCATGGTGATCTCGAAAAAAATGAAGTGGCCCATTTCTCGCGCCTACTTTATTTCCGACGCCGTGGTGCTGGCCCTGTCCTTGAGCTACATCGCACCGACTCGACTGATCTTCTCATTTATGACGACGATTATCTCGTCTTACTTAGTGGGTCAATTCGAGTTAAAGATGAAAGCACCCGCATGGCAAGTGAGCCAGGGAACGGTAGAAAAGAGTGCATAAAAGAAACGACGGAACCGAAAGGTCCGTCGTTTTTTCGTGGAAAAATTTAATTGTCAGTAGGCGAAGGCTTCTTCTTTCGTCAACCAGAAATGGATGCCGCCGGTGGATTCCCGCCAGCGGTCGGGATTGAAATTGCCGGCATACATCATGGTGCGGGGTTTATAAATAAAATCATCGTCGATTAAACTGACGGCGTCGCTGAAATGTTCCTTGCCGGCGAAATCCGTAACGGACACCACATAGGCCTTGTCGCAGCGGCACGAGTTCATGGTGGCGGAGGTGCGTGCCGCATCGGCGGGAATGTAGAGCGTGACGAGTCGGTGGTTATAACATCTCTTGTAGCCGATAAAGGCGCCCTCTTCCGGACAGTGGAGGCGGAAAAACTGCGTGTCCTCGTCGGTGATCACATCGTCTAAGAGGGCATTTTCCAAGACGGCGCCGAAGAGATAGGCGCCGCTCAGGTTCGCGCCCCTCAAATCGGCGTTTCTGAAATTCACTTCCTGTAAGTTGCAGCGGGACAAGTCCGCGCCCTTTAAGACGGCGTGGTCGAACCAGGCGTGGGATAAATCGCTGCCGGAAAAATCCGCGCCGGACAAATCCTGATTGCTGAAATCTTTTCCCGTCAGGTTTTGATCTTTATAGTTCATTTTTCTTTCTTCCATAGCCATCCCTCCTGTCAAAAGTATAGCACGTTCGGGGCTGCATTGCGAAGAACTTGCCTTGAAAGTATAATCAGAACCACCGGCTTAGCCGGCAGCACTCTCATGCTCTGAATTTCTTCCTCTTGCAACAATTCCCCAGTTGGCGCTAAAGCGCCAATTCTCATACTTTATTTGACATGCTGATTGCATTTGGTTTTTTAGATTCAACCTATCCGTTTAATAATATAAAGAAAGAGAAGGCGGAAAGGGATGAACTTTTAACAAGAGACAAACGTGCTTTCTTCGAGAATAAAAAAATTGAAGAAGAAAAAATGCTTCAAGAACAAATGCCGAAGATACGTGAGGAAATTGCGGCGTATGAGAGCGAGAATCAGAATACGACGTATGGAGTAACATATGGAGGATTCGGGTATTTAGATGGAGATAAATTAATTACCAATAAAAAGACATCGACATATTGTACCGGGCATTCCGGGATTGTTGGGGGTAAGGTTCCATGTTGCTTATGAGAAAACTAGGTAATCCATTTGTATTTCGAATTCTTCCTTGGGCATTGTTTCCAAATGCTGTCGCATTTCTTTTCGACTTTATGTTCGGGGATGATATTGTGGTCTGTCGAGTGGGTCAGCTTCTTACTTTCTTTCTGTGGCTTTTGCTCTTGCGCGGACTCAGAAAAAGATCGCAAATAACGGAGCGGGATTTTTTAAGGTCGCAGATTGTATCCCTTGTTATCGCATTGCTCGTTAATGAACTATTGGTTTTTATGCCATTAGAAATCATCAGCGCCGGACGGAGCGTTTCGTGGGATGTTCCTTTTGTTAAGCTCGCACCAATCGCGGGGTCGAAACTCCCTCTCATTGCCGTATGGTTTGCCACGTTCATCGTGGATCTGTTCTCTATTGATTCTCATGTGAAGTCATTGCAATAGGTATGTGTATAGGTAGTGGTGCGGCGTTAAAAGGTAAGATTAAATTCAGAAAGAGTCATCATCATGAAATGACAAAGAAGAGGCATAAGCCATTTATCGGCGAAGGCCTCTTCTTTTTTAATTACAAGCGGATGCCGCTGTTAAATCGCCGCAGGCAAGCGGAAGGTTTTATTGATTTTTCTGCTTTTCTTTGTCAAAGCCATCTTTTCTGTGAAAAGTATAGCACTTTCGGGGCTACATTGCGAAGAACTTGCCTTGATAGTATAATTAAAACAAGAAATTTTTATCGACCATCCTCTATGGTCGAGCATATCATCTATATGCGAGGAGGCATACATGTCAAAGAACTTTTACGTAACAACACCCATTTATTACCCCAGCGACAATTTGCACATCGGCCACACCTACTGTACCGTAGCGGCCGACGCCATTAAGCGCTATAAAACCCTTCAAGGTTACAATGTCTTGTTTACCACCGGTACCGACGAACACGGCCAAAAGATCGAAGAAAAGGCCAAGGAAGTCGGCAAGGAGCCCTTGGAATACATCGACGCCATTGTAGCCGACACGAAAAAGCTGTGGAAGACCATGGACATCGACTACGATTCCTTTGTCCGCTCCACGGATCCCGTGCACGAAAAAAACGTGCAGATGTTGTTTCAAAAGCTCTATGACAAAGGCGAAATCTATAAGGGCGAATACGAAGGCTATTACTGCACGCCCTGCGAATCCTTCTGGGCGGAATCCCAATTAGGAGAAGATCATCTTTGCCCGGACTGCGGACGGCCCACCCATTTGCAACACGAAGAAAGCTATTTCTTCCGCCTGTCCGCCTATCGCGACAAGCTGATTCAATACTACGAAGACCATCCCGAATTTATTCAACCGGCCTATCGCAAGAGCGAAATGGTGAATTCTTTCTTAAAAGACGGCTTGGACGACCTTTCTGTCACCCGCTCCACCTTTAATTGGGGCGTGCCCGTTCCCTTCGACGACAAACACGTCATCTACGTCTGGATCGACGCCCTGTCCTGTTACTTAACGGGTTGCGGCCTGGGCACCGACGAAGAAAAATTTAATGACTTCTGGCCGGCGGATGTCCACTTGGTAGGCAAGGAAATCATGCGTTTCCACACCATTATTTGGCCCGCCATGCTTATGGCATTGGATCTGCCCCTGCCGAAACAAGTCTTCGGTCACGGCTGGATCCTCTTTGACGACGACAAGATGAGCAAGTCCAAGGGCAATATCATCTATCCCGAGCCCATTATCGACCTTTACGGCGTGGACGCGTTGAAATACTTCCTCTTGCGGGAATTTTCCTTCGGTCACGACGGCAGCTTTAATGTACAAAGCTTTATGAAGCGCCTCAATTCCGACCTGGCCAACGACTTGGGGAATTTGGTCTCCCGCACCGTCTCCATGATCGAAAAATACAACGACGGCATGGTCCCCACGCCCCACGACGAAACGGCTCTGGACAAGGAATTAAAAGAACTGGCTGTCGGCGTATGGGCTGAACTTGAAAAGGAAATGGAAACCTACCAATTCTCCACGGCTCTGGAAGCCGTTTGGAAATTGGTTCGCCGCAGCAATAAATACGTGGACGAAAACGAGCCCTGGATCCTGGCCAAGGGCGGCGACGAAGAAAAGAAACGTCTCGACACCGTACTATACAATCTGGCGGAATCTTTGCGTATCATCTCCATCCTTCTGTCCTTCTTTATGAACAATACGGCCAATTCCATCGCCGAACAAATTACGGCGACCAAGGAATTTAAGGCGGAAGACGCCACCCGTTGGGGCCTTCTGGAGCCGGGCAAACACGTAGGCGAAAAGAAAATCATCTTCCCGCGTTTGGACATCGAAGAAGAAACGAAGCGCCTCTGGGATGCCAACCACGCCCTTATCGAAAAGAGAAAGGCTGAAAAAATCGCCAAGGGCGAAGAGGTAGAAGAAGAGGAAGAATTGGATCTGAAGCCGGAGATCACCATCGACGACTTTGCGAAGCTGGACATTCGCGTCGCCACCGTTGACTCCGTGGAAGATCACCCCAATGCCGATCGCCTCTACGTGTTAAATCTCACCGTCGGCGGCGAAAAGCGCGTGATCTGCTCCAGCATCAAAGATTTTTACACGAAAGAAGAGCTGACGGGCAAACAAATCTTGCTCCTCGCCAACCTAAAGCCCACGAAGCTTCGCGGCGTCTTGTCCCAAGGCATGCTCCTTGCGGCGGAAGATAAGGACGGCAAACTGTCTTTGGCAACGACCATGGAAGAGTTAAAGTCCGGCGCCAAGCTTAGTTAGGAGGAAGTATGATAGACGCCCATTCCCATTTGGAAAATGAGGCATTTGACGACGATCGAGAAGAAATCATCGCCCGCATGAACGCAGACGGCCTGGACGCCGTGGTCAATGTGGGCAGCGATATAGAAACATCCCGCGCCGTGGTGGACTTGGCGCGAAAGTACGACAAGCTTTACGCCGTGGTGGGGATCCATCCCCAGGAAGCGGACGGCTACAATCCCGAGGTGCGGGAGGAGCTCGTCGAGCTCGCAAAAGAGGAAAAGGTCCTCGCCATCGGCGAATGCGGCCTGGATTACTATTACGAAAATTCGCCGCGGGAGGTGCAGCGGGATGTCTTTCGCGCCATGTGCGACTTGGCGGCGGAGGTGGACCTGCCCCTGGTGATCCACTCCAGAGATGCGGCGGAGGAGACCTACGACATCGTCCGCGAATTTCTGGACGCCCATCCCGGCCATCACGTGCTCATCCATTGCTACAGCTATTCCGTGGAAATGATGGAGCGCTTTATGGCCCTGGGCTGCTACCTATCCCTCGGCGGCGTCACCACCTTTAAAAACGCCAAGGTGCCGAAGAGAGTGGCGGCGGCGGTTCCCATGGACCGCCTGCTTCTTGAAACGGACTGCCCCTACATGACCCCCGAGCCCAATCGGGGCAAGCGCAACGAGCCGAAATTCGTGGCGGATGTGGCGAAAAACATCGCCGCCCTCAGGGGAATGGACGTGGCGGAATTGGTGGCCCGCACCGACGAAAATACGAAACGGTTTTACCAATGGAAGAAATAATTCAGGAAATCATCGTCGTCGAAGGAAAAGACGACATCGCCCGGGTAAAGAGTGCCTTAAACTGCGACGTCATGGCCACGGGGGGCTACGCCTTCGGCGAAAAATTCCTTCGTGAGCTGAGGAAGGTCGAAGAGCGGCGGGGCATCATCATCCTCACGGACCCGGACTACATGGGCAAGCAGATTCGAAAGCGGCTTACCGAGGCACTGTCTTCGCCGAAGCAGGCCTATTTGCCACAGGACAAGGCCCTGTGTAAGGACGACATCGGCATCGAAAACGCCAAGCCCGAAGACATTCGCGAGGCGATTTTTCGCGCCAAGCCCATGAAAAAATCCTTCGAGGAGACCTTTACCAAGGCCGATATGATTCGCTACGGCATGACGGGCGCATCGGATGCCACAGAGCGGCGAAACAAAATGGCCGAAGCCCTGGGCATCGGTCACGGCAACGGCAAGCAATTTTTGCGCAGACTCAACAGCTTCGGCATTACCGTGGAAGAATTTGAGCGCATCTACGAGGAGGTGTTCCGTGGATAAACGACTATACAGCCCGGCGCGGATTCGCGAGATTCAAGAGAAATGGGGCTTTCGCTTTCAAAAATCCCTGGGACAAAACTTTCTCATCGACGGCAACATCGTCCGCGCCATCGCCGACAGCGCCCATGTAAACGAAGGGGACGTGATTCTGGAAATCGGCGCCGGCATCGGCACCTTGACAGAAGAGCTGGCCCTAAGAGGCGCCAAGGTCTTTTGCGTGGAAATCGACGAGCACCTAAAGCCGATTTTAGACGAGACCCTGGGCGGCTATAGCGGCGTGGAAATTTTTTACAGAGACGTATTAAAGACAGATTTGAAAAAAGAAATCGAAACCCGCTTCAGCGACAGAAAGATCAAAGTGGTGGCGAATCTGCCCTACTACGTCACGACGCCCATACTGGTCCATCTCTTTGATTCGGGGCTCAATTTGGAATCGGTTCACGTCATGGTGCAAAAAGAAATGGCGAACCGCATGGCGGCATCCTCGGGGACGAAGGCCTACGGCTCCATCTCCGTCTTTTTGCAAATGCGCACGGAAGTGGCCGTGGCCCTTACCGTGCCCAGAACCTGTTTCATGCCCCAGCCCAATGTCGACAGCGCCGTGTTGAGTCTGACGAATTTCAAAACCGATCACGGCGAAAATCTAAAGCGGGCGGAGGCCGTGGTGCGGGCGGCGTTTTCCAAGCGGCGCAAGACCGTGTTAAACGCCCTGTCCACCTACGGCTTCGACGTGGAGAAGGAACAGATTCTACAGGCTCTTGAGGACACGGGCATCGAGCCCACCAGGCGGGCCGAAGCCATTACCGTGGAAGAGTATCGCATCCTTGCGAAGAATTTTCCGAAAGTAGAAAAGGAGAGGGAATGACATGGACGAAAAATTTCGCGCCTTTGCCGAAAACGACGAATTAATCGACAGTCTAAGCGGCATCTTCAAAGTCATGGCCGATCCCACACGTTTAAAAATTTTATACGCCCTCATGCTGGGCACCTGCAATGTGTCGAAACTGGTGGAGCTTTTAGGCATGAGCCAGTCGTCCATATCCCATCAGCTCATTCTTTTGAAGCAAGAGGGATTGATCCGCTCGAAAAAAGAAGGGCGAAAGGTATTCTATTCTCTGGACGACGATCACGTGGAGACCCTCTTCTCCATGGGCTATACCCACGCCATGCATAAAATCGGAGAAAATGATTGAGACCGCACCTCGCGGGTATAAATGACGGCAGTGAATTGAATTTTAATTTGGGAGGAACACAAATGTCTAAAGTAGTAGTTTATACGAGCAACACCTGTCCTTACTGCACCATGGCAAAGGATTATTTAAAAGAAAAAGGCGTCGAATTTGAAGAAAAGAACGTGCAAAACGATGCGGCCGCAAGAGATGAATTGATCTCCATGGGCTACACCGGCGTTCCCGTTCTCGTCATCGGCGAAGAAGAAATCGTCGGCTTCGACCGCGCACGAATCGACGGCGCGTTGGACAAGTAATCGAAAAGGAAAAGAGGCTTCGGCCTCTTTTTTTGTGTTAGAAATGCAAAAGTTTTCTAAAATCCGTCGAAGACTCTTGCGTGAGCCCTTTCTGAAAAAGGCCCTATGATATAATGGCAACGAGTAAAAGAAGTGGAGGAGATTATGAAATTTTTTAAAAGATTCACGGCCATGGCCTTGGCTCTGGTCATGCTCGCATCGATCCAGGCGCCGGTATTCGCCGATTCCCTGGAAGGGGATGTGATTTTATCTTTCGGACAGGACCTGACGCCCGCCCAACGAGACGAGCTTATGAAACGCTTTAACGGCTCGGAGGACGATCAAATCATCGAGGTCACCAATGCGGAAGAGCACAAATACCTGGGTGATTTCGTTCCCGAATCAAAAATCGGTCGCAAGGCGATTTCCAGTGCCAAGGTGGAATACACGGCTGAAGGTAGCGGAATTCAAGTGGAAACGTCTAAGAGGATTCGCTACATTACCCACGATATGTATCGCCAAGCCTTGGAAACGGCAGGGGTGAAGGACGCAAAGATTACCGTGGACGCCCCCGTCAATGTCAGCGGTACGGCGGCACTCACCGGCATTATGAAGGCTTACGAAACGTCCACCGGCAAAAAAATCAGCGACAAGGTAAAAAAAGCCGCCAACGAAGAAATGGTGGTCACATCGAATTTGGCCCAAGACGTGGGCGCGGACAATGCCACGGGCCTGGTCAAGGACATTAAGGAAAAGATCGCCACGGAAGCTCCGAAGAGCCGGGAAGAGGTGCAAGCCATCGTCGTCAATATTATCAACGAGTATAATATCAACATCACCCCGGAACAAACGGAGCAGCTGACGGACTTTTTCGATCACCTGAGAAAGACCGACATTGACTGGAACGGCTTGGCGGACAAGGCCAAGGGCGCTGCCGATCAGGCGAAGGATTATCTTAACAGTGAGGAAGGTCAAAGTCTGATTCAAAGGATCAAAGCCTTTTTCGCCGATCTCTTCAGCTCCATTTTCAACAAATAAAAAAACCCGGCACGCCGGGCTCTTGAAAGTAACAAAAAGACCTCCCTTGGCGGGAGGCTTTTTTTATTGTGCTTCGACGACTTTGTTTAAAGCCTTCATCAGCTCATCGACATCGAAGCCGTGTACGTAAGCGGCTTCTTCCAAAGATTCCATTTGACTGGAAGGGCAACCGACGCAGCCCATGCCGAATTGCATGAGAATGCGAATAGCTTCCGGGTATTGGCGAACTAAATCGCCGATTAACATATCTTTTGTAATCATCCTAGCCTCCTTCGAGCTTTGTTTTCAGTTTATTCTATCCTATGAGAAAAAGTTTGGCAAGTTAAAGCAAATTTTCCTTCATGTAGTCGATAATGTCGTTGCTTTCGAGCATCCATGTGTCGCCAAAGTGGAGACAGGGCACTTGCTTGCCGCCGCTGCCTTCGATTAAAGCTGCCTTGGCGTCTTCATCTTTATCGATATAAATGACTTCAACGTTGTCGATGTTATTTTTCTTCATAAAGCCCTGAACCTTTTGGCAAAAGGGGCAGTAGGTCATGGCGTATAATTTGTAATCCATTTTCATCCTCCTTTATTCTCTGATCATCTATACCCAACAGCCGCATTTTCACACATGATGGGAAATTCTTGAAAAAAGTCTAATCCTTTACTAAGTCGGTTCATTTGCTACAGCCATGTGATATGCTTTATTCGAGGTGAAGGTATGGATATTTTTAACAGCATCGGCAAGGGCTTTGAAGACTTGTCCAACCAAGTAAAGGACTTGGGCATTAAAGGCTTTTACAACGCAAAGGAAGCATCCAATGTGGCGAAGCTGCGCCTACAGATTCGAGAACTGGAAAGTAAAATTTTAGATGAATACACCCATTTAGGGGAAGTTTATTATATGGAAATGCGGGAGCAGTCTCACATGGCGGACACCACCAGCTCCGAGCTTTTGTTTGCCATCGACGAATTGCAGAAGGAAAAGGCGAGCCTGCAAAATCGCATGGAGTCCAAGGAGCTGGAGGGAGATGTGTTTCGCTACGAATGTCCGGATTGCCACACGGAAATTTCCGAGGGGACGAATTTTTGTCCTCACTGCGGCAAAAAAATTGAGCGGGTGGAGCTGATCACCGAGGATCCGGATTTCATCGAATGCAGAAATTGCCACTTCCAGGCGGAAGCCGGGGCTACCTATTGTCCCCGTTGCGGCACGCCTTTGGCTTAGGAGGTTTTTATGGATAAGAAACAGTGGAACGAAGAGGAGCTGCGGGCGTCCTTAGGCGACGGGGCCTACCACGTGACGAGAGAGAAGGGGACGGAGCCGCCCTTTTCTCATCCCTACGACGAGCTGTTTGACGAAGGCATTTACGTGGACGTCATCACGAAAGAGGTCTTGTTTTTATCGAAGGATAAATTCGATTCCGGCTGCGGCTGGCCCGCCTTTTCCAAGACGGCGCCCGATGCGCCGATCAAAGAGACCACGGATACGCGCTACGGCATGCTTCGCACGGAGGTGGAGACGGAAACTACCCACCTGGGCCACGTCTTTAACGACGGGCCGAAGGAGGCGGGAGGCCTGCGCTACTGCATTAACGGCGCCAGCATCGAATTTATTCCCAAGGCGGAAATGGAAGAAAAAGGGTACGGTTCTTGGCTGAATTGTTTCTAAATTGAAAAGAATAGTCGGCCCCTGCTGGGGTATAATGCTAATATACTTTAGGAAAATAAAGGAGGCATGTATGAAAAGAAAATTTTTATCCTTGGCACTGGCAACGGCAATGGTTCTCGGCATCGTCGCCGGACCGGCAAGCGTCTTTGCAGCGCCGGAAGACACGCAAACGAAGACCATTACCCTGCTACATACCAACGACGTTCACGGTCATGTGGCAGCGGAATACGGCAAGGACAAAAAACTCACCAATATCGGCTATGCGAGAGTCAAGACCTATGCGGACAGCATTAAAAATTCGGTTCTTCTCGATGCAGGGGACGTGACTCACGGAACCGCCATTGCCGGCATTGAAAACGGAAAGGGCGTCATCGGCTTGATGAAGGCCATGGGCTACAAGGCCATGGTACCCGGCAACCACGATTTCAACTACGGCTACAATGCATTGGTAGACTTTAAAAATCAAGCGGCTCCCGCAAAAGGCTCCGCCGAAGGTTTCGATATTTTGGCTGCCAACATCATTAAAAACACCGGCACCAACGACTTTAAAGGCCAAACCATTATCGATGTGGACGGCGTGAAAGTCGGCGTCTTCGGCATCGCCACGGAAGAAACGAAGGTTAAATCCAATCCGAAAAACACCGAAGGCATTACCTTCTTGAACCCGGTAGAAGTGGCTCGCGCCCAAGTGAAATCCTTGAAGGATCAAGGCGTTGACGTCGTCGTTATGTTGGCCCACGTGGGCATCGACGATGCCACCGTAGTCAAGACCACCGACATTGCCAAGGCCGTGGACGGCATCGACGTCATTATCGACGGTCACTCTCACACGAAGCTGGACAATGGCCAAGTGGTCAACAACACCTTGATCGCTCAAACGGGCAACTACCTGAAAAATTTAGGCGAAGTAAACATTACCTTGCGGGGCAAGACCATTATTTCCAAAACCGCCGTTCTTCGCGATGCCGCCTTCTTCGAAAAGATCGAAGAAAACAAGGACATCGCCAAGAAAATCGACGATATTTACGCAGCCAATAAGGACAAGCTGGAACGGGTCGTCGGCACCACGGCAGTGGACTTAGACGGCGCAAGAGAACACGTACGTGCTCAGGAAACCAATTTCGGCAACATGGTCGCAGACGCCATGCGTCATGCGGCGAAGTCCGACATCGCCATTACTAACGGCGGCGGCATTCGCGAATCCATTCCCGCAGGGAAAATCAACATGACCCAAATTTGGACCAGCTTCCCCTTCGGCAACACCATTATGAAGATCGAAGTGAAGGGCGCCGACTTACTGGCCGCATTGGAATACGGCGTGGCCGACGCACCGGCACCTCAAGGGAAGTTCCCCCAAGTTTCCGGTGTCAGCTTTAAATACGATCCGAAGCAAGAAGCCGGCAAGCGCGTCTTTGACGTAAAGGTTGGAGATAAGGCACTTGATCTCGAAAAAACCTATACCTTAGCTACCAACGACTTTATGGCCGGCGGCGGCGACGGTTACACCATGTTTGCCAAGGGCAAAAAGCTCGGCGATTACGGTATGTACACGGAAGTTCTCGAAAAATACCTGAGCGAACACAAGGACGTGAACCCGAAGGTGGAAGGCCGCATCGTCGTTCAGGAAAAGACCGGCGAAAAACCTGTGGTTCCTGCCGCACCCAATGCCTTCACCGACATTAAAGGCCACTGGGCAGAAAAAGTCATTCTTTCCGCTACTCAAAAAGGCCTCTTTAAAGGCGTAACGGAAGCCACCTTCGCGCCCAACTCTCCCATTACCAGAGGCATGCTCGTCTCCGTACTGGCTCGTCTCGAAGGTCAAGACGTGAAACAAACCTCCGCCAATCCCTTTACGGATGTGAAGGCAGGCGATTGGTACGAAAACGCCGTGATCTGGGCAGCAAAGAACAAATACGTCATGGGCTATGAAGACAACACCTTCAAACCCAATCAAAAAGTGACTCGTGAAGAAATGGCAACCATCTTAGGTCGCTACATCGAAGGAAAGAAAGTTCCCTATACCCTGGATCTGAAAGAGCCCTTCGCCGATCAAAACATGATCTCTAAATGGGCCCTCGAACCCATCGACATCGTTCGCCACGCCAACCTAATGCAAGGCCGCGAAAACAACAAATTCGTACCCAAGGCATCGGCTACTCGTGCCGAGCTGGCCAAGGTGATGAACGATTTAGATGAAATCGTCCGTAGTCTGAAGAAAGTCGACGACAAGGGCAAGGTCGTTGAAAAAGACAAAAAAGCGACAGAGAAGAAAGCTGTTGATAAGAAAGCAGCCGAAGCTGAAAAGAAAGCTGTTGAAAAGAAAGTAGCTGAAGCTGAAAAGAAAGCTGCATAAGAAAAGAGAGCCGGCGACGGCTCTTTTTTTGTGGGAAAAATCGGCGGTGTAAATAAAAAGTAAAGGGGTCGTGAAATTTATTTTAATATTCACGAACATTTCACTTGACCCGGCCAATCTTATGATATATCATATAGCGTTATTTGACTTGACATGGGACCTAAAATTTTGTATAATGATAACACTTAGGATTGTGTGGATAGAAGGGCGGTCCCAATGACACAAATGGATATGATTAAAAACGAATTGTCAGAGCATATTGGCAAAGAAGTGATCGTGAAGGCAAATCGAGGACGCAAGCGCATTGTCACGCGAAAGGGCGTGCTTCAGGCGGTTTACCCGTCCCTGTTCGTCGTCTCCATCGCTTCCGACGAGCGCACGGACCGAAACATTTCCTTTACCTACGCCGACGTCCTGACGTCGACGGTAAAGATTATGATTTTGGAAGAGGATGCGAACTCGGCTGATTTGAAAATATCGTAAGAAAAAGCTCCGCGAGGAGCTTTTTTTATGGGAGGATATCTTGCGCGCTTACGGAAAAATCAATGTGGGCCTGTGGGTTTCGGGAAAACGAGCCGACGGCTACCACGAAATTAAAACACTTTTTCTGCCCATCGGGCTTTACGACGACATTGCCGTGTCAAAGGCCCGAGCCTTTTCTATTGAGGGGCCCCATTACAGCGAGAAGGATTTAATGACCGTGGCTCACCGCTTTTTGGAAGAAAAGTTCGGTCCCTTGCCCGTACATATACGCATAGAGAAAAACATTCCGGCGGGGGCGGGCCTCGCCGGCGGCACGGCTGACGGCGCAGCGGTGTTAAAGGCCGTGAGAGACCTTTACAGCCTGCCCATAAGCGACGATGAGCTGATCCCTCAATCGGCGGTTCTCGGAGCGGATTTTCCCTACTGTCTTTACGGAAGGGCAGCCGTGGGGGAAGGGATCGGCGATAAGCTCCGCCCCGTGTCCGTTCCCTCCTATCCGTTGCTTTTATTAAACCCGGGCTTTGCCGTGTCCACAAAGGACGCCTACGCCGCCGTAAAGCTCAAGCATTCCGACGGCTCACCGGAAGCTGCCGTGGAATGCCTCGCAAGCGGTCGTTTGGAAGGGCTGAAGGATGTCGTGGCCAACGATCTTTATGATTCCGTGGCGAAAATGCATCCCGTCATCGACGAGATGATCGCCGATCTTTACGAGGCCGGCTGCGCCTTTTCCCACATGTCCGGCTCGGGACCCACGGTTTACGGTTTGTTTAAAAAAGTTGAGGAACGGGACGTCGCCTATGCTATACTAAGAGAAAAGTATGCCGTCGTCATTAAAACGAAGATATTGGGAGAGGAACATGGAGAGACTGGGGATTGCCATAAGGGATAGGGCAGGCGTCTATGCTGCAGCCGCCTTGCTTCGGCGCAGGCCGGACCTTTCTTTTACTGTGCTCTACGATCCCGAAGGGGACGCGTCCGATTTTCACGAAAGGAATCGGGGGCGCTTTCAGTCCATGAAGCTGAGTCCCTGCCTCTATCTCGGTGAAGACTACAGGGGAGACGGTAGCTTTTACGGCCTGCTTCATGACGCAAGGGACGAGGGCTTTACCGTCGGCTTAAGAGATTCGGATTTCAACACGGAATTTTTATACCACACTCTGGCAGACGGCCTCTTTCATCACAGCTACGTCCTGCACATGATCGACAGCTACGCCGAGCGGCTACCCAAGGAGGGCACGGCGGTCCTCGGCCTTTTAGGCTACAGCTACCGCGCTGACGACTTTGCCCGCGTCTTTCAGGGGAAGGGTGTCAAGGTCTCGGATCCCTTGGATCAATGGCTTTCGCTGATTCCCGAAAGGGAGGGAAAGGGCGAGCTGCGCCTGTACTGGACGGTGCGGGATTATGCCCTGGAGCGGCTTTTGGTCGAGCTCACAGGCGAGGTACTGCGTTTCAGAAAATATTATTTCCACCCCTGGCTTCGTGGCGAGGTAAAGAAAAAAGATTAAATCGAAGAAGCCCCGGCAATTGCACTGACCCCCAAAAGTTGGACCAAGAAATCCAACCTTTGGGGGTCTTTTAATGGCAAAATACAATGACGAATAGAAGAAAGAGGAGCATAAAATCTTTTAAAGCAGGCTGAGGAAAGGCAACTGCTACGACAACACGCCCATTCAAAATTTTTCAGTGCACTGAAAAAAGAAGATACGTCTATCGAAGCTGACAAGGATGCGTGGGGCAATCAAAAGCTTTACACGCGACGACACCACCGATCGAGTCAGAGAAAAGTAAAAAGACGAGAGTCCGAAATAATATCGTGAACGATTGATTAAAACCTAGCTCGAATGTAATGTAAAAAAATGCAGCAAGCGAAGCATTGAAAATTATGACCAAATTAACAGGAGTACTCTATATGTAGTTTGTTTAGGCTTCGCTCTTGACAAAAACAAATGAGAATGATAACCTACTTCAAAAGAACGAGTGTCGGTCAATAGGAGGTGAGGTTTTGGCAAAGAGAAATGTAAAAGATCCAGAAGAAAGAAAACAGGAGCTTATAAACATAGCATCCAGACTTTTTGAAAAGTATGGGTATGAGAAAGTTTCTGTTAGAGATATTCTCGCAGAAGTTAATGGAGCGCCAGGAATGTTTTATTATTATTTCAAATCAAAAGAAGATATTTTCTTGGCGTGTATGGAAACATACTTTGATGAAAAATTAAAAAATAAGTTAGGTATCCTTCAAAACAAGGAAATAGATTACGAAGAAAGAATAAAAATTCTAAGAGAACTCATAGTAAAAGATATCAGTCAATTTACAACAAGATATAATTTTTCAAAAGAGAATTCAATTACAGATAACTCTTACAGGCTATGGGAATTGATTCATTACATTGGGAAATTTATAGATGTCTATTCAGAGTTTATAATTGAAGGAATAGAAAATAAAAAAATAGAAAATAATATGGGAATAAACAGAGAAAATGTGAGAAGTTTTGCAGCTTTTATTTTATACGGAGCTGTTGGCACAATATATAACGACTATATTATTAAGGGAGAAAACAAAACAAATTCAAGTGAAGCCTTTGGAATAATAAGCGAACTATTTCAAAGACCTCATTAGAGAAAAATAAAATATAAGTATTTTACAAGGGAAACATCAATGGTGTTTTCCTTGTATTAGTTTTAAGGCAAATGAACGAACTCGTTCGGTAAGGAGGTATGTTTTAGATGAAAAAGAAGAAATCAATCAAAGATATTATTTCCTATACTGAAATAAAAAAAGGACAACTTGTAGGAGGGATATTATTTGTTAGTCTTGGTATGCTATTAAGTATTTGTCCAATTTTGGTGATATACAAAGTCATAAAATCTCTATTTTTATATGGAAAATTAGAACAAAGTACAATACAGTTCTGTATCGATGGACTTGCAGCAGTGATATTGTCATATTGCTTAACTTACATTGGCGGTATTGTATGCCATAAGTTTTCATATGTTTTAATAGCTAATTTAAAAAAGAAGATATTATTTCATATTGGGAAACTTCCTTTAGGATTTTTTACTGGGGACAACAAGTCAAAAATAAGGCAAGTATTAGGATCGGATATGAATCAAATTGAGGGATACTTTTCTCATCAATTACCAAATTTAATTTCAACTTTAACACTAATTTTAGCAATGATAATTGTTATGTTAAAGATAAATTTAATATTAGGTCTTACGACTTTGTTAATTATATTTGTTGGTTTAGGAATTCAGATTACAATCATGGCAAAGATTATAAAGTCGGGTGGACTTGAGAAGAACTTTGCGATTTTGGATCAAATTAATTCAGCAACTACTGAATACGTTAAAGGTATGCCGGAAGTGAAAATATTTGGAACAGGAGCAAAATCATTTAAAACTTTTTCAAAGTCAGTAGGAGAATATAGAGACTTTACAAGATCGATGACATCAATGATAAGACCGGGATTTGTTTCATTTAGAATGTTTATTTTATCTGTTGCTACATTCATAGTTCCAGTAGGAATACTTTTAATGTCACGAAATGATAACTTGGATTTTGCTACAGTTTTTATTTTCTATTTGATTCTTGCACCTGCCATTAGCGTACCTGCATTAAAACTTAGAGATTTTGCAGAAGGAATGAATTTACTAAATGAAGTTGTTTTGAGAGTCTATGAAATTATAGATCAAAAAGAATTGGCAATTGAAAATAGTGAGGAAGAGATAAAAGGTCACGATCTTGAATTTAATAATGTAAGCTTTTCTTATATAAATGAAGAGGTTTTAAAAAATATAAGCTTCTGTGCTAGACAAGCAGAAGTTACAGCATTAGTTGGCTATTCGGGAGCAGGGAAATCTACAATTGGATCGCTAATACCGAGATTTTATGATCCTTCAGAAGGCTCTATTAAAATTGGTGGAGTTAACATAAAAAACATTCCAATAAATGTTTTAATGGATAGTATAGCATTTGTTTTTCAAGACAGCGATCTTATCACAGATACAGTCATCAATAATGTTGCTATGGCAAAGACAGGTTCTACAAAAGAAGATGTCATAAAAGCATGTGAGAAAGCAAGATGTCATGATTTTATTGTCAAACTTCCTGATGGGTATGACACTGTTTTGGGTAAAGGAACTTATTTATCCGGCGGAGAGAAACAACGTATTGCAGTAGCAAGAGCGATTTTAAAGGATGCACCAATATTAGTATTAGACGAGGCAACAAGTTTTGCAGACTCTGAAAATGAATATCTTATGCAAGAAGCTTTATCTGAATTGGTTAAGGATAAGACGGTTATTATGATTGCTCATAGGTTAAATACCATAGAACATGCAAATCAAATTTTAGTTATATCTGATGGAAAAATTGCAGAAAGAGGTAAGCATGAAGATTTAATCCTTGCAGATGGAATATATAAGAGACTCTTTGGTATTTATAAGAAGACAAATATTTGGCAAATGGATATAGAAGGGAGTGAGAATGAATGATAAGAAATATTACATTAGGAAAGATAAATAATATAAGAAAATCAATTATTTTAAATGTTTTGGCATCTATTTCCAACCTTATACCATTTATTGCTTTGGCGAAAATTGTAGAAACACTATTTTTAAATAGAGGTGCAGATAGTATAGATACGAGCCTTTTATGGAAGTATTTTGGGATAATGGCAGTATTTTTCTTAATAACATTCTTATTGGAAAATTTAGCAACAAAATATACCTATGAACTTGGATACAAGACAAGTGCAGATGGAAGAATAGAGCTTGCAGACCACATAAGAAAACTGCCAATAGGTTATATTTCAGGGAAAAGTTCAGCAGAGATCTTAGATACATTAATGAATGATTTTTTCAAAGTTGAAACGGCAGTAACTCACCAATTACCTCAATTTTTCAGTGGTATATGTGTAGCGGTTCTTTGCTCAATATTATTTTTGATAATTAATGTAAAAATGGGAATAGCAACTCTTATTGGACTACCTATTTCTGTTCTACTTCTTACACTCATGCAAAACTTTCAGAAAAAAATTTATTTGAAAACAAAGAAAATTAGGATAAAAGAGGAAGAAGATATAAATGAATATTTGGATGCCATTAAGACTCTAAAAGCTTATAACAGCTTAGATGATACATTAACAAAACTTGAAGAAGATATAGAAAACTCAAGAAATGCAAATATTAAGAGTGAGAAAGGGGTTGGTTCATTAACTACTATAGCAAGTATGATTTTAAGAATAGGACTTCCTTTGATGAGTTTAGTTGGTTCCTATTTATTTATAAATGGATCTTTGGAAATTGATACATTTTTAATGTTCTTATTTGTAGGTACAAGGATTTTTGATCCCTTGGAGCTTGCACTTGTAAATTATACAGGTCTACAAATGGCATCAGTTTCAGGAGAGAGAATCATAAATTTACTTAACGCTAAACCTATGTCAGGAAATTCCGGTGTAAACGAAAGTAACAAAATTGAAATCTGTGATGTTTCATTTTCTTACAAGGAATCTAAGGTTATCGATAATGTTTCATTAGACATTAATGAAAACGAATTAACTGCTTTTGTTGGTTACTCTGGCTCTGGAAAATCTACACTAATTAAATTAATTTCCAGATTTTATGATCCTAATGAAGGGACAATTAAAATTGGTGGGGTAGATTTGCTAACAGCCGACCCTGATAAATTAATGGATAAATTCTCTGTTGTTTTTCAAGATGTGTATCTTTTTAAAGACACAATTTATAACAACATAAAATTTGGTAATGAAAATGCAAGTAAAGATGAAATCATGAATGCTGCAAAAATGGCAGGAGCTTATGACTTTATAGTCAATAAAGATGATGGATTTGACACTATGATTGGACAAGGAGGTGCGACTCTGTCTGGAGGTGAGAAACAAAGAATATCAATAGCGAGAGCAATATTAAAAAACGCCCCAATAATACTACTTGATGAAGCAACATCATCCCTTGATCCTGAAAATGAACTTATTATACAAGAAGCAATATCAAATTTAATTAAAAATAAAACAGTTGTGGTTGTAGCTCATAAATTAAGGAGCGTAATGGGAGCTGATAAAATTGTTGTTTTAAACAAAGGAAAGGTAGAGGAAGTTGGGAAGCATGAAGAACTTATTAAAAATGAAGGACTATATAAAGACTTATGGAATTATCAAGAAAAGTCTAAAGAATGGAAGATTGTACAGTAACAATCAATTTTAAAGGAGGAAACTTATGAAAACACAAAAGAAATCATCAAAAAACGCAGTTACAGCCGGTGTTTTAATTGCACTTTACTTTGTAACATATTTAGTAATTGGGGCAATATCAATGCCTGTTCCTGTTTTATTTTTACTAATGCCTATGCTTGTAGCACTACTTGCTGCACCAACCTATCATATGCTTCTTGCAAAGACAAAGTCAGCTACTGCTATTGTAATCGCAGCTATCTTACCAAGTATTTTATTAGTTGCAACTGGACATATTCCAATTGCGCCATTAGTGGCAGTGCCTGCCGGAATAATTGCTATGTTCATAGCAAAAGGTGGAAATTATACAGACTTTAAGAAAAATACAATTAGTCATATGTTTTTTTCTCTAAACTTATTTGGAGGATTCTTACCAATTTGGGTTATGAGAGAAGCATTTTTTGAAAGTGTAATAAAAGGTGGCTTAGATCAAAGCTTTTGTAACACAGTAAGAGCATGGACACCAATATGGATGTTACCAGTTATGATTATAGGAACATTTATATTCTCTTTGATTGGTTCTTATTTTACAAAGAAAATACTAAATAAAAAGTTGGAATCCGCAGGAGTTTTATAATGGAAAATTCAAAGTTTGTTCTGGGGTCAAAATATGACCTCAGAACAAAACTTATCTTACTTATAGGTGCGAACATTTTAATTTTTTTAGGGTTTGATTGGAACTATCAAAGCCTTATTACATTATTTTTCCTTGTCATTATTATTAGCGATGGTTATAAAAAATCCGCTATAAGGTATATTTTATTTTTTGTAATAAGTGTAGTATTGGAAAAATCTTTAGCCTATTTTAATGTGAATTTTCTTTTGAATTTAATTTTATTTATCTTAGCAATTGGAAGAAAATTTCTGCCATGTATTATCGTGGGCAAATGGATTTTAAATTCAACATCTGTTTCCAGTGCAGTGGCAACTTTACAAAAATTAAAACTTTCAAAAGACTCGCTCATAATGATTTCTGTAATATTTAGATGTTTGCCTACTATTAAAGACGAATGGAGCCATATAAATATGGCGATGAAAACTCGAGGAATTAATTTTAACTTAATAAATTTAATAAGGAAACCAACATTAATTATGGAATATTTTTTTGTGCCATTGTTCGTAAGTGTGATAGAAATTGGGGATGAGCTCTCTCAATCAGCCATTATAAGGGGACTCGATGCTCCTGTTAACAAAACAAGTAGACACCTAATTAAGTTTAGAAAAAATGATATTGGTGCTCTAATTCTTATGATTTTAATTTTATCAATAGTAATATTTATGAAAGTATCAGGGTGGGACTTATGATTGAAATTAGAGAATTAAGTTTTAAATACAAGGGAGGAGCTAATTACTCATTAAAAGGAATTAATTTGAATATAAAAAAAGGAGAATGCATTCTTCTATGTGGTAGGAGTGGTTGTGGAAAGTCGACTCTCTTAAAGCTTATGAACGGTATAATACCTGAGTTTTATGATGGAGACATTTCTGGCAGCGTTATGGTCAATGGTATGAATACATTTACCACACCAATTTATAAATTATCTAAGAATGTAGGTTCGGTTTTTCAAAATCCTAAAACACAATTTTATACAACCAATACAACCGATGAAATCGCTTTTGGTTTAGAAAATTACGGCATAGAAAGAGAAGTAATTAACAAAAGGATTGAAGAAGTTGGAAAAGAGCTTCATCTTGAAAACTTGATGAATAAAAATATATTCAATCTTTCCGGAGGAGAAAAGCAGAAGATTGCTATAGCAAGTATTTACGCATTAAACCCTGAGATATTTATTCTTGATGAACCATCTTCAAGCTTAGACATAAAGTCAATGAAAGAACTATCGCTTACAATAAAAAAGCTTAAATCTTTAGGAAAAACTATTATTATTGCAGAACACAGGTTGTGGTATTTAAAAGACATTGTTGATAGAGCAATATACTTAGAGGATGGAAAAATCATCAGACAATATAGTATGGACGAAATTGAAAATCTAAGTGAAGATGAACGAATGAGAACAGGACTTAGGCATTCTGATTATAAAGCTATTGAAGGATTTGATGATTTTGAAATTTCAAATAAAGGGACTTTATTAGAGTTAAAAAATCTGATATTCAAAAGAAATACCAAAATAATTTTGTCCATTGAGGATCTTAAATTTTGCTATGGGAATATTATTGGGATTGTTGGAGAAAATGGAATTGGAAAGTCTACTTTAGCAAAAATCATATGTGGCTTATACAAAGCAAATAAAGGGAAAATTTTAAAAAAGGATGAGAATTTCAATATAAGAAGCAGGTTAAATGAAAGTTTGCTTATAATGCAGGAAGTGAACTGTCAGTTATTCACGGACAGTGTTAAAGATGAAATAGTATTAACATCAACCATTAAAGATGATCATGTTTTAGATACTTGGCTAAAAGATATGGAGTTAAAAAATATCAGTGATAGGAATCCTCACACTTTATCGGGAGGACAAAAACAGCGAGTAATTATCTTATCCGCTTTACTATCAGATAAGAAAATTCTATTTTTCGATGAGCCAACCAGTGGACTGGACTATAGAAATATGAAAATAGCAGCTAAAAACATAAAGAAAGTAAAGGAAGAAGATAAGTTGATTTTAATAATATCCCATGATGTTGAGTTTTTAGAGTCAGTTTGTGATAGACTTGTAAAGCTTAAGAAGCATAACGTGTCTTCTGGATGAGAAGAAGCACATGCTTACGTCGCATCTGAGCATCCCAAGCAATTGTCCCCGGTGATCGTGGATCCATGCGTGGGGCGAGCCGCAGTGCGGATAAACCCGATCATGAACGGACTTACAGTCATTGGTAATCGGACGTCCTTCTTCTGAGACACCGGTGACCTCGACATCTTGGATTCCTAAAAGTAATGTGGTAATGTTGTTTTGCACTTGTTTGACCTCCTTTATTTTATTGTGGTGATTTAATTTTAGGCGATAGGGAAAACAAGTGCTATATTTTTGCATAAAAACATCCATTGAGGAGGTTACTCCCCAATGGATATTATAGAGCCAATAAAAAAGCGGCTCCGAAGAGCCGCTCTTTGTATGTAGCCATGCACCCGACTTTGCACATTTTTTCCACGCGTTACCGAAAGAGTTAACTCAGAGTAGGCGAGTCTACGTCACATAAGCGAACTTGCTTAGTGCTGCTTCCGTCAAGATCTGACACGGTTCACAAGGGCTTATTGCGTAGGACCCACTCATCAACATCACTTTTTCCGGGCAGACCGCAAAAAAAATGCGCTGGATCGGGGATTCAATCTTGTTGTAGCGGATTACAAGTTACAGGGTGCCGCTAACTCCCCATCTAGCATGGCAAACTTTTCCTGGCGGAGAGAGGGGGATTCGAACCCCCGATACGCTATAAACGTATACCCGCTTTCCAGGCGAGCGCCTTAAACCAACTCAACCATCTCTCCATTGGATTACAGTATAAAATTATACGGCCGAATCCGTTTTTTGTCAAGAGAAAGTATGAACTTTGTAAGATTACCAATCGCCTTCGATGGAAATGGAGCCGGCGGAAAGAACGACAGTTTCGCCGCCCGCTTTCACGATAAGAGAGCCGTGGTCGTCGATGGCCGCGGCCCGTCCGGTGTATTCGATATCGCCTTTGGCGAAGCGCACGGTCTTTCCGATGGTGAGATTGTATTTGCGATAGGAATCGAGAATGACGCGAGCCGGGCCGTGGAGAAGGGCGAAGAGGCGGTTCATAATATCCGCCGCCAGCTGATTTCTAAAGACGTGCTCATGGAGGGAGCCGGCCGCGGCCAGGGTATGCTTTTTAAAGACGGCATCTGCCGTGGCAGTGTTAATGCCCATGCCGATGACGTAGCGGGCATGGCCACGAGAAAAGTCCGCTTCCGTTAAGATGCCGGCGATTTTTTTGTGGTCCAAATACAAATCGTTGACCCATTTGATCCTTACGTCCTCGTCGGTCTGAATCAAGAGGGCTTCCTTGCAGGCTACGGCGGCGGCCATGGTGAGGACGGCGGGATCGGCTACGTCCTCACCGTGAAGAATGGTGGAAAAGTATAGGCCCGTGCCGAAGGGGGAGTGGAAGGACTTTCCCACACGGCCCTTGCCTGCGGTTTGCTCTTCCGCCGCCATAAAGGAAAAGGAGGGAAGAGGTGCGGCGGCGTCTTCGCGGAAAAGGGCGTCGTTGGTAGAATCCACACTGTTTCGAATCAGAACGGCGACGCGATTTAACTCGGGAGCAAGGCGGCTCCTCATCACATCCTCGTTCAGCGCTTCGTAGCCCTCGTTTAAACGGTAGCCGCGATTGGTGACGGCGTCGATGTGGTGGCCTTCCTTTCGCAGAGCCTTAATGGCTTGCCACACGGCGGCGCGGGAAATGGCTAATTCTCCCGCCAGCTCTTCTCCGGAAAGGTAGTCGTCGGCTTCCTTCAGCGCCTTTAAAATATAGTCCTTGCTTTTCATTATGCCATCCCCGGATAATCCAATTGCCGCAGGGCTTCGAAGAGAATAATGTTGACGGAGACGGAAAGATTTAAGCTGCGGCCGAAATCCTTCAGCATGGGAATGCGAATGGCCGTTTCGTCGTGAGCCTTCAATAACGGCTCGGGCAGTCCCTTGGTTTCCTTGCCGAAGACCAAGAAGTCTCCGTCTTGAAATTCGATGTCGCTGTAGCGCTTGTGGGCCTTTGTCGATGCAAAGAAGAAGCGGTGGTCCTTGTATTCCTCCATCACCTCCTCGATGCTGTCGTGGTAGCGAATGTCCACCAGGTGCCAATAATCGAGACCGCAGCGCTTCAAATGCTTGTCGTCTACGGAAAAGCCCAGGGGACGCACCAGGTGCAGGACGCTTTTCGTCAGACCGCAGCTGCGGGCGACGGCACCGGTGTTGTGGGGAATTTCAGGTTCTACTAAACAGATATGCAGGGTCATACTTACCTCCAAAATGATTTTATTTTTTCTTCCATGTCCCGAACCGATGCCACGATTTCAACGCGCCATTGGGCGGGAATCAAGGCGCGAATATCGGGGCGCAGGTAGCGGTCGTCTAAGAGAAGGAGCTGGCCCCGGTCCTCGTGGGAACGGATGATGCGCCCGGCGGCCTGTACCACCTTCGTGAGCCCCGGATAGGTGTAGGCATAGGCGTAGCCGTCTTTGCCCAGTCGATTAAAACGATCCTTAATCAGCTCCCGCTCCCGGGATAGGCCGGGGAGAGAGAGGGTCAAGATGCTGACCCCCATGAGGGCGTCGCCGGAAAGATCCACGCCCTCGGAAAAGGCGCCGCCCATGACCGCGTAGCCGTGGACGGGCTTCTTCCTTCGAAAGCGATCGATGTAGGCGGCCCGATCCCCTTCCGTCATAAAGCGAGCCTGATCGTGGCCCTCGTCCTCCCAAAGGGCGCAGGCGGTATATACCTGCTCCTTGTAGGCGTAGGAGGGGAAGAAATGGATGAAATTACCCTCCTTCGTTGTGGAAAAGGCCCTTAGGTAGCGGCTGATCTCATCCAAGGTGCGGGCACGGTCCTTGTATCGGGTAGACAAGCCGGGCGGGTGAAGGACCAGGAGATGAGCGGGATCGAAGGGGCTCTCCAGTGCCATGGTCTTTTTCTCCTCGCCGGCACCTAAGCAGTAGGCGTGGTAGTTCATGGGAGATAGAGTGGCGGAAAAATACACCGCCGATTGAAACAGGCCCCGTCGCGCGGAAAGCACCCGGGAAGGATCCAAGCACATCAGGGCCAGGGTGTTTTTCTCGGGAACGAAAAAAGTAAAGCGTTCCTCGTCGTAATAGAGATTTAGATTTTGCCAATTCAATAGCCGGAAGTACAGCTCGAGAAAATCCTCCTCGGGCTCCACGTGAAGCCGGCCCAGGTAGTCGGCCATGGCATCGATTAAATCCTCTACGGCATCCGTTAAGGCGTCGGGCAGGGCGTCGTAGGTTTTATTTTCCACCGCCGTCAGCTCGCAAAGCTTTTCTGCCAGGTCGCGGGCCAAGGTCTCGATTTTTTTCGAAGGATAGTCCGCGGATTCTAATGCATGGACGGAAAGGGCGCCGGAATACATATCGCGCCCCCGGTCGATGAGATTGTGGGCTTCGTCCATAAGAAGGCAGGTGCGCTTCAAGCGGTCCCGATCCTCCATGAGCCGCTCCAAATAGCTTTTCGGATGAAAGACGTAATTGTAATCGCCGATTAAAAACGAGGACAGATTGCTCAGATCCAGGGCAAATTCAAAGGGACAGAGCCTGTGCTTTTCGGCGTAGCGGGCCACGGTGGGCCCGTCGAACAAATCCTCTGCGTCGTAAATGGCCACGATGCCGTCGATGAGGCGGTCGTAGTGGCCCTTGGCATAGGGGCAGCTCTCGGGAGTGCAGACTACCTCGTCGTTGAGGCAGGCCTTCTCCTTGGCCACCAGCTCCGTGCTTTTAATCCGAAGCCCTTTCTCCCTTAGAAGAGCAAGGGTTTCTACGGCCACTGTTTTTTGCGTGGAGCGGCCCGTGGCGTAAAAGACGCCGTCGATTAATCCCTCGCCGATGGCTTTAATCGATGAAAACAAGGTGGCGATGGTCTTGCCGATGCCCGTCGGCGCCTGCACGAGGAGGGTGCCTTCGGTCTGGATCATATTATAAACCGCCACCGCCATGTCCCGTTGGCCCTTGCGAAAATCGTCGTAAGGAAATTGCAAATCCCGCGCCGATTGAAGGGAGAGGGCTTCGAAATCCTTCAACCGCTTCTGTATGCGCTGAAACCGCGCCATGACCTCCTTCATAAAATCGTCCAGCTCGGCGAAGGACATGGTTTTGTCGTAGCGAAAGACCTCTTCGTCTTCGATACGAATGTAGGTGAGGCGCAGATGCACCTCATCCAGCCCCTCGGCCTTGGCGTAGAGATAGCCGTAGCACTTGAGCTGGGCCCAGTGGAGCTCGTCGGGCCGGGCGTCGATGGCTTCCTTGGAGTAGACCGTGGATTTTATTTCATCGAGTAGGTGGGCGTCTCTATCTAAGCCGTCGATGCGGCCCTGTAAATAAATTTCGCCACCGTCGTAGACCACGGGGCCTTCGATTTCCACTTCGGTTTCGAAGGTGGGCGGATAGTCTTTCTGTAATTTTTGATGAAGGCGAATGCCTTCCTGTGCCCGCTTATGAGAAAGAAAGCCGGAATCGATGTCGCCGCTACGCAAAGTAAAGTCCACCAGTTTTCGTACGGACCAATGGTTTTTCATACTATCACCAATAGTATTATACACGCTTTTAGCTCTTGCAAGGCAATCTCTTGCGAGAGTATAATGTGCCAAGGAGGAATGGAAAATTATGGAAACGAAGGATAGAAACGATCTGATACAGTATGGTCTGACCCTGGTGAAGGAGGGGCTGACGTCGGGCAGCGGCGGTAATTTGTCAGTGCGAAGCGACGACAGCAAAAGCTTTTTTATCACGCCGTCCGGCATGGCCTATGATGTCCTGAAAAAAAGCGACCTGGTGCACATGGATCCGGAGGGCAATCTCTTGGGCGGGACGCGGAAGCCTTCGTCGGAATGGCATATGCACGCCGCCATCTATCGGGCACGTCCCGACATTCGCGCCTTGATCCATTGTCACAGTCCCTACATCAGCGCCTTTTCCACCTTAGGCGAAGATCTGGGCCCCATCAGCTATTTAATCGCATCCTCAGGTGCCGGGACCGTGCCTCTCGCACCCTACGAAACTTTCGGCACCGAAGCGCTGGCTGAGTCCGCGGTAAAGGCCATGGGGAAGGATGTCAAGGCGGTCATCCTTGCTAATCACGGCCTTATCGCCGGAGGAAAAAATTTAAAGGAAGCCCTGAGTTTGACGCGGGATATGGAATTTTGCGCCTTTATGTATATGACCGCCCTTTCCACGAACAAGCCCATTCAATTGATTCCGGAAGAGAAAATAAAAGAAGTCATCGAACAAATGAAGACCTACGGGCAATAAGACAATCGACGAGCAATCGTCGATTTTTTAATTGATAGAATGATTTCGTTTATCATTTGTAAAATTCAAAATAAAGAAAAAGGGGCGACGGCGAAATAAAAGGCGCCGACGATAAAAAAGAAAAGCCTCACGAAAAGGGCTAAATGATGGAGCTTATCCTTTACGCCCGGGTTTCGAAAAGAAGCATATAAAGTAAACTGAAGAATAGTGAGGGAAAAGGAAGTAAATAAACGGGAATCATATAGGAAGATGCTTATCAATATCATTTAAATATTCGTAAGCGGCAACCATTCATAAATAAGCGAAGAAAAAAGGCTTATAAAAACCTGAGTATAAGGGAATTACATGTATGTATTTCTAAAAAGTAAAAAATAAAAGAAGAGAATGTAAATTATGTATTGATAAATGATAATGAAGATGGTATGATGTCAATCAAAGAGGTGATTATTTATGAAAAAGAAATTATTAAGCATTGGCGCCGGCGTTTTGCTGGGCGTCGTAGGAGACAAAATCCTTAAGTCTAACGCAGTAAAGAATTTGGCAGTCAACACTGTCAGCGAAGGCATGAAGGTGAAAGAAGGCATCGATAAGACCATCGAAAAAGCGAAAGAAAACACCGAAGACATCGTAGCTGAAGCGAAGATTAAAAAGGAAGAAGACGAAAGAGCGAAGAAAGAAGCCAAAGAAGCCAAGGAAACGGCAGAAGATTTAGCCGAAGCTTGTGAAGAATTGGCGGAAGCCGCTGAATAAAATGAAAGTTTCCATTGCCCATCGCGTACCCGGGCGGACACGTTTTTCCACCGAGTACCCATTAAGCTATGCCCGGGCCAATAAGGTGAAATACCTTTTGGAACAAGTGCCCGGCGTTTCCTATGCAAAGGTCTCTACTGTATCCGGCAGCATTATCGTCAATCACGACGAAGCCGGATTAAAAAGAGCCTGTCGCATGTTACTGGATTTAGACGTTACGAGTTTAGATGATTTCGAAATCGACGACACGTCTTATATTCCTCTGGAAGAAAAAGAGCTCTTCCACATCGTTCGCGACGCCTTTGAAGTGCGTTTCGTGATGAAAAACTTTTTGCCCATGCCCATTCGGACCGTGGTCACCTTGGTGCGGGCATCCCGGTTTATTAAACGCGGCGTCATCGCCCTGTACAACCGAAAGCTAAATGTAGAGGTGCTCGATGCTACGGCCATCGGCGTTTCTTTGGCCACCAACGATTTCGGTGCGGCCTCTTCCATTATGTTCCTGTTAAATTTAGGCGAAAAATTGGAAGAGTGGACCTTCAAAAAATCTCAAAGCGATTTGGTCCGCACCCTGGAATTAAAAGTCGACAAGGTCTTCGTCGTAGAAGGCGAAGAAAAATACGTCAAAAATCTGCGTGACGTCGCCATCGGCGATGTGGTGGAAGTGACCATGGGCACCGTTGTTCCCGTGGACGGCACCGTCATTAAAGGCGTCGGCATGGTGAATCAATCGTCCTTTACCGGCGAAAGCGTGCCCGTGAAAAAAGAAGAGGGCAAAAGCGTCTTCGCGGGCACGGTCCTCGAAGAAGGCATGCTCCACATCAAGACGGAGAAACTTTACAACGAAAGCCGCATGAACAATATTATTAAGTTGATCGGCGAAAGTGAAAAGAACAAGTCCATGGCGCAGAAAAAAGCGGAAAGCATGGCGGATTCTCTGGTGAAGTATTCCTTCCTGGGCGCCGTTGCGTCTTACGCGCTGACACGTTCCGTCAGCAAGGCCAAGGCCTTTTTGATGGTGGACTATTCCTGTGCATTGAAGCTAACCATTCCCATTGCCGTCATGAAGGCCATGAGCCAATCCGGTCAAACGGACGTCCTGGTGAAGGGCGGAAAGTATTTGGAAAGTCTGGCTCAAGCGGACACCATCGTCTTTGACAAGACGGGGACCCTGACGAAATCCACGCCGACCGTGGAAAAGGTCATCGCCTTCGACGGTCATACGGAAGACGGCTGTTTGCGTATCGCCGCCTGTTTGGAAGAACACTTCCCCCATTCCATCGCCAATGCCGTCGTGGACGCGGCCATAAAAAAAGGCCTACACCACGATGAAATGCATTCGGAAACGGAATACATCGTGGCCCACGGAATTTCCTCTAAGATCGACGGCAAGACAGCCTTGATCGGTTCGAGACATTTTATTTTTGACGATGAAAAGGTGCGCCTGACGGCGGAAAAAGATGCCACGATCGAAGAGCTCAAGGAAAATTATTCCCTCCTTTACCTGGCTTACGACGGCGAGCTCATTGCCGTATTATGTATCGCCGATCCCATTCGCGAGGATGCGAAGGAAACCGTGGACGCCTTAAGAGAGCTGGGCTTTACCAATATTGCTATGCTCACCGGCGATGCGGAAAACTCCGCCCGCTATGTGGCGGAAAGCTTGGGTCTGGACTACTACCGCTCCCAAGTGCTCCCGGAAGACAAGGCGGAGTACGTCCACAAACAAAAAGAATTGGGAAGAAAAGTCGTTATGATCGGCGACGGGATCAACGATTCCGTAGCCCTTTCCGGTGCCGACGTGGGCATCGCCATGCACAAGGGCGCAGACATTGCCCGGGAAATTGCAGACATCGCCATCGGCAGCGACGACTTGGCTTCCATTGTGGAAGTGGTGAAGATCGCCAAGGAACTGCAGTCGCGTATTCATAGGGATTACAACAAGATTATCTCTTTCAATACCCTCTTGATCGCCTTGGGTTACTTCGGCGTCCTTTCCAACACGGCGTCGTCCTTCCTGCACAACTCATCCACCGTGGCCATTGCCATGGAAAACATGAGGGACTATACCGTAGCTTAAAAACGAACGATTACAACAAAAAAACGATGAATAAGAATCCTCGAGGGACACTGCGCCTCTCGAGGATTTTTTTATTGGAGAAAGGGAAAAAATACAATAATTAATTATTCTTTTAAAGAGAAGTATCGCCGGGTATATACAGATTAACCGAAAAGGGGGAAAGCGATGATTGAATTTATAGACGTAGCGAAAATTTATAAAACTCAAACGGCTGTGGAAGATATTAGCTTCAAAATAGACGACGGCGAGTTTGTCTGCCTCATCGGCACCTCGGGATCGGGAAAGACGACGATTATGCGAATGATCAATCGAATGACGGAGCCGTCAAAGGGCAAAATCCTCATCGACGGCGAAGACATTATGACGAAAAACCCGGTGCAATTGCGCCGAGAGATCGGCTATGTCATCCAGCAGATCGGTCTCTTGCCCCATATGACCGTTTACGAAAACATCACCTTGGTTCCGGCCTTACTTAAATGGGACGAAGAGAAGAAGAGAAAAATTGCGGAGGAGCTCATCAAAAAGGTCGATCTTCCGGTGGAGTACTTAGAAAAATACCCCAGCCAGCTGAGCGGCGGTCAACAACAGAGGATCGGCGTGATTCGAGCCTTGGCGGCGGAGCAGAATATTATTTTAATGGACGAGCCCTTCGGCGCACTGGACCCGATTACAAGGGAATCGCTCCAAAGTTTAATTAAGAACATACAAAAAGAACTGGGAAAGACGGTGGTCTTCGTCACCCACGACATGAACGAGGCCATCGGCCTGGCCGACAAGATCCTCATTATGGACAAGGGTCACATGGTGCAGTACGACACGCCTGAAAATATTTTAAAGAATCCGGCCAACGATTACGTTCGGGGGCTGTTAGGCGAAGACAATTTAAATAAGGCGAAGACGTCTTACAACTCGGTAGAGACGATTATGATTAAAAACCCCGCCTTTATCAACGAAGGTAAGACCACCAGAGATGCCATTAAATTAATGCGGAAAAAAAGAGTCGACACCCTCTTTATTACGGACGCTAAAAACAATTTGAAGGGCGTCGTAGGCATTTTTGAGTTGGGAAAGCTGGGCAGGCTGGATACCTACGTTTCTGAGATCATGAAGGATCCCGTGTCCATATTAAATTCGACGAAAATCATCGAAGCCATCCACCTAATCGTGGAGCTGGGCTATCGAAATCTTCCCGTCGTAGACGAAAACGGAAAGCTGGTGGGCATCGTGACGCGGGCTTCCATCGTGGATACCATTTATAACAATATTATTGGCGGTGAGGCGGATGATTAATTTTTTCGCAGAAAATTATTCTCTGATAGGCGAAAAGCTGCTGGAGCACCTGTTTATTTCCCTCGTGTCCCTTGGACTGGGCATTCTCGTGGCACTGCCGTTGGGCATTGTGCTGTCGAAGCATGAAAGGCTTTCGAGCGGTGTCATGCGCGTCGCCTCCGTGCTCCAGACCGTACCGTCCTTTGCCCTTCTGGCCCTGATGATTCCGATTTTCGGCGTAGGGAAGCTGACGGCCATCTCCGCTCTGTTTATCTATTCCTTACTGCCCATTTTGCGGAACACATTTCTGGGCCTGACCTCCGTTACGCCATCCATCGTCGATGCGGCCAAGGGCATGGGCATGGAAGAGCGGCAGATTCTTTTAAAGGTCAAGATTCCCTTGGCCCTTCCGGTCATTATGGCGGGGATTCGCCTGTCGGCGGTCTACGTCCTGGCTTGGACGACCCTGGCGGCCTATGTCGGGGCGGGGGGACTAGGCGATTTTATTTTTAACGGGCTGAATAATTACGTGCCGCCGATGATTATTTGGGGCACCATCCCCATCACCTTGTTGGCTCTGGCGACGGATTATCTGCTCAGAAAAATGGAAAAACGCCTCTCTCCCTATAAGGTAGGTGAGTGAAATGAATAAAATAAAAGGCATTGTCCCCATATTATTGGCGTTCATCCTCGCCTCCTGTTCCCTTCCCGGCGTATCGTCGTCTGTGGAAGATGACATTATCGTCGCATCGGGAACCTACACGGAAAGGCAAATTTTGGCTGAGATCGTCACCCAAATGGTGGAACACGACACGGATATGTCCGTGACTCAGATAAAAAATTTGGGCTCCACCACCATGACCCACATCGCCATGGAGAAAAAATCCCTGAATGTGGTGGGCGGCATGTACACCGGCACATCCCTTACCGGAGAATTGGCCATGGCGCCCGAAACGGATCCGGAAAAAGCCATGGAGCTGGTGCGGACAAACTACTTAAAAAAATTCCATCGCATATGGTTCCCTTCCTACGGATTTGACAACACTTACGCCTTTATGGTGCGAAAGGACTTTGCGGAGCAACATCATTTGAGCAAGGTGTCTCAGCTGGAAGCCTTAAAGGACGTGGCCAAGGTCGGTGTGGATTCGTCCTGGGTAGAGCGGCCAGGCGACGGTTACGAAGCCTTTAAGGCGAGGTACGGATTTGAATTTTCAAACTTCTATTCCATGGACATCGGCCTAGTCTATTCGGCTTTGGCAAGCGGCAATATGGACGTGGTCCTGGGCTACTCCACCGACGGGCGCATCAACGCCTACGATTTGGTGCTGCTGGAGGACGATCTGAAGCTTTTTCCCGCCTACGACTGCTCGCCTGTGGCCACGGTGGAAATACTGAGGAAGCATCCGGAGCTGATCGAAATTTTACTGAGGCTGGAAGGGTCCATCTCCTCGGAAAAAATGCAGGAGCTCAATAAGCGGGCGTCGGAGGATCGAATCGAGCCGCAAATCGTGGCGAAGGAATTTTTGGAAGAGAACCATTACTTCGAGGACGTTCAGGTGAATGCGAAGGAGCTGGAAAGAATACGAGGTGAGGTCCATGTTCAATGAGCTGATCAATTACTACGCCATGAACTTTAGCTATATCGCGGAGCAATTCACCAGACACTTTCTGATCGCCGTCTACGGCGTTCTCTTTGCCTGCATCGTGGGAATCCCCGTGGGATTTTTGGTTTCCGAAAGGGAAAAGGCGCGAAACGTGGTGATCGGTCTGGTCAATATTATTCAAACGATCCCCGGCCTCGCCATGCTCGCCATACTCATGATGCTTCTGGGCATCGGCGCCAACACCGTGGTTCTGTCCGTCTTTTTGTACGCCCTCCTGCCCATAATAAAAAATACCGTCACCGGCATCGACTCCATTCATCCGGGGATTATCGATGCGGCGAGAGGAATGGGCATGACCCGCTTTCAACAAGTGGTCAAGGTGGAATTTCCCTTGAGCGTGTCGGTGATTATGGGCGGGATCAGAAATGCATTGGTCGTCGGCATCGGCGTGGCCGCCATCGGCACCTTTATCGGCGCCGGCGGCCTGGGCGACATTATTACGTGGGGAACCACCGTCTCCAACGGATCCGCCATTATTTTAGCCGGTGCCATCCCCACGGCACTGATGGCCGTATTGTCGGATTTGCTCCTTGAGGCGATCGAGAAAAAGCTGAAGAAAGAAACCGTCGATCTCGAATAGAAATGCAGAGAAAAAAGCATGACGATGAAAATCCCCGAGAGCCTTATGGAGTGCCCTCGGGGATTTTTACGGTCAAACAAAGGGCACAAAAAAAGCCCTCGTATAAACGAGGGCTTTGGATCAAAAGATTGATCTTCGATTAGAGCTCGACGGCATTTTCCCAAAGGCCGTGAATGTTGCACATGCTCAATGCGTAAACAGTGCCTTTCTTTTCGCTCTTGAAGCAAGCTTCAACACAGGGAACGGTGAAGACGTCGCTTTCGCCGTGAGCGTTGAATTCATAGCTTCCGACTTCGACAGGTGCTGCAGCGCCTTCGGCCTTGAAGAAGACCTTAATCCAAGAGATATGGTGTTCTAATGTGTTGGGGTGATCAATTTCCTTGCCGACAGCGACGGAAACCTTAACTAAGCCGCCTTCAAAGGATGCTTCGATCTCGGGTACGTGTTTTTCGTTTTTAAAGTCGCCGCTTTTGACGGTTTCGGTTAATTTTGCCATAAATGAATACCTCCCAGTAATTCCAAACTTCTGCTTGACGTTTTTTATATACCCACTATAAAAGAAAAACCACAACAAATTCACTTTTTCTTATCGGAAGTCGGTGAACGGTCATGTTCATTCCCTTTGTAATTTAGTATAATAAAGAAGAGGTGGACTATGATTAATTTGGAAGCGACAGCAAACGTGGGTATGGAAGCCGTTTTGAAGCGAGAAGCACAGGCCTTGGGCATGGAAAATATTCGGGTGCAGGACGGACTCGTGTCCATGGAAGGCAAGATGCCGGACATCAGCCGCTTGAATTTACATTTAAGGACGGCGGAGCGGGTGCACTGGGTGCTGGCCCGTTTCGAAGCCCGAAGCTTTACGGACTTGTTCGACGGCGTCTACGACTTGCCTTGGCCGGACATCATGCCGAAGACGGCGAACTTCGTCACGGAAGCTAAGAGCAAAAAGTCGCAGCTCTTTTCTCTTTCCGACATTCAGCGGATCACGGAAAAGGCCGTGGTCAATAAAATGCAGACCCGATACAAGACCGAATGGTTTGAAAAAAACGGGGCCCGCTTTCGCATCGGCGTGCGCATCGTCAACGACCTTGCCACGGTCTATCTGGATACCTCCGGTGACGGCCTCCACGACAGGGGCTACAGAAAGCGCTCGGTGAAGGCGCCTTTAACGGAGACCCTGGCATCGGGTCTGGTGCAGCTCAGCTACTGGAATAAAAACCGCATGCTCGTGGATCCCTTTTGCGGCAGCGGCACGATTTTAATCGAAGCCATTTTACTGGGCCGAAACATCGCTCCCGGCCTGAACCGTCGATTCGACTTCGAATACTGGAATCTTGACGGCGTCGAGGACAAGGCCGTGCGAAAAGAGGCCTTTGAAATGATCGACTACGACAGCAAGCTGGAGCTATACGGCTTTGACGTGGATTCCAAGGCGCTGGAGGCCGCGCGAATCAATTTGGACTCCCTGGGCTTTTTAGACGATGTGACCTTGCGGGAAAAGGACATCGCTGAGTTGGATCTGGCCGGGGAATACGGCGTCATCATCACCAATCCGCCCTATGGCAAGCGAATCGAAGACCGAGAGTCGGTCATGGCACTGAATCGGGAGCTGGGCGATTTGGCAAGGACCCTTCCCACCTGGAGCCACTACATTATTACGGCGGATGAAGGCTTTGAAAAAGGCTTCGGCAAGCGGGCGGACAGGAAGCGAAAGCTTTACAACGGCACGATAAAGACGGACTACTATCAGTACTACGGTCCCAGACCCTAAGTTTTCGAAAGAGGCGGGCATGAAGGATAGAGAGATTTTATACAAAAAAATCGAGATCAAGCTGTTGGACACCATGACCGATTTAATTCGCGTCGTGGATAAGGACAATCGCGTGGTCTACTATAATCATGCCATGAAACAGGCATTGGAAAAGCTTGAAGGGACAGAGGACGACGAGGCCAAAGGCGACGGTCACGCCGATTTTCGCATGACCGCCCGCTGCCTGGGAAGCGGAGAAAACATTCAGCGGGAAACCTACATCGGCGAAACCTATTACTCCGTGAAGACCAATCCCATTCGTACGGAAGCCGGAGAAATTATCGGAGCCATCGAGGTGTTTCGGGATAAAAGCTTGGAGAAGCGGCTGCAGGTCGAGTTGATCGAAAAAAACCGCGCCCTCATGGACGAGCAGATGAATGCCGCCTCCATTCAAGGGGCCCTCTTGCCCCAAAGGGGCTACGACCGCTTCTTCTTTATGGACTATTTTTATCAACCGGCGGAGCTGTTAAGCGGCGATTTTTTCGACCTCATCGAAATCGACGAGGACCGCACGGCGATCTACATTGCCGATGTCGTGGGCCACGGCTTCGCATCCTCCATGGCCACGCTGTTTATCTCCCAGACGATGCGGAACATGGATCCCGACATATTATCGGATCCCACGGTGGCCATGATGGAGCTGGTGCATCGCTTCCGGGACTTGAACCTGCCGGCGGACATGTACTTCACCATGTTTTTAGGCGTGTTTTCGAAAAAGCAGCGGAAATTTACCTACGCCAATGCGGGCCACGACTGCCCGCCGCTGTTTAAGCGAAACGGCAACGTGCGTCTTTTGATGAACTCGGGCTTTCCCGTCACCCCCTTGGTGGAGGCGAGCTTTTACGAATGCCGCACTGCCTATCTGCAAAAGGGAGACGAGCTTCTTTTTTACACCGACGGCGTGACGGAAGGCCGCAACAAGCGCGGGGAGCAGTACGGTGTAGGTGCCCTGCGCGCCCTGTTCAGTGAAATCGGCGAGGAGCCCTTGACGGACATTCGCCGTGTCCTTCAGGATTTTATTTACGAAGACATTGTCGACGATATGACCTGCGTCTATATAAAAATGGTTTAAAGGACGCCATAAAAATCAAATGAAAATGAAGGGGCTTCGGCTCCTTTTTATTTGCAATAAAACGGGGAAAGCTTTCGATACAAATGCCTTGCAACATTTTCTTGAATGTGATACTATAATCAATTTTATAATTATGCTATAATTAAATAGAGATAATATGGATAGGAGGGAATTATGTTTAAAATTGGAGATAAAATTGTTTATCCCGCACACGGTGCCGGCGTCATCGTCGACATCGAGTCCAAGGTGATTTTGGGCGAAAAGAAGGAATATTACGTCATGAAGATTCCCGTCAACGAAATGAAGGTACTGGTACCTTTAGGCAGCATGGCCGATGTGGGCATTCGAGACATTAAGTCGCCGGAGGAAATGGATAAGGTCCTGGACGTGTTAAAGGATCCCGCCAAGGAAAAGATGCCCGCCAACTGGAATCGCCGCTATCGTTTCCACCAAGACAAGATCAAGACCGGGGATTTGGAAGAAATCGCCAAGGTCATTAAGAATCTGGAAAGCCTGGACAGAGAAAAGGCTCTTTCCACCGGAGAACGAAAGATTTTGAACACGGCTCGGCAAATTATCCTGTCTGAAATGGTTCTGGTCTACGACAAAAGCTTCGACGAAGTGGTCGACCTCGTAGATAAAACCATGGCGGAAGGATGCCTGAAGGACGTGGAGGAAAGAAGGTAGGAAGGATTATGGGAATTCGATCGAACCGCATCTTCCAAATCGTGTTCCGTCTGCTGTTTACCCTTTTGGGCTTGGCAGTGGGACGCCTGGTTTTGGGACTGTTGCGCGATTTAAATGCCATGAGAGCCATCGGTCGTCTCATTCCCCAAGGAGCTGTTCCCGTCGTCGTATTTATTTTATTTGCTATTTTATTTTTTATTCTCGGGAAATATGCTTACGGGGCTTTGTGGCGATTCGTGGATCGCGTGGAATCTGAAGTGAAAGACCTTCCGGCCGGCGACATTCTTTGGGGCGTTTTTGGCCTGATTATCGGCATATTAATTGCCTTTCTCGTGTCCCTGCCCATTTACCGGCTGAACATTGATTACGTCAGCAGCTTTTTGTCATTGATTATTTACATCGTCCTCGGCGTCTTGGGCATACGGATCATGCTCTATAAACGCGAGGAAATAGCCGCCTCCATACGGGGGCTTCTCGCACAGGGCACCGGCGCCGTTCGCTTAAAAAGCGGCGATCGACGACAAGCGGCGCCGAAGCTTTTGGATACGTCGGTCATTATCGACGGCCGCATCGTGGACATTATCGAGCTGGGCTTTATCGAAGGGCCCATAATCGTGCCCAGCTTCGTTTTAAGCGAGCTGCAAGGTATCGCCGATTCGTCTAACGGAATGAGCCGGGCCAAGGGCAGGAAGGGTCTGGATGCGCTGAAAGAGCTTCGGGAAGATAGCCGGTACAAAATCAGAATCGTGGAGAAAGCCTACGGCGATTTGACCGAGGTGGACACCATGCTTTTGCGCATGGCGAAAGAAATGAAGGGCGTGGTCGTGACCAACGACTACAATTTAAACAAGGTGGCCGAGGTGCAGGGCATTACCGTCCTGAACATTAATGCTTTGGCCAACGCCATGAAGCCCGTCTTCGTAACCGGGGAAGTCATCGACGTCTTCGTCGTGAAGCCGGGGAGCCAGGAGAAACAGGGCTTGGGTTACCTGGACGACGGCACCATGATCGTCGTGGAAAACGGCATCGATTACTTAGGCAAAAGCGTCCATTGCATCGTGACCAGCATGTTGCAAACGGCGGCGGGGAAAATGATCTTCGCCAAGCCGGTGAATTAAAAGAAAAGCGACCGATGGGTTCGTCTCTCGAACCGCCGGTCGCTTTTTTTGTGTGGGAAATTATTTTAATTTAAATAAGTGGTGAACCTTCTTGCCCTTTCGGACGTGGACACCTTCTTTTAAGTCATCCTTCGTGATCATTTGATCGTGGGAGGCGACTTTTTCGTCGTTGACGGAGACGCCGCCTTGCTTAATCAGCCTACGACCTTCACTGGTAGAGGCGATAAGCTCGCCTTTTTGCATGAGCTCGACGATGGTGATGCCGTCGTTGACTTCATCTTCGGCAAGCTCCGTGGTAGGCATGTCTTCCGTGTTGCCGCTTCCGCCGAAGAGGACGCGGGATGCTTCCAGCGCCTTATCGGCCTCTTCCTTGCCGTGAACTTCGTTGGTGATTTCCCAAGCCAGGCGTTCCTTGGCAGCGTTCAGCTCCTGACCCTCCAGCCTTGCGTAATCGGTGATTTCCTCATCGCTGACGTCGGTTAAAAGCTTCAGGAACTTAATGACGTCGCGGTCGTCGGTGTTACGCAGGTATTGGAACATTTCGTGGGGCGGCGTCTTGTTGGGATCCAAGAAAATGGCACCCTTCATGGACTTGCCCATCTTTTGGCCGTCGGCGGTGGAAAGCAGCTTGAAGGTCATGGAGTAGACCTTGCCGTCGTCCAGCTTGCGAACCAAATCGTAGCCACCGAGCATATTGCTCCATTGGTCCGAGCCGCCTAATTGTAATTGGCAATTGAATTTTCTGTAGAGGACCAAAAAGTCGTAGGACTGCATGAGCATGTAGCCCATTTCAAAGAAGGTGAGGCCTTGCTCTAAGCGATTGGCATAGGCGTCCAGCTTCAGCATGTGGTTCACGGAGAAGTGCACGCCGATGTTGCGCATGAAATCCAGATAGCCCAGATCCAAGAGCCAATCGGCATTGTTTGCTGCGATGGCTTTTCCGTCGTCGTAATCGATGAAGTGGGACAGCTGCCGCTTAAAGCAATCGATGTTGTGATCGATGTCTTCCCTCGTAAGCATTTTACGCATATCGGTTCGGCCGGAAGGGTCGCCGATCATGGTGGTGCCGCCGCCGAAGAGGGTAATGGGCACGTGACCGGCCCGTTGGAAATGCTGAATCACCTTTACCTGAAGGTAGTGACCTAGGGTAAGGGAGTCCGCCGTGGCGTCGAAGCCGATATAAAAGGTGATGGGCCCTTCGCCCAGGCGTTCCCTCAATTCCTCGGGGAACGTGGCTTGGTCGATGTAGCCTCTGCGTTCAAGTAAATCAAATACATTCTCAGTCATACTGTCTCCTTTTTAAGCACAAAAAAAGCTCTTGCCGAAAGGGCGTCTTCCAACGCGGTACCACCTTTCTTCGCAAAAAGCCTCGAAAAAAACATCATACTCCGGCGCTGTAATTTTGGGGACGCCATCATCGTATCTATTGAATTTGGTCACCATTATACGGGGGACGAGAATTTTTGTCAAGAGAAAAAACGGTGATTTATTTTCAAGAAAATTGTGCTATGATACAAAAGAGGTGGCATATGATCGGCATAGACATGGTTTACATACCGCGGGTGCAAAAAATAATGGACCGGTGTGGCGAGGCTTTTTTGGAAAAAGTTTTTTCCCGCAAGGAGCGCCGCACCCTTCGAATGAACGCCGCCCACATCGCCGGGCGCTTCGCCGCAAAAGAAGCCATGGCGAAGGCCTTGGGCGACGGCATTTTTAAGGCGGGGTTGAAAAATTTAATCGTGGAAACCGACGACAGGGGAAGGCCCTACGGTCGCTATAAGGACCGGATCTTCCGACTGTCTGTTTCCCATGAAAAAGATTATGCCGTCGCCATTGCCCGCCTCGAAGATCTCGAGCTCTCTAACCTGTCGAAGGAGGTGGCGAGTCTGCTTCCCGCGATTCAAGAGACGGATCACAAGGGCAGCAGGGGACGGGCGGCCCTCGTCGGCGGAAGCGAGGGCATGTACGGCTCCGTGGATCTGGCCTCCTCGGCGGCGCTGAGGGCCGGTTGCGGCCTGAGCTACGCCTTCGTGCCCGATGAAATTTTCAGAGACTTTTCTCTCCGCATGCGGGAAGTCATCGTAAAGAAGCAGAGCGACATAAGTGAGCTTGCCGACATGGATGCCATCGGCCTGGGCCCGGGCATGGGTCGGGGAGAAGAGGCGCGGGACGTTTTTTTAAAGGTCTATGGCCTCTCCAAGCCCATGGTGGTGGATGCCGACGGCCTGTACCATTTGGCGCAGGAAAAACCGACTGCAGGGGGCGAAAAAATTTACACGCCTCACGAAGGGGAAATGGCCCGGCTCTTGAATCGGGATATTTCATGGGTCCGCGCCCATAGGGACGAGGCCGTGGACGAATTTCTCGCGCGCTACGGCGGCGTCGTGGTGCTGAAGGGACATGGGAGCATCGTTGCCTCGGAAAGCGGGCGGGTATACAACGAAACGGGCAATGCCGGCATGGCCACGGCGGGCGCAGGTGACGTGCTCACGGGCATCATCACCGCCTGCTTGGCCCAGGGCATGAATTGTTTTCAAGCGGCCCGCCTCGGGGTATATATTCACGGTCTGGCAGGAGATCTCGGCGCCTTACATAAGAGCGAGCGGGGGCTCATCGCTTCGGATTTAATCACATACTTATCCGAAGCCTTCCTTCGCCTAGAGGCTATAAGAGAATCTTCGCCGGCAAAATAGAAAGGTTGTGATTCATGGTTATTAAGAGAGGCGATGTGTTTTACGCCGATCTGAGCCCGGTCATCGGCTCGGAGCAAGGCGGCGTCAGGCCCGTGGTCGTCATTCAAAATGACGTGGGCAACAAGTATTCGCCTACGACGATCGTCGCGGCGATTACATCGCAAATGAACAAAACAAAGCTGCCCACCCACGTGAAGGTGAAGGCGGCGAATAACGATTTGCCGAAAAATTCCGTCATCCTTTTGGAGCAGGTGCGCACCATCGACAAAAAGCGCTTGCGCGAAAAGATCGGGAAGTTCGGATCGAAAGTGATGGACGATGTCGACGAAGCGTTAAGAATCAGTGTCGGACTATAGTACATAAAAGAAAGCGCGGGATCATTCCCGCGCTTTTGTCGTTTTCGTTGGTCTGGAACTGGGATTGTTGTATAATAGATAGGATGAATGAATCACAGAAAGGATGAGATTGTGAAACGCAATTGGAAAAAAATCGTAGCCGCCTGCGGACTCAGCTTTATGCTCATCGGTGCGGCCATACCCGCCTTTGCCAAAGATGACGATCCCTTAGTATCTTTAAGCTATTTAAATCAACGGCTCGAAGCCATAGAAAAGAAAATGTCCCAAGGTTCGGCGCCCGGTGCTGCCCAAGCTTCTGCCACACTGGAAGTGGTGAACCTAAAGGCCGGTGACCGTTTAATCGTCGCTCAGGGGACGGAAATGATTCCGAGAAGCGGCCGCGTCGACACCATTGCTCAGGACTTGGGCGGGCTAAGTGACGTCACCGGCGGATCGGATTTAAAACAAGGCCAACGGGCTCCGATGAACCATTTGTTAATCGCACCGAGAAGCGACGGCAGAGGCCTATCCGCCGCGACCGACGCCATCGTATTGGTTCGGGGAAGCTACCGCGTGGTACAGAATAATTAGTGGGAGACGACGATGAAAGTTCTTCATCTTATCAGCGGGGGCGACACGGGTGGAGCGAAGACCCATATATACACCTTGTTGAAAGGCCTGGAAGCCTATCACGATGTGAGTATGGTGTGTTTTCGCCCGGGGTCCTTTTTAGACGGCGCCGTGGCCTTGGGCATCGACGCCCGTCTGGTGGAGCAGAAAAACCGCTTCGACATGGGGACTTTGAAAAAAGTGGTTCGCATGATCGAAGAGGAAGGTTTCGATCTGGTGCATTGCCACGGCGCGCGGGCCAATTTCAACGCCCTGTATTTGAGAAAGCGCGTGGACGTGCCCATGGTCACCACCTTGCACAGCGACTATCTGTTGGATTTCAAAGACAATTTCATTAAGGATAAAGTGTTTACGGCGCTAAACCAATACGCCCTGAAGCGATTTAATAATTACATCGCCATTACGGAGCGGTTCAAGGCCATGTTAGTGGAGCGGGGTTTTCCGGAAGAGGATATCTTTGTCACCTACAATGGGATCGATATGAAAAAATCGGAACCCGCCGTGGATAAAGAGGCCTTTCTGGCGCGTTACGGGCTGGGAAAATATTCGGACCGCATGCTCTTTGTCATCGCCGCCCGCTTGGATTTGGTGAAAGACCACAAGAGCCTGTTAAAGGCCGTGGCCTTAAACAAAGAAGCCCTGTCCCGCGCCCACGTTTTAATCGCCGGCAGGGGACCGGAGCGTGAAAAGCTCATGGCCTTTGTGGAGGAAGAGGGTTTAGAGGATTTGGTGAGCTTTTTAGGTCAGGTTTCCGATCCCTTCAGCCTTTACGGGGCCGGGGACGTGAATATGCTCACCTCCGTTTCCGAATCCTTCCCCTACGCCCTCTTGGAAGGGGCCAAGGCGAAGATCCCCTTTATCGCCACGGACGTCGGCGGCATCAGCGAAATGGCCGGGCCCTACGGCATGGTCTTTCAACCGAAGGATGCCGAAGGCTTAGGCGAAAAAATGGTCTATGCCTTAAACCACCCGGAAGAAATGAAGGAGCGGGGCGAGGGCCTTTACGATTACGTCAACGAACACTTTAGCCAAGAAGCCATGGCCGAGAGCCATGTGGAAATATACGAAAAAATACTTCAAAGGAGGCAAAATGATCGATAAAGAAGGAAAACTCTTCGGCAAGATCAATATCATCGACTTGCTGTTTTTGATTATTCTCATCGTCGCCGTCGTAGGTGGCGCATCCCGTTTTAAGAAATCTCCCATTTCCGTGGAAAGCACGTCGAAAGGAATGATTACTTTTCTCGTGGACAATGTGCGCATGCCCACGGCAGAGAATATTACCGAAGGCCAAGAAATCTATAGCTCCGACAAGGGAACCTATTTGGGCAAAGTCGTACGCAAGACCGTGAAGCCCTATGAAGATGCCGTGGAGTACGAAGGTCAGTGGGTGAATGCGCCGGTGCCGGACAAATATTCCGTCTACCTGGATGTGGAAGTTGACATTAAGGAATCGGATAGGTCCTACGCGGTGGGCAGCGAAGAGATTCGCGTCGGCAATGATTACCGCGTCAATACGAAAACCTCCGCTTTTACGGGTGTTTGTGTCGGCATCAAAAAAGACGGGGAGTAATTTATGATTCAATCCAGTGTACTGATTCAATTTTTACTTTCCATCATTAGGGCATTGGAGAATTGCTATAAACAAAGCATGCTTCACGGTTTATTAGCTGCCGTGGTTGGCGCCGTGAGCAGGCAGTGGAAGGCATCGAAGGTTCGCAGAGCTCTCGACGGGGCGGAGGGCGTCTTTGCCCGCACCCTGTTCTTTCGCATCCTCCGTTTTTTCTATCGGTTGATCAATACCATTTGCCATTGGGTGCGCCTTAGAATTACAGGCGCCGTCGAAGGCTCGGTAGGCTTCGGCATTGCAGACAGCTACACATCCTTGGATTCCGCCCTGAAGGTATCGGGCATGGCTTCCATGGGCTTCGGCCTGAGCTTGATTATTTTAGGCCTCTTGCACCGCAGCCTTTACGGCATCTTAGGCGTCGTCTTTCTTTTCGGCGGCCTTCTCGCCAACAGCTTGGGGACGGGCCTGGAAGAGAAGATTGAAAGCTCCTATGTGGTGTCTGCGGTGAAAAGCTTGTGGTGCCTGCTTCTACACGATAAGGAGGCCGAGTCATGGAAACGCGAGTAAAAATCAATCCCCTCCTTTTGTTTGCCCTGGGCTTTGTCATCGGCGGGGTGGGATTGAGCGTTAAGATCCCTCTTGTCATCTTGCTCTTTCTGGGATTCATCGGGGTCGTGGTCTTTTTCGAAAACCCCATGATCAGCCTTATTGCCACCACCTTCGGCTATGTTTTCCTGCCGGATACTCTCGTTCTCGTGCTTTTGTACGGAACCTTCGGATTGTTTCTCATTAGAAAGTTTATAAAAAAAGACGATCCTCTCATCGTTGCCGGCCACGAGATCGTGCCCTATATCTATTTTCTCTTGATGATTATTCAAACGGCGACGTCGATTTATCCCATGGGCTCGGTTCGGGATTTGGTCATCCACACCGGCGGCTTTATGTATTTAATCTTTATAATTAACGAGATCAAGACCGAAGAACAGCTCCACGGCGTCATCGTCGCCGTCAGTGTCGCCGCCACTATTCTCGCCCTCCACGGTATTTACCAGTACCTCGGAGGGGTGGATGTGAAGGAGGGATGGGTGGATGCCTATTCCAACAGCCCCATTCGCGCCAGGGCCTATTCGCTTTTCGGCAATCCCAATATTTTCGCCGAGTATTTGGTCATTGCCATCCCTCTCACCGTGGGCATCTTCTGGTCTACGAAGCGGGACGGCGTGCGCCTCTTGTTCCTGGCCATGTTCCTTTTGCAAGCGGCAGCCCTCGTTTTGACTATGTCCCGGGGCGGTTGGCTGGGCCTCGCCGTAGCGGCCTTCGTCTTTATCTGCCTCGTCAGGAAAGAGCTCTTGCTTTTGGTCATTCCCCTGATGGGAGCCGCCGTGTTTTTCGTGCCCACGAGCATCGTCAATCGCTTTATGACGATTTTCAATTTTGCCGACTCATCCACCTCCTATCGATTTAAAATTTGGGAGATCACGGAAATCATCATCCACAACCACTTTCTCGTGGGACTGGGTCTTGGACATCGGCCCTTTAAAGCGGTTTTCGAGCAGTATATGCCCGGCATGGGCATTTTCCACGCCCACAACACTTTTCTACAAATCTTTGCGGAAATGGGCGTTATCGGCTTCCTGCTCTTTCTGATTTTCATGGTCAGCATCTTCGTCAATCTGGCCCGCTATCCTCTAAAGAGCGAAAACTGCTATGTAAAGATTATGGGCGCGGCGGTGGCGTCGTCAATTGCCGGCATGCTCTTTCACGGTATATTTGAAAATATTTTATACATGACCAAGATCACCACCACCTTTTGGCTGCTTTTGGCCGTGACCTTTGCCCTCGTACGAATTTGCAAAAAAGATCTCGCAAACCCCCTTGCGGAGAAAAGGATGGATTGTTATGGGAAAGAAAGTTTTATTTAGCGGCTATTACGGCTTCGACAATAGCGGCGACGATGCGATCCTGCACGCCATCGTCAACGATATTCGCGCCTGTGATCCCACCGTACAATTAAATGTCCTCTCCTACGATCCGCCGAGAACCCGCAGGCTCTACGGCGTGAACGCAACTCAGCGCTTTCACTATAAGTCCGTGAAGAAGGCGCTGTCGAACGCGGATCTGTTGATCAGCGGCGGGGGATCCCTCTTACAAGACGAAACCTCGTCGAGGAGCTTGTATTACTATCTGGGCGTCATGGCCCTTGCCAAGCGCATGGGAAAAAAGATTTACGTCTATGCCAACGGCGTCGGCCCCATTCACAAGGCCCTGAACCGCAAATTGACGGCGCGGATTTTAAACAAGGTGGATTATATTACCCTTCGCGATGAAGACAGCGCTCAGGTGCTGAAAGACATCGGCGTCGACGTCCCCCCTGTGGAAGTCACCGCCGATCCCGTTTACGGTATCGACGGCATCAGCCTCGAGGCGGCGAAGGCCCTCCTTCGGGAAGAAGGCATCGACAGTGACAAGCATTTTTTGGGCGTCGCCGTGCGCCAATGGAAGAAGGCGCCGGCTTTGGCGTCTAAAATCGCCTACGTCGCCGACCGGGCTTATGAAGAATTGGGCATCGACATTTTGTTTACGCCCCTCCATTATCCGGAAGACAAACACTTCGCCGAGGCCATTAAGACGAAGATGGTTCACAGGAATCATTGCCACGTTCTAAGCGGCAATTACGCCGTGGAGGAAATGGAAGGCATCATCGGCCTCTGCGACCTCATTATCGGCATGCGTCTTCACGCGTTGATTTACGCCGTGACGTCGAAGACCCCGGCGGTGGGCATCGTCTACGATCCCAAGGTCAAGGCCCAGCTGGATTCCCTGGCCATTCCTTCGGACATTTGCGCCGAGGGCATGGATGAGAAAAAGCTTTTAAACGCCGTGGTGGCCATGTATCGAAAAAAGGACGAGGAGCGGCTGCGTTTACGAACCCGCCATGGGGAGCTTTTGGAAAAAAGCAGGAGGAATGTGCAACATGTCTTCGAACTTTTGCAATCCTAAGGATAAGATTAAAATCTTTAACACCGCCGTGGACGACGTCAGCGAAGAGGAGAGCCGCAGGATTCTTTCCGACTTCATCGACAAAGGGGGCTTCCATTGGGTCTTCACCCCCAACACGGAAATCGTCATGGCACTGAAAGGCGATAGAGAGAAAGCCCGCGTCATGAACGGCGCGGATCTGGTTGTTCCCGACGGCATCGGCCTGGTCATCGGCTCGAAAATGGGAGGCCATCCCCTGAAGGAGCGGGTCACCGGCTACGATCTTTCCCTCTACCTTTTGGAGCTGGCGCGGGAGAAAAACAAGACGATTTTCTTTTTAGGCGGCGAGCCCGGCATCGCCAAGGAGGCGAAGAAGCGGGTGGAGGAAAAATACGGCCCCATCGTCGCCGGGGAGAACCACGGCTACTTTAAAGGCGCCCACCGCGGCTTCGAAAATTCCGAGGAGGAGGCGGCGGTGATCAGGGCCATCAACGAAAGCGGCGCCTCCATTCTCTTCGTGGGCCTGGGCTTTCCCAAGCAGGAAGATTTTATTTTAAACAATAGAGACAAGCTGGAGCACATAACCCTAGCCATCGGCAACGGCGGCGTACTGGATGTGCTGGCGGGAAAGGCCAAGCGGGCGCCGGAGGTTTTCATTCGCCTGCACCTGGAATGGTTTTACCGCTTGCTGAAAAATCCGTCCCGCATCGGGAGGCAGATAGCCATTCCGAAATTCTTGTGGGCCATTGCACGAAATAAAAAGGCGGTCACCGTCGTGAAAGAAAACAGAGGAGGATCTCATGAATCATAACGAACAGTTCGCGGTCAATACCTTGCGGGCTCTGTCCATCGATCAGATCGACGCGGCCAATTCAGGTCACCCGGGGCTTCCCCTGGGCGCGGCGCCCATGGCTTGGGCCTTGTGGGCCAACACATTAAACTTCGATCCCGAGGATCATCTGTGGCCCAATCGCGACCGATTTATTTTAAGCGCCGGCCACGGCAGCGCCCTCTTGTATTCCCTGTTCCATCTTTTCGGCTTGGGTCTCACGGTGGAAGATTTAAAGAATTTCCGTCAACTGGATTCCAAGACGCCGGGCCATCCGGAATACGGCCACACCGCCGGCGTGGAAACCACGACGGGGCCCTTAGGAGCCGGGATTTCCACGGCCGTGGGCTTTGCCATGGCGGAAACCCGCCTGGCGGCCAAGTACAACGAGCCGGGCTATGATTTCGTCGACCACTATACTTACGTCCTTTGCGGCGACGGCGACCTAATGGAAGGCATCAGCAACGAAGCCTCGTCCATCGCCGGCACCTTGGAGCTGGGAAAACTTGTCGTCCTTTACGACTCCAATAACATTACCATCGAAGGCAATACGGAGCTTTCCTTTAAAGAAGACATCGCCGCGCGCTACCGCGCCTTGGGCTGGCAAGTCCTTATCGTGGAAGACGGTACGGACATCGAAGCCATTACTCAGGCGGTGGAAGCGGCGAAACAGGAAAAGGTCAAGCCTACCCTTATCGAAATTAAAACCGCCATCGGCTACGGCTCGCCCTTGGAAGGCTCCGCCGGCGTTCACGGCTCGCCCTTGGGCGAAGAAAAAAATAAAGCCACCAGGGAAAAACTAGGCTACGACGTGGCACCCTTTGAAGTGGCCGATGAAGTCAAGGCATTGGTTGCCGAAAAGATGGAAGAAAAGCGCAAGGTCTACGAGGCGTGGAAGGCCATGGAAGCAGAGTATAAGGAAGCCTTCCCTCAAAAGTACGAGGATTTCCTCGCCACCTACGATACGAAGAAACAGGACCTCTCCTTTATGGACGAGGACGCCTATTGGGCGCCGGTGGAAAAAGACATGGCCACCAGGGCCAGCTCCCACGAAATGCTGCAGCGCGTCGCCGCCGGCATGGGCAACCTCTTCGGCGGTAGCGCCGACCTGGGCCCCTCCAACAAGAGCGACATGAAGGGCGAAGGCCAATACAGCGTGGACAATCGTCCCGGAGGCAATATTAATTTCGGCGTCAGAGAACACGCCATGGGCGCCATCGTGAACGGCATCTACCTCCACGGCGGCTTCCGCTCCTACGGCGCCACCTTCCTGGTTTTCAGCGACTACATGAAGCCGCAGCTGCGTCTGGCGGCCCTTATGGGCATTCCCACGTCCTACATCTTCACCCACGACAGCATCGGCGTCGGCGAAGACGGGCCCACTCACCAACCTATCGAGCATCTGGCCATGCTGCGCTCCATTCCCAATATGATTACCTTCCGCCCGGCGGATTCCACGGAAGTGGCCGCCGCCTGGTACGTGGCCATGCACAGCAAAGATGAGCCCGTGAGCATGATCTTTACGCGTCAAACCTTGCCGGAGCTCGATGGCTCGTCCAAAGACGCCTTAAAGGGCGGCTACGTCATAAAGAAAGAATCAGGAAATTTGGATCTGATCATTATCGCCACGGGAAGCGAGGTGCACCTCGCCCTTGAAAGCGCCGAAGCTTTAGAAAAAGACGGCTACGGCGTGCGTGTCGTCAGTATGCCGTCGCAGGAACTCTTCAACGAACAGCCGGCGGAATACAAAGAAGCCGTGCTTCCCGCCGATCTTCGCAACAGAATTTCCGTGGAAGCCGCATCCACCATGGGCTGGCACAAATACGTGGGCCTGGACGGCTTGGCCCTGGGCATGGAATCCTTCGGCGCATCGGGCAATGCCGCCGATGTCTTTAAGCGCTTCGGCTTAACGGCGGAAGGCGTCTACGAACATGCCGCGGCCTATTTAAAGAGCCGCAAGTAATGAAATCTGTGAGGAAGACTCTCCTCGTCCTTAGCCTGCTCGTCGCCCTCTTTCTCAGCGGTTGCGGGAAGAACCGACCGCACAAGGACGGCACCTACGAAGGCAGGGGAGAGGGGTACAATCAATCCGAGCCCATTGTGGTGAGCGTCACCGTTCAAGACGGGCGGATCGCCGAGATCGTCGTGAAGAGCCACGGCGAATCGCCACAGCAAGTGCCTCAGGTAGAGAGCGCCCTGGAAAAGATTCCCGGCGCCATGACGAAGAAAAATTCCACGGCGGTAGACGGCATTGCCGGCGCCACGGAAACTTCCGAGGGATTGAAGGCGGCGGTGGAGGATGCCATGGCACAAGCACAGGATTAGCACGAAAAAAGGACCTCTTTCGCGAGGTCCTTTTCTAATGGGAAAAATTATTCTTCTTCCAAGAGTTTATTCAAAATGGAGATGGAAGATTCGATGCAGCGGGGGCAGTGGCTTTGGACGCTGCCGTCGGCATAAGCCGCCTCCAATTCGCCGGGACGAGAAAAGTCGTGGCCTAAAATATCCCGGCAGACGGTGTGGCCGTTTTCCTCGTTAAACGCATTGTCGAAGGCCTTGACCTTTTCAAACAAGTCGGTGCCGTCGTAGGCCAGGCCCAGGACCATGGTAGCGGCGGTGACGCAGCCGCAGGTTTCGCCGCCGTAGCGACCGCCGCCGAAGGGGGCGGCCAAGGCTTCCGCCTTTTCCTTGTCCAAGCCGAGGCCTTCGCTGAAGCTTCCAAGCACCACTTGGGCGCAATTCTTTTCTTCGTTACTTTCCATGGGGATATCCTTTAAAAGAAATGACATTTTTCATATAAGAGGTGGAGGGCGCTTCGTAAATGCCTAAAAAGGCGGAGAGGAAATTAACCGCATGATTCATTTCGTAGGCGTTGAATCGAATGGAGCAGCTGGCGCAGTAGGTCCAAATGCTCTTTTCCTCCTCGTAGATTTCCTTGAAGCGATCTTTAATCGTCCCGTCCACGTCGGCATTGTGTTTTCCGCCGCCGCCCAAACCGCAGCAATGAACGGATTCGTAGGGCATGCGGTAGCTCTTTAAATAGGGCTCGATGGCGCGGAAGAAATCCAAATTTTCACGATCGCCGCAGGGTATGTAGACGGGAATATCTTCTTCGGGCAAGGTGTGTAAAAGCCCTTCTTCCTCTAAATAATCGTAGACGGAAATGACCTCAATGTCCCCGCGATTTTTCATGGTGCGGTAACAATTGGGGCAGCAGCAAATCAAGCGTTCGATGCCCCGATCTTTCACCGAATCGAAAATCTTGTCGGCGGAAAGGGGAATGCCCTTTTGCTCGATGGGCTTCTTGCAGCAGTCCACGGAAAAATCCACGCCCCGCTCGGCGCAGAGGGCGATTAAGGCCTTGCAGGTTTCCGGATATTGGCCGGGATAATTGCAGCCCAGGTAGAGGAGGGTCTTCGTGTTTTTCTTCTGCAAATTGCGAAGCAGATAGGGATCCTTTTGAAAGCGCACCTTGCGGGCGGGCAAGGGATCCTTCACGCGCATTTCCATGGCGATCTCCCGGCCGGAAATAGTCTTCGGGCAGACTCGCTTGCAATTGTCGCAAAGGTAGCACTCGCTGCGCAGATCCGGGCGATGTGAAAAGCCCTCAAGATCCATGGCGTAGTGCTCAAGAAAGGGACAGACGCGGGTGCAGCGGCCGCATTGGATGCAGTTGTCCCTGGCGTAAGAAATCATAATGGCTCCTTTCAGTAGCGCTTGGCGAGCTCCGCAGGGTCCACGCCGCGGCGAAAGTCCCGTTGTAGGCGCTGCATATGCAGAATCGTCTTCCAAATGCCGTTCTCCTCGAAGCGGCAGGCGTCGGTGGTAAGCTTTAAAGGCAGCAGCTCGGGCACGTAGCCGGCGCTTTTCAGACGGATGGACAGATCGTAATCTTCCATAAGGGGAATGGGTTGAAAGCCGCCGATTTTTTCGTAAAGCTCCCGCTTTAAAAACATACCCTGATCGCCGAAGACGATGCGACGAAAGCGAACGCGGTTGTTGGAATTAAAGGCCACCACCTTCATCATGGGGTCCTTCGACGAAAAGCGAAGCTTAAAGGCGCCCCAAGGGGCTCCGCAGGCTTCCACGGCATCCAAGGCCTCTTTCGGGAAAAAGGTGTCGGCGTGTAAAAACCAGAGCACGTCTCCCGTCGCTTTTTTCGCACCGGCCGCCAGCTGTGCGCCGCGGCCCTTCGCCTCCCGAATTTTCGGATAGCGAATGGCATCATAGGTGCCGTCGGTGCTGCCGCCGTCGGAAAACAAGATTTCCGCCCGGCCGCCGAAGGCGTCCAGAGCCTCTTGAAAGGCGTGGATGTGCTCGATTTCGTTGTAAGTGGGAATGACGATACTAATCACGGTTTTGCCTTTTATTGTAGATTTTCAAGAGGACGAGAGAAACCGCGGTCAAAAGAACGAGAAAGAGAATGGCCAGCTTAAATTCCGGGGAAGAGGGATCGTGGATCTGCTCGCCAAGATAAATAAAGGCGAAGATCCCAGGGGTGATGCCGATCAAGCTTAAGACGAAATAGGGAAGAAAGCGAATGCGCAAAATTCCCGCCATGTAGTTGATCAGATTGTAAGAGATCAAAGGAATCAGGCGAAAGATAAAAAACACGCCCTGACTCGTGCCCGTGGGACTCAGGAAGACTTTTTTGATCTTGTCGTTGCTCTTTTCCTCCACCAAATGCAAAATCTTGTCTCGGGCCACGGAGGCGGCCAGAAAATACATAATGGTAATATTCACGGCACAGCCCACCAGAGTATAGACGACGCCCAGGGCCGAGCCGAAAATGTATCCGCTGGGCACCACCAAGAGGGGGACGGGGAAGAAAAAGACAGGCAGCACCGCCCACAGGCCGATGTAGATCACCGGCGCCCAAAGCCCGGCCGCTTCCAACATGGAGCGGATGCGCGCTTCCGTAAAGTAGTCCTTGGTTTCTCGAAAAATAAGGATGAATAGGGCTGCCGCCAGGATCACCTTGGCGTAGCCCCATAATTTAGTCGATTGATTTGTTTTTTTGTTTGTCATTGTACAATTTCTTGCCTACAAAGATCGCGATGGAGACGGCGAACAAAATCAAGAGGCCGGTCATCAACTTTTGTGCGCCGCCGGTTAAGGTGCCGCCTACATAGGAGTAGACGATGGTGGCGGGAAGTTGGCCGATGCCGGTGGCGACGAAGAAGGCCAAAAAGCTCATGCCCGTAAGGCCGGCGGCGTAGCTGACCAGGTCGAAAGACATAAAGGGCAAGAGGCGGGCGATCAAGATGGCATATTTGCCGTAGTCGTGGAAAAATTTATCCACGGTTTCCAGCATGCCCTTGCCCGTGAACTTTTCGGCCACGTCGCGGCCCAGGACCCTGGAAATATAAAAGCAGAGAGCCGCTCCGGCCATGGCCGACGACCAGGAGAGGATGGCGCCGTTGACCCAGCCGAAAATAGCGGAGTTGGCGAGGGTAATAAAGAATGCCGGAATCGGCGAAATCAACGATTGCAAAATCATCAGCGCAAAGGACACGATAACGGCATAGACGCCGAAGCTTCGGATGTAAGCGGCAATGCCTTCGATACCTTCCGAAGTTAAAATGCGAACGGATCGGTTAATGCCTTGATTGACCGAGGGGACAAACAGATAAACGAGGACGCATGCTGCGATAACGGCCAGCATCACGATTTTTTTATTGACTTTCATTTGACCTCCTTCGCTTGAATAGAATGGTAAAAGGGGAGCATAATTTTAGGCTCGCAATAGAGGGAATGTTCGGGGACACGGTTTTTATCCTTTAAAATCCAAAGGCGGCTGCCCTCCTCGGAGGTGTAGACCGTGCCGAAAACATCTTCTTCTTTTGATACGACGGGGCTATTCAAAGCCTCGCGTACTAAATCTTCGAAGTAGTCGATGTCGCGAATCGTGGGAAGAAGAGCCACCGTGGCACCGGCGGTCTTTGCCTTTTCAACGGTCTTTTCCAATACGTCGGGGCGGCTGTAGGTGATGGAGGAAAACACGTCTACAAATCGCCTCATGCCCACGATGCCGTAACCGCCGTCTTCCGCCGGGGCGAAAACCACGTCCCGGTCTTTTAAAAGGCGAAAGCCTTCCTCGATTAAATCGCCGTCCACGCCTAGGAGATCGCATCCCATAAGAAGCACCGGTCCCTTTTGGATTTCGGTGCGGATGGACGATGCCATCCTCTCGCCCAGATCGGCTTCCTTTTGAGGGACGCAGGGAAGGGAGAGGGAAGGCTCCTTGCCGTCGTAATAGACCACGACGCGGTAGCCGGTGTCCGTCAGCGTCACTAAAAGATCGTCGTAAAGCTTTCGAGTAATATGAAAAATCTGTTCCTCGCTGAGGGCGGTCCTGAGGCGAGTCTTTCCGTGGCCGATTTCCGGCGTGCGAGCAAAAAAAACAATGGTTTCCATAAACAACTACATAAGAAAAAAGGCCCTGTCTTTCGACAAGGCACTTTTTTGATTTACTTCAATCCGAAGCCGTCAAATTCTTTCGTACCGTCGTTGGAGTTAATTGCTTTGTGGCCTTTTTCAACCAGCTTGTTAGCAACTTCCCAGGAACGGTTGCCGGAATAGCAGTGAACCAAGAAGGGCTTGTCGGTGGGGAGTTCGGGATATTTTGCATCGAATTCGTCGACAAGAACGTTGATAGCGCCGTCTAAGTGACCTGCTTCGAAGTCTTTTGCGTCGCGTGCGTCGATAATGGTGTAGTCGCCGCTCTTAGCGAGTTCCAAAAATTCGGGACCGCGAACGTTGGTGACCTTGGTCATGGTGGTGTATTTGAAGTCTTTTACACCTTGAGCGTTTTTAACATTGGTGAAGCCGTTTTTAACGAGAATGTCGGCAGCTTGGCCGCTCTTCTTACCGGTGTTGCAAATGGTGATAACTTCGGAATCCTTTAAGTCTTCGATCTTGTTAAGATTTTCTTCGAAGGTATCGATAGGCATGTTGATGGCATATTTAACGTGGCCTGCTTCGTAATCTTCAACAGGGCGAACGTCGATAACCGTTACTTTTTCCTTCGCGTCCTTATCTTCCATGATCTTGTCTAATTCTTCGCCGGAAATTTCACCGACTTCGGCTACATCAGCCTTTTTGTCTTCGGCTTTGTTGTTTTCGGCAGCAGCTGTGTTGTTAGCGGTAGCATTGTTTTTAGCAGCGTTATCGCCGCTGTTTGCGCCGGAACCGCAGGCGGTCAGACCTAAAGCCAGGACTGCAGCCAAAGCCAATACGTTCAGTTTTTTCATAGTTTTCTTCCTCCTCTAGATATGCAATAACTATGAGTACATTCTACCAAATAAAGGACAGAAAAGGATGGCAAACCGGAAAATGCCCATTGTGATTTTCTATAAAAAAACAGAAGCCCATAGATAAAAACAATGGGCTTCCGCTTTGTTGAATAGAATAAATTTAATCGCTGCGAATGGCATCCAGTGCCGACAGATTCATCGCGCGCTTGGCGGGGAAGTAGCCCGCGGCGATGCCCACCAAGGTGGAAAAGATGAGAGCCACCAACACGAGCCACAGGGGAATGTGGGAGATCTTAATGGCTTCCTCGGCTCCCTGGGCCATGGCAAAGCGATTGCCGATAAGATTAAAGCCCGCGCTCATCATGAGGCTTAAAAAGACGCCGATGATCCCGCCGATGAGGCCGATAAGGGCGGCTTCGGTGAGAAAGAGCTTCTGTATGTCCTGAATCGACGCGCCGATAACTTTCATTACGCCGATTTCCCGTGTGCGTTCGTAAATAGACATAATCATGGTGTTGGCGATGCCGATGGCGGCGACGATAAAGGAGATGGAGCCGATGCCGGCAAAGATGGCATTGACGATGGTCATAGCCTTGTTCATGCTCTTGATCATTTCCAGCATGCCCATGGCGTCGTAGTCCAGGGCCTTAATGCCGTCGGATACCTCTTCGGCATTTTTCATATCGTCTACCCGCACCTGAATCCGTTCGTAGGCGTGGGTGTTGGGCCGTTCCATTTTTAAGCGGTCCATTAAATCCATAAAGCCGTCCACGGTCATAAAGACATTGTTGTCGTAATCCATTTTTTTCGTCTTGGCGATAAGCCCGGTGACTTTCATTTCCGTGGAAAGGCCGGTGCCGGTCCCGTTGCCTCCCATCATGGAAACGTCGGAGGAGGTAATGGTCATGGTCTTTCCCGCGGCTTCAAACAAAGGAGGCGGAGCTTCGCCGTCGTCCATGGCGGGCATAGTCGTAGAGCCCGTGGGATCGTAAAACATATCCACGACGCCGCTTCCGAAAAGCATTTGGCCCTTGCCGTCGCCGTGAAAGAAGCTGCCCTTGTCCATTTCCCAACCTAAAGAATCGTAGGTGTGCTTTTCCATGGCGGTGATGCCCACGAAATCCGATTGAAATTTGCGAAGCTTCATGCCGACGCTGGCGTTGTAAACCGGCGTCACGTCCACCACGTGGGGCAGCTCCTTTAATTCCGAAATGGTCTTGCGCGTCAGGGCCTTGCCCTTACCGCCTTCTTCCTTTTGAGTGACGTTAATATTTTTCACGTCGCCGAAGTCTTCGATCATGCGCTTGTTGTTTTCCGTCATGCCGTAGCCGAAGCTGAGCATGATAATAATGGAGACGCAGCCGATGACCACGCCGAGGAGGGTGAGGCCCGTGCGGAGTTTTCTGGCGAGAAGATTCTTCTTCGCCATATCGAATAGATCGCGATAACTCATCAGATCGTCAAATCCTCGTCGTCGCCGCCGTCATTCTTCTTGCGCTTTTTATAGACATAGAAGCCGATGCCGCCGGCAATGCCTGCGATAAGGAGAATGCCCAAGGGAACGGCCCAAGCGGGGCGGGTTTTTTCTTCGTCCTTGTCATCGGTGGGCATGTCGCCTTCCACATTGATGACGAAAGGCTTCACCAGTTCCTGTTTTCTTCCCGTGGAATCGTCGTAAGTAATGACGACTTCGCCTTTCTGTTCGCCTTTTTTCGTCGGCGTAATGTTCACGTCGTAAGTTTGGGAGCTGCCGGGAGCCACATTGCCCGCGAAATACGTACTGGTATCCGCATCGAAATTACCCCGCAGCTTCACCATGACATTAGAGAGTACTGATTTGCCCGTGTTAAAAAATTCCAGAGACAAAGGCATTTCGCCGCCGACGAAGCCTTCCTTGTCGACTTTTAAATCGCCGAGCTCGATTTCCGAGCTTTGGATGACGGGAATGCCGATGACTTCCGATGAAGTATAGGGATTGCCCGCGGCGTCCTCGTATTCGAAATTAGCCGTAATGGTATAGGTCCGGGGCGCCGTGTCCGGTGCCGTGGTCAAGGTAATTTCCTTTTCCGCGTGGTTTTTCGGCTTGATCTTGTCTACGTAAAAAGTATTGCTGCTGCCGATGGGAATAAAGGCACTGCCGCCACCGCCACCCGAGGGTGCGGCAGCCGCCGCAGCCTGATCAGGCCCTTGTCCCGGCGCAGTGGGCACGTCCACCGCCTCAGCCGCATCGGCAGTGAGGGCGACGCGCAAATTTTGTACGGTCTTTTTGCTGTTAGTATTTAAGATGCGGAAGTAGAGGGTGAAGGGCACGCCGGCCTTGACGTCCACTGGGTCGTAGGAGTAGTGGTCGATGACCAGCTTCGGCGTGTTGTTGCCGGAAGGCGCCTGCCCGGAAGAAGCTCCTTCGGAACCGGTGACGGGGAGAGGCGAGCCCATGTCGCCGCCGGAGAAGCCGCCCATATCGCCGCCGCCGGAAAAGCCGCCGGCAGAGCCATCGCCGCCTCGAGAGGCGTCCATGGGGCCATCGGCGGAGCGCACGGTGACGAATTGCTTGCTTTCCAAGACTTCATTTGTGTTTACGTCGACATAGGCCACGGTAAATTTCACCGGGTAGTTTTTCTTTTCGGCACCGGGCGTCAATTGAAAGACAAAGGTGTAAGTCTCCTTTTGATTCGGCGCAAAGTACTTCGCATTGACCGTGGACACGGATTTCGGCACCAGACCGTTTAGATCCTGAGATTCCGCTTGAATGCGAATGTTTTTTGCACCGCCCTTGCCGTTGTTTTTAATGGAAAAGCGAATGGGAATGTCGGCTCCCGTGCCGTTGTCTTGAGGCCAGGTGATGTCGGTAAAATCTAAAATCGACATGGGCGCCTGGCTCGAGGATTCCACCTTGGTCGGGGGAATGGTGCCTACATTGTTCGATGCCGCCGCATGAAGCGGTGCGACACTTGTCAGGATCAGACAACCGGCTAAAAGCCATGCTTGTTTTTTCATAGTGACTCCTCGTTGTTTTCTTGGGGGAGAAGCTCCAGCTCCCGCGCTTTTTCCTTGACCTGTTGCGTCTCATCCCGCACGATTTTTCCGTCCCTGAGTTCGACGATGCGATTGGCATAGACGGCGGTTTCCAAATCGTGGGTGACGATGATCAGGGTCTGCCTATGTTCCTTGGCGAGCTCGCACATCATTTCCATAATCTCCACCGAGGTATTCGTATCCAGATTGCCTGTGGGCTCGTCGGCGAAAAGTATGGGCGGTGCGTCCACAAAGGCCCGGGCGATGGACACCCGTTGTTGTTGGCCGCCGCTCATTTCGCTGGGCTTATGGTTCAGCCGATCGCCGAGGCCCACTCGCTCTAAAATGGCGCGGGCTTTTTCTTCCCGCTCCTTTTTCTTTACGCCCTTAAAAATAAGCCCCAGGCTGACATTTTCCGTCGCCGTCAAAGTGGGAATTAAATTATAGGACTGAAAGACGAAGCCCACGTTTAACTGACGAAACTTCGTGAGCTTTTCCTCGGAAAGCTTCTCCATATGGATTTTGTCGTTAATAACAATTTCGCCCTTGCTCGGTCGATCCAGGCCGGCCATCATATTTAACAGCGTCGATTTGCCGCTGCCCGACGTGCCCAAAAGACAAAGGATCTCTTCTTTCTGTATATCTAAATTAACACCACGAAGGGCATAGACTTTTTCTTCGCCCATGTGGTAGACTCGGTACAAATTCCTTATGCGAATCAATGGAACCAAAGCATCACATCCTCCCGACTATTATAACATTGGGAAAAGTCGAATGGAAATGTCGATGGAGTGACGTAATTTAAGACTTGTCAAAGGTGGAAAGCGGCCCATGAAAAGAGAGGACAAACAATTTTATAATTTGGACAAAAATCGAAATGAGCGCCGGCTTTTCGGCGAAGTGGTTTACGCGGAAGGCAAGGCGAGGGATCATTTAAAAGCTTGCATTCAAGAGCTGCTTGAAGCGAAGGGGGAAGTCTTCGTGACGCGGCTGGCGCCCGAGGCTTACGAAAAATTAGACGAATTAAAAGAGCGACTGGACTACGATCCCCTTTCCGAAACCGCCGCGGCCGGCACAAAAAAAGAGCCCGTAGGCTCTGTGGCCGTGGTGACGGCGGGCACCTCCGACGCAGCAGTGGCGGAGGAGTGCGTGCGGAGTCTGTGTTATTTCGGCGTGGGCAGCGCGCGCTTTTACGACGTAGGCGTGGCGGGGATTCACCGCCTTTTCGAAAATATCGACGCCATCTCGGCCTGTGACGTCATCGTCGTCATTGCCGGCATGGACGGCGCCCTGCCCTCCGTGGTGGCGGGCCTCGTCACATCGCCGGTGATCGCCGTGCCCACCTCCGTGGGCTACGGGGCATCCTTTGAGGGCGTAGCGGCCCTTTTAAGCATGCTCAACGCCTGTGCCGAGGGCGTGGCCGTGGTAAACATCGACAACGGCTACGGCGCCGCCTACATGGCGGCGGAAATCGTCTACGCCATGTATCAAAAGAAAAGATAATCCGTCTCCGACAAAAAGGCGTGAACGGGCAGATCGTATTCGTCGTGGGGGACTTCACCGACTAACTGTTCGTGAAAGCCCACGCCTAATCGAAAGCCTTCGTGGCTCGAGAAGAAGCGGTCGTAAAAGCCGCCGCCGTAGCCCAGTCGGTAGCCCTGCCGGCCGAAGGCCAGGCCGGGGGTGATGATTAAATCACAGGCTTTTTCTTCCCGCGCCGGCACCATATCCTCCGGCAGCTCCAAAAGGCCCCAATAATTTGTTACGAGCTCGTCTTTCGAAAGAAGGCGGGCCATTTTCATTTCCGGATCGCCTTTTTTCGTGGCGGGGATCAAAACCTCTTTGTCCTTCAGCATCTCGTCGAGCCAATGAAGGGTCTCCACCTCGCTACCCATGGAGACGAAAATAAAAATTCGCCGCGCCTTTTTGTACTCATCCAGGGACTTAAGGCGAGAAAAAATCGCGCGGGACTTCTCTTTTCGCGATGATTCGGGAATTTCGTCTCGAAGGGCGATGTAATTATTACGTAAACATTTCTTTTTCATGGCAAACGGTCTGCCGCCTTTCATAATTTTGTAACTTATACTATAATAAATGAGATAAATTGTATGGAATGAGGTGTATTGTTGATTACGTTTCAAAATGTCTATAAAGAGTACAAAAACGGCGTACAGGCTTTAATGGACATTAATCTGGAAATCCCATACGGTCAATTTGCTTTTATCGTCGGCGCATCGGGCGCGGGGAAAAGCTCTTTGATTAAACTGTTGATCTGCGAAGAAAAAGTTACCCGCGGGAACATTTACGTAAACAATACGGATATTACGGAATTGTCTCCCTGGTATATACCCAAGCTGCGGCGCCAAGTCAGCGTCGTCTTTCAAGACTTTCGACTGCTTCAAAAAAAGACCGCCTACGAAAATGTGGCATACGCCCTCGAAATCATCGGCGAAAGCGGCCGCACCATTAAAAAGCGGGTGCCGGAGGTGTTGGAGCTCGTCGGCTTGAGCGATAAATTAAACAGCTACCCGAGCGAATTGTCCGGCGGGGAAGGGCAGCGGCTCGCCATTGCCCGCGCCATTGTAAACAAGCCGCCGGTATTGGTGTGCGACGAGCCAACTGGCAATTTGGATTTTGAAACGGCCATGACCGTTATGAAAACCTTAAAGCGCATTAACGACGACGGCGCCACGGTGATTATGGCGACCCACGCCAGAAATATCGTCAACCACATGCAGCGCCGAGTCATCACCCTCGACAACGGTCGAATCATCAGCGATGTGGACGTGGGAGGTTACGATGCGTTGGATTAGACAATTAATAAATAACATAAAAGAAGCCTTTCAAGGCATTGCGAGAAACAAGGGCATGAGCCTCTTGTCCGTTATTTCCATTATGGCCGTTCTGGTCCTCTTCGGCGTCGTGGTTCTCTTGGTCTTAAACATGACCGGCCTCGTCAACGAAACGGAAAAGAAAGTGGACAAGGTCGTCGTTTACTTAACCGACGACGCGAGCGAAGATGCGGTCCGCGATATTATTTCAAAGGCGGAAAGCACGGGATACGTCAAGGACGTGAGCTTCACCTCCAAGGAACAGGCGTGGAAGGATTTTTCCGAGAACATGGAGCTGTCAAACGACGCTTATTTCCTCGAAGGCATGGAAGAAAACCCCCTTCCCGCATCATTGACCTTGCAGCTTTCCAATATTAAAGAGGCGAAGACCGTGGCGAAAACCCTGCAGGGCATGCCCGGGGTCTATCAGGTGGATTATTTAAACGAGCTCATCGGTAAAATCGTTCAAGTGAACGATTGGGTGCGCATCCTGGGCGTGGTCATCGTGGCGATTCTTCTCATCATCGCCGTCGTCCTGATTCACAACACCATTAAATCCACCATCGCCAATCGCAGTCAGGAAATTCAAATCATGAAATACATCGGTGCCAGCAACGGCTACATTCGCAGGCCCTTGCTCATCGAAGGCTTGGTCTTCGGCATCGTCGCCGGGGCATTGGCGCTGGTGCTTGTGTATTTAGGTTATAAAGGCATGTTTGGCCTGTTCGACGAAAAACTCAATGTACTCATGGGCCTGAAGCTGATCCGTCCCAAGGATATGCTGCAAGACATGGCCATTATGTTTCTATGTATCGGCGTCGGCGTCGGCTTAATCGGAAGCTCATTGTCGCTGAAGCGATTCTTGGATGTATAAGATAAACAGAAGGAGGTTCACTTTGGACGCGAATCACAGAAAGAAACTTTCCGCGGCACTGGCGCTTTTAATGTTAAGCTCCCAACCGGTTTTGGCTTCAGGATTAGAAGCCGAACGGTCGAAGGCGGTGCAAAAGAAGAGTTCCATCGAATCCAATATGGCCGGAACCCAATCGATGATCAGTCAGACGAAGGGTCAAGTGGCCACGGTTCAAGCGGAAATTCGCGCCTTGGATGCGCAAATCACCCAGGTTAATTTAAAACTCGATCAATTAAACGGCGAGATGCAAAAGCTTCAAGTGGAAATCGCCCAAACCAAGGCGGAGCTTGAAGCCGCCAAGGCGGAGCTTTTAGAGAAAAAAGATCTCTATGCCAAGCGCCTTCGCGCCATGTATATCGCCAACGATCGCGGTTATTTAGATATTCTTCTCGATTCCACCGACGCAGCCTCTTTAATCGGCAGCGCCCGCATGATTCGTTCCATCGCCACCAGCGACCGGGAGCTTATTGAAGAAATAAAAGCCAAGGTGAAGGAAATCGAAGAGAAGCAGGCCCTCCTCGCCGAGCAGGAAAAACAACTGGCTCAAAAGCAGGAACAAGCGCGGACGGAAAAAAACAATCTCGAAGCGGCCAACGCTCAAAAGACAAGCTTCATGAACAATTTGGTCAACGACTTAAGCAGCTACGAAGCGCAATACGACGAAATGCTCCGCGAATCCGACGCCATTCAATCGCAAATTGCGAACCTGGATATCTCCATTAAAAAGGCGAAGGAAGAAGAAGCGGCCCGTCTGGCCAGACAAAGAGCGGCCGAAGCCGAAGCCCGTAGCCAAAAGGAAGCGGCGGCAGGTAGGGCAAGCAGCGCATCGAAGCGCTCCGGCAGTGCTTCTTACAAAGCAAGCAGGAGCATAAGTGCCAACACGTCTTCGGACGTCGTTCAATACGGCGTTCAAGCTCAGCCTGAAGCGAGAACCGGCGAGCTCTACTGGCCCGTACCCGGTCATCACCGGATCACCTCGCCCTTCGGCTATCGTATTCACCCGATTTTAAAATACCGCAAGCTCCACACCGGCGTGGACATCGGCGCGCCTAACGGCACGCCGGTCGTAAGTGCGGCGTCAGGGACGGTCATCGCCTCCCGTTTTATGGGCGGCTACGGCAACTGCATTATGATCGACCACGGCGGCAAGGTCACGGTTTACGGCCACTTATCCGGCAGAGCGGTGAGTGCGGGACAGACGGTTTCCGCGGGACAAACCATCGGCTACGTGGGCAGCACCGGCATGAGTACCGGCGCACACTTGCACTTTGAAGTGCGCGTAAACGGTGCCGTGCAGAATCCCCTTAACTATTTATAATTCAAAGACAAAGAACCTTTCTTCGGGAAGGTTCTTTCTTCCATTTAAAAACAGGAGTTCCAATGAAAAAGAAACACATTGCGGGCCTTCTCGCTCTGTTGCTCGTGACCAATATCATCACCGCCTTCGCCTCCGTGCAATTCGCCACGGGCAGCGTGAAGGAAGTGGCACAGACTAAGGTTCTGGAGCGATTTTTAAAAAAATACTATTTGCGCAGTGACGAAATCACGGAGAAGGATTTTATCGAAGGCAGAAAGAAAGGCACGGTGGCGGCACTAAACGACCCCTATAGTCAGTACTTCGACGAAGCTGAGTACAAGCAGTTTATGGAATCCACTACCGGCGAATTTTACGGCATCGGCGTGCAAATCGGCGCCGTGGAGGATTCCAAAATGATTACCGTCATCGCGCCTATTAAGGGTTCTCCTGCGGAGGCGGCGGGCATAAAGTCCGGCGACAAAATCGTCTCCGTGGACGGCGTTGAATACACCGTGGACGAAATGGAAGAAGCGGTGAAACATATTAAAGGGGACAAGGGCACAACCGTCACCTTGGGCATTATGCCCGAAGGGAAGGGCAGTGTGCGTGATGTGAAGGTGACCCGGGACGAGATCCATATGGAATCGGTGATCACGGGCTCCATCGGCGACATCGCCTATATCGGCCTCACGCAATTCGAAGACGACACCGTGGAAGAATTTACCAAAGCCATGAAGGCGGCGGCGGGGAAGAAGGGGTTGATCCTGGATCTTCGCGGCAATCCCGGCGGCATTTTGGAAGCGGCGGTAGGCGTCAGCGATCAATTGCTTCCCGAGGCGGACATCGTCAGCGCCAAGGACAATCGGGGCAAAGAAGTCTTCCACTATAAATCTGACGAAGCCGCGTGGAAGAAGCCCGTTGTGGTTTTGGTCAACGGGGGCAGCGCATCGGCATCGGAAATCGTGGCGGGGGCTTTAAAGGACAACAAGGCCGCCACCCTTGTAGGCGAAAAGACCTACGGCAAGGGCGTGGTGCAAACCTTGGTGCCTCTGCCCGGCGGAGGCGGCATTAAGCTCACCACCAGTGAATATTTCACGCCTTCCGGGGTATGTATTCAAGACAAGGGCATCGAACCCGACGTGAAAGTCAGCTTGCCGGAAAACGTCAAGGCCATCGGGCTCGAGCATCGAGATCAGGATACACAATTGCAAAAGGCAATTTCCATTATAGAAAAGAGCGGTCGTTAGATCGCTCTTTTTGCAGGAGGAATCATGGATTTTAAAATTCATTCGAAATTTAAGCCCACCGGCGATCAGCCGCAGGCCATCGATCGATTGACCGAGGGCATCCAAGGGGGCATGAAGCACCAAACCCTGTTGGGGGTCACGGGAAGCGGCAAGACCTTTACCATGGCCAATTTAATTGAGCGGGTGCAAAAGCCCACCTTGGTCATCGCCCACAATAAGACACTGGCCTATCAACTGGCCTCGGAGTTTCGCGAATTTTTTCCGGAAAACGCCGTGGAATACTTCGTCAGCTACTACGACTACTATCAGCCCGAGGCCTATGTCCCCGGGACGGATACCTTTATCGCAAAAGACGCCAGCATTAACGACGAGATCGACAAGCTGCGCCACTCCGCCACCATGGCTCTCTTCGAGCGGCGGGACGTGATTATCGTCGCGTCGGTGAGCTGCATCTACGGCTTGGGTGACCCTATCGACTACAAGAATTTGGTGGTGAGTCTGCGCCCGGGCATGGAATGGGACAGAAACGCCCTCATGAGCAAGCTGGTGGACATTCAATACGTGAGAAACGACGTGGATTTTTCACGCGGCACCTTCCGCGTTCGCGGCGACGTGCTGGAAATTTTTCCCGCCGGCAATTCCGAAAAGACCATTCGCGTGGAATTTTTCGGCGACGAAATCGATGAAATCGCCGAAGTGGACGCGGTCACCGGTCGCATCGAAAGCTATCGCAAGCACGTGTCCATCTTCCCGGCATCTCACTTTGCCACGCGGCCGGAAAAAATCGAGCGAGGCGTCAAAACCATTCGAAAGGAACTGGAAGAGCGGCTCTTCACTTTGCGTGATCAAGAAAAACTTTTAGAAGCCCAACGGCTTGAGCAGCGCACCAATTACGATGTGGAAATGCTGGAGGAAATGGGCTTTTGCTCCGGCATCGAAAACTATACCCGCCACCTAAGCGGCAGGGAAGCGGGGAGCCGACCCTACACCCTTATCGACTACTTCCCGAAGGACTTCATGACCATTATCGACGAGTCCCACGCCACGGTGCCGCAAATTCGCGGCATGTTTAACGGCGACCGGGCGAGAAAAGAGACCCTGGTGGAATATGGCTTTCGCCTGCCCTCGGCGCTGGACAACCGTCCCTTGCGCTTCGAGGAATTCGAATCCATGCAAAATCAAGTGGTCTACGTCTCTGCCACGCCGGGCCCCTACGAAACGGAACACGAAGAGCAGCGGGTGGAACAGATCATTCGCCCCACGGGCCTGGTGGATCCGAAAATCGACGTGGTGCCGACGAAAAATCAAATCGATCATCTGACGGAACAGATCAACGACATGACGTCGAAAAATATGCGGACCTTTGTCACCACCCTGACCAAGCGCATGGCGGAGGACCTGAGCAAGTACTTTAAGGACATGGGCATGAAGGTGGCCTATCTTCACTCCGATGTCAAGACCATCGAGCGCATGGAAATCATTCGGGATCTGCGCCTCGGCGTCTACGACTTCCTCGTAGGCATCAACCTCTTGCGTGAGGGGCTGGACATTCCCGAGGTGGGCCTCGTGGCCATACTGGATGCGGACAAAGAGGGCTTTTTGCGCTCGGAAACCTCCCTCATTCAAACGGCGGGGCGGGCCGCGAGAAATGTAGACGGCCGCGTCATTATGTATGCCGACACCATCACCGGCTCCATGGCCCGCACCATCGAAGAGACGGAACGGCGCCGAGCCATACAAATGGACTATAATAAGAAACACGGTATCGTGCCGCAATCCATCGTCAAAGGCATTCGCGACACCATCGAAAATACCATTGCGGCGGAAGAAGAGGAAGACTTCGGCGAAGACTTTGCCAAGGAAGACATCGTCGCCATGCTGAAAAATCTGGAAACGGAAATGTTTAAGGCCGCCGAGCAATTGGATTTCGAGCGGGCGGCGAGCATTCGCGACCAAATAAGAGAAATAAAAGAACGTTACGGATTAAATGAGTAATCCTGAAAGAAAGGAAATAGATGAACCCATCCATTGAACAGGCGATCCACATACACGGGGCGCGCCAGCACAATTTAAAAAATCTCGACGTCTATATTCCGAGAAATAAAATGACCGTCATCACGGGCCTCTCCGGCTCCGGGAAGAGCTCCCTGGCCTTCGACACCATCTACGCCGAAGGGCAGCGGCGCTATGTGGAAAGCTTGTCCTCCTACGCGCGGCAATTCTTGGGCCAAATGGACAAGCCCGAGGTGGACTACATCGAGGGCATGAGCCCCGCCATTGCCATCGACCAGAAGACCACGTCGAAAAATCCCCGCTCCACTGTGGGGACGGTGACGGAAATTTACGACTACATCCGTCTGCTCTACGCCCGGGTGGCAAAGCCCTATTGCCCGGTGTGCGGCAAGCCCATTGAGGCCTTTGCGGAAGATCAGATCGTGGACAAGATTATGGAGATGAAAGAGGGCACCCGCTTCCAGCTCTTGGCGCCGGTGGTGCGTCAGAAAAAAGGGCAGCACAAGAAGGTCTTGAATCGCATTCGCAAGGATGGCTTTTTGCGCATGATCATCGACGGGGAAATGCACCGCACGGAAGAGGACATCGAGCTGGATAAAAACAAGGTCCACGATATTCTCATCGTGGTGGACCGAATCGTCATTCGCGAGGGCATCGAGACCCGTCTTACGGACAGCATCGAGACGGCCCTGGAGATCTCCGGCTCCACGGTCATCGTGGATACATTAGACGGCAACGAAAAGCTTTACTCCACCAGCTACTCCTGTCCGGAGCACGACATCGCCATCGAGCCCGCCACGCCCCGATCCTTTTCCTTTAACACGCCTATGGGGGCCTGCCCCACCTGCAAGGGCTTGGGGAGCAGCCGACGGGCGGATCCGGAGCTGATCATTCCCAACAGGGAGCTTTCCATCGACGAGGGGGCCATCGCCTGCTACGGTACCACGGAAGGCACCTATTACAAGGAAATCATCGACCAGATCGCTGCCCGCTACGATTTTTCCACCAAGGCGCCCATTAAAGAGGCGCCGAAAGCCATGATCGACGAATTAATGTACGGTACGAAGAAGCCCCTGCACTTCGTCTTTAAATCTTATTTCAGCGGGGCGAAAGAATACCGCGGCCACTTCGAGGGGATCTTGAAAAATCTGGATCGCCGCTACAGGGAGACCGCCAGCGACCGAGCCATCGAAAAAATCGAACCCTTCTTATCCGACATCCCCTGTCCCGATTGCCACGGGGCGCGGCTGAAGATGGAGTCTTTGGTCTTTAAGCTGGGCGGAAAAAATATTTATGAGTCCACCCTGCTTTCCGTCGTCGACGCCATGAAATTTTTCGATTCCTTGGATCTCAGCGACATGGATAGAAACATCGCTGATCAAATTTTAAAGGAAATTCACGAGCGCCTGTCCTTTTTAAAGGAAGTGGGTCTGGGCTATCTCACCTTGGCGCGCATGGCGGGCACCCTTTCCGGCGGCGAAGCCCAGCGGATTCGCCTCGCCACCCAAATCGGCTCCGCCCTCGTCGGCGTCACCTACGTTCTCGACGAGCCCTCCATCGGCCTTCACCAAAAGGACAATGCCATGCTTTTAAAGTCCCTTCGGAATTTGACGGACATCGGCAACACCCTCATCGTCGTGGAGCACGACGAGGATACCATGCGGGAAGCCGACGAGATACTAGACATCGGCCCCGGTGCCGGCGTCCACGGCGGCCACATCGTGGCCCAGGGCACCTACGACGAGATCGTCAAAGTGGAAGAGTCCCTCACGGGCCAATACCTTTCCGGCAAGAAAAAAATCGCCGTGCCCGAGGAGCGCCGTCCCTACACGGGAGAAGAGATCGTGGTCTACGGCGCGGCGCAAAACAATTTAAAGGACATCGACGTGCACTTCCCCCTGGGGCAATTTATCTGCGTCACCGGCGTCTCCGGTTCGGGGAAGAGCTCCCTCATCAACGAAATTTTGAAAAAAGCCGTGGCGCAAAAGGTAAACAAAAACAAAGTGCGCCCGGGCAAGTACAAAAAAATCGAGGGCCTGGAGCACGTGGACAAAATCGTCTCCATCGACCAGAGCCCCATCGGCCGCACGCCCCGTTCCAATCCCGCCACCTACACCGGCGTCTTCGATTCCATTCGCGACGTCTTCGCCCAAACTAACGAGGCGAAGATCCGCGGCTATGCCAAGGGCCGCTTCTCCTTTAACGTCAAGGGCGGCCGCTGCGAGGCCTGTAAGGGCGACGGGATTTTGAAGGTGGAAATGCACTTTCTCCCGGACGTCTACGTGCCCTGCGAGGTCTGCGGCGGCAAGCGCTACAATCGGGAGACCTTGCAGGTCAAGTTTAAGGGCAAAAACATCGCCGATGTCTTGGACATGACCGTGGATCAGGCGGCGGAATTTTTCGAAAACCATCCGCGGATCCTGAGAAAGATCAACACCCTGCAGGAGGTGGGCCTTGGCTATATTAAGCTGGGTCAGCCCTCCACTCAGCTCTCCGGCGGCGAGGCCCAGCGGATCAAGCTGGCCACGGAGCTGTCCAAGCGGGGGACGGGCAACACCCTCTATATTTTAGACGAGCCCACCACCGGCCTTCACGCAGAAGACATTCGAAAGCTCTTAAGCGTGCTGTCGAAGCTGGTGGACATGGGCAACACCGTGGTGGTTATCGAGCATAATCTGGACGTCATTAAAGTGGCGGATCACATTATCGACCTGGGGCCCGACGGCGGCGACGGCGGCGGCGAAGTGGTGGCCACGGGACGGCCCGAGGACGTGGCGAAGAACGACGCGTCCTACACCGGCATCTATTTAAAACCGCTGCTGAAAAGATAAGAAAGACAAAGAGAGAATGAGAAACGCCGTTTCTCGTTTTCTTTTTGATTATCTTGTAGGTTTTAGTACGCTATAGTATAATCTCAAAAAAGAAAAGCACAGAAGGAGGCCTTAATCTTGAATACAACAAAACTTTTCGAGAGACGTCGGATTTGTTGCAAGCACGACGCAAAGATCACTTGCACCTCCGGCTCTATGAGACATCGTGTATAATAGAGAACGCCTGTGTATTTGAGATTGGAGGGAGAACATCATGAAAAAATTCGGTTTACTTAGTATTTTAGCCATGGTCATGGCATTTGCATTAGTCGGATGCGGATCCGGCGCAAACAACGCAGCGAACAATGAAGGTAAGAAGGAAGCACCTCAAGTGAGCCAGGAAGAAATGGATGCCGCCGTCAAGGCCATTAAGGACAAGGGCAAATTGGTCTTGGCCACCAGCGCCGACTACCCGCCCTACGAATGGCACCTTGTAAAAGACGGTAAAGACGAAATCGTCGGCTTCGACGTGGAAATCGCCAAGGCCATCGCCGATGAAATGGGCGTGGAGCTTGAAGTCAAAGACTTGGACTTCGACGGCATTATCCCCAGCATCGCCTCCGGTCAAGCGGACATCGGCATCGCCGGCCTCTCCGCCACTCCGGAACGTGAAGAAGCCGTCAACTTCTCCGTACCCTACTTCACCAACGAACAAGTGGTTCTCGTTCGCAAAGAAGATGCGGACAAGTACAAGAAGATGGAAGACTTCGCCGGCAAGGTCGTCGGCGCACAAACGGGATCCATTCAAGAGGACACCGTTCGCGAAAACTTCCCGAAAGACGTGGAATTAAAGAGCCTTGCCAAATTAAACAATCTGGCAATGGAAGTTAAAAACAAAACCGCCGACGCCCTGGTCATCTCCAAAAGCTCCGGCGAACAATACGCTAAGCAATTCCCCGACCTCGTCGTCATCGATGCCGGCGTTCCCGAAGAACCGGGCGTATGTGTCGCATCGAAAAAAGGCAACGACGCCTTGACCGCATACATTAATCAAGTGGTTCAAAAGCTGATCGACGAAGGGAAGATCGAAGGCTGGATCGCAGAATACGAAAAACTGGCCGACGAATCCACTACTGACGCTCCCGCCGGTGACGAAGCCGCTGCCAATAACGCTGCCAACTAAAACAACGGCAATTAAGAATTGTTCTAATTACAGAGTTAAAACTGTTTCCTCGTGAAACAGTTTTTTCTATCGAGGAGGAAGAATGAAGTTAATGAAATCTTGGATGGCCTTTCTAAATAAATACGGCCCATCCTATTTAGACGGCACCTTGATGACCCTGAAGCTCTCCTTTTTAGGGGTGCTCTTCGGTTTTATCCTGGGCATTATTATCGTGCTGCTTCGTCGCTCGAGGCTAAAGCCTCTGCAAGCCATCGCAAAAATTTACGTGCAGCTGTTTCGAGGCACGCCATTATTGGTTCAAGTAACGATATTTTACTACGGTTTTTCCAGCGTTCTCCCGGATCAATACGCGTCCTTAAAAAATCCCTTTGCTTTAAGCTTAATCGCCGTGTGCATGAACTCCTCGGCCTATGTGTCGGAGATTATTCGCGGCGGGATCAACGCAGTGGATCGCGGCCAAGGGGAAGCGGCGGCGTCCTTGGGTATGAAGAAGAGCCAAATTATGCGCTACATTATCTTGCCCCAAGCCGTTAAGACCGTGCTTCCCGCTCTGGCCAACGAGTTCGTTACCTTGATTAAAGAAACGGCCATTGTCTCCATTGTGGGCATCGGCGATTTAATGTATCAGGCGAGAGTAGTGGGAGGGGCGACCTATAAGCCCTTTATGCCCTATGTAACGGCGGCACTTATTTACTTGATTCTCGTAACGAGTCTTTCCAAGGTCATCGGTGTATTTGAAAAGAGGTTGGCTAACAGTGATTCGCATTCATAATCTGACAAAAAGTTTCGGCGACAACCAAGTCCTGAAAGGCATTTCCACGGAAATCGCAGACGGGGAAGTGGTGGTCGTCATCGGGCCTTCGGGCTCCGGCAAATCCACCTTCCTTCGCTGTTTAAATCGGCTGGAAGAAGCCGATGGCGGCGAAATTATCTTCGAAGGCGTGGACGTCAACGACAAGAAGACGGAAATCGAAAAAATTCGCGAAGACATGGGCATGGTCTTTCAGTCCTTTAACCTCTTTCCCCACAAGACCGTCATGGAAAATATCACCATGGCGCCGGTGCTGGTTAAGGGCATGGATCAAAAGGCGGCTCAGGCCAAGGCGGAAAAGCTCTTGGACCGCGTTGGCCTTTTGGACAAAAAAGACAGCTACCCCAGTCAACTCTCCGGGGGACAAAAGCAGCGGATCGCCATTGTGCGCGCCCTGGCCATGGAGCCTCAGGTCATGCTCTTTGACGAGCCCACCTCAGCTCTCGACCCGGAAATGGTGGGCGAAGTCCTCGACGTTATGCAGCAGCTCGCCAAAGAGGGAATGACCATGGTGGTGGTCACCCACGAAATGGGCTTTGCCAGAGAAGTGGGGGATCGCATCCTGTTCTTAGACGAAGGCTATTTGCTTGAAGAAGGCACGCCGGAAGAAGTTTTCGGCCATCCGAAGGAAGCCCGGACGCAAGAATTTTTAAACAAAGTGCTCTAGGCGCTTATAGAAAACTATTATAGTGACGAGAGATAGTTCCGGATAATCAATAGCATAGAAAAAAGGAGATGTGCACGTTCGATAAGTGCACATCTTTTTTTGTCTTCTAAAATTATAAGAATTTGATTTAACCCGCAAGTAAAATGTCATTACTAAAAAATGCCGAGATGAAGATAAATAAGATATAATAAAATAAACAGACGAGCTGATTGGGTTCGCAAGAAAAGATTCGGGAGGAAAGAAATGAAAAAAGAAGTGTGCCTGGCCATTACCTCGATGATACAAATCGTCCTGGTCATCGCCCTCGTCGTCTTGCATGTGCTGAGCAAAGTGACGGCGGGCTTAAGCCGCCACTTACACCTTAAGCAGAGCTATTACTTGCTTCATCTCTTTACAAAGACCAACACCTTAATGATGGCGGCGGCGATTCTAATCATCAGTCTGGCCTTTGTTGTTATGGCGAAGAAAAGAAGATTGGACGATCGAGCCAAAGGGCTTTCTACTTGGGCCGGCGTCCTCATTCTCGGACTCTTGCTCCCTCAGGCCAGAGCGGTATTGATCTATCCCTACATTGTGGGGATCTTGGCGATCTGTTGGGCAATGAGCATGATCCAATGCCTGTTATTTATAAAATCAAATAAGAAAGCGTAAGGGCAATTTTTTGATCATCGCTTTCGAATAAAAACAGCGTCTTTTCGTGAGGCGCTGTTTTTTGCTGAATACATTTTTCTCGGAGCGATGGGTATAAATCAAAGACGAAAGGAGTCTTATGAAAAAAAGAGTTTTCATGGCCTTGCGCCTTGTTTTAATTGCCGTCCTGCTTTTTTCTCTGGGAAAGATCGGCCTCTATTACAAAGATCAATACGCCTACGATCGCACAAAAAAAGAAGTGGAGGCCGTCTACAAACAAAGCGAGAAAATAAATTCGGGCGGGGAAGATGCCGACGCCTCGACGAGGAATCGAATCCGCTCCATGCAAGAGACCTATCCCAATCTCGTGGCGTGGATCGAAATCCCCGGAACGCCCCTTTCCCTGCCGGTGGTGCAGGGCAAGGACAACGACTATTATCTGAATCACGACATTGAGGGCAGCTACAATGCCTTGGGCGTGCCCTTTATAGACTACAGGAACAAAAAGGATTTTTCCGACGGCAACACCATCATCTACGGCCACCGGGTGAAAAACGGGAAGGTCTTTCATCCCTTGACCGCCTACGAAGATCCGGCTTTCGTAGAAAAGGCGCCGCAGATCATTTTAAACACGGCAGAGGGCCGCAAGGTGTATCAAATTTTCGCCGCCTACGAGGCGAGCCCCTACGAAGATTTCCGCTCGCCCAATTACGAGGGGGAAAAGCTTGCGGCCTTCCGCACCCGGGTGGAAGCAAAAAACATTATAAAGGGACCTATGGACTGGCAGGGAGAAAAAATCATCACCTTGCAGACCTGTACGGAGAAAGACCGACGAATGGTCGTCCACGGCAGGCTAGTAGAGGAAAAATAGGCACAAAAAAAGCGTCTCATCGAGAATGATGAGGCGCTATTTGTTTACGCATTTTTTTCGGCATCTTCCAAGAAGCGTTCACCGACGCGATAGATATCGCCGGCACCCATGGTGAGGATCACATCGCCCGGGCGGCTTTTTTCTTTTACATACTCCAGGATTTCGTCCTGTTCGCCGATGTAGATGGCTGAATCGTGATTGGCCTTCACCGCTTCCACCAGTGTCTTGGAATGGATGTCGCCGTAATCTTTTTCTCTCGCCGCGTAGATGTCGGCGATAATGGTCATGTCCGATTCCTTGAAGCTGTGGCTGAAGCTGTCCAAGAGCAACTTGGTCCGAGTGTAGGTGTGAGGTTGGAAAATACAGATCAGCCGATTCTTCACCGTGGGCTTTAAGGCGTGAAGGGTCGATGCGATTTCCGTCGGGTGGTGGGCGTAGTCGTCGATGACGCGGATGCCGTCCACTTCGCCTTTAAATTCCAAGCGGCGACCGACGCCGTGGTAGTTTAAAACGCCTTTAACGGCATCCTCCACGGGGATGTTGTTTTCCACACAGGCACTGATGGCGGCCAAAGAGTTGGACACATTGTGCAGGCCCATGACCTGCAGTTGAATGGGGGCTATTTTTTTGCCGCGAATGTACAGGTCGTAGTGCGGGCGTCCCGTGTGGGGATCGATAACCAGATTCCGCGCTTCGTAATCGGCCTCGCCCTTGTGGCTGAAGGTGACGATCCGACTCTTGGTGGCATCCTTCATGCTGTAGGCGTAGTCGTCGTCTTTATTTAAAATCAACAGATCGTCCTCGCCTAAATTGCCTGCGTAGGCGCGGAAGGTTTCGAGAATGTGGTCGATATTGTCGAAAAAGTCCAAGTGGTCTTCGTCGATGTTTAAAATAATCGCCGTGGAGGGGAAGTATTTCAACACATTGGCCCGGTATTCGCAGGCTTCCGTAAGGAAAAAGTCTCCGGTGCCGATGCGCACATTGCCGCTGATTTCGCCGAGGTTGCCGCCCACCATAATGGTCGGGGAGAAGGGCTCGTCTTTAATGGCCGTGGCGATCATGGACGTGGTGGTCGTCTTGCCGTGAGTGCCGGAGACGGCGATGGAGACGTGGAAATTTTTCATGACAGCGCCTAAGAATGTGGCGCGATCCACGACGTCGATTTTTTTCGCGATGGCCGCCAAGTATTCCGGATTGTCCATTTGAATGGCGTCGGTGTAGACGACGAGATCCGCATCTTCGATTTGGGCGGGATCGTGGTCTTCGTAAACCGTAATGCCCAATTCTTTTAAGTGATCCGTAATGGGCGACGCCTTCCGGTCGCTGCCGGAGATGGTGTAGCCCTTTGAAAGCATCAACGCCGCGAGGCCGGACATGCTAATGCCGCCGATGCCGATAAAGTGGATATGGTGGTAATCCTTTGTACCAAATTGGAATTGAAACATGCTTACCTCACTTCCTGGTAGTTATTTATGAAACGACAATAAAAAAATTGCGGAAAAACCGCAATTTCTTATTTTCCGGAATAGAATTCGACGATCAATTGGTCTTCGATTTCGATCGGGATATCTTCACGAGCGGGTTCGGAGCTTAAGGTAGCCCGATTGTTTTTTTCCTTCGTGATGTAGGGATAGGCGTTGACGAAATTGGTTTCAAAGTTTTCTTTGAACATGTCAACCTTGCGGCCGCGGTCGCTTAAAGAAATCACGTCGCCGACTTGGACTTGGTAAGAAGGAATGTTGATCTTCTTGCCGTTGACGTGAATGTGACCGTGGGTTACCATTTGTCTTGCTTGACGAATGGAGGATGCAAAACCCATACGATACGTTAAATTATCTAAGCGGACTTCTAAGCGCTTAACCAATGCAGGACCGGTTTCTTCGCCGGCCTTTTGGGCGTCGAGGACGTAGCGATAGAATTGTTTTTCCATCACACCGTAGTACGCTCTCAGTCTTTGTTTTTCCAACAATTGCTTACCGTATTCGGTTAACTTCTTGTCGGAACGAGCCGTGCCTCTGCCGGCGCGGTTCATTGCCTTCGGATGTCCACATACGTTAAGACCTAATCTTCTGGATTGTTTAAATCTAGGTCCCATCATTTTTGCCATTGTCTTCACTCCTAAATTATAATTTGCCGCGATAATTTAGAACCTCTAGCATTATACAAGATAATAGGCGGCTTGTAAAGGAAAAAAAGGGCATATACCGCTTTTTTATCCCTTGTGCTATACTGAAACGAGACTGAAGAGGAGGGCTTATGCATTTCATTTTTCAAGACACCCAATATATCGACGTGGTGGCCGGAAAGGTCATGGAACACAAGGATATTGAACTTAAAGACGGAAAGATCGCAGCCATTGCCGAGGGCGGCAGCTTAAAGGGCGGGGACATCGTCGACGGCCGGGATCTGTTGCTTGTGCCGGGCTTTATTAACGCCCACACCCACCTGGGCATGAGCTATTTCAGAAATTACGCCGACGATATGGACCTAAACACCTGGCTCACCACGGCCATATGGCCCCTGGAGGCCCACTTGACCCGTGAGGATATTTACTGGGCCAGCATGCTTTCCATGGCGGAAGGCATTTTGTCCGGAACAACGACCTTCTGCGACATGTATTACGAGCTGGATCGTGTGGCCGATGCGGCGGTAGCTATCGGCATGCGGGGGCTTTTAACCCGCGGCCTTACGGACATCGACGGCGGCGGCGACGAAAAGCTGGAAGAAGCCCGCATGCTTTACGTCAGCAGCCACGGCAAGGGCGACGGCCTGATGGAAGTGGCACCGGCACCTCACGCAATTTATACCTGCAGCGGCGATTACATTAAACAGATCATCGAGCTGGCCGGCGAAATGGACGGCATTCTTCACACCCACCTGTCCGAATCGAAAAAGGAAATGGAAGATGCCGAGGCCCTTTACGGCGCCACGCCCATTCAATACATGTGGGGTCTGGGTCTGGACAAGGTGCACACCATTGCCGCCCACTGCGTCCACATGACGGAAGAGGACATGGATCTGGTGGATCCCGAGAAATTTTTCCCGGTACACAATCCATCCAGTAATTTAAAATTGGCAAGCGGCATCGCCCCCATACAAAAAATGATGGACAAGGGCCTTACCGTGGCCTTGGGCACCGACGGGGACAGCTCCAACAACAATCAAAACATGCTGGAGGAAATGCACATCGCGAGTCTGATCGCCAAGGGCGTGAGCTACGATCCCGAGGTCTTAAGGGCGGAGGACGTGCTGCGCATGGCCACCATTAACGGGGCAAAGGCCCTGGCGCGGGAAGATGAAATCGGCTCCATCGAAGAAGGAAAGCTCGCCGATATTACCTGCTTTAATTTAAATTCTCCGAGCTTTACGCCGAAAAATAATCTCATCAGCGCTCTGTGCTATTCGGCGCAGGCGGAAGATGTAAAGCACGTCTTAATCGGCGGCGAATTCGTCCTGAAAGATCGTCGATTGACGAGGGTGGATCTGGACGAGATTCGCGAGACCGTGGAAAATAAATTTAAAGAGCTCTTGGAGCGAAAAGCCGTGAGCGATGAAATGAACGGCGACCGATAGGCCGCGGAAAGTGAGGAAATTTTGGATAAAAAAGTAGTTTACTCCGCCATACAACCCTCCGGAAATTTAACCATCGGCAATTACCTGGGTGCCCTCAGCAATTTTTCCGATTTGCAGAGGGAGTTTCAATGCATCTACTGCGTCGCCAATATGCACGCCATTACCGTGCCCCAAAAGCCCGCCGATTTAAGAAAGCGCACCTTGGATTTAATCGCCCTCTACGTCGCTTGCGGCGTGGACCCGAAGGAATCCATTTTATACATTCAATCCCAAGTGCCGGAGCACACGGAGCTGGCATGGGTCTTAAACACCATTACCTCCATCGGACAATTAAATCGCATGACGCAGTTTAAGGACAAGTCCCAAAAACAAAAGGAAGTCTATGCCGGCCTATTAAACTATCCCGTGCTTATGGTGGCGGACATTCTTCTCTATCAATCGTCCTTCGTGCCCGTGGGGGAAGATCAACGGCAACATATCGAGCTCACCCGTGACATCGCCGAGCGGTTCAACACTCGTTACTCGCCGACCTTCACCATCCCCGACATTATGGCGCCGAAGGTAGGCGCGCGGATTATGAGCTTACAGGATCCCACGTCGAAGATGAGCAAATCCGATCCCGACGAAAACGCCTTTATTTTAATTCTCGACGAGCCCGACGTCATTCGCAGAAAGATCAAGCGGGCGGTCACCGACTCCAAGGCCACCATCGCCTATACCGACGAGCAGCCGGGGGTGAAGAATCTGCTGGACATTTACTCCTCCTTTAAGCACATCAGCCCCGAAGAGGCGGAGCGGGAATTTAAATCCGCGGGCTACGGCGAGTTGAAGGAGTCCGTGGCGGAAGCGGTAGTGGAAGGTTTGGCTCCGGTGCAAGAGCGCTTCCACGCCATTCGCGGCGACAAGGATGAGCTGGAGGCCATTTGCAGAGAAGGTGCGGAAAAAGCATCCTACTTGGCACAGAAGACGCTAAGAAAGGTCTATAGGAAAGTGGGAATAGTACAATTTTAAACAAGACTTGACTTATGACAGAAAACTTTCTATAATTAAGCCAACTTAATTCAGTGAAGGAAGAGTAGATTGTCCCTCGTCTTTAGAGAGGTCGCGCGTGCTGGAAGCGATTGGCGAAGCAATCGAAGGTCGCCTTCATTTCCTTTCGCGAGAGCGAAACGGCGTCCCGTCGTTATGGGGAAGAAGTGCCGTAGCAATACGGAATAAAGGTGGTACCGCGGAATCTCGTCCTTTTCAGGGCGAGATTTTTTTGTTTGCAGGAGGAATTATGAACAGTATGCAGAAGACTTATGATCCCAAGGATTTTGAATCGCGCATCTATGCCGATTGGATGGACAAAGGCGAATTTACCCCGAATCGCGACAAAGACAAGGCAGAGGGCAAGAAGCCCTTCACCATCGTCATGCCGCCGCCGAACGTCACGGGGAATTTGCACATGGGTCACGCCATGAACAATACCTTGCAGGATATTTTGATTCGTTTTAAACGCATGAGGGGCTACAGTGCCCTGTGGGTTCCCGGAACGGACCACGCCTCCATTTCCACAGAAGTGAAGGTGGTAGAGAAGCTTCGCAACGAAGGGAAGTCCAAGGACGGCCTGGGCCGGGAAAAATTCCTGGAAGCCGCTTGGGCGTGGACGAAGGAATACGGCGGCAACATTAACAATCAATTAAAGAAGCTGGGCGTCTCCTGCGACTGGTCCAGAGAGCGCTTCACATTAGACGAAGGCCTTTCCCATGCCGTGGAAGAAATGTTTATCCGCCTGTATAACAAAGGCCTGGTCTATCAGGGAGACCGCATCATCAACTGGTGCCCCCACGATAAAACCGCCCTTTCCGATGCGGAAGTGGAACACAAGGAGCAGGAAGGTCGTATGTGGACCTTCCGCTATCCCATCGACGGTGAAGACGACGCCATTATGATTTCCACGACGCGGCCGGAAACCATTCCCGGCGACTTGGCCATTGCCGTCAATCCGGAAGACGAACGCTACAAAGATTACATCGGCAAGCACGCGATTATTCCCGTCATCGAACGGAAGATCCCCATTATCGCCGACAGCTATGTGGATTCGGAATTCGGCACCGGCGCCGTAAAAATCACGCCGTCTCACGACCCCAACGACTTTGAAGTGGGGGCACGCCACGACCTGGGCCAACTTTTAATTATGGACGAAGAGGCTCGCCTCAACGAAAACGCCGGCAAGTATGCGGGATTAATGCGTGATGAAGCGCGCAAAGCCATCGTCAAGGATTTCGACGAAGGCGGTTATTTGGTAAAAATCGACGATCACCACAACGCTGTGGGTCACTGCGAGCGCTGCAAGACCGTCATCGAGCCCATGCTGTCCAAGCAATGGTTTGTCGCCATGGAAGAATTGGCCAAGCCCGCCTTGGAAGCTTACGAAAAAGGCGAGCTGCACTTCGTACCGGAACGCTTCGGCAAGATCTACACCCACTGGCTCGAAAACATTCGCGACTGGTGTATCTCCAGACAATTATGGTGGGGCCACCGCCTGCCCGTTTACTACTGCGACGATTGCGGCGAAGTCATGGTTTCTAAGGAAGCCGTGCATACCTGCAGCGCCTGCGGTAGCAAAAACATTCGTCAAGACGAAGACACCTTGGACACCTGGTTCAGCTCCGCCCTGTGGCCCTTCTCCACCATGGGCTGGCCGGATTCTACGCCGGACTTGGATTACTACTATCCCACCGATGTCCTCATCACGGGCTACGACATCATCTTCTTCTGGGTTATTCGCATGGTCTTTTCCGCCTTGGAAATCACCGAGGAGCTGCCCTTTACCGACGTCTACCTCACTGGCCTGATCCGCGACGAGCAGGGACGGAAGATGTCCAAGAGCTTGGGCAACGGCATCGATCCCTTGGAAGTCATCGATCAATACGGTGCCGACGCCCTGCGTCTCACCTTGGTCACGGGCAACAGCCCCGGCAACGATATGCGCTTCAGCTATAAGCGGGTGGAAAGCAATCGGAATTTCTGCAATAAATTGTGGAATGCATCCCGCTTCGTGCTCATGAATCTGCCGGAGGATTTCTACGGCGCCAAGGTCATGAAAGATAAGCTGCATACGGAAGATCGCTGGATTTTGACCCGCGTGGATGAAACCATTGCCGAGGTTCAGGAAAAAATCGAAAAATACGATATCGGCATGGCGGCGGAAGTGGTACACGACTTTATTTGGGACGAATACTGTGACTGGTACATCGAAATGGTCAAGCCCCGCCTCTACGGGGACGACGTGGAAGACAGAGAAGTGGTTTACGGCGTCCTCCTCGACGTGCTTGAAAAGATTTTGAAGTTGCTTCATCCCTTTATGCCCTTCATCACGGAAGAAATTTACGCCTTCCTGCCCTCCACGGAAGGGGATCTTATCGTCAGCGATTGGCCGGAATGCGGCGTCTATAATTATCATGACGATGTGGAAAAAATTTCCATTCTTCGCGAAGCCATTCGCGGCATTCGCAACGCCAAGGCCGAAATGGACATCGAGCCCTTCAGAAAGAGCAAGCTCTATCTCTTAACTGACGACGATGCCCGGGCGGAGGTCTACGACGAAATAAAAGCCCACTTCGCCAATCTGGCTAACTGCACTTCCATCGAGCGAATTGGCGATCGCGACGCCGTATCCGACGACGTGATCTCCGTCGTCGTGGAAAAGGCGGAGCTCTTCCTTCCCATGAAGGACCTGGTGGATTACGACAAGGAAGCCCAACGCTTGAAAAAGGATATGGAAAAGACCCTGTCGGAAATTGAACGGGCGGAAAAGAAATTAGCCAACGAAAGCTTCGTCAGCAAGGCCAAGCCCGAAGTCGTTCAAAAAGAGCGGGAAAAATTGGAAATGTACAAGGAAAACCTGAAGAACCTAAAGGAACGGGCCGCCTTTGTCGAAAAACAATTAGGCGAATAGGTCTTCTATTTCTGAAAGAAAATCAATTCATATTGAATTCGTGCATAACTCGGAGTCCTTCGGGTAACTGTTTAAGGAAGGATGAATCATAAGATTCAAAAGCGTACAAGGGAGGCGTATTTGTGAGAAAAAGCAAAAAGGCCATGGATATTATCGTGGCCCTGATACTTCTCGTCTTTTCCTGCGTCTGCTTCTTTTCTTTTTACGGAAACACCGTGGGGCTGAGCTCCTGGCAAGAGGCCTTGCTGCCGATTTTAAATCAGGAATGGGGATTCTATCTCTTCGCTGTCTTTGCGGCACTCACCGCCGTCTACGGCTTGTTTCTGTTCCTGCGTTCCTTAATCGTAAAGACACGGGAAAGAAGCATTCGTTTGAAGCGAGACGACGGCGAGGTCTATTTGACGGAATCTTCGGTGCGGTCCGTTGTGGACTGCACGGTGAGAGACTTCCATCAAGTGTCTCGCCCGGAAGTCGCCGTGTATATTCGCAGCGGCAAAGAGCCGACGATTAAATCGAAAATTGCCTGCGGCGTCAAGGACTTGGAAGACTTACAGGCCTTGGCCGAAGCTATTCAAAAGAATGTGCGGGACAATTTAGAAAACTACGTAGGCTTTCCCGTGGGGGATGTAGAAGTCACCTTCACCGATCCCGGTGAGGCGAAGACAGAACAGGTAGCGGGGTGAGGCTATGCGACTATTTACACAGGATGAACAGCAACAATTTCATTACCTGGGGGAATACGACATCGTCCCCAAGCAAGGGCTCCTGCCTCAAGCAACGGACGGGCGTCCCTTGGACCGACCGGGAAGAGGTCTTTTCTCATCGCCTCTGTTGATGCGTTACAAAAAGACCGCCCTGGGTATGGTGGCGGGTTTAATTCTCGGACTGTTGCTTATCACCGCGGGATTTTTCAAAACCTTGCTACTCGTTATTTTAATCGCCGCAGGCTTCGTCGTCGGAGGATTTTTCGACGGCAATCCCGTGGTGCACAAGTTTTTAAGTTCTATCGGCTAAGAGAAAGGACCGGATGATGACTAACGAAATCAAAAAAAATGCAGAAGAAGTAAAGGAAGCCTTAAAGGATTTACCGGAGGTTCCCGGCGAAGATGCAAAGGAAGTGGAACACAAGGACTCTTTGATCTTTAACAATTCCGTCGTAGAAAAAATCGTCTCCTTGGCCGCTCGTGAAATAAAGGGCGTCCTGGATTTAAAGGGCGGCTTTATCTCCGGCATTACGGAAAGCTTCGGCGCATCCAACGACACCAAGGGTGTGGATGCCACCATTAACGGAAAAGAAGTGGTTCTTGACGTCAAAATGCTTTTGGAATTCGGTCAATCGGCTCCCCGTATTTTTGAAGAATTAAAAGAATACACGGAAAAACAACTGAAGCTCATGACCGGGCTGGATGTCGTCGAATTGAATGTAGAAATCGTCGACGTCATGACGCGAAAAGATTTTGAAGAAAAGAAACAAAAGAGCCTGACCAATCAAGTCGCCGGTCAAGTCACCGGAAACAAACAAGATTACAATCGCCAATGGTAATGACCGATTTGGTTGAAAATAATTTTTAATGGATGCCGAGTTTTTCGGCATCTATTTTTTATGCCCTGACTGACTTTTTCATATATAATGGTTCTGATAAAAAGTATCATGAATGGCGCACGCCATTTGCGCAGGTTTTCGGAGGAGATAATGAGAGAAAAGGATTTTAAAATGCCTACCTTCGGCGTCGGTCCGATTTATGTTTTCATCTGTTTCTGTCTTACCGTGGCGGGGATATTATTAAGTCATCATGGGCTTTTAAGTGCGGGACTCTGCATGCAGGGAAAAATTATCTTCAAAGTCGCCGGAATCCTCTCTGTCCTTTTCGGGGCGATGCTGTGGATCGCGGCGGTGCTCGTGGAGAAAATCAATCTTAAGGTGCGGGAGGCGAAGCTCGCAACCACCGGCGTCTACGGGGTGGTGCGTAATCCCGTCTACTCTGCCTTTATTTTTGTATTCACCGGCGCTTTGCTTTTCGCCGCCAATTTTCTCTTGCTCCTTCTGCCGATCTTCTACTGGGGATTTTTAACGGTGCTGATGAAAAAGACGGAAGAGAAGTGGCTGCTTCGCCAATTCGGTGAGGAGTATGCCGCCTATTGCAGGGAAGTGAATCGGGTTATCCCTTGGTTTCGAAAAAAGAAATAGCATGTTAACCAAAAAAAGCCATGGGAAGATCTCTCCCATGGCTTTTCAAATGCAAAACTGCCTTAGCTTTCTATATTTTTTATTGTCGCGATAAAGGCCTCCACCCGGGCCTCGTCGCTTAAGGATTGATCCGTTTCGGGAAATTCTTTTTTCGACAGAGCCAAAGAGAATACCAGCACGTCGTCCAATCGCTTTTGGTAAACGGTAAAATTCCCTTCGCTGTAGACGGCATAGGTGGCTAAGCCTTCTTTTTCCTCTTGAGGCACGGACGCGGCCTCGTCGCCGAACATAGCCAGCACCTCCATGCCTTCCGGCGTCAGGGTCAGGGTGCCATCCGCCTCGTCGATGAGGGCGGCATCGGCCAGTTCGCTCATGTATTGGCACAGAAAGAAGTAATTCATGCGCCCTTCTTTTAACACGGCGTCGTAAAAATCCTTCCGATCCGCCACGCCGCCACGAGCGTTCATGGAGGAGAGGAGGTAAAGTTTATCCGCCGCCAGTGTGTGTAATGTTTCTTTTTTCATCCTATCACCTATAAGAATTATAACACCGAAGGGGAAAAGATGGGTCGGATAATGATATAATGGTGGGACAATATAAAGGAGGATCCCATGGAAAAGAAAGAATTGGTTTTGTATTCGAGAGAAGCCATTGCCGAACGCGTGCGCGCTTTGGCGAAGGAAGTGGATAAGGGCTATGAAGGAAAGGAAATTCTTGTCATCGGCCTGTTGCGTGGTAGCTTTGTCTTTTGCTCGGACTTGGTTCGCGAAATGAAAAGCAAAATGGAAATCGACTTTATGACCACCTCCAGCTACGAAAACAACGAATCCTCTTCCGGCGACGTGAAGGTCTTCGGCGATCTGCGCTCAGACGTGAAGGGGCGGGACGTATTGATCGTCGACGACATTATCGACACGGGCCACACCCTGCAGACGGTGACGGAGGCCATTAAGAAAATGGAACCGGCGTCGGTGAAGTCGGCGGTTATGTTGGACAAGCCTTCCCGTAGAGAAGTGGATTTTCATGCGGACTTCACGGGCTTCACCATCGACGATGTCTTTATTGTGGGCTATGGATTGAATTATGGGCCGTACTACAGAAACAAACCCTATATCTACACCTACGAGGATTAATTCAATCGCCCTGCTCTGGTGGTGTGTCCTCGCGGGCATTCTGTTTCTGCTGTTGGGGCCGATTCTTTCCCGTTCCGATCCATTGCTCGGCATCGTGCTCACGGAGGCCGTGGCGATTTTTGCGCCGGCCCTTATCTTCAGACGAAATTTTCCGGCGAAAACGAATAAGGGCATGGGCTTAGCCGAGGCGGCTCTTTTGACCGTGGCCGTCTTTCCCATTATTCTCGTGATCAACGGCATTTTTTTAGATGCCCTGAGCCGTATTTATCTTTTGGAAAATCAAAATTTGGATCTCCTTCGCGACGCCGGGCTTTTCAAGCAGATTCTCACCGTGGCCTTGGCGCCGGCGGTTATGGAAGAGTTCTTTTTTCGCGGCGTGTTGTGCGAGCGCTTCGCTCGCCGCAGTCCGCGAGGCGCCGTAGTTTTGTCGGCGGCACTTTTCGCCCTCTTTCATTTCGAGGCGCAAAACAGCCTGGCGCCCTTTCTCTTCGGATTGGTCCTGGGATACATTTACCTTTACGGTGGCTTAAAGGCCTGTATCTTTTCCCACTTTCTCTATAACCTTTCGTCCATTCTGTTTATTTACTTCTTTAACGAACGATGGATCGCTTCCTTTTCAAAAACCGGTCTCGTGTTGCGATTGGGCGGCATAAAAAACGCCACCACCGTGCTTCTTCTTTTGGCCGGTGTTATAGGCGTAGCTTTGATTTTACGGGCGTCCATGAAGCGGCCTTTGCCTCGGGGAAGAAAAGTGTTGCGCAGAAAGGAATGGATACCCGTGGCCGTGCTCGCAGTGATTTATGTGATTCAATTAATGTTATAGGAGGTCGATGATGGATAAATTAACACAAGCGACAGAAATTTTAAAAAAAGCAAACTACGCCGTCTGCTTGACCGGCGCCGGCATCTCGACTGAATCCGGCATTCCCGATTTCAGAAGCGATCGGGGCTACTACACCAATTTTGTTCCGGAGGACGCCCTCTCCGTCGGCGTGCTGGAAGGGGATCCCCAACGCTTTTACAGAGAGGGCTACACGATTTTAAAGGATCTGGAGGGCAAAAAGCCCAATCCCGGTCACGTGGCCTTGGCGAAAATGCAGGACGAGGGCTTTATTCACGAAATCATTACGCAAAACATCGACGACCTTCATCAGGCGGCGGGAGCGAAGCGGGTGCTTCAGGTTCACGGCGACGCTTCCACGGCGCGGTGTGAGCGCTGTAGCTATCGCGAGGATTTCAAAGCCTTTGACGAGCGGGTGCAGTCGGGAGAAATTCCGCCGAAATGCCCGAGATGCGGAGGCACCATGCGAACCAATGTGGTGCTCTTCGGCGACGCCATGCCCCAAGCCTTCGACGACGCTATCAAGGCCACGGAAAAAGCCGACACCATGATCGTCGTGGGCAGCTCCCTAAAGGTCATGCCCGTGGCTTATTTGCCGCGAATGGTTGAGCATCTCATCATCATCAACAAGGGCTCCACGCCCTACGATCACATGGCGGATGTGGTATTCGACGGTGAGGCCTCCTCGATTTTAACGGAACTGGAGAAGCGACTCAGTGAATGAATACGAGGCCTTCAGCCTGATCTATGACGCCGTCATGGCTAATTACGACTACGACGAGGCCTTTCGCTGGGTAAAAGAAGTAGCCGGCGAAGGGGACCGCTTTGATATTTTGGAAATGGCCATGGGCACGGGAAAGCTGGCGGAAAAACTGACGTCCATCGGCAACGTCACGGGCTTCGATCGCTCCGAGGAAATGCTGATGCAGGCCTACCGGCGGCTCTATAAAAATCCTCGTGCCAAGTGGACGAAGATGGATCTGAGGGATTTTTCCTTCAGCCACTCCTTCGACCTGATCCTCTGTCTCTGCGACGGGCTCAATTATTTGCCTGCCGAGGCGGAGCTTTTGGCCTGCTTTAAACAGGTTCGTGCCCATTTAAAGGACGACGGGCGCTTCCTCTTCGACTTAAACACCGCCGCCCGTTTTCGGGAATACGGCGACCTGAAGGAAATTCGCGACGAAGAGGGCTACTTTTTAACTTGGGAAAATCACTTCGACGGACGGATAAATCGCTACGCCATTACCGCCTTTTTAGAAGGAGAGGACGGGGCCTACGAGCGCTTCGACGAGGTCCACGAGGAATATGTTTACGACGAAGAGACCGTGAGACGATGCTTAAAGGAAGCGGGCATGAAGGTGCTCGCCATCTACGACGGCTATAGCTTTTCTCCCGCGACAGATCAATCGAAGCGAATCAGTGTCGTCGCGGGAATCGATGAATAAAGGAGTTTTATGACCGATACATGTATTCGCGCAATAAATGAAAAGGGAACGATCAAAGTGAGCGTGGCCACGGCCACAGCCTTAGTGGAGACCGCCCGCATCACCCATCAAACCTCGGCGACGGCCACGGCGGCTTTGGGCCGAAGCTTAATCGCCGGGCTCTTGATCCGGAACAAATTAAAGGGCAAGGACGAGTCCATGACCATGATCGTGGATGGTTCCGGTCCCTTGGGACGAATCGTCGTCACCGGACATAACGACGGCCAAATTAAAGGCTATGTGGATCATCCGCAAGCGGACCTTCCAAGCCGGGAAAGCGACGGCAAGCTGGACGTCGGCGCCCTTGTAGGCCTGCCCGGCACCCTGACCGTCACCATGGACTTGGGCATGCGCGAGCCTTACACGGGAAAAGTCGCCCTCGTGAGCGGCGAAATCGGCGAAGACGTGGCACAGTATCTGTATCAGTCCGAACAGATTCCCTCGGCAGTGGGTCTGGGGGTCGCCGTAGACAAGGATTTAAGCGTGAAACACGCCGGCGGCTTTATTATCGAAGTTATGCCCGGCGCCGACAGCGACGAGATCGATCACCTGGAAAAGACATTGAAGGGCGTCAAGTCCGTGACTGAGCTGTTGGACCAGGGGCTGGATACAAAGGGGCTTTTGCACGCTCTCTTGCCCGGTTACGAATTGAAGCTATTAAGCGAGACGCCCATCGCCTATGTCTGCGAATGCTCCAAGGAGAAGGTAGCGGATTCCATTGCCGCCCTGCCGGATTTCGACATTCGGGAAATGATCAAAGAGGATCACGGCTGCGAAGCCACCTGTCATTTCTGCAATCGCAGATATCACTTCGACGAGGCGGAGCTCGAGGCCATGCTCTCCGCTCACGAGGCAGAGTAGGGAAGGTAATTTTTTACACCGCAGGTAAAAATTCTTGACAGATGCGTTAAGTTTCTGTAAGATAGAAAAAGGTTGTCGCTGACGACCTTGCCCAGATAGCTCAGTCGGTAGAGCAGCAGACTGAAAATCTGCGTGTCGCTGGTTCGATTCCGGCTCTGGGCACCACTTGCGGAAGTGGCTCAGTGGTAGAGCATCGCCTTGCCAAGGCGAGGGTCGCGAGTTCGAATCTCGTCTTCCGCTCCAAGCTCGGTTTATACCGGGCTTTTTTGTTGCCCAATACATGAAGAGGAGACTACTCAATGACAATCATCAGAATCCTTTTGCCGCTCATATTAGTCTGCATACTGGCCATTTACGCGATTCATAGAGCAAAAAAATCGCAGCATTCAGGCGATACGGGTGAAGAAGAGAAAGCCGAGGATCATATAGCTGAGGGCATGGCCATCGGCATGGGCCTGGGTACGGCGGTGGGAGTCGCCTTTGGCGCGGAAAATTTGGCAATCGGAACCTCCATCGGTATGTTGCTGGGTATGATTTTCGGGATGAATGTTAAAGATAAATAGATTTCTAGCCTATAATGGCTTATTACCTGAAGCCTATCAGAAACGGATACCTAAGCTTAATAAAATTGACTTTTGATTTCTCGATTGCTAAAATCATTTTTGAAACATTAGGTAAAAACGAGTGCGTAACGAAGGATGAAAGATGATGGTATGAAAGTTCTACATATTTTAAACTATGTCGGCAGAGGCGGCAGTGAAAGTTACATCAAGAACCTCGTCAATACAAATAATCCTTCTATTACCCATGAACTCGTCTATAATATCGACGGAGACGGTCTGAGCGAATTTAAGGAAATCGGGATGATGGCCACTCATGTATCCATGAGTTCCTCTTTAGATTTAAGGGCCGCCATTAAAATAAAAAACTACGTCAAAGCAAATCACGTCGATGTCGTGCATACGCACTTTATGCGTGAAAACGGCATTGCTTTTTTAAGTTCACTTATAGGCATGAGGGCTCCGATTATCAATACGCGGCATATGGTGTCGGTGATCAATAAGAATGCGGCCGTATTCAACCGTTTGTTTTTTACGAGAAACCATTCTATTTTTGCCGTCAGCTCCATCGTCAGAGAAAAGCTTATTGAAGAAGGCGTTCATCCTGAAAAGATCATTACACTTCCTCCGCCTTTTCCACTTATTGAATCTGACGAAATCGTCGAGAAGCCCGAAGGGGAGAAGTGGATTCTTTCTGTGGGAAGATTATCGGAAGAAAAGGGACCTCTATTTTTCATCGACGCGTTAGAGGTTCTTTTTCACGAAGTGGAAAATGTGAAGGCTCTCATTATAGGTAACGGCCGTTTGGAAGAGGAAACTCGAAAGAAAATCGAAAAATACCATTTGGAAGATAAAATCATAATGCTGGGCTACAATTCCAAGCCCTATGATTATTTGAAATCAGCTGATCTTTATGTTAATCATTCCCGGGAAGAGGCTTTCGGCCTTTCCATCGTAGAGGCTGCTCAATGTAAGGCGCCACTGTTAATTACGCAAAATTGCGGGGCGTCGGATTATTTTAATGAGGAGAACGAAAGCGCTCTAACCTATCCCTTTGGCGACAAGGGTGCCTTAGCGGAAAAGGCGTCGGCAATTTTGAAGGATCCCGATTTACGAAAGAAGCTTGTCAGCAATGCTGAGCGCATCGTAACTGAAGAAATCAATCGAGAGGCAATTATCAGAAAGATCGAAAAAACATATGAAGGAGCAATTCATGGCAACAAAAAAGCTTAAACTGTTAGATATTCTATTTATTCTTCTCCTTGTAGCTTTCCTCGTCATTATCGTGCGTCAAAAAACGATGGACCAAGGCGACGTAAACGGGAGCAACGGCGTGATTACCATCGAAGCTGATGAAATTGAAGCTGTGAGTACGGAAGCCATTAAAGAAGGCGATGTATGTATCGACAAGCGGCGTAATAACACCATCGGTACCGTGGCATCTTATTCCGTAGGGAATCCTATCGACAATCCGTCGTCGGAATACAGAGGAACAGAAGACGGGCGAGGGGAAGGAAATAATTTTAAGTCCCTCAGAATAAATGTGGCCACACGGGCGAAACTCGGTGACGACGGAATCTATATCAACGGCACAAAGTGCCTACTCGGCGAAGAACTGACTTTTACCGTCGGAGACTTGCAAGTTCACGGAAAAATAAAAAACATCGAGGTAGAAAATGAAAAATAAGATAAGACTATTTGATGTTCTCATCGTCGTTGCATGCATCGCATCGGTCGTTCTCTTTGCAAATAAAATAAACATCGCGGAAGGTCGTACTTCGACAAAAGGAGGCGAGAGGGAAGCAGAGCTTACGATTGTCGTCCCTTATTTGGAAAAAGAAATAGCCGAGAAGATAAAAGTCGGCGCCCCCTTTAAGGATGTTCAACAGTCCATCACCCTGGGTACCATTGAATCGGTAGACAGGAAACCTTTAGATGACGAGGATTTTACCTTTAACGGCAAGACGCTTTCTGTGGAGAAGGATCTTTACGAAAAAGTGACCATTCATATCAAAGCCAAAGGTACGCCGACAGAAAAAGGCATTCTCATCGGCGAGACCAATTACTTTGTAGGTCAGTCCAATGATTACAGCGCCGGCATCGTAATGCTGGATCAAATCAGACTCTCTAAAATCCAATACTCGGGTGATTAAATGGAGCATATCATTCAACGGTTTAGAAGTAATTTAGGATACAATCCCTGGGAAGACTCGATGATTCGAAAGGGGTTGGCGACTCTTTACGGATTTTTAGAGAGCAAGCTTCAAACGCTTTTGGAATGGCTTGCAAACCATAGTTTACTTTTCAGTCTTCTGGCCTTGCTTTCAAAACACATCCCCCTTGTCATGGGCGTGGGCCTCGTGTTATGTAGCGTGATCCCCGACAGTTTGTGGTCCAATATATATCTCCTCCTAATGGCCTTCGGCCTTTGGATTCTCGGACTGATAAACAGAGAAGATAATGCGAAGCGACCTTTCGAAGACTTCTTCGTCTTATTTATGATCACCATAGTCCTCGCGACGGTATTTTCAATACATCCCGCCCTTAGCCTCCCTTATGGGTTAATATACGGTGCAGTCTTCGTTATATTTTCTGTATTCATCAATCAGATTAGATCTTGGGAGGATCTTTCAAAAGTGGTGATCGCCTTAGCTTTTGCAGCGCTAATGGTGAGCGTTTACGGGATCTTACAAAAACACGTCATCGGCGTATCGGTTAATCTATCCCAGACGGATATCAGCATTAGCCAGGAATTAAGCGGTCGAGTTTACAGCACCCTTGGCAACCCCAATATATTAGGCGAATTTTATCTTCTCGTCCTGCCTTTGGTTTGCGGACTTTTCCTAGTGCACGATTCCAAAATCGTAAAAGCACTGGCGGCTATGACACTACTGCTCTCGTTGTACGTCTTATTGGCGACGGGTTCCCGCTCGGCGTGGGGCTCCTTTGCTTTCGCCATGGCGGTGTTTATCGCATTGTACAAACCGCGGTTGTTGCCGATCTTTTTAATGATGGGGTTGATTTCGTTTTTCTTTATGCCACAGACCATTCAGGTGCGGGTCATGTCGATCTTCAACAAAAATGACTCTTCCCTCGGATACCGCCGCATGATTTACGAGGCTGCGTCGTTGATGAAAGGGGACTACCAATGGGTAGGCGGCGTGGGACTTGGCGGCGACATCTTCCAGAAGGTCTTCGAAAGCTACAAGGTGAATGAGCTTTCGACCGTCGCTCATAGCCACAATTTATATTTACAACTCGCTATCGAGGCGGGCATGTTTTCCGTCATCTTTTTATTATCTTATGTGGCAAAAATCGTTTTAAAGGCGCTTTCGAGTTTTGCGCAAAACAAAAGCGGCAAAGAGGGTAAGATAAAAATTCTGCAGATCGCCTGCATAGCTTCTCTCGCCGGCTTCTTTTTAATGAGTTTTGTGGATTATACCTGGTTCTACTTCAGGATCGTCGTCTTGTTTTTTGCCGTCGTGGGAATCTTATCGAATCTCAATAATGTGAAAGCACAATCAGATAAAGCTGAATAAAAACAGCCCTCGGCATAGCTGCGGGCTGTTATTTATATTAAAGCGAACAAAATCTTCTTCGCTAAAAAGGAAAAAGGAATTTTCTTAAAATTCGCAATAAAAAAACCGCCGAGATTTCTCGACGGTTTTGGAGGCGACACCCGGACTTGAACCGGGGATAAGGGTGTTGCAGACCCGCGCCTTACCACTTGGCTATGTCGCCTTACGCGTTGACTATGTGATTATAACATAGACTTTAATTTAAGGCAAGATTCATATTTTCACTACAGAAATTGCCTCGGAAAGCCTTATAGATCAATATTCTATGGTATAATGAACCATTAGATCAGAGCACATACCGAAGGGGGTACTTATGAAAGAGCTGCTTGAAAAATTACAATCCGACGCCATGTCGGCCATCGACGACTCAAAGGTCATCGACGAATTGGAAAAAATTCGCTTGCAATATCTCGGCAAAAAAGGCGAGTTGACGCAAATTTTAAAAGGCCTGGGCAAATTGCCTAAAGAAGAACGCCCCGTCGTCGGCAGTTATGCCAACGAGGTGCGGGAAGCCGTACAGGCAAAGCTCGATGAAAAAATCGTCAGCTTAAAAGAAAGCGTCTACGAAGCGCGCATGGAAGATGAATACTTAGACGTGACTTTGGACGCGGGAAAACTGCGCGTCGGTCACCGCCATCCTCTCTTAAAGACCAAGGAGGAATTGGAAGATCTCTTTGTGGAAATGGGCTTTACCGTCGTAGACGGTCCGGAAATCGAAAGTGTCGAAAACAATTTCGACGCCTTGAATTCGCCGAAGAACCACCCGTCTCGCGATAAGAGCGACACCTTCTACATCGACGACAAGACCTTGCTTCGCACCCACACATCGCCGATGCAAATCCGCGCCATGAAGGAATACGGCGCGCCCCTTCGCATTGTCAGCAGCGGCCGCGTCTTCCGCTTCGACGACGTGGACGACACCCACTCGCCTATGTTCCATCAATTCGAAGGCTTGGTCGTAGATAAGGGCGTGAGCCTGGCCAATTTAATCGACACATTAAATGTCTTCGTCAAGGAAATGTTCGGTGACGATATGCAAATCAGATACCGTCCCCATAACTTCCCCTTTACGGAACCTTCCACGGAAGTCGACGTCACCTGCCTCGTTTGCCACGGTGAAGGCTGCCCCGCCTGCAATCACACGGGCTGGAGCATGGAACTATTGGGCGCCGGCGTCGTTCACCCCAACGTCCTCAGAAACTGCGGCATCGATCCGGACGTTTACAGCGGCTTCGCATTCGGTATGGGCATCGACCGTATCGCCATGGTTAAATACGGCATTACGGACATTCGCCTCATGTTTGAAAACGACGACCGTTTCTTGTCTCAATTCTAGGAGGTGCTGAAGGATGTTTTTACCTAAATCATGGCTTGAAAAATACGTAGAACTCTCCGGCGACACGCGGAGCATGTGCGACGAAATTACCGCCACGGGCAATCACGTGGAATCCATTATCGATCGCAGCGCGGGCCTGGAAGGCGTGGTCGTTGGAAAAATTTTAAAAATCGAACCCCACCCCGATGCGGATAAATTAGTGGTTTGCCAAATCGACGTAGGCGGCGAAGTGAAACAAATTTTAACCGCCGCTAAGAATGTCTTTGAAGGGGCCGTGGTCCCCGTGGCCTTAGACGGCGCAAAGCTGGCCGGCGGATTGAAAATTAAAAAGACGAAGATGCGCGGCCTTCCCAGCGAGGGCATGATGTGTTCCTTGGAAGAAGTGGGCCTGGACACCTCCGTCATTCCCAAGGACGCTCGCGACGGCATTCATATTTTGCCGGAAGACACCCCCTTGGGCAGCGACTACACCAAGGTGTTGGAGCTGGACAAGGAAGTCATCGAGCTTGAAATCACGCCGAACCGCCCGGACTGCTTAAGCGTTCGCGGTATGGCCATCGAAACGGCGGCTTCCACGGGCAGCACCTTGAGACAACAGAGTGTCACCGTCACGGAAGATAGCGACGTGTCCATGAAAGACGCCTTTAACGGACTCAATGTGGAAACGGAAAATGCGTCGCGCTTTTACTTGCGCATGCTCACGGATGTGGAGGTCAAACCTTCGCCCCAATGGATGCAAAACGACTTAATGGCCGCAGGCGTGCGCCCCATTAACAATATCGTCGACTTAACCAACTACGTCATGTTGGAATTCGGCCAACCCCTTCACGCCTACGACCTGGAGCACTTAAACGGCAAGGAAATCCACGTGCGCATGGCGAAGGATAAAGAAAAGATGCACACCCTGGACGGCAACGAACATACCTTGTGCGAAGACGACATCGTCATCGCAGACAGAGACGGCATTATCGGTCTCGCCGGTGTCATGGGCGGCGACATTTCCGGCGTCAACGAAAAGACGACCACCGTCGTTTTGGAAGGCGCCAATTTCGAAGCCGATCACATTCGCAAGACCTCCAAGCGCCAAAGCCTGCGCTCGGAAGCCTCCACCCGCTTTGAAAAAGGCTTGGATCCCAACACGGCGAAGGAAGCCGTGGACCGCGTCTGCGAACTGGCCGTGGAAATCGGCGCGGCAAAAGTGGCCAAGGGCTGCTTCGATCACTACCCGAAGGAAGTTACGCCCTGGACCGTCGATGCCAAAGTGAGCCGTATTAACGCCCTCTTAGGCACGGATATTTCCGGAGAAGGCATGGTAAAAATTTTAGAATCTCTCTTGATTCCCACCACCCTCGACGGCGACGACCTACACGCAAAGATTCCCACCTTCAGAGGCGACTTGCACATTTGGGAAGACTTGGCGGAAGAAGTGGGACGGATTTACGGCTTCGGCAACATTACGCCGCTACCCTTAAAGGGCACCTTGACCCGCGGGGGCAAGAGCTTGTTCCGCCGGGTGCAAAAGAGCGCAGAACAAGTGCTTCTCGCAGCCGGCTTCGACGAATTTATGACTTATTCCTTCATGGGTCCCTCTGCTTTCGACCGGATTCAATTGGCGGCCGACGACCCCTTGAGAGAAGCGGTAAAAATTTCCAATCCTTTGGGCGAAGAGTACTCCATTATGCGGACCACCCTTCTTCCCAATATGTTGGATATTTTCGTGAAGAACATGAGCTACAAAAACCCCTCGGCTTATGGTTTTGAATTCGGCAATGTGTTCTCTGTGGACAAAGACGCCGACGGCCTGCCCAAGGAATATATGAAGCTCGCCATCGGTTTCTACGGCGAAGAAGATTTCTACTACCTGAAAAAAACCGTGGCCACCGTTTTGAAACGCTTAGGTATCGAAGGGGTGCGCTTCGTGCAGGTACAAGACTTCCCTCTGTTCCACAAGGGACGCCAAGCGGAGGTTTATATCGAAGAGGAATGCATCGGTCGATTCGGCTGCATTCACCCGAAGGCTCAAGCAGACCTGGGCATGAAACAGCCCGTCTACATGGCCGAGTTGGACTTCTCGAAAATCGTGCCCATGGCGAAGGACATTATTACCTACAAGCCCATCGCCCGCTTCCCCTCCATCGAGCGGGACCTGGCCTTTATCGTGGACAAGCAGCTCCCGGCACAGGACTTGCTGGACTATGTGGAAAAAGAAGGCGGCGAACTTCTCGAATCCGTGGCTGTCTTTGACGTCTACTTCGGCAAGGGCATCGAAGAAGGCAAGAAGAGCATTGCACTGAAGCTGGCCTTCCGTCACGCCGAACGCACGCTGAAGGAATCGGAAATCGCCCATATTGTAGACGGCATTATCGAAGGAATCGAAGAGAAGTTTGACGCCAAATTACGATCTTAATAAGAGGTGTGAGATGACAAAGACGCGCGTACAGGTTGAAATTGCAGGCATGACCTTTCATGTTATCGGAGAAGACGACGACGCTTACGTCAAGTCCTTGGCCGATGAGGCCAATGAGCGCATTCGGGATGTGGAAAGCCACAACTATCGCTTAAACGACGTACAGGTTTATATTTTAAGTCTTTTAAATGCTCTGGATGAAAAGAATAAGGAAGCTCGGGCCCAAGAGGCGGCCGATGCTTTGGCGGGAGATGCCCAAGGCGTGAAGGAAAAGCTTGAAGAAATCGACGCGCTGAACAAACGCCTGAAGGAAGCGAACGATGCTTTGACGGCGAAGGATAATCGCCTCGAGGAATTGGAATCTCGCCTGAAAGAGCTGGACGACGAAAAGAAAAAGCTGGAGCGGGAAAATGCCGCCTTGGTCGAAGAAAAAGCCGGTTCCGAAGAACATCTGAAAGAAAAGGACGATAAGATTCGCGAGCTGGAAGAAAAGAATTACGAAACGCAAATGCGTCTCGTGGATTTGAATAAGGAAATTTACGTCCTGCGCGGTGACCATGAACAGGAATAATGTAGAGCTCTTGGCACCGGCGGGAGGCATGGCGTCTTTTTACGCGGCCATTAACAGCGGCGCCGACGCCGTATATTTAGGCGGGAAGGAATTTTCCGCCAGGGCAAGTGCACAGAATTTCACGGCAGAGGAGATGGCGAAAGCTGTCTCCTATGCCCATGTCAGGGGCAAGCGCGTCTTCGTCACATTAAACATTTTGCTTTCCGACGAAGAGTGCGAGCGGGCCTTGGATTACGCGGCGGAGCTTTACGAAATAGGCGTGGATGCTTTGATCGTGCAGGACATCGGCTTTGCGGAATTGGTAGCGAAGTATTTGCCCGATTTCGAACTCCACGCCTCCACCCAGATGAGCGTCATGGATCTGGAGGGCGCCCGTTATTTGGAAAAGATGGGCTTTAGCCGCGTGGTGGTGGGAAGAGAAATCTCCCTCGACGAAATTCGCCGCATTAAAGAAGGCACGGATCTCGACATCGAAGCCTTTTGTCACGGCGCCCTCTGCGTCTCCATCAGCGGCCAATGCGAAATGAGCTCTTATATCGGCGGGCGAAGCGGCAATCGCGGCAACTGCGCCCAGCCCTGCAGAAAGCAGTACACCATCGAGGACGAGGCGGGACATACCGTTTACGACAAGGGATATATCATCAGCCCCAGGGATTTAAACACCATCGAATTCGTGGACCGCTTGGCGGAAGCCGGCGTCTATTCCTTCAAATTGGAAGGGCGCATGAAAAGTCCGGAATACGTGGCGGTGGTCACCTCTAATTACAACAAGGCCTTGGGCGGCGAAGACTTTCGCGTGGAAGACATGGCCCAAATGTTTAACCGCTCTTACACCAAGGGCGTGGGCTTCGGCGATTTCGGCAACGCCTTTATCACCGAGACACGTCCCAATCACCGCGGCGTAAAGATCGGCGTCGTGGCGGCCAACGATCCCGTCCGAGGTACCCATGTGGACTGGAAGACGGTACCCGACGAGGGGGACCTCTTGGAATTTACCGTGGACGGCGAAAAGAAGCGGCACACCTTCGCCGGCAAGGCGGAACATATTATAAAGCTCCCCTTTGAGCCGGACGTAGGGACCACGATTCTTCGTCTCTCTTCCGTGAAGCTTAACGAAGCGGCGGGGAAGAAAGCGGAAGAGATTGCGGGCACGCAAAATGTGGACGGCCATTTTTACGCCCATATCGGCGAGGTGCCACGCTTCACCTTATCCGGCGACCACCGCGCTGAAGCCCTGGGAGATGTTGCCCTGGAGCGGGCGCAAAAGGCGAAGGCAAACAAGGAGCGCATTCGGGAAAATCTCGGAAAATTCGACGGTTCCGTCTATGCCCTGAACAAGGTGACACTGGATATGGACGACGACGTCTTTCTCCCCATCTCCACGGTCAACGATCTTCGCCGGCGGGCCCTTGCAAGCTACGAAAAAAATGAAGGACGGGAGCGCCCGACATTTACTTTCGCCGAAAACTTTATAAAGAAGAATCCGGAGAAAACCCTGCTCACAGTAGAGATCTCGGAGGAAGAGGCCATTTACGATTTGCCCTACGAGCTCCTCGATCGGCTGGAATTATATTTCCTGCCCTCGCCGGAGGCCATGGACTTTTTAAAGGGCGTGGGCGTGCCGGTATACTACAGCTTTCCCTACGAAACGCCGGCGGGCTACGAAAAAGTAAAAAACTTTTTCCACGGTGGCATCGTTCAAAGCTTAGGCCAGTTCGAAAAAGTTTCCGGCCGCGCCGTGGCGGGTGAAGGGCTCAATATCTTTAACGCTTACAGCTTCCGCCACTTCAAAGAGGCCGAGAGCATTATTCCCTCCTTCGAGTGCAAGAGGCAGCAGTTGGAAGCCCTCTACCGACGCTTCGGCACCTGCGGCGAAATCCTTTACTACGGTTATCCCCGCTCCATGACCATGCGCCACTGCCCCATGAGTTTGGTGAAGGGCTGCGGCGTGGATAGGAGGTGCGACAGCTGCGCCTTCAGAAAAAATTATCGGCTGAGGGACGAGCGCAACGCCACCTTCCCCTTCCGCCGCGTCGGCGACATGACGGAGATCTATAACAGCGTCCCCATTTACCTGGGAGACAGGGCGAAGGCCATTATGGCCATGAAGCCCGCGGCCTTAAAAATTCGCGGACGCATCGGCGAAGACTTAAATAAAATTATTGCGGAGGCCCATCGGGTCATCGAAGGGAAAGCCATTAAGAAGCCGGCGGTGACCAATTTCACTCGGGGTCATTACAATCGAGGTATTATTTAGAAAAGGAGGAGACATGGCGCCAAAAATCGAAGCCATTCTTGAATTTCACGACATCGTGGACCAAATAAAGAATTTGACGACGTCGAGCATCGGCAAAGCGCGCTGTGAATCCATGGCCTTTTCCGCCGATCCCGACGTCATCGAACAATGGCAGCAGGAGACCCAAGAGGCCTTTCGCCTGTTGGTGGAGCGTTCGGCGCCGCCCTTATCCGGCGCCCGTCCCGTGGCGAAAAGCGCCCACTACGCTTCTCGCGGCGGCGTGCTTCACATCAGCGAGCTTTTGGAAATCGGCGATTCTTTGCGCGGCGTCTCCCGCATGCGCAAGTACATGACCGATGTAGACGAGTCTGTGGAAGACCCCTATCCCTCCATTCGCGCCATGGTATCGGCCCTTTGGACTCAAGGGGACTTGCGTGAGCGCATCGAAGCCACCATCGAATCGGAGGATTCCATTTACGACGACGCCTCGCCGGCGCTGAAAAGCATACGGCGCAATTTGGCGCGAAAAAAAGATCAAGTACGGGACAAGCTGCAGTCCATATTAAATGCCAAGGACCTGCAGGAATCTCTGCAGGATTCCATCGTCACCATGCGGGAAGGCCGCTACGTGGTGCCCGTACGCCACGACGCCAGAAACAAGGTCAAGGGTCTGGTCCACGACATGAGCGCCTCGGGCCAAACGGTTTATATCGAGCCCATGGCCATCGTGGAAGCCAACAACGACATTCGTCAGCTGGAACTGGAGGAGCGGGAAGAGATTCAGCGAATTCTGCAGGAGCTTTCCGAGGAAGTGGGGCAGTACCCCGAAGCCTTTGCGGAAAACGAGCGGCTCTTCGGCCAACTGGATTTTATTTTCGCCAAGGCAAAGCTGGCGTCGGATCAAAACGCCGTTCGCCCCAAGCTTTCAAAGGCGCGGGAGACGAAGCTCATTAACGCCCGTCATCCCCTTATCGACCGCCACAAGGTGGTTCCCTTAAGCTTGGAGCTGGGCGGCGAGAATCGGGGGCTCATCATTACCGGCCCTAATACGGGGGGCAAGACCGTGAGCCTGAAGACCCTGGGCCTTATGGTGCTGATGACCCAGTGCGGTCTGCACATTCCGGCGGATCTCGGCACGGTCATCGGCGTCTATGACGGCGTCTATGCCGACATCGGCGACGAGCAGAGCATCGAGCAATCCCTGTCCACCTTCAGCGGCCACATGGTTCACATCGTGGACATTTTAAAGGCCGTAAACGAAAACAGTCTGGTGCTCTTCGACGAGCTGGGCGCCGGCACCGACCCAACGGAAGGGGCGGCCTTGGCCGTCAGCATCATCGAGCACCTTATGGCCAGGGGCGTGAGCTTTATGGCCACTACCCACTACACTCAGCTCAAGCTTTACGCCTTGACGCGGGAGGGCGTGCAAAACGCCTCCATGGAATTTGACGTGGAAACCTTGACGCCGACCTATCGGCTGCACGTCGGCGTGCCCGGCAAGAGCAACGCCTTTGAAATTTCTTCCCGCCTCGGTTTGCCGAAGGAAATTTTAGACGGCGCCGAGGAATTTTTAGAAAGCGAAGACATCGCCTTTGAAGACGTCCTTTCGACTTTAGAGGCCGAGCGAAGCCGATTGGAAAAGCGAGAGGCGGAGCTGGTCCAATTAACCGGCGAGTACCGACGGGAGATGGCCGAGGCAAAAAAATCGGCGGCTCGCTTAAATTCCGAGAAGGATCAAATTTTGCAAAAGGCGAGGGACGAGGCGCGGCGCATCGTAAAATCCGCCAAGGAAGATGCGGATCTCGCCGTGTCCGAAATTCGCGACATTCGCGAACAGCTGCGCAAGGAAGACGCCCAAACCTTGCAACAGGCACAGGATCTTTTGCGGGAAGGGCGAGACAAATATCGCGATAAGGACGAAGGCATCGTCCTTAAGCGGGCGGCAAAGCCCGCCAAGGCGTTGAAGCCGGGGGACGAAGTTTTTGCGGAATCTTTGGGCGTATCCGCCACGGTGCTGGAAGGACCCGATTCCAAGGGCGAGGTGCTGGTGCAGGCGGGGCTTATGAAAATGACCTTATCCGCCGAGTCCTTGATTCGAAGCGAGCCGGCGGCCACCACGGAGAAAAAGGTCAACGCGTCGAAGGTGCGCCAAAAGAAACAGAAGCACGCCAAAACGGAAATCGACATTCGGGGCAAGACCTTCGAAGAGGCGGAGCCCGTTTTGGAAAAAGCCTTGGACGACGGCTACCTGGCGTCCTTGGACCGCATACGTATTATTCACGGAAAAGGCACGGGGACGCTGCGCAAGAAAGTAAAGGAATACCTGCGCCATCACCCGTCGGTTAAAAAGCAGGAAGATGCCGAGCCGGCAGAAGGCGGCAGTGGCGTGACCATTGCATACTTAAGATAGGAGAGACTATGATCGATTTTAAAGAACAAATAGCAGAGGGCCTGGCTCGGGAAACGGGGCTGGATAAAAAAGATTTACTATTCAAAATTGAAACGCCGCCGGAGAGAAAAATGGGGGACTACGCCTTCCCCACCTTTACTTTGGCAAAGACCATGCGGAAAAATCCTGCCATTATCGCCCAAGAGCTGAAGGAAAAGCTGGAAGGCATGGAAGGCATTGCCGACATCGTCGTCGCCGGTCCTTATCTGAACTTTTTCATCGACACGAAGACCCTGGCCGATCACGTGCTGAAGGCCGTGGTGGAAGAGGGCGACCGCTTCGGCGCGTCGAATTTAGGCGAAGGCAAGACCGTCATCGTGGAATATTCCTCGCCCAACATTGCCAAGCCCTTTCACATCGGCCATATTCGCACCACCATTATCGGCGACTCCATTAAGCGCATTTACAAGCACTTGGGATATAAGGTAGAGGCCATTAACCACTTAGGTGATTACGGCACCCAATTCGGCATGATGATCGAGGCCTACAAGCGCTGGGGCGACGACGAAGTCATCGAGAAAAACCCCATTCCCGAGCTGGTAAAGCTCTATGTGCGCATCAACAAAGAGGCGGAAGAGGACAAGGAGCTTTTGGACAATTCCAGAGAGTGGTTCAGAAAGCTGGAAAGCGGCGACGAAGAGGCCGTTTCCCTTTGGCAATGGTTCCGCGATTTAAGCTTGGAAGAATTTAAGCGGGTCTACGACATGCTGGACGTGGACTTCGATTCCTACCGCGGCGAATCCTATTACTCCGACTTAATGGTCAAGGCCGTGGATGAAATCAAGGCGAAGGGCCTGTTGGTGGAAGACCAAGGAGCACAGATCATTAACTTGGACAAGTACAATTTGCCGCCCTCTATTATTATTAAAAGCGACGGCTCCACCATCTACCTGACGCGGGACATTGCCACGGCGATTTTCAGAAAAGAGCACTACGATTTCTACAAAAACATCTACGTCGTAGGCAGTCAGCAAAATCTCCACTTCCAACAATTAAAGGCCATTTTAAAGGAAATGGGCTACGATTGGGCCGACGACTGCATCCACGTGCCCTTCGGCATGGTTTCTTTGCCCGAAGGCACTCTGTCCACGCGTAAGGGCAAAGTCGTCTATCTGGAAGACGTACTGAACCGGGCCGTGGACAAGGTGGAAGACATTTTGAAAGAGCGTGAAGAAACCGGTGGCATGAAAATGGAAAATCGCGACGAGCTTGCCCGTCAAGTGGGCATCGGCGCCGTGAAATTCCAAGAGCTCTTTAATCAACGAATTAAAGACTACGTCTTCGATTGGGACCGCACCTTAAGCTTCGACGGCGAAACCGGGCCTTATGTGCAATACACTCACGCACGCATGAATTCTCTGTTGGAAAAAGGCGGCTTCGATCCGAAAAACAAAGTGGATGCATCCCTGCTTTCATCGGAAGAAGAAAAAGAGCTGTTGCAAAAGCTTTACGGCTTCAATCAAGTGATCGTCGACAGCCACGAAAAGTACGAGCCCTATTTCGTGACTCGTTACATCACCGACTGCGCGAAGACATTTAACAAGTACTACACCAATACGCCCATTCTCGTCGACGACGAAGCACTGAAACAGGCTCGCCTGCTTTTGGTTTACGGCGTCAAAAATATGATCCGTATCGGCTTAGATCTTTTGGGTATCGAAGCCCCGGACAAAATGTAAGAGAGAGGCGAAAGCCTCTTTTTTTATGGAGGAAGTATGAAAGCTTTACTGGTCGCCCTCAACGCCAGCTACGTCCATACGAATTTGGCCGTGCGCCTGCTACGCGCATCGACGAAACGCCCCGTGGCTCTTCTGGAAATGACCATCAACGAATCGAGAGATGTCATGCTGCAAAAAATCCTGAGGGAAAGGCCCGATGCCATTCTCTATTCCGCCTATATATGGAATTGGTCGCAGATACAAATGCTGGGTCGCTATATACGAAAGGCCTTTCCTCTTATAAAGCAATATGTCGGCGGTCCGGAGGCCACCTACGACAGCGCCGAGCGCATGGAAGCGGAGCCCTGGATCGACGGCATTTTGCGAGGCGAAGGGGAGAGGAGCTTCGACGATTTTCTCGCCTGTTTGGAAGGGGAGGCGGACCGGAAACAGGTGCCGGGTCTGGTCTATCGAAGGGACGGGGAGATTTTTTCCGTGCCTTTGAAAGATACCTTTGCCATTAGCGAACTGCCCGCCGGTTACGACGAGGAAGCCCTAGACCACCGCATCGTCTATTACGAGTCCATGCGGGGCTGCCCTTACCACTGTAGCTACTGCTTGTCTTCTCAAGACGACGACGTGCGCTACCGCAGCGTGGATGAAATCAAAGAGCAGATGAGGCGGATTTTTAATACGGGCACGCAGCTGGTGAAATTTGTGGACCGTAGCTTTCACATTCGCCCCGAGCGCACCAAAGAAATCCTGCGCTTTTTTATCGACGAAGCGCCGAAGGACATGTGCATTCACTTCGAAATGAATCTGGAGCACATGACACCGGATGTAGCGGGAGTCATTAACGAGGCGCCGGCAGGGCTCTTTCAAATCGAAGCGGGGATCCAGTCGGTGAATCCCGAGGTGAACCGCCGCATTCATCGAAGCACGAATCTCGAGAAGATGAAGAAAGCCATGGACCTTATCGACCGGGATAAGGTGCATATCCACGTGGACTTAATCGTGGGTCTTCCCGGAGAAGACATGGAAAGCTTTCTTACGGGCTTCGATCGGGTGGTGCCTCTTCGCGCGAAAAAGATTCAAATCGGGTTTTTGAAGCTGCTGCGAGGGACGGAGCTGCGCCGGCGGGCCGAGGAATTTCGCATCATCTACGACGACGAGCCCCCCTATGAGGTCATTCGCACCGATGTCCTCAACGGGGAAGAGGTGCTGCTGTTAAAAAACTTCGCCACCGTCGTGGAAAATTATTATGACGAAGATGCCTTTCTCGCCGTAAGAGACGAGCTGAAGCGGCGGGGTGTAAAGCCATCGGATTTCTACATGGGTATGGCCGTCTCCCTTATGGAAAATATTCACGAGCAGCCTATAAAAAATCGGCAGGGCAAGCACCTCTTCCTCTATCGCTTCTTAAAAGAGAAGCATTGGATGGATGAGGCCATGTACCTTGCCCTCAAAGAAGATTTTTACTTTGCGGAAAACAAATACATCGGCGGCATCTTGCCCGTAGACGATCCCGAGCTGGGCCGCCAAGCCGTGGTGGACTTTTTAAAAAGCCATCCGGACTTCGTGCCCGCGGACGATCCCCTGAAAGCGTCGAAACAGGTGCGGGGTATCACCTTAGGCGCCACGAGGCGCTACATCTATTACGAAAAAGGAAAATACAAAAACCATATGGACGAAAGGAAGGACCATGGACAGTAAAAAATATTTAAGCGAATGGTACGACGCCATCGGCTTTCTCGAGCAAATGCCCGGCAAAAAACATATTTTAGGTGGCGCTCCCCTTCCCATATTGCAAAAGCATTTAATCGAGGAGATCAAGACACAGGATGAAGACGGCATCATGGACTATCGCCATATCTTCACCGCCATGTGTATCGTCGTGGCCTTGGACGAAGAATTTCCCTATGCCGACGCCTATTTGAAATTTCTAAAGGAAAATGCCGACGATGCACTGAAAGCCATCGACGGGCAAATAGCCTCGGCATTTCAGCGAAACGGAGCGGAAGAAATCTATCTCATGACTCGGGCAAAGGAAAGAATACGGGGAAGCGTGGAGGATCGCCTGGAAACCACCGCCGCAATGGAGGGCATTTATAATCAAAATTGGAGCGAAGACTCGGACCTCTCCGACCTTTTAAAAGAAATCACCGACCGCTATGAGGCTATAATAGAAGAAGATGAAAATTGCGCCGAAGCCTATGCCGCATTGAGTCGCATTTACGAAGCCCAGGCCATGTATATTAAAGCGAAATTTTATAGCGAAAAGGCGCTGAACTTGGCGGAAGACGATCTATTAAAGGATCAACTGCGCCGCGCATTGGAGCGATTACAAGAGCCGGCGGCTATCGACGGGGCAAAAACCTATCTCCACTACGGAAAATATGAAGAAGCCATCGAAGCCATTCAGTCCATCGACTCCCGCCATACGGAGCCCGCCACCTGCGCCCATATATTAGGCATGGCCTATTACGGCATGAAGGACATGGAAAACGCCATCCGCTTTTTGGAAGAGGCGGCGTCCTGCGGTGAAGACGGTGAGATCGAAAACGACCTGGCCATCGCCCTCGCTGCCGTCGGCAAAGAAAGAGAGGCCGTGGAAATACTCGCGGAAGTCATTGAAAGAGAAAAAGACAATCGAACGGCCTATATGAATCGCGGGATACTCAACTACAGGGCGGGAAAATTTGCGGAAGCACTAGACGACTTTGAGCGGGCCTATCGTCTGGCATCGGATCCGGATCTGTGGAGTCTGATCGAACAGACGAAAGAGATCGTAAAAGTGAGTTAACGACCGAATAAATTGACGTAAAATTCATATTGACAAGAAATAACTCAGTGCGTATAATATTACTTGCCCACTAAATCGGGCCCTGTTTTATAAGGAAACAATCTTTAAAAACGGGTTGACAAAATTCTGCCTCAAATGGTAAAATCAAAAAGTTATCGCGTGAGGCGTGCGGAAAGAATTTTTACAAAGTATTAAAAAGTTCTTGACAAAGCATGGCCTGCGAGATATACTAAATAAGCTGTTTCGAAAGAGACAGCACTGAACCAAGTTAATTAAATGGTATAAGAG